>DAINSK010000029.1:0-41585 GCA_036741355.1 Chloroflexota bacterium
ACCTCTGGTCGCTCGAAGACGCCTACTACGGCAACATGCACATCGTCGGCCTCGATCGCGACGGAAACCCCGGCGCCGCCAGCAACTACCCGTCGAACTTCATCTACCAGCGCGACGACATGGATGTGTACGTCGAAGAGCCACGGCTCGTCGTTGCGTCACCCAACCCCGAGCGGCAAGGTGGCTGGAGCACCGTCGAGCCGGCCAAACGAGGGACGGACAGGCAGTAACAGCCCGTCTCGCCGGGGCCCCCGAGCCCCCAATCCCCCAGCCCCCAATACTGGGGGTAAGGGGCGATCTAGAGTTGCTGGCTTCGGACACTGTGGAGCGTCTCGAATGCTGAGGGGCTCTCGCGTTTTCTCCCGATGCCCCGCTTAAGCTCACTCTTGCCCCTAGAATTGGGGGAAAGAGGGCCGGGGAGATAGGGGGCCGTTCGGCCCGCCTCACTTAACCGCCACAGCCAAAAACGCCTGCACGGGCAGCCGCAAACGCTCCTGGCGCGGATAGCGCCATTTGCGTAGGACGAACTCGGCGGCATCGCGCGATGCGATGGATTGCTCTTCGGTTAGTCCTAGCAACGGCGACAGGCCATATGCGAGGCCGCGTTCGCAGGCGCTCCAATAGCTCTGCGCATCATCGTATTCTAGTGACGCGGTGGCGCGGTCCGGCGTCACATCGGCGTATTCGTTGTCTGCAAGCAGCCCGGAGAGTACCCCTGGTTCGCCGTAACGGAACGGCTGCGCCCGTGCGGCGGCGGACCGAGACGGGACGGCAACGTGAACGCCCTCGAACGGTCCGGCCAGCCACGGACTGCGTTGCCATTCGCCCCAGGTCGAGATCGCGAGCCGGCCTACCGGGCGTAACACTCGTTGGACCTCGGCAAGCATGGCGCGGGGAACGGCGAACTCGGTGACGGCCAGGTGGCAAGTGACGACATCCCAGTATGAATCACTCAGCGATAGGGCGCAGGCGTCGCCAACCTCGAACCTGACGTTACGCACGCCGGCGTCGAGCGCCCGGCGGCGGGCAAGCGCGACAAACTCGGGTGAAAGGTCAATGCCCAGTACTTCGCCCATATCACCGGAGCGTAACGCCGCTTCAATTGTCGCGTCACCGGGACCGCAACCCAAATCAAGCACCCGTTCGCCCGGCTGAATCGCCGCTAGCTTGAGGAACGGTGGCAAAAACTGCGCCACCAGGGGCGAGACGTACTCGGCATAGTCCGCCGCCTGTTCGGCGGTCACGACGGCTGTGTTCTCCATTGCGATAATCGCGCTCCTGGTGCCCCTATGACGCGGGCCTGGATCGGCTGCTCGATTGTTGCGGGCGGAACCGGATCGGGTCAATGAGTCAAATATAGGAGAAACTGATTAGGCACATCGGCGTTGTTGCTCGTTGTCGGCGTTGACGTCTCACCGAATGAACCGTACGATCAGGGGAATAGGTACGATCGGCAGAGGTGAGAAGAGTTCAAGGGAGGCGCTGAGTATGGCAGAAGAGTCGATCGCCCAAAAGCTGGCTCAGCCCGTCGCCGGCATGTCGCCACGATGGGACCGATTCGACCGCGAAGGCCTGACATTCGACGACGTTCTCCTTGTCCCTGCTGCATCAGACATCTTGCCGTCCCAAGTCTCGACCTGTAGCTACCTGACCCGCAACATCAGCCTCTTTATCCCGATAATTTCTGCAGCCATGGACACCGTGACCGAAGCCCGCATGGCGATCGCGATTTCGCGAGAGGGCGGTATCGGCATCGTGCATCGCAATATGCCCGTCCATGCACAGGCCGAAGAGATCGATAAAGTCAAACGTAGCCAATCCGGCATGATCGTAGAGCCGGTATCGCTGAAGGCGCACCAGCTTTTGCGAGACGCTCTCGCCGTTATGGACCGCTACCATATCAGCGGCGTGCCGATCATCGACGACGATAATCGGCTGGTCGGCATCTTGACTAACCGCGACATCCGCTTCCAGGAGGACATGACCCAGCGCATCGGCGACGTGATGACGAAAGAGAACCTCATCACCGTGCCGGTCGGGACGACGCTTGACGAAGCGCGGGCCATCCTGAGGAGCCACAAGATAGAGAAGCTGCCGATGGTAGACGCCGCTGGGCGGCTCCGCGGCCTCATCACCGTCAAAGACATCCAGAAGAAGCTGCAACACCCGAATGCCACCCACGACGCCCAGGACCGGTTGCTCGTCGGCGCCGCGGTCGGCGTGGGACCGGATGCCGACGAACGTGCGGGGGCGCTGGTCGATGCCGGTGCTGACGTGCTCGTCGTCGATACTGCCCACGGTCACGCCCGTAGCGTCGTGGACATGGTTCGGCGGCTCAAGGACCGCTTCGAAGTCGAAATTATCGCCGGCAACGTCGCCACTGCGCAGGCGACGGAGGCGTTGATAGATGCTGGGGCGGATGGCATCAAAGTCGGTATCGGGCCGGGCTCGATCTGCACGACGCGCGTCATAGCAGGCGTAGGTGTGCCGCAGATCACGGCGATTGCAGACTGCGTGGCGGTGGCGTCGCCGCGCGGCGTGCCGGTCATCGCCGACGGCGGCGTCCGCTACTCGGGCGATATCGCCAAGGCGATAGCAACCGGTGCGAGCACGGTCATGGTTGGCGGACTGCTGGCCGGCGTCGACGAGTCGCCCGGCGACGTGATGCTCTACCAGGGCGAACGCTTCAAAGACTATCGCGGCATGGGCTCGCTGGGCGCGATACAGGAACGCGGTTACAGCAAGGACCGCTACTTCCAGCACGACGTACAGGGACCGAGCAAGTTCGTGGCCGAGGGAGTCGAGGGACGGGTTCCGTACAAGGGCCAGCTAACCGACCTGCTATATCACCTGGTCGGCGGCCTGCGGGCGTCAATGGGCTATCTCGGTGCTCCGGACATCCATACATTCCAGCGCGAAGCTCACTTCATCCGGGTCACGGGCGCCGGCCAGCGCGAATCGCATCCTCACGACATCATCGTCACGAAAGAAGCACCGAACTACTGGGCGTTGTAGGCGCCTTTGGCGCCGCCATCTCCTCCATGTACGACCGAACCAACCACCACGAGGTGCTGCCCTCGCGCATGCGGGACGGGTCGGGAGGGGCGATGTCGAGTTCGTCGATGTCGTCGTCGGGTGCCGGTGTTCCGCCGAGGACCCGGCAGTGGAAAGCAATGACGATCTGTTCCGGCTGCCGTCCGTATACGTGCGTTCCCATGAATTTGACGATCTCGACGTCGAGGCCGGTCTCTTCTTGCACTTCGCGGACCGCGGCGTCTTCGGCACGTTCCCCGCGTGGAATGAACCCGGATACGACCGACCAGCGTCCCGGTTCGAAGTGCTTCTTGCGCGTGTACACGACGTTGCCGTCGTCGGTGGTTACCAGGACCAGCGTCACCGGCGTCGGCGGGCTATACCAGCGCCAGCCGCAGGCCGGGCAGTAATGGTGATTCGATCTGTGCTCGTCGGGGGCGAAGTTCGTGGCCGTCCCGCATTCGCCGCAAAACTTCATTCTGGCTCCTCGCGCCGGGCCGCTTTGCCGGCATGTTAGACCGGGCGGAACCTGCTTACGCGAACAACTCCGCCACGGGAACGCTGAACTCGGGCAGCACCGGTGCGGCGCCGATCATATCGTCGCCGGTGTACCGGCGCGCTTCAGCGTGGCTACGGAACGCCATTACAGACCGGGACTTTGGGTATACAGCCCAGACCAGGCGCACGCCCGCGTCCAGCCACGCGTCAACCTTGTCCTGGACTTCAGCGGCCCGGTCGCCCGGCGAGACGATCTCGATGACGAAGTCGGGTACGACGTCGAGGAATCCGTCCGGCATCTCCTGGGCGGGCAGTCGGTCGGTCGAGATGAAACACAAGTCCGGGGCAAGAACGCGGTCTGGATCGCGATGCAGCACGATCCCTACGTCGCCGGTGAGTACCCGCCCCTGTCCCGTCGTCTTAACGTGGGTGCCGAGAAGAATCGCTGAGGTTGTCATTACATGGCCATGGCGTCCGCCTGCAGGAGACATCTCCAATAACAGCCCGTCCCAGAGTTCTCGGCATCCGCCGTTGTCGGGCATGTTCCACAGGTCTTCAGCCGTGAGCAGTTTCTGTTCGGTCGCCATCATTGCTCCTCGCAGAGCGCGTTCGCCACAGCCCTAGCATACAGCGCGGTCAGCACCTTCGTGGGAGAATGTGTACCGGCTTCCCTCCGGCGAGGCCGTGGAAAGGAGCCCGCGGGAATATGTCTCAAGAGCCGGTCACCATCACGAACGTCAACGTATTCGACACCGATGCCGGCACGCTGCGGCGTGGACTCGACGTTCGGATCGAGAATGGGCGGGTTCGCGGCATCGGCGAGGACCTATCGCACGACGGGACGAAGGTCCTCGACGGTGGCGGACGGACTCTTCTTCCCGGATTGATCGACTGTCACGTTCACCTCACGTTCATGGGCGCCGCAAACGAATCGCTGACGCCGACCGATCCGCTCGCGTTTTATGCGTGGCGGGCATCCGGCAACGCGCTTAAGACCCTTGCCGCGGGATACACCATGGTGCGAGACCTGGGCGCCACCCAGGCCGTCAACTGCGACCTCGCCCGCGCGATCCGCGAGGGGATGCTGGTTGGTCCGCGCGTCATCGCGGCCGGGCGGATGATAACCATGACCGGCGGTCACGGTTGGCCGGTCGGTCGCGAAGCGGATGGCGCCGACGACGTTCGCAAAGCCGTGCGTGAACAGTTAAAGGCGGGTGCCAAGGTCATCAAGATGATGGCCAGTGGCGGCGTGATGACGCCAAACGTCGATCCCCGTTCCGCGCAACTCGGAGTGGATGAGCTCAGAGCGGGCGTGGAGGAAGCGCACAAGGCCGGGGTGAAGACGGCGTCCCACGCCCAGGCGACGGCCGGCATCAAAAACGCCGTTCGAGCCGGAATCGACTCGATCGAGCACGGTATTTACCTCGACGACGAGGTCATCGAAGAGATGAAGCGGCGCGGCACCTACCTGGTCGCGACGCTGGCGGCGCCGATGAACATCAACCGGCTTGGAAAGGCAGGCGGAGTTCTCGCCTTCGTCCTCGACAAAGCCCAGATGATCGGCCAAACGCATTCCGATTCGTTTAAGAAAGCGATGAAAGCCGGGGTGAGGCTCGCCTGCGGCACCGACGCGGGGACGCCCGGCAACCTCCACGGCGATAACGCGCAGGAGCTGCGACTAATGGTCGAGCTCGGCCTTTCGCCCGTCGACGCGATACGCGCTGCGACAGCGAATGCAGCCGAACTGTGCGGTATGGGCGACGAAACCGGCCGCATTGTCGAGGCATACTTTGCCGATCTGCTGCTGGTCAACGGCGATCCGCTGCAAGACATCCGCGTTCTGGAACGTCCGGAGAACATCGCCGGAGTCTTCGTCGAAGGGCGCCTCTTACATTCGAGCGGAGATTTCGGGGAGAGTGGATCGGCCGTCGATTGGCCTGTCCCTCCGGCCGTGGAGGAGCTTTGACAGTCGAATCAACCGCGCTCTTCGAGCTCTCGCTGCCGTTCTTCGGCCTCTCGCGTCTCTTCCTTCGCCGCGTCCGATTGCGGATCCGGCGCTCGCGCTTCGAGAGGAGAGCCCAGGATCGCATAGGAGGAGCCACCCAGGTAGTGGAGCGGCTTCTCGTCGTCGTCGGTCAGGGTCCACAGTTCGTTGTAGGCCTCTTCGTCGGCTGACACGGCCGCGACCCGTCCGACGAACAGGCTGTGGTCGCCGATTCGCAAAATGTCCTCTACGCCGCACTCGATATAGGCGACGCAGCCATCCAGCAGCTTCACGTCGATCTTGCGGGCGCGGAACGTCGGAATTTTGCTGGCTTCCAGCTTGTTCGTGTCGCGGCCGGTGACGCTGCCGAAATACTGGCAGTGGTTGAGCAGTTGTCGGCCGGGAATATTGAGGGCGAACTCCTCGGAAAAGCGGATCATGTCGTGCGTGTGGCGCGATGGATGGATCGCAACGCCGATCAGCGGCGGATCCGCGCTGAGCGGCATGCTCCACGCGGCCGGCATCACATCGTCGTTGCCACGCCAGGTCGTCGTGACCAGCACCACCGGCCCGCTGACCAGCAGCCTCCGCGCGTCGTGCTCGGATAGATTTCTACGCATGAAATGATGTCCCCTGCATTCACAGTACCAAATAGCGATGGATATCCGTTGACATTCCATAACAGTCACGCGTACGATTCGACCAATCCGAACACCTGTGCGTATCGCATGGGGGCACGAGGCCTCCTGCGTGCTTGGATCACCGGAGCTACTGTTTGTCGCTGCTCGAAACGCTGCAAAAACTGCGCTCCAGTCGCGAGCACGCCGGCAACTTTTCCACGTGGCGGGTGATCCCCGGGCGCCCCGCGGAGTCGGTCGATTTCCCTCCATGGCTGGAACCGCGCCTGGTCGCGACGTTCAAGGGGCGGGGCATTTCTGCCCTCTACAGCCACCAGGCCGCTGCCGTGGCCGCCGTCCACGAAGGCCACAACGTCGTCGTCGTAACGCCCACGGCTTCCGGCAAAACGCTGTGCTACAACCTGCCGGTGCTCGATGCGATGCTCAAAGAGCCCGAAGCGCGGGCGCTGTATCTCTTTCCCACCAAGGCGCTCTCTCAGGACCAGCTAAGCGAAGTCCACGGCGTGATCAACGCGTTGGACGCCGATATCAAGACCCACACCTACGACGGAGACACTCCCGGGGAGATCCGCCGCGCCGTGCGATCGGCCGGCCATATCGTGATCACGAACCCGGATATGTTGCACACGGGCGTGCTGCCACACCACACCAAGTGGGTGAAGCTCTTCGAAAACCTGAAGTACGTCGTGATCGACGAGCTGCACAACTACCGCGGTGTCTTCGGCAGCCACCTGGCGAACGTGCTTCGCCGGCTGCGCCGCATCTGCAATTTCTACGGCTCCGACCCGGTGTT
Source organism: Chloroflexota bacterium (assembly GCA_036741355.1). Taxonomy (GTDB): domain Bacteria; phylum Chloroflexota; class Dehalococcoidia; order CAUJGQ01; family CAUJGQ01; genus JBBRGK01. The sequence continues at coordinate 6,947 of DAINSK010000029.1, forward strand.
CATCTGCTGCTCGGCAACCATTGCAAACCCCAAAGAGCTTGCCGAGGCATTGATCGGCGCCCCCGTCCAGCTCATTAGCCGCAACGGTGCACCGTCAGGCGACAAGATCGTGGCAATCTATAACCCTCCGGTCGTCAACCGGCAACTCGGCATTCGCCGCAGCTCTGCTTTCGCGGTACGGTCCATTGCCCGCGAGCTGCTGCGCGGCGGCGCCCAGACGATCGTCTTCTCGGCGTCTCGCACGTCGGTCGAAGTGCTGCTGACCTATCTGCGTGACGCGATCAAGCGGATCCCCGGCGAGCCCGATCGCGTGCGCGGCTATCGCGGCGGTTACCTGCCGCTCGAGCGCCGCGAGATCGAGCGTGGACTGCGCGACGGCACGATTCGTGGCGTGATCGCGACGAACGCGCTCGAGTTGGGCATCGATATCGGCGGTCTGGAAGCCTCGGTGCTGCACGGCTATCCCGGTTCACTGGCCAGCACATGGCAGCAAATCGGCCGCGCCGGACGTCGCGGCGAGCTTTCGTTCGCCGTGCTGGTGGCGAACTCCAGCCCGCTGAACCAGTACATCGCGGCCCATCCGGATTTCATCTACGAGGCTTCTCTAGAGTCTGGACGGATCAATCCGGACAACCTCATCATCCTCTCCAGCCACGTCAAGTGCGCGGCGTTCGAGCTTCCATTTGAGGAGGGCGAACAGTTCGGTGCGCACACCGACGAGCTCTTGGACCTGCTCACCGAAGAGGAAGTGCTGCATCGATCGGGTGGTCGCTACCACTGGAGCGCCGAATCGTTCCCGGCGGAGCAGGTGAGCCTGCGCAGCGCTTCGATCGACAACTTCGTGATCATCGAGCAGGGGCCAAAGCCGCGGGTGATAGGCGAGGTCGATCGACCTTCGGCGCCCACCCTTATCCACGAAGAGGCGATCTATATCCACGGCGGCGAACAGTACCACGTCGACCGGCTCGACTGGGAAGAGAAGAAGGCATACGTGAGGCGCGTCGAGGTGGACTATTACACCGACGCCAACCTGGCAGTAGACGTCAAAGTGCTCGATGTCTTCGAAGAAGGCGAAGCCGGTGGGGCAACCCGCTTCCACGGCGAGGTGGCGCTCAGTTACGTGGCCACGATCTTCAAGAAGATCAAGCTCGACACGCACGAGAACGTCGGCTGGGGCAAGATTCATCTGCCGCAGGCAGATCTCCACACCGCGTCGTACTGGTTCTCACTTCGAGACGCAGCGGTCGGCGATCTGAAGGGAGACGACCTGCAAGGCGGTCTCTGGGGAATCGGCAACTTGCTGGTGAACGTGGCGCCGCTGTTTCTGCTCTGCGACCCGCGCGACCTCCGAGCCGTGTCCCAGGTCAAGTCGCCGTTTACCGGCCGTCCGACGGTCTTCCTCTACGACAACCATCCAGGGGGAGTTGGCTTCTCCGAAAGCCTGTACGGCGAGCACCTGCGCCTGCTCGGCGCCGCGCTGGACCTTGCGCGGGGCTGCCCCTGCGATAGTGGCTGTCCCTCGTGCGTCGGCCCCGCCAACGAGGTATCCGGGGATCCGAAAGCAGCGGTCCTCGGCCTGCTGAATCGCGTGCTCGCCGGGGTTCCGGCGTGACGGAGCCCGTGCGCTCGTTGCGAGAGCGCCTACGGGGTCTCGGGGCGCTGCCGGCGCGTGACGCGGCGCCGCTTGCGGAGCCGGAACGGACGCCGTTCGTTCCGCCTGATCCGGAGCCGGAGCCCGGCGTCGAGTCGTACCTCCCCGGCTTCTGGCAGGACACGCCGGACGGCCGTATCTTCATCGTCGAACAGCGCTTCGATCTGGACCATCTCCATGGTGCCATCCCACTGGGCCGCACGCTTTCGGCGCGCGGAGACCTCATCGCCCGCATCGGCCGCCACGAGGGTCTGACGTCAATTGCGCCGGAACGGGTGCTGTATCTGGACACGGAAACGACCGGCCTCGCCGGGGGCACCGGGACGTACGCCTTCCTGGTCGGGATAGGCCATTTTGTCGACGGCGGCTTTCGCCTTCGGCAGTATTTTCAAACGGACTACGGCCAGGAGCGGGCGCTGTTGCGGGCGCTCTCCGACTATCTCGTGCAATTCGATGCCGTCGTCACGTTTAACGGTAAAACGTTCGACCTGCCGTTACTGGAAACCCGCTTCACGATGAACGGGTTAGGGCGGCGGCAACACCCACAGAGCAACGTCCGGCTCCTGCCGCATCTCGACCTGCTGCATCCCGCCCGCCGCATCTATCGCGATCGGTTCGCCTCGTGCCGGCTGTCTGAGCTGGAACAACACGTGCTCGGCCTGGTGCGGCAGGAGGACGTTCCCAGTTGGGAGATCCCGGGGCTCTACTTCCGCTACGTGCGCAACCGCCGTTTTCGCGCCGTGATTCCCGTATTCGAGCACAACGCGCTCGACGTGCTGTCGCTGGTGACCCTGACCAGCCACCTGTGTGACCTCTTCGGTGGCGAGGGGGCGTGCAGCGCGGAGGATCGTTTTGCGCTCGGCCGCGCGTCTGAGTCGGACGGCCTGGACATTCAGGCAGTCGCGAATTATCGCGCTGCCCTGGAGATCGGGCTGACGCCAGCGCTGCAACACGAATGCGAACAGCGGCTGTCGTTGCTGCTGCGGCGGATGAGCCGCTGGAGCGAAGCTGTGGCGCTGTGGGAGATGGTCGTGGCACGCCCGCAGAACCGACAACTCTACCCATTCATCGAGCTGGCCAAGTATCACGAGCGCATCACCCGTGACTTCGCCCGCGCTACCCAGCTCAGCCAGGACGCACTCGCGCTCCTGGAGCGCCACCACCTTCGCTACGGAGCGGCTAAAGCATCGGACCATGCAGACTTGCTGCGTCGCATCGAGCGACTAGAACGACGAGCATCGCGAGTGCCGGCGATTAGCTAGAGAGTTCCGCACTACTTCACTGACGCGCGAGCAGAGCCGCACTAATAAAGACACCCATCCGGCAATACGCTACGCTTGCGGGGCTACGACTGATAGCGGAGTGCAAAGACGAGCGCCGCGCAAAACAGCTCGAACCAGGCAGAACCAACCGAGTCCGATGGGGCTCACGACCTCCACGCATTGTTGCCCGAACCACTATTGCGGACCGTCGGGCCTCGTTATGAGCGGTCCCGTTTTGCCGCGCTCCTCGATCCCGAAACCGAGCTGACACGCCAGATCGCCGCTTTCGCCAACTCGACCGGCGGCTTTGTGATTCTGGGCGCGTCTATCGACCCGGAAACGGGGACGCCGATTGAAACGGCGGGGATCGACCACGTCGCAGCAGGCGCCGCGGTCCGAGAGTCGCTCGCCAAGATCGACCCGCCCGTCGATCACCTGGTGTCTTCGCGGCCGATCGAAACGCCGTCGTCCGGTGCACCGTTGCTCTTTGTCAGCGTGAGTCAGAGCCCGTCGCCACCGCACCTGGTGGTTCCCGAGGGACAGGTTCTCATCAGTGTCGCAGAGGGCGTTCGTCACGTTCAGTCGCGGGCAGAACTCGACGCTCTCTACCAGCGCGGGCGTAGCGAGCGCGAACTCGCCGACCGTCAGATCGAGGCGATGATCGAAAAGCTGGTGCAGGCGCATTACGCGCTGTACGGAATCGGCTTTGTCGCTAGCACTCAGGCCCCGACCGCCGAGCCCTTCCTCTGGGCGCGTGAAAACCCCGCGGCACTGGTGGAGGAGATGCTGCCCTTCAGCTCGGACTGGGGCCTGACCGAGGAGACCGTCAAGGTCCGGCCGGCTGAAATCGAGCTTCGCGGTGAGCGCGATGCGCATGGCTACATCCGCGTCACACGCGGCGGCTGTGTGGCCGTGGGCGAGATTCGACGGCGGCCGCCTGGAAATACACTGGGCAGCATCGACGACGTTGTGCGGCGGGTGAGCACGATGGTGGAGTTGGCGGCGCGCATCCTGGCGCACGCGCCGTCCGCGACCGTCGTTCCCCGGCTCTTTTTCGAAGGTTTGCGCGGCCAGCGCTTGGTCGTGAGCGATCAGCCGTACGCAGAGTCGAGTCCGGTTGAACTGGATACCCTGCAGTTCCCGGGCAACCTCGGCAGGGCAGGCGACAAGTTCTTTGTCCCTCGCCTCACCGGCGACCTCGTCGGCCGGCTTCTTTCCTGCTTCAAGGTAGAGCTCGAGGGCGATCCGGACGGCCTCACCAGCACGGCTTGAACGACTGGTTTGGACGTCACGGCCGGTCATCCGCCTCCAAAAGCCGACGGTCGATCTTCACTAGCTCTCGAGCGGAGGCCCAGGTGTTCCGCTGCGCGTCGAAATCTTTCGTCGCCGCCGCCTTCGTACGTCAACTTGCCGCCGATGAGAACGCCGCCGTAGCGCAGTTGGCTGGGGTCGATAACACCCTGCTCCGTCCGAGCCGTTCCACGAGACGGGGCCCCAGGCAGTTGATGCGATATAGCATGTCTATCTGCCCGACGAGCACCTGTCGCCGCGAGGCGGGGATCGCCGTCTGGAGGAAGAGGTCTTCCCAGTCGCCGTAGCCGTACGCGACATGTAGAGCATCGGCGATGATGCCATACCAGGAGAGTAACGCCCTCCAACCAGGACCAACCCCGTCGTCGCCAGCAGGCGGGACGCGGAGGGCAGCATCGTCGACACGCAGGTGGATGCCATCGAGTTCAGGGTGAGTCTGCGAGTGCACCGAGAACTGCATCGTGCCTTCTACCTGCCCCTCGAACCCTGGAACTTTGCCGCTCAGAGGAATGACGCCGTATCCGGGTTGCAGGGGACCACTACGCGACCTGAAAAGGTCCTCGACGTCGTCGGTCAAAATACGCACGCCGTTCTCACCAGCCGGCTTCAACCCGTCCAGCACCGGGTAGTGGTCGGAATCCGGCGCCCGCACCATTAGTCCCGCTGCCGCCAGGTCTCTGAACATTCGCCTGACGAGCCGTGGTGTTAGCGGTTGATGCGGGAAATACGAGGTGATCTGAAAATCGCGGCCCAAGCATTCCTCCGGGTGGTTCATGGCGTGGGTAGGCTGTGTTGATGCTACGATCCTGCCATGCAGGCGTGTGAACAGTGGCGGCTAATCCTCGACGGGTGCGCCTCGGGCTACCGAAATATGGCGGTGGACGATGCTCTGGTGACAAGCGTAGTTTGCGCCGACCGCAAAACAGCCTGGTCGCACACGCTTCGTCTCTACTGGTTCGAGCCCCCCGCACTGTCAATCGGTGCGAACCAGCCGTTGGCTGAAATTGATCTTGCCGCCTGCGCTGCGGCCGGCGTCGATGTCGTGCGTCGTCCGACCGGTGGACGCGCCGTGCTCCACCGCGGGTGTATTACGTACTCGGTATGCGGCCCGGCGGAGGGCGCTGTATTCGGCGGCGGTATCCACGCATCCTACCGGCGCATATCCGAAGCGCTCGCAATTGCTGTGCGCGAGCTTGGTCTCGCGGCGGTCCAGCCCGCGATGCCGACATCCAGATCTGCCTCCACGCCGTCGTGCTTCGATAGCGCCGCACCGTACGAGCTACTCGTCGCCGGTCGCAAGCTGGTGGGCAGCGCGCAGGTTCGCCGGAGCGGTGTAGCTCTGCAACACGGATCGCTGCGGTTGTGGTCGGGAAGCGTACAGACTCCCGCGCTCGTAAACGCGCGTTCGGCGCGCCTGCGGACTGTAGAAAGCGTGGATCCGCCAACGCTCTCCGAGCTTCTCGGCCGGTCTGTGTCCCGCGCTGCGGCCGGGGCAGCGCTCGCCGAGGGGTTCTCGAGAAGCTTCAGCGTTACGCTGTGCCCCGCCGGCCTCGACGAGCATGAGAACCAACTGGCAATGGCTCTCGAGACAGGGCGCTACAATTCTAGCGAGTGGACGTCGAGGCGGTAGCGCCGGCTCGACGGGTCATCGTACCTGTGCGATGCGCATATCCGTCGCCGCCGAGAGCCGCTGCGCGGCCGGCGATGATTGCAGCGGCTGTGTTCGCTCGATTTCAACAGTGGTGATAAACCTTCCTCGGCGCGCGATGAGGACCGTTAGGGGGATCTGCTGTCTGCTCTGCGAATCCGTGATCGTGCCCTCAAACAACCGGGTTCCTTCGCCGATTGCAGGCGCCTGTACCTCGCGCACCTGCACGTTTGACGGGAAAGTGTCCACGCTGATCCCCTGAAGGGCGGCCCGGGCGCCGTCCGCGGTTGAGTAGACCTCGACATAACAGGTTGTGAAGGCACGCGGATTGGGCGAAGCCCGTTCGCCAGGGAAGGCGTCGTACATGACACGGTAGCCGTCCTGGCGTCCCAACTGCGCCAGCGTTTGCACTATCGACGGGTCTTGACCTTCGTCCGCGACCTGCTGGTTCGAAACGTGGGTCGCCGCTGATGGATTTGAGTTGCCGAACTCGTTTGGCTGGCATACGAGCCGCTCTAGCGTTCCCTGCGGCAGCACCGTGGCCGTTGGGCTCGGCGAGGGCGTCGGTGATGGCGTCGGGGACGGCGTCGGTCGCGGGGTTGGTGACGGAGTTGGTGTCGGGCGCGCAGCCGGGCTCGGGGTCGGCGTCAGGCTTGGCGTTGGCGTCGGAGTTGGAGTCGGGCTGGCCGTCGGCACTGGACTCAACGTTGGTCCCGGGGTCGGCGGTCGCCCTGGCCCGACCTGCAGCCCTTGAACCAACCGGCTGCTTTTTCCATCGGGATTGCGGACCACGACATCGTAAGCGCCGGCGGCGAGGTTCGCCGGCGCGATGCCGGTCATCAGCGAAGAATTGATCCACGCGGGCGTTGTCGCTGCGGCGTTGCCGATCGTCAGCCTGGCGGCGCGGTCAAATCCCGAGCCTTCGACCAGCACGAAGCCGGCTTCCCCCGCGGGTATCGATGCTGGGTCGACCCGGTCAACGCGCGGAATTGGGCTCACCGAGGAACATGAGGTGGCTAAAACGGTGACGATGCACGCGGCGAACAAACAGAAGAACGGCGCGCGGCGGCGCGGTTTGGGCATGCATCGATTGTACGGCACGGTCACTCGTGGAGCAGGTGTTGTTGGGCTTCGGAGGCAATGACGCGGTAGATGTCGATCAGCGGCTTCCCTGTTGCCAGAGCGATCGTTCGGCAGTCCTCGTATTCGGGTGCGACGTGAGGCCGATCGTTTGAGAGGCGCTTCACCTTCACGCGCACTTCGCCCAGGCTGGAGTGAAACAAGAACGACTCGCGATCGGCCTCGTAGCGTCGCACCTCGCTGACACGTACCCCGAGCGTGGTCGTTTCGCGCAGCATCGTTTGAACTACTGCCGGTTCGACCTGCGGCGGACAGATCGCCTGCAACATGACAGCGGGGCGGTTCTTTTTCATGGAGATGGGCGTGCACCACGCATCGACGGCGCCGGCAGCGAAGAGGCGCTCGAGTACCCATCCGTAGAGTTCTGGATTCATGTCGTCAATGTTGGTTTCGACGACCAGCATCGTCCGAACGGCGGCAGTGGCTGTGACATCGCCGAGCCAGGCGCGCACGACGTTAGGACGGCCGGGAGTATCTCGTCCGCCGGCTCCGTAGCCGACGGTGCGCAGAGCGATGGCCGGTCGTTCGAAGCGACCGAGCGTAGTGAGCAACGCCGCCCCGGTGGGCGTCAGGAGCTCGAACAGGTCGCCGGACCGCGGCGCGGCGATCGGCGCGGACGCGCGCGAGAGCAGCTCGAGCGTAGCGGGACCAGGAACCGAGATGATGCCGTGTTGCGACTTCACCTCGCCAGAGCCCACGGGAAGCGACGAAACGTAGCACTCATCCACGCCGAGCAGGCGAAGACCGACGACAACGCCGACCACGTCCACGATCGAATCCACCGCGCCGACCTCGTGGAACTCGATCTCGTCGAGCGTAACGCCATGCACTTTCGCTTCCGCCTCGCCGAGTGCGGTAAAGACGCGTTGAATGCGATCCCGATCCTGTTCGGGAAGGTCCGAACCGTTCACGATTGCCAGGATGTCGGCAAGCCGGCGGTGCGGCTGGCCGGCTTGATCGACGACCACGTCGACTTTCGTCGCGGCCAGGCCGGCGCGCTGCACGCCGGTTGCGGTCAGATGAAACCCAGACAGTGGCAGCGAGGCGAGCTCATGAGCGATCTGCTCTATCGGTATCCCGCAATCGACGATCGCGCCGAGCAGCATGTCGCCGCTTGCCCCTGAAAAGCAGTCGAAATAGACGGCGCGCGTCAATCGCTGCCGCCTTCGGTTGCTGTGGGGGCGGGGAGCCGGTTGATCACGGCAGCGAGGTAGCCCGCGCCGAAGCCATTGTCGATGTTGACCACCGCAACACCGGCCGCGCAGCTATTCAGCATGCCGAGTAGCGCTGCCAGTCCTCCGAAGCTCGCCCCGTAGCCCACGGAGGTGGGCACCGCGATCACGGGAACCCCCACCAGACCGCCTACAACGCTCGGCAGAGCCCCTTCCATGCCCGCGACCACCACGAGGACGCGCGCGGACTGAAGGGCCTCTACGTGCGCCAGGAGGCGGTGCAGTCCGGCAACGCCCACGTCATATAGACGCTGAACCTCGCTGCCCATCATCTCCGCCGTGATCGCGGCCTCTTCGGCCACCGGCACGTCGGCCGTTCCCGCGCACAGCACGGTTATCCCCGGAGTTTGCCGCCTGATGCAGCGTTGAACGGTGATAGCACGCGCGTCCGCGTGGTACGTGGCGTCGGGAGCTAGGGTGCTGAGTGCGGCGAACTGTTCCGGGGTGGCGCGGGTAACGAGCAGCAGGTCGGAGTGGTTGAGGATTCGTTCGCCGATCGCGGCTACCTGCTCCGGACTTTTGCCCAGACCAAGTACGACCTCGGGAAAGCCTTCGCGAAGCGCCCGATGGTGGTCCACCCGGGCGAAGCCGAGATCTTCGAACGGCAGCACCTTGAGCGCGTCGGCCGCGGCGTCCGGCGAAATCTCGCCGGAACGGACAGACTCGAGCAGGGTGAGGAGCCGATGTGCGTCTATGGCTGACCACCTTCCTACCGCGGAAACGCTTCCTTGACGCCGCCGTCTACGGCGAGCGTGGCGCCGGTGGTGCGGGATGAGCGGTCGGAGGCGAAGAAGAGCGCCGCCTCGGCCACGTCTTCAGGCAACACGCTGACCCCGAGCAGGTTGCGCTGACGGTAGTAGTCCTCGATCTGGTCGACGGAGATTCCGTGCGCCCGCGCGCGCTGCTCGCGAACCTCTTGCGACCAGAGGTTGGTGCCGCGGAAGACCGCGTCGGGGTGCAGCACGTTGACGCGGATGCCGGCGTCGCCATTTTCTATCGCCAGCACGCGGGCGAGCTGCGTTTGAGCCGCCTTCGCCGCGCTATAGGCGCCGAAATCCTTGCCCGGTGCAGGAACGTTCTTCGTCGCAATGTAGATGATGCTGCCGCCGAGGCCCTGCCGACGCATCAGCTTCACCGCCTCGCGCGACACGAGAAAGTGGCCCGTGGCGTTCACGTCAAAGCTGCGCTGCCAATCTTGAAGCGCCATCTCGTGAACTGAGGCGGGCAGGGCGATCCCCGCGTTGGAAACGAGCACGTCCAGACCGCCGTACGCTAAAACGGTTCGCTCAAACGCGTCACGAACCGAATCCTCGTTTGTGACGTCGAGCATTAGCCCGATCGCACGACCGGCGCCACGCGCGGCGTTTATCTCTCCCGCAACATGCGCAGCGGCCGGGCTGTCGATGTCCGTAACGACTACGTGCGCACCGGCTCCCGCCAGCCGCTCGGCGATTGCCCGGCCGATGCCGCCGCCTGCACCCGTGACCAGCGCGATCCGGCGCGCCAGTTCCTGCTCGGGAGGCAGCAGCGAAAGCTTATACAGCTCGAGCGGCCAGTATTCGGCCTCGAATGCGTCTTGTTCGGAGAGCGACTGGTAACGGCCGGCTGCCTGCGCAGCGCCCATCACGCTTATCGTGTGGTGGTAGATCTCTCCGGCGATCAGGGCACGACGCGAGTCGATTCCCGTGGTCCACATGCCGAGCCCCAGCACAAGGATCACGCGCGGGTCCGGGTCCAGCAGCGGGTAGCCCGCTGTGTTGTAGCGGTCCACATACTCGACATAACGCTTCCGATAGTCCGCGAACGCTTGCTCAGCCCTTTTCGTGAGTTCGCCGACGTCCGTGCCATGGTCTACATCCAGGAATAGCGGCAGCCGTTTCGTGTTCAGCAGATGGTCCGGCGTTGCGGGACCGATCTGGGAGAGTTCGCGTGAATCAGAGGAGGCGAGGAAGTCGAGAACGTCGTCGCCAGCGTCATAGCGCAGCACAACCCGCCGATCGCTGCTGGCACAGCCGCGCAGTACCGGCGCGAGCTCCGCTGCGATGTGCTCGCGCTCCTTGACCGGAAGCCGGCGGACGGCGTCTCCGAAGCTACGTCCGCCGCCGCGCCGCCTGCGGGCATACTCTTCAGCCCTCTGCACCAGGTCGATGTGTAGCTCATAGGCTTCCCGGGCGCTTTCGGCCCAGGTCACGAGACCGTGGTTCATCAACACGACGCCTTGCAGCTCGGGTTGCGCTTCGCGCGCCTGTCCCACTTCCTGTGCAAGGCGAAATCCCGGCCGCCGGTACGGGACGATCGCAACGCGCCCGCCGAGCGCTTCGGCGACCGCTTCGACGCCTCGATCGGTGTTGGTCAGGCTGCAAATGGCGTCCGCGTGACTGTGCAGAACGACGGCATCCGGGATAAACGCGTGCAACAGCGTTTCGATCGATGGGCGGGGCGAAGCCGTTTCCATGAGCGTGTGCTCGAGGTACGCGACCATCTCTTCGTCGGACATCGCTTCGCGATGAAAGAGCGGCAGCACGTCTTCGAGTCGCACGCCGGGGAAGTGTTGGGGACCGATGACTTTCAGGTCCGAGCCGCTGCCTTTTACGCGGAGAACACGTATGGACCGGTGCCGGAAATCAAGTTCTCCCAATTTGAGTGAGGTGTTACCGCCGCCCCAGAGAACGAGGTCGCTGTCCGCGCCGATGAGGCGGGAAACGTAAATCAGGAGCTCTATTGGCGTCTTCCCCTGAGCCTCGTCGTTTGACCAGCGGTTGCGCATGCAGGGCTCCCATGCTGGCAGAGTTGGACGGGCCGGGTCATGCCCGCGCAAGTATACGGTACGGCATGTGACCGGCTAGCAATCGCGATCGCGGTGTTACTGCAGCGTGATGAAACCGCCGGAAAACGAGAACGCCCACGCCCCCTGCCCCGGTTCCAGGGTCGTCACCGCGACGTATTTTGCCCGCACCGTGTCGTAGGAGTACACCACGTCTGCACCGGTGACGGAGACCGCGCGGCTCGCGCTCGGGTTTCCGACCATCACATATTTGCCCGGCGGCGCCTGGACCTGAATCTCCTGTGCCGAATCTTGCCCAAGAGTGACGGTGGAATCGGCGGTGAAGTTGACCCAATAACCGGACCCGGCCTGAATTGGCCCGCCCGCGGACACGACCGCGTAATTCACGTCTCCCGCCTGGAGCGTGTATAGCGGCCCCTGAATCCCGACGAATTGGGTTCCGGCCGGAACTCCGACGAGGTTCCAGCCACGCCGGTAGACGACTGCGGCGGGAGCCGCCGTCGAAGTCGTGGACGCGATTGGCTGCGGCGCGCCGGTCGGGACGATTGAGATGGCAGCGGACTTGAACGTCGTCGTCGCAACCGTCATGCCGTTCGAGCTCAGGACCACCTGTGCGTCCGGAGTTCCGCAGCCAGATTGCTCAATGGCAGTCGCGACAAATACGGTAAACGTCGACTGCCCCTTGATCGTCGTGGTCGTGGCGCGTCCACAAAGCTGGCCACCGATGCGCGCTTCCACCGGTGTGCCGTCCGGGACGTCTTTGCCGCTAATCTGAAGGTCGCCGTAATACGCCGCGGGCACCAGACGCAGCGATGCCGCAAGGTCAATCCGTCCCGCGCCGGCCCAGCCCGGTTGCCCGCTGTCGGGCAGCGGCGTGGCGCCGCGCTGAATCAGCGACCGCACCATCGCCGGCGTCAACAGTGGATTCTGAGACAGAAGCAGGTCGGCCAATCCGGCAACCATCGGCGTGGAAACGGACGTGCCCGAGGCCGAGCCGGTCGTTCCGGACAGTCCCGTCGGTACTATACTCTCGATGTGGTCCCCCGGCGCGACGACGGTGATCTCGGGGCCCCAGTTACTGAAATCGGCCCTCGACATGCCGTCTGCAGCAGTCGATCCAACCGCAATCGCTCCCGGCACGTTGGCGGGAGACTCGACACACTGGGTGCCGTCATTTCCGGCGGCGACGACGACGATCACTCCTCGCCGAATCGCCTGGCTGATTGCATCTACCACATAAGACGGCATTGGCAAACAGTTTTCCCTGCCGAAACTGAGGTTGATGATCGCCGCACCGTTGTCGGCGGCGTAGAGCACGCCGTTGGCAATCGACACTGTGAACGGATTGGCACAGTCTCCTACTCTCACCGGCATGATCGAAGCGCGTTGGACGATGCCCGCGATCCCGTACCTGTTATTCACCGACGCGCCGAAGATGCCGGAGGTAAACGTGCCGTGAAAGGCATCTTTGCCTGCAGGATACGGAAGTACGTCCGGATTCGGCGCGGCGGCCGAATCGGCGTTCCGGCAGGACGGGTCGACGGCGTCGCCGTTGACGAAGTTGCAACCGTGGACGTCGTTGCCGCATCCCCGGTGACCCGGGTTCGGATTTATCCAGATCTGGTTCCCGAGATCCGGGTTGCTGATGTCCACGCCTGAGTCCAGCACCGCCGTTACTATGTTCGGGTCGCCCGGCTGCAGATCCCAGGCGTCCTCGGCGTGAATCTGTTGCAAGTACGCTCGCTGGTAGCCGTCGTAGTACGGATCGTTTGGAACAAGCGCCGGCCGTGCCCGCACGACCGGCTCGGCGCGTTCGGCGCCGGGGAGCGCTGAAAGAGACGCGATGCCGTCTGCCACCGTGACCGATTCCGGCAGCTTGACCTCGTACACGTTTAGCGGGGGGATGGTTGCGGTGACCGATCCGCCGAGCGCCTGGACGAGCGACGTTGCGGTATCTGCGCTCACAGTACGCCCAAACGTAACTGTGGCTTTACCTGGCACCAGGTCGATCGGATCGGCATCCTGGATTTGTAGTGTGGCTGGGACCGACAGGTAGATCAGACGATCGTCCAATAGTGCCTGCCGGTAGTCTGCCAGCGTCAATGGCGGCTGATCGGCCTGGGCTGCCGCGCGATGGGCACTCGAGTAGCCAACGAGACCCAAAAGGAGAGCTAGAGAGACGATTCCGAGGCGACGTTGTCCTCGGAGAGCGAGGTGCATGAATGGCTCCGGCAAGGGCGTGACGTGTAGTAATTGTAACAAGGGCGGCAGCGCTACGGGTGCGCCGAACGTGACCATTGCGTTCGGACCGTGTATCGTTTAGAAACTCAGACAACACGGTGTGACGAGACCTAGGCGCTGCCCGAACCTTAGCCAGAGACGATCGTCTTTCCCCTGGGGTATGTTCCCAGGTGTTTCCACCACGTAGCGGTGTTTCTCGCCTCGTCTAGCGAAGCGCCTTCGAGTCGCCCTTCCCAGTCGAGGTAAAAGAGATATTCCCAGGGACGGCCCACGATCGGACGGGACTCGATCTTGGTGAGATTCATCCCGGCCACGTTCAGCACGCTGAGCAGCCGTGCAAGCGAGCCGCTTTCATGTTTCAGGCCCGCGATTACTGATGTCTTGGCGGGAATATCAGCCGGTGGTTCGTGTTCGCTCAACGCAATGACCACCATGCGAGTGTAATTCTCGGTGTTCGATTGGATATCCGGCGCAAGCACGTGCAACCCGTACCGGTCTCCGGCGCGGGCGGTGGCGATCGCGGCACTGTCGCGCAGATTCCGATCGGCGATAAGTTTCGCCGCTCCGGCGGTGTCGAAGGCCGGTTCGGCCTGCATCCCCGGATGCGCGAGCAGGAAGTCCGCCGATTGAGCCAGCGCCTGCGGATGCGAGTAGACGTGGCGGATCTCTTCGATGCGCACGCCGGGTAGCGCGAGCAGTTGATGACGGACGTGTTGGTAGAGTTCGCCGACGATGAAAACCGGCTCCCGGATCAGCAGGTCATAGCTGTCGATCACGCTTCCCGCCAGCGAGTTTTCGATTGGCAGCACGCCATAATCGGCGGCTCTAGACGTGACGGCGTCGAACAGCGCCGCAAATGAGGGGCATGGAAGCGGTTCAACATTCTCGCCAAAGTAGCCAAGCGTGGCGACCTCGCTGTTCGCCCCCGGGACTCCCTGGTAGGCAACGACTGGCATTGACGGTCCTTTACCCAGTCTCGAAGTTCTGTACTAAAGACTGGACGAAACAGCGTCATCGTAGCACGCAATAGTGTATCGAAAGCCCTGATCGGGCGGCGATCCGGCATTGGAGCATCGGCATGGTAGATGAAGAGATTCGCAACTATCCCCTCTCGCTGGAAGAGACGGAGAACGGAATCACGGTCAGTATTCCGTGGGTGCAGCGGCATGCGAACGGAGCGGTCATCGCTCGCGTCCATATGTATTCGCCGAAGCACACGGCCGGAGAGCTGCTGCTCAACGAAGGCGACGTGATCGCGCTCGATCAAGACGAACGCCCCTTGCGAACGCAGGTGCGCCGCTTTTGGGGATACACCTCGCTCGGCGATATCGCTCCGGCGCACATGCAGACCGCGCGGTTTGACGTGGGTTTTCGCGTCGATCTTGCCGCCACCGGCGGACACTGCGGCCTCGCAGTAGCGATTATCCGCACGTTCCGCCCCGGTGAGGGGCCGAAAGCAGCAGGCGGCCCCTGGGTTTTCCGTTTCAGAGTAGCGGACGACGTGGAAATCGCGGCCGCCATACGGGCTGAGGCTGCCCGCGCAGAGGCCGTGCAACGCGAAGCATCGCAGAGAGAGTCCGCTCAACGTGAAGCCGCTGAACGCGACGGGGCGCAGCGGGAGGCCGCACGCCAGGCTCGTCTGCGCTCCGAAGCGGAGCGAGCAGCGCAGGTTCGACCGCGGGACACACAGTACGACTCCGACCCGCGCCTTGAATCGGGTGACGGAATGCAGCGCGTTGCCCGGGCCGAGGGCGATGAGGACGGCCAGGGACTGGGGCGTGGACGGCGGGTGCAACGCTTCGGCCGGCTCGAACGCGGGGTGCGCGAGGATCAGCACCGGGAGCCCGCCGAGACAGCGGCAGACGACCCCGAACCGGAGCCGGAGCAGGAGACTCTACCGCGACCACCGATGGCGCGAATCCGGATCCAACCGGGAGGCCTCGGAGACGAGCGGCGGATCGCAGCTTCGGCGATCATGGGCCCCGCGGAAACGGCGGCGGAAGCCGTGGGCGAAGCATTTCATAGGGATACCACACCGGAGACTGCCGCTGAATCCGCACCTGCTCCTCCGAAGCCGGCACGAACCAGGTCTCCGCGGCCGGCGCCGCGTCCCGGGCGCCGTGCCGCTTCCCCGAGCACCGGATCTCCGGCCGAGACGCCGGAGCGCGGGGGAGGCAGTGAGCCCGGCGAGGACGTATGACTCTTCAGCGCGACGGGTTGAGCGCATCGGGCGGTCACATTTAGTGGTGAAGATGTAAGGGGAACAGGAAGATGACGCAATCGGCAAACGGGAATCGGTCCGCCGGTCGGCGCGGCATGCAGCCGGACGACCTGTTCCGCATCCGCTGGCTCAGCGATGCGCAAATGAGCCCGGCGGGCGACCGTGTGGCATTCGTTGTACAGGTGTTAGACGAGGAGCAGGATGAGTACCGCAGCAGCATCTGGTCGGTACCGACGGCCGGCGGCGAACCTAGCCCGTTCTCCCGCGGTCAGAGGCGTGACACGAGCCCGCGTTGGGCGCCCGATGGTACGCAGCTCGCGTTCATTGCGGAGCGCGAGGGTGAAAAGGGACAGCTTTATATCATCCCGGCCTCCGGCGGTGAATCCCGGTGCCTGACCTCGGAAAAGCTCGGGGTTTCGAGCCCCGCCTGGTCGCCCGACGGCCGCTCCATTTGCGTGACGGGCAAGGTCTACACAATTGCCGAACCCGAAGAGGGGACGAAGAAGGCGCCGCCGGCCCGCGTGATCACGACGTTGAAGTACAAGTACAACGCCGAAGGGTTCACCTACGATAAGCGGCGCCATCTTTACCTTGTGGAAGTGCAGACCGGCGACGTGCGCTGTTTAACTGACGGCGACTTCAACGACGATCAGCCGGCATGGTCCCCGGATGGACAGCGGATTATCTTCGTTTCCGCCCGCCATGAGAGCCGAGACTACGATAAAGTCAGCGACGTGTACGCCGTGACCCTGAGTGACGGTAGCGTAGAGCGGCTCACCGACGGCACTTTTACCGTCGACGCCCCGACGTTCAGTCCTGACGGGGGAAAAGTCGCGTTTCTAGGATTCAGAGGACCCGAGGATTCGCCCCGTCATCATCGACTCTGGCTCATGGAGACCGGCAAGGAACCGCGTTGCCTCACGGAGTCGCTCGACCGCAACCTCGTCACCTCGCCCGGAGGAGGCGTGGCGGTCGCATGGGATGCGAACGGAACGCACGTCTTCGTCGCCGGCCACGACCGCGGCAACGCACCAGTCCTTTGCGTGGACAGCCGCGACGCTACCGTTCAGACGGCGATCGGCGGAGAGCGCAGTATCAGCAGCTTTACTGCCGGCGCTGCCACTGCGCAGATTGCCTTTACCGCCTCCACGACGTCGCGGCCGGCAGAGGTTTTCATGGCGAACGCCGACGGCAGCGGCGAGCGCCGATTGACCAACCTCAACGCGCAATGGCTCGATGAAGTGGACCTGCCCGAGCCGCAACGGTTCGAGGTCGTGCGGCCCGATGGTTACCGGTTCGACGCCTGGTTTATCCGGCCCGTTGGTTACAGGGTCGGAACGCCGCACCCCGTGCTACTCGACATTCACGGCGGCCCGTTTGCCCAGTATGGAAACGTCTTTCTCGACGAATTTCAAATGCAGACCGGTGCGGGATTTGGCGTATTGTACTGCAATCCGCGCGGTAGCTCGGGCTACGGCGAGGAGTTTGCGCGATCGATCATTGGCGCACCCGGGATCCAGGACACGGAAGATGTCCTGGCTTCACTCGATCGCTTGCTAGAGACGGCCGAAGACATCGACCGCCGGCGGCTTGGCGTGCTCGGTGGCTCATACGGTGGGTACCTGACGAGCTGGATCGTGGGGCATACCGATCGCTTCGCAGCGGCCCTGTCCGAGCGCGGCATCAACAACCGGCTCTCCAAGGCGGGAACCGACGACGTGAACACGACGTGGACCTACTTCCGCGTCGATCCCTGGCGTGAACCCGAGCTTTTCCTCAAGCTTTCACCGCTTATGTATGCCGACGCGATCGTGACGCCCTTCATGATCATGCACAGCGAGGACGATCTCCGCTGCCCGATGGAGCAGGCAGAGCAGATGTATTCGGCGCTGAAGCGGCTCCATCGGGATGTCGTGTTCGTAAGATTCCCCGGCGAAAATCATGAACTGTCACGCAACGGCAAACCGAGTCATCGTCGTCAGCGCTTGGAACTGCAACTAGATTTCTTTGCCTCGCGAATGAAGACCACTCGCAAAGAGGAGGTTCGAGAAGCCGCGGGAACAACCGCATGAAAAGCCGGCTGACAAGCGGTCCGGTTCCCAGAGTCCGGCCGTGACCGAATCTCGATGCAGCGATGCCAATGCCGGCGAGCCGATGAATGTCAGCCGCGTGCGTGTGCGGATGTTTCACACCGACTTGGTCGGCGGCGCATTTCACGGTCGCTTCTTCGACCTCTTCGAGGAGGCGCGCACCGAGGCCTTCCGCCGCGCCGGGTTCCATTGGGACACGACACACAGCCGCGGGGTGGCGTTCGTCGTCACGCACGTTGACTGCGACTTTATCCGCCCAACGCGCATGGACGACGAGCTCCTGATATCGGTCTTTGTAACCAAGCTAACGCGTGCCCGCTGCGTCGTCGAATACGAAGTGCGCCGTTCTGGTGAACCGGAGCTTCTGGCTCGGGGACACACGGACTTCGCTTTCTGGGATACGAATCGCAACCGCCTCGTTGGCGTTCCCGACTCGATTCGCGACGCGGTGCATCGCTGTCGCGGGATGTTTAGACCGCCGAGGGAACCTCACCCCCCATCCCCCTCTCCATCACCGAGTGATGGAGAGGGGGCGAACTAGCGTCGCTCAGTTCGGGTGGGTGCGCCAGGCGGGTGTTTTGCGCGCGGCGGGCGTCCCTAAAATTGGGCAGTGCTTGAGGAGCAGTTCGGGGGTTATACGCATGTCATCAGACGAGTGGGTGTGAGCGCCTTACAGGTGCTCAGGAGGGGGCGTAGAACCAGCATCAGCCCGAATGCGGCAACCAACGATCGCCCTCTCCATCGCATGGCGATGGAGAGGGTAAGGGGTGAGGTCACATGCAACGAACAGGCGTTCAGCTCGCATCGCGGGACGATGGGTCGCGCAGGGATGCGGTGGAGTTTGCGCAACGGGTCGAGGAACTCGGTTACGAGACGCTCTGGGCCGGAGAGTCATGGGGACGGGAGGCGTTTACGCTGCTGACCCAGGTCGCCTGCAACACCAGGCGGCTCCGGCTTGGCACGGGCATAGTGAACGTGTTCAGCCGCAGCCCCGCGCTGATGGCTCAGAGCATCGCCACGCTCGACGATATCGCCGAGGGAAGGGCGATCCTCGGACTCGGCAGCAGCGGCGCCAACGTCGTGGAACAGTGGCACGGAATCCCGTACGAGAAACCGGTACAGCGCCTGCGCGAATATATCGAAATCGTGAAGATGATCCTGCACGGCGATCGCCTCGATTTCGAAGGGAGAATCTACTCGCTGCACCGCGGCTTCCGCCTGCCGTTCAAGCCATATCGCACGCACGTTCCGATTTACCTGGCGACGCTGGCGGGCCGCAGCCTGCGTCTCACCGGTGAACTGTCCGACGGCTGGCTTCCCATCTACTTTTGGCCGGAGCGTTTTGACCAGTTGACCGCGCCGATCCGCGAGGGCGCAGAGACAGCCGGCCGCAGATTTGAAGCGATCACGGTGGCGCCTTACATTCTGACCGCCGTCACTGCTGACGGCGACGAGGCGCGGGCGATGATGCGCGCCCACATCGCCTACTACATCGGCGGCATGGGAGCTTACTACCACAAGCTCTGGGTTGGGTACGGCTTTGCCGAGCAGGCTGACGCGGTCAGGTCCGCCTGGGCGTCGGGCGACCGCAAGGCCGCGGCGGCGGCTGTTACCGACGCAATGGTGCGGGCCGTGACGATCAGCGGTACCATCTCCGAATGCCGGCAGCGACTGGAGGAGATCCGGTCCGCGGGGGTGCAGTTACCGGTAATCTCCCAGCCCCACGGAGCCTCGTCACAGCAGGTGCGGGATACGTTGGAAGCGCTGGCGCCGAGTCCTTCAGATACTTAGCCGCCGCTAGCCAAACCGGCTCGGCGAACTAACGGTCCCGCTCTACGCATAGATCGATCGAAGGAGCGCACGATGGAGCTAGGCCTGCGGGGAAAGACCGCCGTTGTGACCGGGGCGAGCAAGGGGATCGGGCTGGCGGTGGCGCGGGCGCTGGCAGCGGAAGGCGTCGACCTCGCGATCAGCGCCCGATCAGCCGAGGTGCTGCAGCGCGAAGCGAAACGGATGGCTGATGCGCACGGCATCGCGGTGCATCCGTACCCGGCGGATCTCTCCACCGCCGAAGGAATCAGCGGATTGGCCGCGTTCGCCACTGAACGCCTGGGCCACGTGGACATCCTGGTGAACAACGCGGGCGCAATCCCGGCGGGGACGATCGAGGGGCTCGACGACGAAACCTGGCACCGCGCTTACGACCTCAAATTATGGGGATACGTGCGTTTGGCTAAGGCGTTGCTGCCGGCAATGAAAGAGCGCGGGTCCGGGGCGATCCTCAACATCATCGGCAATGCCGGCAAGAAACCGTCCGCCGGCTACATAGCGGGCGGAATCGCCAACGCGGGCCTGATGAATTTCACTGCGGGACTGGCGCACGATGCGTCCGTTCGGCATTCGCGTGGTCGGAATCAATCCGGGTATGACGCGGACCGATCGGATGGTGACGCTGATCGAAAAGCAGGCGCGGGACCGAGGTGTGAGTGTGGCGGAGGTGAGCGCCGCCATAGGCCGGGACATTCCCATGCGCCGGGTGGCCGAGCCGGAAGACGTGTCGGACGTCGCCGTCTTCCTGGTCAGCGATCGCGCCGCGATGGTGACAGGCTGTGTCGTGCCGGTGGAGGGCGGCGCTACGCTGGCGCTGTAGCCGGGTCAGCCATTTGACGCGAAATGTATCGCCTTGATTGGTCTTCCGCTTTCCAGCATCTTTGAAAGTGAAGTGCCTCGCTGCCCGAAGCCGCGATGCGCACGGGAGGCCCGATGTTCTCCGCCATCGCCCACGCGGTAGCCAATAAGCGCACCGCGTGGATCATCATCGCCGTATGGTTGCTGCTGTTCGTCTTCTCTCGCTTTGCACCAAAAGCAGCGACGAGCACGCAGCAGCAGGACTTCCTGCCTTCATCAGACGATTCGATCGTGGCGAACCATATCGCCAACGACCAGGCGAAGTTCCCTCGCCGCGGGCTGTTTCAATTTCCGCTCGTGATCATTTTCCGTGATGCAAACGGCCTCGCCAAGGACGATATCGCCGCTGCAAAAACCGTCTCCGACTATCTCAACGATCCGAACAGGCGCCCTTCGGTGGTCAGCGGCGTTTCCTCGGTCTTTGCTGCCGGTGGTTTTCAGCCGGGGCAACCGCTACCGAATGACCCGCGCTTTGTCTCCACCGATGGCAAGACCATGACGATGACGGCGCTGTTCGACTCGTCCCAGGGGCGTGACCCCGAGAAACTCGCGGATCCTGCTAAGCAGGTCGAACAGTTCGTCAAGGACACCACGAGCCGCAATCCGAACCTGGAAACGGGCGTTTCCGGGATCGTGGCTCAACTTGTCGATAGCTCGCACGCCTTCAAGAACCTCAACGGTTCACTGACGGAAGCGGCGATCATCCTAGTCATTGTGCTGCTGTTGCTCATCTACCGATCGCCGGTCCTGCCGTTTGTTCCGCTTGTCAGTGTTGGGTCGGCCTATGTCGTGTCGCAGGCGATTTTTGGGGCGATCGCGCGCGGAATGAATCTGATCGTCAACCCGCAGTCCACCAGCCTGGCGGTCGTGCTGATCTTGGGCGCCGGAACGGATTACACGCTGTTCATTGCTTCGCGCTTCCGCGAAGAGCTACGTCAGTACGAGAACAAGTACGAGGCGATGTGGCACACGATGTCCAACATCGGCGAGGCGATCGCATCGAGCGCGCTGATCGTCGTCGTGACGCTGCTCGTCATGGTCTTCGCATCGCTGAAGTTCTTCAGCAACCTGGGACCGTCCGCCGCCCTCGCGATCGCGGGAATGCTCGTTGCCGGCCTGACGCTCGTGCCTGCCGCACTCGTGCTGCTTGGGCGGCGCGCCTTCTGGCCGTTCATGCCGAGGTACGGCGAGGTCCACAGAGAAGAATCCGGCGTGTGGAGCTCCGTTGCCAGGCACGTGGCAGCGCGGCCGGGCGCCGTGTTTGCCGCAACCGGGATTCTGTTCCTGGTGCTCGCCGCTCTGACGGCCGGACTCAAACAGCGCTACGACTTCGTCTCCAACTTCCCGGCCAACTATTCGTCGCGTCAGGGGCAGGAACTGCTCGAGAAGGCCGGTCCGGCAGACGTCGGCAGGCTCTCGCCGACGTCCGTGTATGTGACTGCTAACGACAACATTCTCTCGCACCTCGACCAGTTAGCAGCCATCTCCGACGCTCTGGCCGGGACCAATGGCGTTCAGACTGTAACCGGCTTCGGCGGCAACCCGAGGCCAACGCCGCAGGAGATCCAGCAGCGGGACCAGGCGGCGCAGTCCGCGAACCGCTTGATCTCCGCCGACGGTAAGACGGCACAAGTCACGGTCTACCTCAACCAAGACCCGTTCAGCACCGCCGCGATGGACTTCATCCCACACATCCGCTCGAACGCACGCTCGGCGGTGAGCGGCAGCGGTCTACGGATCAACGTCGGCGGGGAAACGGCCGTAAACGCGGATACGCGATCGGATATCACCCGGGATGAACTGCTGCTCGGACCGATCATCTTCCTCTTGATCGGCATCATCCTTGGCCTGCTGTTGCGGAGCGTCATTGCACCGCTCTACCTGCTGGCATCGACGCTGTTGAGTTTTTTCGCAACGCTCGGACTCACGGCACTCGTCTTCCAGGGGGCCCTGAATAACAGCGGCATCCAGGACTTCGTGCCGCCGTTCATGGCGGTGTTCCTCATCGCGCTCGGCGCCGACTACAACGTGTTCATCATGTCGCGGGTGCGAGAGGAATCCCATCGCGTCGGCATCCATGATGGAACCCGGAAGGCGCTGGCGCGTACCGGCGGCGTAATCACGAGCGCGGGCGTCATCCTGTCAGGCACATTCGGGGTGCTGCTCATTTTGCCGCTCCAGTTCCTGCAGCAGATCGGGTTTGCGGTCGCCGCAGGCATACTGCTCGACACGTTCATCGTGCGTGCGCTGTTCGTGCCGAGCATCGTCTTCCTGCTCGGGCGCTGGAACTGGTGGCCGAGCCGCTCCAGCCGCGTGAGCGCGGTTGAGCCTGTCGCAGTCGCCGTTTAACTGTGGTAGACGCGCTGAGCGGCTGTTTCATCAGTTTCGAAGGGGTAGAGGGCGGCGGCAAATCGACGCAATCGCTCCTCCTCGCCGACGGGGTTGCGGGACTGGGCTACGACGTAATCAGCACGCGCGAGCCCGGCGGAACGGAACTGGGCGAAGTCGCGCGCGCGCTCACGCGTAAGCCGGCCATCTTTCGGCGCTTTCATCGCGTGCTGACGGGAGTCGACTGGAAGGCGACCGACCCGCTGGCCGAACTGTTCTTGATGTCCGCGGCCCGGGCGCAACTCGTCGGGCAGGTGATCCTGCCGGCTCTCGCTCGCGGCGTCGTCGTCATCTGTGACCGGTTCGACGACTCCACGCTCGCGTATCAGGGGTACGGCCGTGGTCTTGATCTGGCAACGCTGCGCGCCGTTAATGCGGTCGCAACCCGCGGTCTGCGACCGGCGTTGACAGTCCTGATCGACGTGCCGGTGGAGATTGGCCTGCGTCGCAAGCGCGCCGAAGTCGGTCGCGACGCGATCGGCGGTGAGGCGCTGCCGTTTCACGAGCGCGTGCGCGCTGGTTACATCGCGCTGGCCGCCGCCGAACCGGGTCGTTGGATGGTAGCGGACGGATTGCAGCCGCCCGAGCTTGTTGCGGCGCGAATCTGGGAGCGCGTACAGCCGCTTTTGCCGCCTATTCCGTCGAATAGCGAACGCGCGGGATAAGGCTTCGATCGAAGGAGCCGATTGTCTCGGGTGTCAGCCGCCTCACGGCTTCAAGGCAGCGGCTCGATTCATTCACAAACGCATCTACGTCGACACCCATACACGCGGGGCGGAAACTCTGCAGCAGGAGCAATCCGCGCGACATCAGCCGATCGGCGCCGTAGGGGTTGCCCCGGCTCAGGTGATAGAGGCCCACGCCAACC
This sequence comes from Chloroflexota bacterium, assembly GCA_036741355.1. Classification (GTDB taxonomy): domain Bacteria; phylum Chloroflexota; class Dehalococcoidia; order CAUJGQ01; family CAUJGQ01; genus JBBRGK01. The sequence goes on from DAINSK010000029.1 coordinate 30,472, forward strand.
TGCAAAATGCCCTGATAGAGGTAGCGAACAGGGTCGGTTTCCGCGATCCATGCGTCCTCCAGGGTCTCGTGCTGCTCGAAGAACTCGCCGCAGTTGAACTGCTCGAAGCCGTGGATCACGTCGGCGGGCGGCCGTTCGGCGCAGCGGACGCTAGGCATGCCGCGTCCGACCTTACCGATCGCCGGTCGCTTGCGCGGGGCGCCGCCGTGCGAAGGCCGCTCCGGCGCCGACTCGCCAGACCGTTTCTCGGGTGCTGACAATGATCACCTCCACGAGCGGCAACAACTCCCGGGAGAGGCTTGCGGCAAACAACCATGCGCTCGCAACGGCCGGCGCGGTGTCCTGCGGAGCTGGCGGCTAACTACCGACCCAGGTTGCGATGAGCGCGATGGCCGCCACGAACATCACGACGGTCGTCACCCAGCCGAGCAGGTTTATCCAGCGATTGTTCACCCGTTCGCCCATGATAGATCGGTTGTTTGAGACCAGCATGATGAGTACCAGAACCGGCGGGGCAACAAGGCCATTGAGCACCGCGGTACCGAAGAGCGCATCGATTGGATTGATGCCGGCGAAGTTGATGAGCATGCCGACCAGCGTGGAAAGCGCGATAACTCCATAGAACGCCTTCGCTCGGGACGGCTTCTCCTCCAGACCAAAGCGCCAGCCAATTGCCTCGGAAACCGCATAGGCAGACGACCCGCTCAGAATGGGGACGGCGAGGAAACCAGCGCCGATGAGCCCCACGGCCAGGAGCAGGGAGGCGGCATCGCCGGCGAGCGGTCGTAGTGCCTGAGCGGCGTCTGTGGCCGAGTTGATGTTCGTCTTGCCAGCCTTGAAGAGGGTGGCTGCGGTCGACAGGATGATGAAGTACATCACAACGTTGGAGAAGGCCATGCCCGTGTTCACGTCCACGGCGGCATACCTGAGTTCCAGGTCGCTGGCCCCGCGTCGCTGCCACAGGCGCTTCCGCCCCATGCTGATATCTTCTTCGACCTCCTGGCTGGCCTGCCAGAAAAAGAGGTAGGGCGAAATGGTCGTCCCCAGGATCGCGACGAGGGTGGATACGAACGTCGCATTGAACTGCAGCGTTGGAACGAACGTGCCCTTGACGACTTCCAGCAAACCTGGCCGCGCAAAGAAGGCAGAGGCGATATAGGCAAAGAGCGCCAGAGTGAGCCATTTGAAGACGCGAGCAATAAGCCGATATGAGCCCCAAATCTGGAGCGTCAGAATCAGCAGCGCGGTGGGCACAATCATTGCCGCGATGGGAATGGGGACGAGCAGGTTAATGGCCGCGGCGATGGCGCCAATGTCCGCGCCAACGTTAATGGCGTTGGCAATGACGAGGGCAAGCACGGCACCATACAGTAGCTTGCGCGAATAGTGCTTGCGTAGGACGCCAGCAAGTCCCTGACCGCTGACCATGCCAATCTTGGCGCAGATGTACTGGACCGAGGCCATGAGGGGAAAGGTGACGAGCGCGAGCCAAAGAGTCGCGAAGCCGAGCTGTGCGCCGGCAACCGCGTAGGTGCCGATCCCGGATGGGTCGTCGTCGGAGGCGCCGGTGATAAGACCAGGCCCCAGGAGCTTGAAGTAGCGCTTGACCCGATTGGGCTCCTTCGCGATCTCGGCTGCCAGCGTCCCAGTACCCCCGGCGGTTTCGCGGTGGGGGATTACCGGAGTTCGCTCGTCCTTAGCTGTCGATGCCGGCACCTTCTTTGCCACGGGCACCTCGTTGCGCGTTATGGATCGACGCTACCAACGCGCGGCGCCGACCGCAAGTACACCGTCCAGTAATATTTTGCTGCTGCTGCCTCCTCCCTTTGGCTCTAATACATTTGAGGCCGGCGGCCCAAATCCGCACGTGCACGGACGCGGATTCTACGCGTCGGTCGCTCAGAAGGAGGTCGGGGTCTTCCCCTATCCCGGAGCACCGTGCAAGCTGTCAGAGACGCCGGTCACGATCCGCATGGCCGGGCCACGCTTTCCGAACGAAACCAGAATGTGCGTCGCAAACTGCTGGGACTGTCTGATGCCGAGCCCGCTGAGATGAAGGCGCTCGGGATCATCGACGACATCCCGGCCACAGCCGCGACCGGGCAGCAATGACCTGTAGCCGCCCGGCCTTCGCGATGAGGAACACCGCTTGCCCCATCGATATGGAGGAGTCTCCGCCGCGCGGATTTTGACCACGGGCATGTTGGTTGGCGTGGCGCTGTCAATGGCCGCGCAGTCCGTGTCATTGCATCGGGCTGTCGCCGGCGGTGGTGAACAGGCCCTGCTGACGTTGATCCAATACCGGCTCGCGGCTTCGGATTTGCCGGGCGGGTACATCCCGCAGGATGAAACCGCCAGCACAAATGCCGCGATCGCATTCGCGCAGCCAGCGGAGCAACGAACGCCTGTATTACGGCAGTTAGCGGCGAGCGGCAGGATCACAGGCTTTCAACAGCTATTTGCGGGCCGCCAAGCCGACAAGCTTCCGGCAGTGGCCTACCTGGTGGCTCTGTATCGGGACGTTGGTTCCGCGGCGGCGACCGTGCTCGCGTCGCTCCCCGGCGGCCCGACCGATCCGACCGACTCGTTTGCAGAACCGACACTCGGGGACGTTGCCCGCGCCCTTCATTCATCGGTACGAACGAGCGATGGCAGTTCGGTCGATCGCTTCATCGTGACCTGGAGTCGCGGTCAGGTTGTGCTGGCGGTGAGCGTGGACGGACCGCCCGATACCACAGGCAACATGGCGCTGCGGCTGGCACAGGCGGCGGATGCGCACGCCGCGGCCGGCGGCGCCTTTTCGTCGGACGCCGTGGCGCCGGATGAGACCACAGAGCTAGCCCTCGCGATCGGGTTGGACGGGGATCAGCTACCGACCGGCAGTGTCCCGGAAGGGTTCACGCGGTCCGGCTCATACCTCTGGTCGAACGAGCAGATCGAGCTCCAATCATGCCTGCCCCAAAAAGAGGCCGGACGGCTGACCGAGGACCTGGCGCGCGTTACAGGCGAAGTAGAATACTTCGTTTCAAACCGTACCGCATCGGTCATAAGCAGCGGCTACTCCGTCTTCTACGACGCTGCCGGGGCGCAGATGGCTCTGATCGACGATCCGCTCAACTCGTGCGTGCGCCAGGCGATCGTGCCGCTTTCGCCGCCGGTTCAGCTTGGCGAAGAAACCGTGGCATTCGAGTCCGTGTTAATTTGGCCGCAGGGCGACCGCGAAAGCTACACGCTCCAGTGGCGGCATGGGCAGTTGGTGTTGAGCATTGTCGTCAATCAACCATCGGGGCGCCCTCGTCCCGCATATTTAGGCGACCTGGCGAAGTCCCTGGACAATGCCTACCTGTCGAATCCGCTACCGGTCGTGGCGGGCCCCCTGAACTGATCGGGCTGACTACGCTGAGATAGTGGCGCCGCGCGGCGTAAGCGGTTCGATCGCCGCCACGTCCAGCGACTCGCCACGCTTGAACGAATCACGCGCCCGCAGCGCGATCGCGAGCGCAACGCGGGCGTCTTCAACGCCGGGCGACGCCGGACTGTTATCGCGTATCGCCGCGCAAAACGCCTCCACCTCGGCCCGATACGCCACGGCGAAGCGTTCAGCGAACCATGGAACCGTATCGTGGGTGACTCCGGACCGCGATAGCACCAGCACGTCGGTCTGCTGCAGCTTGCCGATGCGAAGCGTCGCCTCCGAGCCGAGCACCTCGGCATACACGTCATGCCCGTAGCTGGCGCAACGGTTCCATTCGGCGATACCCATGGCGCCGCCCCGGAAGTTGAGGATCGTCGCACAGGTGTCCACGTCGCCGAGCGCCGTCAGTCGCTCGTGCAGTAGCGTGGCGCCGTGAGCGGTGAGGCGGGCGATCTCGTCGCCCATCAGGAACCGGGCGGCGTCGTAGTCGTGTATCGCTGCGTCGAGAAAGATACCTCCGCTTTTGCTCGGGTCCTGCAGATCGCCGGTGAATTGCGGATCGCGACCATGGGCTGTGAACAACAATGGCCGGCCGATCTCGCCCGCAACTATCTTCCGTTTGGCTTCCACGTACGCGGCGTCCCACCGGCGCTGAAAGCCGATCTGAAACTGCAGCCCCGCGTCGACGACCTGCTGCAGCGCCCTGTCGGTCTCCTCGAGCGTCAGCGCGACCGGCTTTTCCGAAAAGACGTGTTTGCTGGCGTACGCGGCGGCCGAGATGATAGCGGCGTGCGTTTCGGCTGTAGAGGCGATGACGACGCCGTCGACAAAATCCTGCGCCAGCAACTCTTCCGGAGTCGAAAAGCCGGGGGCGCCGAACTCAGCCGTTCCCCACGCGAGGGTCGCCGGGTCGGCGTCGCAGACAGCGGCTAGTCGGGCGCCGCGAATGCCGTTCGCAAGGTGCGCGGCGTGCAGACGGCCGATTTTACCCAGCCCGATCACGCCCATCCCAACGGTCTCGACCATTGTCTCCTCCGCAATTTGCCTGAAACTCGATGATGATGTAATCACATCTGTCACCGGGACACACCTGGTGGCCCCGGCCTGCAATGACGTGAACGCGTCAGATATGTAGACTTGGCAGCATCGTGCAGAGAGTCCGGCGGATCTACTACGGCTGGTGGATCGTCCTCACGCTCGCCGTCACCGAGACGGTCTCGTACGGCGCACTTTATTACTCGTTCAGCGTTTTCGTAAAACCGCTCGAGCGCGCTTTCGGGTGGTCGGGTGGCGCGGTGTCGCTTGCGTTTACGCTGGCTTTACTGATCTCGGGCGTAGTCGGCCTTGGCGTTGGCAGGCTGGTCGATCGACGCGGCCCGCGCGTGATCATGTCGCTTGGGTCGCCGCTGGCGGTCGCCGCGCTGGTGGCGTTCAGCAGGGTCAATTCGCTGCCGGGGCTTTATATCGCGTGGAGTGCCATCGGCGTGGCCAGCGCGGCCGTGCTTTACGAACCTGCATTTGCCGCGGTCACCACCTGGTTCGACGTGCGACGCGGACGGGCACTCGCGATTCTGACCTTCATTGCCGGCTTTGCGAGTGTCATTTTCATCCCGCTGACCGGTCTCCTGGTGGAGGAGGATGGGTGGCGACAGGCGGCGTTCACGCTCGCGATCATCGTCGGCATCGTTACGATTCCCCTCCACATCCTCGTTCTGCGCCGCCGGCCTGAGGATCTCGGTCTGGTGAGGGACGGCGCTGGACCCAGCGAAGGTCAGCGACTGCCCCGAACACTCCCCGGGAGAAGCTGGGATGTACGCCGGGCCTGTCGCTCGCCGGGGTTCATCCTGGTAACGGTTGGGCTGCTGCTCAACGCACTGGGGGGCATCGCGATCACCGTGCATCTGGTGGCTTTTTTGCAGGAGGCCCGTTACAGCGCCGGCTTTGCGGCGGCAGCCGGGGGGCTTGTGGGACTTGCCAGTCTTCCCGGGCGGCTTGTGTTCAACTGGCTTGGCGACCGCGTCTCCCGGGCAAGCCTCCTGGGGATCATCCTGGTGACGCAGGGCGTCGCCGTGTTGTTTCTCATCGGGCAGAAGAACGCGCTGTGGGTATATGCCTTTGTCTTGCTATATGGCAGCGTGTTCGGCGCGATTACGCCGTTACGCGCGGGAATGATGGGCGATTATTTCGGGCGCGGGCACTACGCCACGATCATGGCGGTTCAAAACGTCTTCATCACGGCCGGCAGGGGGCTTGGACCGCTGGCCGCGGGTATCCTGCGCGACGTCACCGGCAGTTATCTCCTGGCGTTCTGGCTCGTGATCGCCGTCTCCTGCGCGTCGGCGGCTGCAATTTATGCGGGGGACCGCTTCATGCAGGGGACGTTGCGACGACAAGAAACGTCCGAGGAGGCCTATCCGGCGTGAACGGGTGGGCCGGACAGCCGGCAGTGGTGGTCTGGCGGTCAACGGAGGGCCACTGCCCTCGTCGCCCGACTGCGCGCCGTACTACCCAGTGCCTGCATCAGTCCCAGGAGGGCTCGACGACGCCTTCGGCCTCTACGCCCGTGAGCTCGGGGATCCGTTGACGGAGGAGGCGCTCGATGCCGAGCCGCAGGGTTAGAGCGCTCATCGGGCATCCGCCGCAGGCGCCGACGAAGCTCAGCTTTACCTTCATATCGGGCGAAATTTCGAGGAGCTCCACGGTGCCGCCGTCCATTTCGAGCGCCGGACGGATCTCATCGAGCGCCGTCTCGACGCGCTCTACGAGCAGCGGATTCATTACCATAGGGGGTTGCGCTCCAGAGGGCGGTCGCCGACGGTCCTGCGCCCAACTACTCAGGTAACGTAGCATATTGGCAATGCACCAGTCAATGAAACTGCGACCGCCTACGGTTCCGACCTTGGTAGGGCCGGGAATCGTCGGGCCGCTGGTATACTTGCGGCGCCGTGACTCCACTCAACGCAATCCTCGGAAGCCACGCCTCCGCGGTCCTGATCCTGGCAGTGTTTGGCGTGGCGCTGCTCGCCGCGACGGCCGGGGTGCTCGACTTCATGAGCGGCACTTCGCGCGTGTTGTCGCCGCTCGCATTCGAGCGCGCTAGGTTCATCGTGCTGATTGCATTGGGATTGCCCGCGGGTTTCGTCCTCCTGGCCGCAGGTTCGACGCTGGGCGCCGTTCAATCGGGCGTCGCCCAGGCGTCCGAGGGTACGCGGGTCTGGCTCTGGCTGGCGAACGCCTCGTTCCTCATCGGCACGGTCGTTTGCGGATTTTGCTCACCCCTGGCGCGGCATTGGGGACTAGGACTGACAGGATTTGCCATCGGCCTGGGCGCGATATTTCCATTACTCGCATTAATCTCCGCGCTGGGGTTCAACGACGCGGGACTGCTCACTTCCACAGGCGAGCGCGCGGCGTTCGGGATCGCCGTCGGTCTGATCCTGCTCGCGGTCGCATTGTGTTTGGCCTCTCTGTTGTCGATGGTGGCCTACGTCGCCGAGCGCATGGTTCAATTGATCGATTCGCGTCACCACGCGCCACTGGTTAGCCCAGAAGCGTCTGAGCAACAGTCCCAGCGTCGTCAGCCCGGGAAACTGTCGTGAGACGATTCGCCGTCTGGAAGCGCGAAGACCGCGACACCCAGCGCTCCAGAGGGAGCGGGACGTCAGTCGACGACCTCGTCGAGTCACTTAGACGTGAAGGCGGACGCGGGCAGTTCATCTGGTCGGCGCGGCAGCCCGCGCAGCCGCCCCGCTTTGCTGAGCCGGCACGCCCGCTGACACTGCCAATCGTTCGGGCGCTGTCATTCCTGGGTGTGGACCAGCTTTACGCCCACCAAGCTGCGGCGATCGACGAGATTCGCGCCGGACGCGACGCCGTCATCGTGACGCCAACCGCGAGCGGCAAGACGCTCGCATTCAACGTCCCGATCGTCGAGCGGCTGATCGCAAACCCGCTCAGCCGCGCGCTCTACCTCTACCCCACAAACGCGCTGGCCAACGATCAGGAACGCGGTTTGCGCGCCTTGCTCGAGCAGTTGGAAACCCCTCCCCAGGCGGGCGTACTCACCGGCGCAACCGATGCTGAGACGCGCCGCCGGCTGCGGTCTCAGCCGCCGCAACTGCTGTTAACGAACCCGGAGATGCTGCACCTGAGCCTGCTCGGCGGGCATCGATTATGGGCGAACTTTTTCCGCGGGCTCGAATTCGTCGTGCTAGACGAGCTACACCTTTACCGCGGACTTTTCGGCGCGAACCTGGCCATGGTGCTCCGGCGATTGATGCGCATTGCCGCGCAGTATGGCGCGAGGCCCCAGGTGGTGGCCTGCTCGGCGACGATCGGCAACCCGGCCGAATTGGCAGGGCGAATCACCGGGCGGTCGTTCACGGTTGTCGAAAGCAGCGGCGCGGCGCGCGGTCCGCGCACGTTTGTCGTCTGGCGTCCTCGGCTGCTGCGGTCTGCCGGCAACGACGTACGGGCAGATCCGCAGGCAGAAGCCGTGAACCTGTTTTGCCGGCTGGTGAGCGAGGGTATGGGGACCATCCTGTTCGCGTTGACGCGACGCGGCGCCGAAACGATGCTCATCCAGGCGCGCGAGCGTCTGGGGCCCGCTGTCGCCGGGCGCATCGCTCCCTACCGAAACGGCTACACACCGGACCAGCGGCGCATGGTGGAGGAGCGTCTGAAATCGGGCGCATTGCTCGGGGTCGTCTCGACGAACGCGCTCGAAGTGGGGGTCGACATCGGCGGACTGGATGCCGCCGTGATCGCCGGATTCCCGGGCTCTCGCACATCGCTGTGGCAGCAGGCTGGTCGCGCCGGCCGGGGGACCCGCAGTTCCCTGGTTCTGTTCGTCCCGTATGAGCGGGTGGTGGACGGCTACTATGCAAACCATCCGGATGAGTTGCTTGACGGCAGATTTGAGGATGCGATCGTGGACCTCGCGAATCCACGCATCCTGGCGTCGCACCTCGCCTGCGCCGCAGCGGAGCGGCAGCTGCTTCCCGCAGAACTGCCTTCATTCTCGGCCGTGTCAGAACGGGCGATCTCGCTCGCTGTAACAGACGGACTCCTGCGACCCATAGACAACGGCTGGTCTGCAGCGACCGAGAACCACCACCGCAATGTCAGTCTCCGCGGCAGCACTTCGGCGACCTTCGAAATCGTCGGTCCGGCCGGACACCTGGGAACGATCGACGAGGCTCACGTCTATCGCGAGGCATATGCCGGTGCCCTCTATTTGCATGACGGCGACCGTTACCGCGTAAAGGCCGTCGACACGCTCGCCCGACAGGTAGACGTTGCTGCTGAGGCGGGTCCCATGGTGACAGAGCCCGTGCTGCAATCGACGGTGCACATTGATGGTGAACTGCCGCAGTCGTCCAGATTGCTGCAGCCGGCGGGCGGCGGTGTACGGCTGGCAACCGGCGGTCTGCAGGTGCGGCAGACGACGATCGCCTATCGGGAGATCCGTCTGCGTGGCCGTCACTTCGAGCGTACCGTACCCATCCAGCCTCCACTGACATTTGAGCTTTCGACCTTTGGGTGTTGGCTGGTCGTGCCGCAGCCGCTTCGCGTCCGGCTCGAAAGCAAGGACCCGCGCCGATTTGTCGCCGGGCTGCACGCCCTCGAACATCTGCTGCCGGCGGCCGTTTCGCTGCGGTTGCTGTGCGACGCCCGAGACGTTGTCGCGACGTACGAAGTGGAACATCAGGCGCTGGGAGGGCCCGTGCTGTTTTTGTATGACGACTGCGCCGGAGGCGCGGGCATCGCCTCGCGCGCCGCGGAAGTTTTTGAGGATCTGTTGGCCGCGTGTCGCGATATCGTGCGCGACTGCCGCTGTCGCGAGGGCTGCCCCGCCTGCATCCTGAGCGCCTCTTGCTGGCGGCGCTACGACGAAGTGGACAAGGGGGCAGTGTTGAGCCTGATATCCGGCCTGCTGGGGACCGACCTGCCTGACCGGGGACAGGGTAAGTGAGCGAGTCCACGCGCCGCGCAGACGCTACGACGCCGCGAGAATCGCCTGGAGCGAGAGTAGGCGCCGAAGGGCGTTGTCGAGCGAAGCATCGAGCCGTTCATCTGCCAGCCGTCCGGATTGTTCGTCGAACGCGGTCTTGATATTCCGCACCGGTACGAACGGTCCAACCAGGATCGCGCCTAGAACCGATAGGACGTCGCGTAGGTGGCTGAGGACGTTCGCTCCTCCGGAAGCCGAAGACACGGCCACAAGGCCCACCGGTTTGCCAGAGAAGTGCGCGCCGCCGAGGTAGTCGATCATGTTCTTCAGCGTTCCTGGGATGCCCGCGTGCCATTCGGGAACCACAAACACGAAGGCAGTCGCGGCCAGGCATCGCGATGCGAAGTCCTCCGAAGTTGCGGTCGTCGTCACTCCGTCATACGGCGGCAACGGATAGTCGCGTGGATCAATGAGTTCGACGCCCAATGTAAGGTCTTGCAAGCGATCGCGGACATACTCGGCGACCCGAAATGACCGGCGCTCGACGCGAACGCTGCCGGCAATTACCAGCGGAGACCCCATCCAGTTTCCTCTCGTTCGTCCGACAACCTGGTGCAGCCGCTACAGCGGGATCCGCCCCGAACTTTACCATAACCGTGCGTAGTAGAGCGGCGGCAGGCACTGTACTTACTTCGCCCATGAAACGAATCACCCACGAGTGACGTTTATGACATTACGAAAAGCGACCATGGGAGCAGCGCCATTTATCAGATAGATCACATATTCCATGTGATCTATCAGGTAGCTAGTGAGAGCTTCTTATCATGGCAATAGCGGGGAACTGGATCGACAACAGGGAAGGCACGGTAATGATCCCGCATGCGACCAGGGCACGATGGGCGGCACGGACAACGTGGGCGTCCACAACGGTGGGAATAGTTTGTGCAATTGCCGCGGGCAGCGCCCGTGCCGACAGCGGTCCAACCGGCAAACTGGTCTATACGGGAAGCGATGGCATCTACGTTCAGCGGATCGATGGTACCGCGGCCCGCAGGGTGTGGAACGCGCCGAAAAGTGGTGAGGGTTCCGAGCCGCGCTGGTCAGACGACGGGGCCCGTATCGCTTTCGATGGGCCGGACGGCAACATCTGGGTGATGAACGCGGACGGCTCGAATCTGCAGGCGGTCAATACCCAGGCTGTCTCCCCTTCGGGATGCGGCGAAGACGGCTGCGAGGACCCGGGGACGTCGGCGGATTCGCCGCGCTGGTCACATGACGGCAGCCAGCTTTCTTACCGGCTTGTCGAAAGGCTGGCAACCGGCTCGATTTGGACGGTGCCTGCACAGAACGGATACACTCCGAGACTTGTCGCGTCGGCAAGCGACCTTTGTATTTTCAACGAAGGCTGGACGCCGGACGAAAAGCCACTGTTCAGTCGCTGTGAGTCGGGTGGAAGCCCCAGCAACGCGACGTACACCGTCACCAGCAGCCAGCAGGCGGTCGTCGCCGGCTCCCAGGTGGCATTTTCCGCCGATGGCAACCGGTTGGCGTTTTCAAACCACGCGCTGACCAACGGCTCGGTCCCGGTCAATCTGTTCATCGCGGCGAAGGACGGTAGCGGGGCCAGGATGGTCGCCCGTGGAGGCCAAAACCCCGAATGGTCGCGTAACGGGCTGCTCGCCTACCAGACGGCATCGGCCGACGGCTGGACTATACGCGTTTACGATCCGACGTCGGGCAGCGATA
>DAINSK010000030.1:0-37519 GCA_036741355.1 Chloroflexota bacterium
CTGCCCGTGGTGGAGGAGGCGGCTCACGATCGTGGCCGCCAAGCTGAAGTCTTGACCGATCTGCGCCGACTCGCTCAGGCTCTTGTTCGAGGTGATGATCGTCGGGCGCTGCTCTAATTAGTGCCGGGTGCAGTCAGTGGTCGACCCGCGCATGGCGGCGTATGATGCGCGGGACCCGTTCTCGGGTTTGAGAGGACTCCGCCATGCGCCGTTTTCTCCCCGCGATTCTCGCCCTCCTCCTGCTGCCGGCCGCGGCGCTTCATGCCCAAACCGCACACGTCGGTCCTGACAGCCTCTATCCCGATGCAACCCTGACACCGGGAGAAGTGTTCGACGGCGTGACCGCCGACCAGGTGTGCGTCCCCGGCTACTCTCGCGGCGTGCGGGAAGTAACCTAGCGGAACGGCGCGCGGTCTACGCTGAGTACAGCATTGAAGACGTGCCAGGCGCCGATGAAGTGGACCACTTCATCCCGCTCGAACTCGGCGGCGGTAACGCACTCGCCAACCTTTGGCCGGAGCCCTACTCGGCGCCCGGTGCCCATCAGAAGGACCGGGTAGAGAATTATCTCCACGACCAAGTGTGCACCGGCTCGATGGACCTGACTGACGCACAGATCGCCATCGCAACCGATTGGTACGTGGTATATCTGAGCCTCGGTGATGACAGTGCGTCGGCTAGCGCGGCGGAGGTGAGCCCCGCCCTGTTACCTGTCGTGGCCCCAGTGCCCTCGCCGGCCGCTTTCGCCGCGCACACCTGGTACACGAGTAGCGCCAGCAACTCGACAACATACTACTGTGACGATGACCCTGAGTGGCAGACGTTGAGCACTCGCAGTCTGCGTTCATTCTCGACCGTGGCGGCTTTGCTCGCTGTCTATCCCAGCAAGCACCTGCACCGCCCCTGCCGCGATGGGGCTACCGGGCCGTGATGCTCATCTTCGACCACAAGCGGGGCTGGTTCGCCGAAGTGGATGTCTCGCGCTTCGCTGCGTTCGCGGCCAAACGCGGAGGTCGAACTGGCACGTTCCTTGTCCAGTTTGGGCTTATGACGCCCGCCGATCTCCTCAACGAGCCGGTTGTGGTCGACGCCGATTTTCTACGTGTGAATGCGCCGGATACCTATGCGATACCCGATGTTCGGAGCGCCGGTGATGTCAGCCTAGGAGCGAAGCTTGTCGCCCCATACCCCCCATTCGGCGACGTGAACGCAGGGCCCCCAATCCGGCACTATCAAAGGGAACTCGACATGGGCAACGACCGGAAGTTGTTCACCGACGACCCGGCGGGTCTTCCGTTGTACGAAGGTCGGATGGTCGGCCAGTTTGATCACAAGGCGAAAACTTACCAATCGGGACATGGCAACAGCTCAGTGTGGATCGAGCGGCCCAATGGCGACTCGATGAAAGCCATTGTGCCGCAGTGGCGAGTCCTCAAGAGCGACATACCCGCTAAACTTGGGGATCGCTGCGATCGCTATAGGCTTGCATTTCGGGATGTGGCCCAGCCAAGGGACGTACGAAGCTTGATCGCGACTTTGATCCCGCCCACCGTTGTCTGTGGCGACAAAGTTCCAACCATCGATTTTCCCCGGGGCTATGAATGGGCATACCTCCCCTGGCTCGCAATAGCCAACTCCTTCGTCATGGACTGGATGGTTCGCTCAAAGCTGAGCTCTCCAAAGATGTCATTCACGCTCATGGACAGCCTCCCGTTTCCGCGGCCGGACCTGGCGGAGCCGTGGGTTCAACGGGTGGCACCAATCGTCCTCCGCCTCGTCTGCCCCGCCCTGGAGATGACCGCTTACTGGAATGCAATGGCTGCCATTGGTCTGTGCGCCGCCGTTCCTGAATGGTCGGTACCCCCTGATGTGCTCATAGATGAGTCGGCAAGGCGGTCGGCTCGCGCCGAGCTAGACGCGATCGTGGCGCGCGATGTCTATGGGCTGACGCGTCATGAAATGATTTCTATCCTCGACACCTTCCCAACAGCGGCTCGCTATGAACGCCAGAAGTACGGGGCGTTCGTTTCGCGTGAGCTGATCTTGGAGAAGATGACGTGAGTTTCGCCCTGGAGCCGATCACGTACGAGGTTGGCTGTAGCGGCCCTAACCGCACCGAAGACGAGGACTGTGAGCATCGTGTGGAGTGCTAACGCGGCACCATCTTCACCCCACCTCTACCACCTCGCCGCGGCGGCCTGGAATGACTCTCGCCGCCCCTCCGGCCTTTGGGCTCGCTGTAGTGAGGGCGAGCGCATTCGCTTAGAGCTATTAAGGAAGAGTAATGGCGTCTAGATATCTGTCGGATCTGAATTCCGCGGGACGCGCTGATCTCGAACTTCGACTGCTCGACTCCCAGAAGGGGCAGTGCTTCATCTGCGAAGAGCCCATCGATTACGAGCTGCAGAAGGAGCACCTCGATGTTGATCATATCCAGCCCCTGGCGGATCGGGGGAAGGATGAGCCTTCCAACTTTGGCCTAACCCACTACCACTGCAACAGGTCGAAGCAGGCGGCCGATCTGCGCGTGGCGCGGATGATGGCACGCTTCGACAAAATTCGAAGCCTCGCCCAAGAGGCGGGACGAGATTCGCCGAATCTGGACGATGTCCTCGCATGGCACGGTGGTGCCCAGCACCGGCTGTCGATGGTTGTCGAGAACGACAAGGTGCGGTGGAGCTTTCCGCACCTTGAAGGCCCCGCGTCCACCCGAGTCCACGAGATTGAGCTGTACGCAGACCAATTGAGCGGCATGAAGTACTTCTTCGGCCTGGTCCCGTTGTCTTACCTGCACCACGACGATCGGATCAATCCACGAGGTATCGGGAGCAGTCTGCGAGGGCTTGTCGAGGAGTTTTTCAAGCACAGGCCACAGCTTCACGTAACTCTGGGCTGGGTCACCACTTCCGGCGGCGAAGCTTTTAAGCTCCGCGTCTTTGATGGACAACACAAGGCGGCAGCGCAGATCCTCCTCGGTACCAAAATGCTTCCCGTGAGGGTGTTCGTTGATCCAGATCCGGATGCGCTTCTGCAGGCCAACACTAATGCCGGTAGTTCTCTGAGACAGGTGGCCTTCGACAAGTCGATCCAGCGGCATCTGGGCAGCGCCCTCTATCGAGATCGGATCGAGAAGTTCCAGCGGGAGACTGGTCGTAGCCTACAAGATGCCGACTTCTCTGAGCGCGATCTTGTGTACGTTCTTCAGTGGCGAAGCCCGACAGATGCGTGGCTATATTCTTGACAATGTGCGCGATGGCATCACCCATCATAGCGAGAATCGCCTTCGTCCATATATCGACTTGGGTGGTCGAGCTAACGTGAAGCCGCTTTCGTACAGCACAATTGACAAATCGTTCTACTCTTTCTTCATCGGGGCGAACATCCTTACATCACCCCTCGACTATCGACTGGACACGGGCGAGAGTCCACGAGAGCTGGAGATTGAGCAGATCGTTCGGCTGATGAACATTATTGCCAAGGCTATTTTCGAGGGGCAGTTCGACCTCGAACGAGGAACGTATCGGCTGGAGAACAAGGTCCAGGGCGGCGAAGATATTCCGGCGAACCATATGCGAGCATACAGGATGGCAAAGGAAGAGATTCTATATACGTGGCTTTCGTACGTTAAGCAGATAGTCTCGACCTTCTATGCTGTTCAGGGAATACCTTTTACGGTGACACAGCTCTTCCAGATACATCACCCCGAGCAGCTGTGGACGAATCTTGAGAGCTACGTCAAAAACCTGGCCGAGCTCCCAATCTGGTTGAACAACGCATTATCGCTAACGGTGTTCGGCGGGAAACAGAACTACGAGTTCTGGGACCGTATCTTCACGACAGGAAAGTCATCGCAGGGGCAGCAGGTTCTCGTGGAGCCGCTCAACCTAATCAAGATGGTCAAGGCCTGACCCAGCTCTCCACAGCGCCCCTGCGGCCGGGTGCCTCGCTGGATCGCCGTATCCCCGGTTCCGTTTACTAGTTATGGCAACTACACGGCCATCGCCTGCTTGAGGTCGCAAGCCGCTGATGCAAGCTACCAGCGACGTATCGATCCTCGCAACGCTCCGTCAGTCCTGGTTGCCTGGTTGCCGCCCAGGCGGGGCGCCGGTTTCGACACCCCGCCTTGTACTGCCTTCCACTCACGCAGCGGCTTGCGTTGGACGGTAGTTGCAGAAACTGCCGTTGGCATTGCGCGCGTGACAGCTCCAGAACGTGCCGTGCCTGCCTGGCTGCAACACCATCGGTTGCTGGTGCACCGCGCAGATGGGCGCTTCCTCTGTTGGCGTGGCCTCGCCCGCTGACGGTACCTCGACCACGCTCATCCGTACCGGCTGCGTGCCGCCGTACGTTGCTATCGCCCAGTCTCGGACCGCCTGGCTGACTGCTTTGGGGTCCTCGCCCGTCACGGTCGCGCTCAACATGCCGGAGTCCGCGGTAATGGTCACGCTGTAGGTCATATTTCTCATGTGTATCACCTCCTTTCTGCGCCTCCGCTTCCTCAGTGTGAAATCGAAGGCTGCTTGCCTTCGGTACTTGGAACGAAGTCTCAGGGGTGAGGGGAGTCAAGGGCGCGCACGGCGCGTTCATGGCAGCGCAGCGGACACCCTTGACGCGCGAGGGGCAGCGCCCCTCCCGCCGGGTGCCTCGCTATAGTGGGACCAGCGCATACGCTTTGACCGGCAGCGGCCGGTTCGCCAGAGTGGGGAACCGCACATTGAACTTCATACTGTGCGGTTGCTTCCGGCGGGTAGGGCTCGGCGTCTTTTGGCGGACCACAGTGACCTCGTGGTGATGCTTGGGGCTGGTTAACGGCGAGCGGCTGAACGAGCCCGTGCGCCGCCTCTCGGTGTACACGAATAGTGATGCTCGGCGAGCCCACGTGGGTCTAATGCGATGAGCGGACTGTCGCACGATTGGTCGGCCAACCTGTCTGACCCACTGCGCAAGGACGACTCATCCACCCAACCGATATCCGATGTACGACGTCACCCGCCGCGCCCCGGATGAAGGGCCGTGCCCGCCGCCACCGAACCGCTCGGGCGTACGCAGGTACTGAACCAGCGTTCGACGGAGACAATCAGCAAGGTCCTCGATACTGTGAGGGCTCGGGGTACGACGAGTCCACGGCTGTTAACCAGACGCCTGGTCACCTTCGCCCGGCTTCGGCCATCCCAAGAGCCACCAGCGTTTTCCGGTGAGCAAATGCACCCGGCCCCGGTCACCGGCGCAGTACAGGATGCCGAAATGCTTGAGGCAGAGGCGATCGGGGAATTCGTAGCGCGCGTGCCCGGCAACACGCTGTTCTTCTGAACGCGGCTGGTCGCAGGCGAGGGTGTACCAGACGGGCGGGGCTTCCCCGCCGCAGAATAGGCAACCCGGCATACGGCGGCGCGCCATGCCGCGCATTTTAGCATATATGTTCTATGCGGTTCGACGACCGGCTTGGGGCTACAGTTATCCCTGGTCCGGGGACTTGACCCGTGCCGTCTCGGTAGACTATGTTTCATTCCCGTAGCGTCCGTGCAGGTGAGGGAGCTGGCCGTCATGTCGGAACGGAATTACTGGCAACGCGAAGGCGCAGGACGAGTAAGTCGTCGTCGGGTGCTGCGTGGCGCGGCATTCGGTAGCGCGGGACTAACGGCGGCGGCGCTGGTCGGCTGCTCCGTCAGTGGGGGGTCCTCGAAGAACGCCGCGCCCAGCGGCGCGAGTGCCACTGCACGCGCTGGAGGTTCGCCGGCCGCGGCAGGCGCCGCGAAGCCCGGCGGTCGCCTTGCGCGTGGTTCCACGATCGACCCCGACACCCTTGACCTGCACCAGTCCGAGACGTCGGGGACGATCACGCCAGCCGCGCCCTTTTACAACAACCTGCTCCAGTTCGACCCGCTGAAGGTGGACGACGGTCCAAATAACATCATTCCGGACTTGGCCGCGTCATATGAGGTCGCGCCGGACGGGCAGTCCTACACCTTCAAGCTCGTCCAGAACGTGAAGTTCCACGATGGCACCCCGTTTACGTCGGCGGACGTCAAGGCATCGATCGCTCGGCAGCAAAACCCACCTCCCTCCCTGTCGACGGCCCCGCGGCAGCTTCAGCTGAAGATTATCGATTCCATTCAGATGCCGGACGATTACACCGTCAAGATGAACCTGACGCGACCAGAGGCGCCGGGATCGTTTCTTTCGATCATGGCGCAGGGCTGGATGGCGATGTACTCGAAGAAGGACATCGACGCCAACTTCGACTACAAGCACAAGGCTAACGGCACCGGACCGTTCCGCAACCTCAACTTCATCCCCAGCAACATAATTTCGATGGAGCGCAACAAGGACTACTGGGTCAAGGGCCGCCCCTACCTGGACGGCATGGATCTTTATAATATCCCGAACGCGGCTACGGCCGATGAACAGCTGATCGCCGGCAAGCTGCACATCGGGGGTGCGACCCCGGGGACGCTGGGTCCGATCAAAGCGGCGCTCGGCACCAAGGCCAACTACTTCGTGCGGCCGGACCTCGTGTTCGACATGATGTCGTACAACACGACCAAGGCGCCCTGGAACGACCCACGTGTGCGGCTGGCGCTGGCGCACGCCCTGAACCGTGATGATGGCATCAAGACCATTCAGAAGGGCGCGGGCCGGTTCGGCGCGTACATGCGGCCAGGCGGACCGTGGGCACTCTCGGACGACGCACTCCATCAAATCCCCGGTTACGAGCCACCGGGGCCAAATACGATCGCTGACGCGAAGCAGTTGCTCGCGGCGGCGGGCGTGAAAGATGGGCTGACCGTCCCGCTGCTTATCAGGCAGGCCGTCTCCGAGCCACAGGGGCTCTGGGCGGCAGATCAACTGAGAAACATCGGGATCAACATCACGCAAGACGTTCAGCAGTCGGCCGTCGCGTATGAACGCCTGAACAAGAAAGACTTCGACCTCGTTCTCTTCGGCCTCACGACAGCGCTCGACGATCAGCTGAAAGACTCGCCGGGAAACTACGCGAACTTCACAACGCCGGAGCTCGAGGCTGCGTTCCTCAAGCAGTCCGTCGAGCAGGACGCGGCGAAGCGGAAAGACCTCGTCGACGCGCTCCAGAAGCTCTCGATCCCCATGCTGGGCAAGGTGGTCCTCTACTGGAAGGTGTCACAGGCGGTCGCAGCCGCTTCGGTGCAGGACTGGACGCTGCATGCCCGCGTCGGCGACTACAACAACTCGCGGTTCCAAGACGTGTGGATGAAGTCCTAAGTACCGGTCCACGGAGATGCTTACCGAAATCATGCGGCCACGAATTTCGGATCAGTTCGATAGAGGTGTGATCGATGGCGATTGATTACGAGGTACGAGAACACATCGGCTACATCACGCTGAACATGCCTGAGAAGGCCAACATCCTCGACCACGAGACATCGGATCAGATCTCACAGGCGTGGAAGGAGGCCTGGGAAGACCGCGAGGTGCGCGTCGTAATCCTCACCGGCACCGGCGATCGCCACTTCTGCGCCGGTCACAACCTGCAGCAGGTGCCGGGCGTGAGTCAGTCCGACCGGGAATTCAACATGGCGTACCGGACGTTCTGGCCCGAGGCCGGAACGGTGCACGGTACAAAGGTGGGCGCGGACCCGCACATGGGTGACCACTACCCTCAGATCTGGAAGCCCGTCATCGCCGCGATCAACGGCTGGGCGGCCGGCGCTGGCCTCTATC
Source organism: Chloroflexota bacterium (assembly GCA_036741355.1). GTDB lineage: Bacteria > Chloroflexota > Dehalococcoidia > CAUJGQ01 > CAUJGQ01 > JBBRGK01. The sequence continues at coordinate 7,699 of DAINSK010000030.1, forward strand.
TTACGCTCGGGTCTACCGACATCCGGATCGCAAGCGCGGAGCACGCGCGATTCAAGTTCGCGCTGCTCAGGCTCGGTGGGCTCGGCGGTGGCCCCGGTGCCACCCTTCTGCTGCAGCAGCTCCGCTATATCGACGCCATGAAGATGCTGCTCACCGATCAGGAAGTGGACGCCGCGGAGGCGCTGCGCATCGGACTGGTGAACGAGGTGGTTCCTCACGCCCAGTTGATGGCCCGCGCGGAGGAGATCGCCCGCCAGATCGTGGCGATGCCGCCGGTCGCCGCCCGAATGATGAAGGAGTTCGCAAACCGGTTCCGCGACCTACCGTTTGATCAGAAGTGGCATGTCCAGAACCTCATGACGAGCCTGCTCCAGAACATGACCAACGATGGAGAGGAAGGTCGCCGCGCGTTCAACGAGAAGCGCCCGGCGAACTACACGGGACAGCTGCGTGCACGCGGCGAACCATTTCCCGAACCTTCACCCGAGGATTGGGAACGGCTCGACGACCTGCGCCGCCGACGCGTCTACTAGTAGTACAACGCCGGTTCAAAGACTGTGATCGTGCGCGCACGTAAGCTCGCGCAGTCGGGGGTTACTCGCGCGACCGTCGTCGGAATCGGCGGGCGCGTCGACGAAGGATCCCCGCAGGAGCACGCACATGATGATGGACGACCTACGGGCGCTGCGCTGCGCACTGGAGGCGTTCTACGCGCGCTTCCACGGCGTCTTCGGCCGCAGCGAGAGATTCGCGGTGGGCGAGCAAGTCCGGTTGCATGAAGGCGCTAGTCCCGCCGTCAGCCTACGGAAACGTGGTACCAGTACACATCCGATGGAATAGGAGCGATGTGGTGCCGAGCGATAGCTTGCAAGTCGAGGTCAACGAGGGCGTAGCGCTGCTGACGATGAATCGTCCCAGCTCGATGAACTCCCTGAACCGTGAACTCGCCGGAGCGCTGATCGAGGCCCTCGAGCGCATCCGAGACGACGATACGATCCGCGTCGGCGTATTGACGGGCAACGGTCGCGCCTTCTGCGCGGGTGCCGACATGAAAGAGCGGGCAGCCACCGGTGTCGGGTCAGGCGGCCTTGGCGGTGGTTCCCCGCGCGACTTCTTCGCGTCACCGCCCGCGCAGACGGCGTACCTCGTGGACGCGCGGAAGCCGATGATTGCGGCGGTCAACGGCCATTGCCTCGGGGGCGGCCTCGAGCTCGCGCTGGCGTGTGACCTCCGCATCGCCGCGGAGGGGGTGCGGTTTGGGCTGCCTGAGATCACTCGAGGGTTCTTCCCTGGTGGTGGCGGACCGGTGCGTCTACCGCGGTTCGTGCCGCGTGCACTCGCAATGGACATGCTGCTGACGGGCGAGCCAATCGACGCAGCCGTCGCGCTGCGGGGCGGCCTCGTAAGTCGAGTCGTCCCGGCGGAAGAGCTCCAGGCGACCGCGCTCGGCATGGCCCGTCGAATTGCTGGCTACGGTCCACTCGCCGTCCGTGCGGTGCGCGAGGTCATCTACGAGACCGATACGATGCCGCTCGGCCCGGCGCTGAGACTCAGCGCTTCATTGCGGTGGATCATCGGGCAGACATCCGACGCCGACGAGGGGCCGCGCGCGTTCGCCGAAGGTCGTGACCCGAAGTTCGTCGGCGAGTGATCGCACGGCGGGACGGTCGTCGGGGCGTGCCACGACGCCGCAGGTAACGGTTCACGGCGAATTGCCTCGAGCGGTCAATCCAATCGTGGTCGATAGTCGCACGTATGACCACGTGAGCTATTATGTCCTTTGATCACTCCGACCGGGCTGAAAAAGCGCGGACGCTCGGACGTGGGCCACTGGGACAGACTGCTGAGAAAGGCACCACTGCACATGAGTCCACTTCTCGATGGCGTTCGGGCAGTTGAGCTGGGGGGGCGAGCGGCGGCGGTTTGCGGGAGACTCTTCGCGCAACTCGGTGCCGACGTGCTCGCGATACACGCCCCCGGAGCGTGCGTCGGCGCGGATGCGGAGATCGGCGAATCGCTGCTCCTGCAGGCGAATAAGCGTCATCTGACGGTCAATCTCCACGCAGCAGACCAGCGAGCTGCGGTCTGGGACCTCCTCAAGGGCGCGAATCTTTTTGTCGTCGACCTGCCCACTGCTGAGGTCGACACGCTGGGGCTCACCCCGGCTGGTCTGCGGGAACTGAATCCGGCACTGGTGTCTGTCCTGATCACGCCGTTTGGGCTGAGCGGCCCTCGGCGCAATTACCGAGGCGGCGACCTCGTCGCCTTCCACTCGAGCGGCATCGGCCGCCATCTGTTCGGCGTCGTTGATGACCCGGAGAGCGACCCGCCTGCGCGTGCGGCAGGCCGCCAGTCTGACTTCATCGTGGGACTTACGGCGGCTTGCGCAGCCATGAACGCGATCTACAGAGAGGAGCGGACGGGCGTCGGTGAAGTCATCGACATCTCCGACCAGGAGGCGATGTCGCTGATGACCGCCGGCGAGCTCGCGCAACCGGCGTTTGGCGGTCACGCTCGCTCGCGGCAGGGGAAAACGCGCGGTGGAAACGCGATCGGGCCCCGGCTGCCCACGAGCGACGGCTGGGTTGCCATCTCACCGCGCGAGGTTGGCCAGTGGGCGGCGTGGCTCCACCTCCTCGGGGATCCCGAATGGGGTTCTGATGCCCGCTTCGCTACGTCCGCGGACCGCGCGAAGAACTACGACGAACTGTTCGACCTCATGTCCGAGTGGAGCATCTCACGCACGCGAAATGAGATCGCACAGGTCTGCCAGGAACGACACATCCCTGCATTCCCGTTCGGCAGCGCCGCGGATCGGCTCCACGATCCGCAACTGGAATCGCGCAAGTTCTTCGAGCCGATGGAACGCCCCGGTGCGGAGACGGTCCTGGTCCCCGACCCACCGTTCGGCCTCCCCAAGACGGACTACGTGCGGCCCATTGCCGCATCGATGGGCGACGTCGCGTGGAGCCCACGGCCGGCAGAGTTCAGCCGAGAACAGGCTGCCAAGGCGGGGACGTTACCGCTTGAGGGTGTTCGCGTGCTCGACTTCTCGTGGGTCATCGCCGGCCCGACCGGCACGCGCTACCTCGCACTCATGGGCGCAGAGGTCATCAAGATCGAGAACCCGAGCCGTCCGGACAACGCGCGTTCAGGAACGCTCCACAATGTGGTCGGGCAGTCGAAGTTGGGCATGTCGATCGACCTCAAAGCAGACGGCGCACTCGATGCGGTTCGGCGACTGGTGAAGAGCGCGGACGCCGTCGTCGAGAACTTCGCGAGCGGCGTGATGGATCGTCTTGGACTTGGCTACGAGGAGCTTCGCGCGATTCGCCCGGACATCATCCTGCTCTCTTCATCGGGACTGGGGGGATTCGGTCCGGACGCCGGGTGGGTCGCGTATGGGAGTCTTCTCGACGCCTACGTCGGGTTCCTTGACCAGGCCCGGGTGGGCCGACCGCCGAAGAGCGGAATGGCGTGGATCGATCCGCTCAGCGGGTTGTTCCTTGGCTTCGCGGTCGTCGCCGCACTACGCGAGCGCGATCGAAGCGGCAAGGGACGTCACCTGGACTTCTCCATGGTCGAAGGTGTGCTCTGGACGATGCCGGAAGTGCTCATGGCCGCCCAGATTCCTGGCGTGCAGATACATCCCGCGGGCAACGTGTGCGCGAACCACGCCCCACACAACATCTACCGCGCCGCCGGGGACGACCGTTGGCTCGCCGTGGCCGTCACGACCGACGACGAGTGGCGCGCACTGTGCACGGTCGTGCCAGCCACGGCCCCGCTCGTTGGTCTCTTGGAACGGCAGCGGATAGCTCGACGCACGGAGATCGACGACATGCTATCCGCCTGGGCACGCGAGCGCGATCCGTTCGAAGCGATGGACGTGCTGCAGCAGGCGGGCGTGCCGGCATCGGCGACGTACTCGGCGGAGGATCTTTTCAAGGACGCGCACCTCCGCGCCCGCGGCTTCTACCGACCGGTGCGCGAGTCCGACGGCGTGGAGCGCCTGCTACCAAGTCTGCCATGGCATTGGGGCGACGACACGCTCGTCCAGCCGCATTATGCCCCCGGCCAGGGAGAGCATAATTATCTCGTCCTGGTCGACCTCGCTGGCCTCTCGGAGGTTGAGAATTCGGCGCTGGAAGTGGCAGGCGCGTTCGGCAAATCGAGCTCATGAGCAGATCGCGCCGACGTAGCGGAGGCCTGTACGCGGGCGTTCCTCGCGTCGCGCCGTTGAGCGTCAGATGGCCTCTGCGATTGCCTTTCCGAGGTCGGACGTCGTCGCGGTGCCCCTGAGATCGGGGGTGAGCGGCGCACCGCTGTGCGGGGCGAGGACGGTTGTGATCGCATCCAGTATCGCATCGTGTGCTGCCCGATGGCCGAGGAAATCGAGCATCATCGCGCCGCACCAGATCTGTCCGATCGGGTTCGCGATGCCCTTTCCAGCAATGTCAGGTGCCGACCCGTGCACCGGCTCGAACAACGAAGGGAAGCGCCGCTCCGGGTTGAGGTTCGCGCTCGGTGCGATGCCGATCGTGCCGGTGCAGGCGGGACCCAGATCGCTCAGGATGTCGCCGAAGAGGTTACTGCCCACGACGACGTCGAAGAACTCCGGGCGCTGCACGAAGTGAGCTGCAAGGATGTCGATGTGGAACTTGTCGACAGTCACGTCCGGGTACGACTTAGCCATCTCCGCGACGCGCTCGTCCCAGTACGGCATCGTGATGGCGATGCCATTCGACTTCGTTGCGCTGGTCAGGTGCTTCTTCGGCCGCCCCTGAGCGAGGTCAAAGGCATACTTCAGCACGCGGTCGACGCCAACGCGTGACATCACCGTCACCTGCATGACCAGTTCGCGCTCCGTTCCCTCGAAGGACCGACCCCCGATGCTCGAGTACTCGCCCTCCGTGTTTTCACGCACGATGAACATGTCGATTTCACCGGGGGCGCGCGCGCTGCCATCGCGTCGGACGACCGGCGCGACGACACCGGGCATCAGGCGCGCCGGCCGCAGGTTGATGTACTGGTCGAACTCGCGGCGGAAGCGCAGCAGCGACCCCCAAAGCGAGAGGTGATCCGGGATCTGCGCGGGCCATCCGACCGCACCGAAATAGATGGCGTCGTGCCCGCCAATCTCATCCTTCCAGTCGGGAGGCAGCATCTCCCCGTGCTTTTCGTAGTAGTCGTACGAGGCGAAATCGAAGTGATCAAACTCGATCGGTATCTCAAACTTCGTCGCGACCACTTCAAGGACGCGAACGCCTTCAGGCATGACCTCCTTCCCGATCCCGTCCCCGGCGATCACGGCGATCCTGTACGTCACGGCGGCCTCCACATGTCGCCTCGCTGCTATCGTCGCGACAAGCAAAGTCCGGCGCAGAGCGATCAACGGCGTTCCAGCGCCGCTAGTATAACGAGGCCCGGGAGCCTGTTGCATGCGACACTCAGCCGGGCAACCCGTGGGCGTGATCATCGCGGAAGGACTGCGTCCGTCGCGATTTGCCAGACGCGATCCGGTAGACTCCGCCTGCCCTTGCGAGTGCTCCATGGGGCCGCTCGAGCGCGAGTGCTCCCAACGGGTGGTGCAGTCGATGGGGGCGGACGGTGAGTCCAATGCTCGATGCCGTTCGCGTACTAGAAGTCGGAGGGCGGGCAGCCGCGATCTGCGGTCGTCTGTTTGCCCAGCTCGGTGCGGACGTGATTACCCTGCATGCGCCGGGTCGTCCAGTCGCAGATCGCGTCGCCGACGAGGAGCTGGTCTTCGACGCGAACAAGCGGGCCGCCACCATCGACCTTACCGATGATGCAGGGCGCGACGCATTCCACGCCCGCGCAGCGGACGCCGATCTCTTAATCCTTGAGCTTCCGCCTGCGAAGATCGAGGCATTGCACCTCCAGCGGCTCCGGGCGTTCTCTCCGGAGCTCGTGGTGGTGACAATCACGCCGTTCGGGTACATCGGCCCGAAGCGGGACTACCGGGGTGGTGACCTCGCCACCCGCAGGGCGCGCGAGCAACACTTCAACGCGCTTTACGAATTGATGGCGGCATGGAGCGCAGACCTCACCGCCGAAGAGATCACGGCACGGTGCCAGGCGCGCCACGTCCCGTGCTTCCCATTTGGCGAACCTCACAACCTGCTCCACGATCCTCAACTGCGCGCCCGGGGTTTCTTCGTGCCGCTTGAGCGTCCAGGGGCGGCGTCGGTCATGATCCCCCGGCCACCGTTCGGTCTCCCGGTCGCCGATTATGCTGTGCCGAAGCCGGCGCGAGCCGGCGCTACAACGTGGGAGCCGCGCGAGCGGCGTCCGGCGCCGACGGCAGCTGCCCGAGCCGGCCTGCCGCTCGACGGCGTCCGCGTCCTCGACTTCTCGTGGGTAATTGCGGGCCCGACGAGCACGCGCTACATGTCGTTGATGGGTGCGGAAGTTATCAAGGTCGAAAGCCCGGCTCGGCCCGATACCGGCCGCGGCTCCGAACTGCACGACGTGCTCGGTGAATCGAAGCTGTCGATCGAGATCGACCTGAAGGCCGACGGCGCACTCGATGTCGTGCGACGCCTGTTGCAAGACACCGACATCGTCGTCGAAAACTTCGCACCTGGCGTGATGGACCGCCTCGGGCTTGGATACGACGATCTTCGAAAGTTCCGCGGCGACATCATCATGGTCTCCTGTTCAGGGCTCGGAAGCACTGGGCCGCGGGCGAGCTGGGTCGCATACGGGAGTCTCGTCAGTGCGTACGCTGGCTTCCTCGACGAGGGTCCGGGACGCGAGCCGCGGACCGGGCTGGCATGGGCCGACCCGCTCTCCGGTCTCCTCCTCGCTTTTTCTGCCGTCGCGGCGCTTCATGAGCGTGATCGCCACGGCGGCGGACGGCACGTAGACTTCTCGATGCTCGAGGCGTTGCTGTGGACCATGCCCGAGGCGCTTGTGGGCGCGCAGTTCCCTGGCATCTCGCGGCACCGCGTGACGAACGAAGATCCCGACCACGTCCCGCACAACGTGTACCGCACGCTGGGCGATGATCGCTGGATCGCGATCGGCGTGACGGACGACGCCGAGTGGGCTGCCCTGTGTCGCGAAGTCCCTGCGTTCGGCGAGCTGGGGGGATGGAGCGTGGAGGATCGTCGGGAGCACCGCCCCTTCATTGACGCCGAACTACGAGCTTGGGCGCGCGATCGCGACCCAGTTGAGGCGATGGATCTGTTGCAGGCGGCGGGGATCCCGGCGTCGGTCTCGTACACCGCGAACGACCTGTTCGGCGACTCGCACCTGTGGGCTCGCGGGTTTTTCGATCTCATGGACCCGCGGCGTGGCGGTGCCGCGCATTACTTGCCCGGGCTGCCCTGGCGATGGGGCGATCGGTCGCTCATCCGGCCACGTCCCGCTCCACGTGAGGGACAGGACACCGAGCGCATTTTGCTCGAGCTGGCGAACGTCTCGAACCAGGAATACGAGTCGCTTCGCAGCAGCGGCGCGCTCGGCCGGTCAACCCCCGCGTAAGTGCTGGGTAGGACCGGCCGGGGTCGGTAGCGGCGTGATCTCATCCCTGAGGTCCTGGACGTGGTCCTTCAGAGGAGGAACCTGACCTCGCATTGCACCCTCGAGTTCGCCCGACGCCGTCGACATCGACGCGGACCCGTGACCCAACCTGATACGTCACTTTTGTTGCGTCAGATGCCTGCCGTGTGCTACACCTTCGCTGTCAATCGGGCGAACTGACGCGGGTAGGGAGTCGCCGTGAAGTACGTGACGCGCCGGTTGCTCTACTTGATCCCTACCTTGCTGCTCGTCTCCATGATCATTTTTTTCCTGATGCGGATTCTTCCCGGTGATGTAGCAACGCTTATGCTGGTCGGGCCGGAGGGCACCGGCACACCGACGCATGAGCAAATCGCCAAGCTCAACGCACAGATGGGACTGAATCGCCCTCTTGTCGTCCAATACCTGGACTGGATGGGGAATCTGCTCAGGGGGAGAGCCGGCACCTCCTTCTGGACCAACAGGCCGGTGATGCAGGAGCTCTTAAGTCGGCTCCCGCTCACGCTAGAGCTGGGACTGCTGACGACCGTCATAGGCACCGCACTCGCGATCCCGCTCGGCGTTTTGGCCGCGGTCAATCGCGGCAACTGGATCGACTATTTCTCCCGCGTTTTTGCCATCGGCGGCCTGGCAATACCCAGTTTCTGGGCAGGCATCCTTATTATCCTTGCCCTGGAGAAAATCTTCGGCTGGACGGCGCCGCTGGGCTACTCGAGCCTCTTCAAGAATCCGCGCGCCAATCTCTCGCAGATGATCTTGCCGGCGCTGGCGCTCGGGTACGCGCATGCAGCGCTCGTGAGCCGCCTCGTGCGGTCCAGCCTGCTCGAGGTCATGCGCGAGGATTACATCCGCACAGCCCGCTCGAAGGGGCTCAAGGGGTTCATCATCATCGTGCGGCACGCGCTGCGGAACTCGATGCTGCCCGTGATCACCGTCATTGGTCTGGGGCTGGCCGCGATCTTCGGTGGCACCGTCATCATGGAGACCGTATTTAGCCTCCCCGGCGTCGGCCGGTTCATGGTGGACGCGATCAATCATCGTGACTTCCCTGTCGTCCAAACGTTGACCTTCCTGTTCGCGATCGTCTACATGCTCGTCAACCTGGCAGTGGACGTGACGTATGGCATCCTCGACCCACGCCTGCGCGTGGCGTAGCCCAGCGCGCATCGTGTTAGTAGCCCGTTAGGAGCTCCATCATGGCCAACGCCGCCACTCGGGTGGATCAAGCGAGCTACCTCGGCAAAAGTTACGGCGGCGCTCGCAGTCGCCGGACTCGGCTGGTTCATCTCGCGGGCCAGCAGAAGCTGGGAGTCGTCGCCTGCGCCATCCTGGCGATCATGACAGTGATGGCGATCCTGGCGCCGCTCATCGTCGTCGGCCAGGACCCCTACCGAATGAGCTCGGCTCACGTGTTGCAACCGCCGGGGGCGGGCCATCTGATGGGCACCGACGAGCTCGGGAGGGACGTCTTTAGCCGCGTCGTCTATGGCGCGCGCATCTCGCTCTGGGTCGGCTTTATCGCGGTCGGCATCAGCAGCAGCGTCGGGATCACCCTTGGCATGGTGGGTGGCTACGTCGGGACGTGGGTCGATTTCTCGATCCAGCGCGTCGTGGACGCGATGTTCGCCTTCCCTACGCTCATTCTTGCGCTCGCCATTGTCGCGGTGCTGGGTAAGGGCGTTATCCAGGTAACGGTGGCTATAGGCATCACCGGAATCCCTGGCTTCGCCCGGTTGGCACGCGCGGCAACACTCGCGGTCGTAGCACAGCCGTACGTCGAGGCGACCAATACAATGGGGGCGACTACCGCACGCGTTGTGTTTCGACACGTCTTGCCGAACATCCTCGCGCCAATGATCGTTCTGGCGACAGCGGGATTGGGCTTTGCGATCCTTGCTGAGGCATCCTTGAGCTTCCTCGGACTCGGGACACCGGCGCCGCAGCCCTCGTGGGGCACGATGCTCAGCGGTGGCGCCCAGCAGTACGTGAGAGCGGCGCCGTACCTCGCTATCTTCCCGGGTCTGGCTATTTCACTGGCGGTCTTCGGATTCAACATGATGGGCGACTCGCTGCGCGACATCTTCGATCCAAGGCTCAGAGGAGGCTAAGCCTGATGGGGACCACGGGAGGGTGCCGGCCCGATGGCCCACGTGGAACGTATTTGAGGTAATCACGATGCGCGGAGGTGGTCGGGCCGCGCAGGGTTTCCTAAGCTTGTGAGTTAACGCGGCGACCAACCATGTTGAAGAGCACCTTGGCAGCCGGGCGCACAGTTTTGGCCAGCTTAACCGCTATGACACCTTCGGTGCTTGCCCCTGCCGGCGCCTTCCGCCTTGCCGTGTACGTCAGGGGGTTTCCGCGCTTTTGCCGATGCTTGGGACGACTGCCGGCTCGCCAAAACCTTCAGGGCACTTCCGCGATCGCACGAAGGGGCGCATCCTCCCCTCCAGCATACCGCTGTCCGGCCATCAGAAGGCCGCCTGAGCCCTCTCCGGGCTCCGCTCGACACCCTCGAACGCGGTCACGACCTCGGCGGGCGGCTCCTTGCCGGAGGATGGGATGTGGGTATCGGAGATGAGACCGATCTTCACCCCGGCTACGCCCCTTCTTCCAGCTTCACAACGGTCTCCAGCAGGCCCGCCGCCTCCCAGGTGCGGTTTCTTGCCGAGGAGCCGATCCGATGCAGCACGCCTGCTCGTTCCAGCTTGAGCATTGCGTTCGTAATTGCGGGTTTTGTACGCCGGGTCGCCGCAACCGCGACCGGCACCGCTGTACACGGTCGCGGCGCTGGCTGCTGCACTGCCCGCAGCGGCGTGGCAGACGGTCAGTTGGCGGGAGGGAGCCAAAGGGCAACTCCGCAAGCGGTTCGCGGCCCTGCGCGTGCACTGGGCGACCGGCAGTCCGGTGGCGGGGCAGAGCGAGCGGAGCGTCCACGCAGCCGGTATCCATACCGGTCCTGAAGGCTGGCTGCTGGTGGAACAGCCACTGGCTGGCGAGGATGGGCCCACGAAGTACTACCTGAGCAGCCTACCGGCGGAGACTCCGCTGCGGCAGCTGGTGCTGCTCTCGCACAGCCGCTGGGTGGTGGAGCAGTTCTACGAGGATGCCAAGGGCGAGTGCGGGCTCGACGAATACCAGGGGCGACGGTGGGATGGCCTCCACCGGCACCTGGCGCTGGTCATGCTGGCGTACAGCTTCCTGGTCAGGGCCCGCAGCACGCCGCCCGAGGAAGGCGGGCTTTCCCCCTCAGCCGCAGACCGCACCCTGCCCGACCTGCACCGCCTCGTGCTTGTCCTGCTGCTGCAGGATCTCGTCAGCTGGCTGATCGCCTCGAAGCAGCTCGCTGCCTTCCGGCCTCGGCGTAACTAACGAAGTAGTACTAAGCGGGTGCAGAAGTACCTGCCCGAACTTTTCACGTTCATCGCCGACCCACGGGTACCGGCACACAACAACGCAGCAGAAGGGAGCGTGCGGCCCATCGTGGTGCACCCCAAGATCTCTCGGGTGGGGCGTGTTCAGGCAAGCCATGCGGGTATGCAGACCTCGCGATCGGGGCGTTCGTGTGGCTGGCCAAGCTCGGCGACGGGAGCAACTTCCACCTGCTGCGCCGCCGGCGCCGTGGCCGAAGCGGGCACCAGTTCGAGGGCGCGTACATAGCCGGCCTTGTCGAGCCCGACGCGGACGGTGGCACCCTCGGCCGGCATGCTGGGCAGCGGGTCGGCGTACGTGGATCGATTCAACCAGCCGTCGTGGCCTACGAGTGTGAAGCCGTTCGCGTTCGTCCGGCCGATTATGCCGTCGACGTGCTCGGTGATGGGGTTCGTTGTTACGACCATGATCGATTCCTCATGCCCCGGACTACGCCCGCCGGGGCTTGGGCCTGGAGGCTACTGAAGTTCGGAGAGGCGGCAGGGCTCCCAGTACAGATCGCGTTCTATCGAACAGCCAAGGCGCCCGCGCGTAGTCTGCAATTTGGAAAGCGAGAAGTAGCCAAGCTCTCTCTCGAAGCCATCGACAAGTCCAAAGAACTCGTCTTCGCCGTCGAACTCGATGGCGTACCAGGTCCAGCCGAAATCCGGATAGAAGAACTTGGCGAGCACCATCGGGTCATCTTGGCCGCTCGTCGCGCCGATCTTCGGCAGTGACTTGGCTATGGCTTTTGTCAACAATTGCATCACTTCACCCCCTGGCTTGCCCGGCAGCGCTGGCAGACTCGTTCGGTTGGGTACTGCCCCAGATACGGCCAGCACTCCACGCGCCGGCCGCACCCGAGAGAGCAGGCTAAGAACCGTTGTGCGGTCTTCATGGCCGCACCGCCTTCGGCGTGAAGCAGGCCGGGCAGAGCGCCAGCTCGGCGCCGTTGTCCCAGCCGTTCTGGTAGACCACCACGGCGGCGCTGGTGACGCCGCACCAGCAGCAAACGCGAGCCTGCTGTGCGGCCGTGACATGGCAGCAGCGTTCATAGTGCTGCCAGCCGAGACACGTACAGGCCGCCGGGCTGAGCCGCACGGTGGAGATCGTCTGGCCGTTGCTGCTCAGCGCGCCGAAGCTGCCATCGGCGCGAGAGTTCAGCTCGACGCTGACGGGGTCACGCCCGCCGCGCCGTGCCGTACACTGGACTGGGGTTGCTGGGGATGGTGACATCATCTCCGCTTCTCCTTTGGGCCGGTTCCCGTTCCCGCGGGGCCGGCCTACTTATTACACTCCTATACTATCGGTTACTTCAGTGTTTGTCAAGGGTTTACAGCGGCTTACTTCTAATTACCTCGGTTATCTGCTATGCTGCCAGTGGAGGGCTACGCCATGACGGAGGAGCCCATGCTGACGGTGAAGCAGATAGCAGAGAGCCTGCAGGTACACCCAGAGACCGTGCGCGGCTGGCTGAGAGCGCGGCGGATGCGCGGCATGCTCCTGGCCGACCGCATGGGTTGGCGCGTGCCGGAGTCGGAAGTTCGCCGGTTCGTCGCCGAGGGCTTGGCCAGTCAGAGCACCAGCGAGGAAGGTTAACACGATTGCTGACGGGGACCATTGCACCTTCCAGCGAGTAACGGCGTCAGATTTGCGTCACGGCGCGCTTGTGCGCGCATGTGAGGAAAGGAGCGAGGGAACCATGCCGAAGAGACGCGACGACCTCGATGTGAAGCCCGGCCGAAAGGGCCGCGACAAGGGGGCTGGCTCGATCTATCAGCGCAAGACGGTTGGCCGTTGGTGCGCCTCCGTCACCCTGCCGGACGGCAAGCGGCGCGTGCTCTATGCAGACAACTATGCAAACGCCAAGAGTGAGATCAAAAAGGCGCAGGCGAAGGTCACCAACAATCAGCCGATCCCGAGCTCCAGCGAGACCGTGGGCGCGTTCCTGGCGCGCTGGCTCAGAGACGTAGCCGCCCAGCGGGTGCGGTGGACCACGCTGGAGCGCTACCGCTTCGATGTGGAACGCCGGCTGATTCCCGGCCTCGGCAAGCTCCGTTTTTCCAAGCTGGACGCCAAGGCGGTCCAAGCCTTCATCGGCGAGTTGACCGCTTCCGGCCTCGGCGCCCGCAGTGTGGCGCATTGCCGGGCGGTCCTCAGGACCGCGCTCGGTCAGGCAGAACGCGAAGGACTTATCGGCCAGAACCCGGCGAAGCTCGCGACCGTGCCGCGGCATGAGGCGAAGCGCGTGGAGGCGCTTACTCCCGATGACGCCCGCGCGCTACTCGACGCTTTCGAGGGCCACGAGCTCGGGGCGCTGGTCACCGTCGCACTGGCTACGGGCTGCCGTATCGGCGAGCTGCTCGGGCTCGGCTGGGAAGGCGTTGACCTCGACGCCGGTACGCTCATGGTGCGGTATCAACTGCAACGTATCGGCGTGGCCTACACACTCACCGAGCCAAAGACTCGTCAGAGCCGCCGGACGCTCGTACTGCCGCCGATCGCCGTTGACGCTCTGCGCCGGCACCGGGCAGTGCAGGCGGAGCGCAAGCTCTTGCTCGGCGCGGGCTGGGTGAACAGCGGGCGCGTGTTCTGCACGCCCACGGGCGCGTATCAGAACGGCGCCTCTGTGACGCACCGGTTCCAGAGCCAGCTTGCGAAGGCCAGCCTTTCGCGCATGGCCTTCCACGACTTGCGTCACGGGGCCGCGTCTCTCTTGCTCGCGCAGGGCGCGGACATGCGCCGCATTATGGAGCAGCTCGGCCACTCGCAAATCAGCCTGACCGCCAACACCTATACCCATCTCGTGCCGGCGCTGATGCGCGACAACGCGGACCGGCTGCAGCAGGCCCTCGCCCGGCCGAACCGGTCCGCAGTGTAGCGATTCGTGGGGCAATCGCTACACGAATCGCTACATTTTGGGCTCGACGCGACGGTAAAGGTTGCCTGCAGCGCCGATTCCACGCCTAATACATGGTGAGCCGGGTGGGATTCGAACCCACGATCAATGGATTAAAAGTCCACTGCACTGCCGCTGTGCTACCGGCTCCTCGGGAATGGGGGATTCGTTGCGATCTTACTATGGCGAGGCATTTGTTGTTGCGTCATGACTCCACCCCCTCTATGAATCTTTCGAGGTTGTCGCTGGCGCCGAGTTCCGTCAAGCCGATCCTTCGCGCCGCCCGGCCTGCGCAGATCGGGCCTCACGAAGGACCGCAGGTAGCATTTCGTCTGGTGCCGGCAGTGCGTTGTCGAAGAAGTCGTCCGCGTGCTCGTGTGTATTCCAGAACTCCTGTTCCTCCTTGTCGCTCGCAAAGTCGGGGATTTCGTCTGGGCTGTGGACCAAGGATCCTGATTGTCGCTTCGTCATGACAGACCTCTCATGTACCGGTGCAACTTGGCACCCCGCGCTGGGTATGCAGTGATGACCCTGATGTTACTGTGTCGCTCGGTGAAGACGACAACAATGACCGTGCCGTGAACGGAGGCGCCGATCGTCGTGTAGCGTATCTCGCCGCGCACGATGCCGGATAGGACCGGAGGCAGCGCATATGGGTCGAGCACCGCTTCCTCAATCTGTTGCGGCGTGACCTGGTGTTCAAGTACGTGCGGGGTGTTGCCTTCATCCCACTCGAACATAAACCCGTCCTCCCCGCTCCAGATCCAAATAGGGCGCGCCTGGAGGTTCGTGTGCCGTCGGAAGTGCCCAAGCGCGTGCGATTAGCGGCGCTTGACGCGGTTACGGTCTATGGCGTCGGTTTGTTGGCGGGCGGCGCGGTGACCGGGGAGTGGTTGGGGGCGAGGCCGATGTGCTGGGTGCTGGACGTGCAGTCGTGGCCGCCGCACCAGTAGATGAGTAGCGCCTTGCCGATAATCTTATTCGCCGATACAGGACCCCAGAAGCGCGAGTCGCTGGAGTTGTTGCGGTTGTCCCCCATGACGAAATACTGGTCGGTCGACAGTTGGACGTGACAGAACTGGCCGCCCTGGCAGCTCGTCGGCACATGAATGTACGGTTCGATAAGCTCGTTGCCGTTCACGACCACGTGGTTATCGCGGAAGTCGATCGTGTCTCCCGGCACGCCGATCACTCGCTTGATAAAGTCCTTTTTGTCGCCCCCGGCCAACTGCGGCGGGTGGAAGACGATCACGTCGCCGTGCTCGGGTCCATGAAATATGTACTTCTCCGAGTTCTTGCCGGCGCTAATGAAGGGCAGGAACTTGTGCACGGTGCCCATATCGATGCGGCTGTATACCGCCTTGTTGACGAGCATGTATTCTCCGTCGATAAAGCTCGGCACCATGCTCGAGCCCTCGACTTTGAAGTTCTGTACGACGGCGCGCACCGCGAGGAAGATCAGCACCGCCAGGACGACGGTCTCGAGCACCTCGCGGATGAGACTCGCCGAAGAGCTACGGCGCTTGACGGGGGCCGGCTCTTCCTCTGAAAGAGGGATGCCCGCGTATCCGTCGGACAGCCGCTGCGTGCCGGGGTCCACGGTATTGGGACGGAGGATTGCGGGCTCAGCGAACGTTGATTCGGGTGCGCGAAGCGCGTGTCCGTTCAGGCCGGAATACGAGCCCGCCTCGTCCTCATCCGGGCGGAAACTCGGCGGTGGGGCTGCGAAATGCTGCGAAGTAGGCTCGGCAGGCGGACTCTCATGGGGGCTCGGGGAGTACTCGCTGCTCAAAAACGAAACCTGTCCGCGGAACTCGAAAGTCGCACGATACCGCGGACTGCCCTCGGAACTGTGCGCAAACCGAGTATATCATGCGACCTTTGCCAACCCTATGCGCACGTCTCGCCCGTCACATGCAGCAGGCAACCAGTCCCGGCTATCTCGAACACATGCGCGGGGTGCAAGATTCCGCGTTGCCGCGCGTCCGTTAGTGCTAACGGGTACGGCGCGCATCCAACCGCGCGTACATTAAATGCAGAACGCGGAGGAGGAATACCGCAGATGAAGGCGCGAAGTTTAACCGTTAGAACGCTTGTGGTAGCGGGGGTTGCCGTGGCGACGCTGATCGTGGGCGGCGTGACGAGGTTGCCCCGCGCACTGGCCGATACGCCCACACGCACGGTCTCGGTGTCCGGTCAGGGCATCGTCACAGCGCAGCCCGATACGGTGATCCTTCAGATCGGTGTTTCAGTGGAAGCGCGGACCGTGGCCGCCGCCCGCCAACAGGCTGCTGTCGTCGCCGACGCAGTGATCGCGGCGGCGAGAGCCGACGGCGTCGCGGAACAGGACATCAAGACGGTGCAGTTCAGCATTGGACCGCGCTACGACAACAGCAACGGACAGTCAGTTCTGCGCGGCTACTTCGTTAGCAACGTCTTGCAGGTGAAGATCCACAACCTCGACTCGACTGGAAAAGTGATCGACGACGCAACCACGGCCGGCGGTGACGCGATCGTGGTCCAGGGGATCTCATTCACGATCGAGAACACCGATCCACTGACCCACCAGGCGCGGCTGCTGGCAATGCAGGAAGCAATGACGAAGGCCAACGACTATGCGACGGCCGCCGGAGCAACACTCGGGCCCGTAATCAGCATCATCGAGCAGTCGTCGGCGACGCCTACGCCGGTGCTTGCCGCTCCCGCGCCTGCCGCCGCTGCGAGCGCGCCTCGTACGCCCGTTGAAGTCGGAACGCAGCAGATTCGCGTGCAGGTGTCAGTAGTTTTCCAGTTGCAATAGCCGCCTCAACCTCAAAGGACGCGTCGATTACCGGGTGAGTCGCCTCCGAGCCCGCGGCAACGCCGCGGGCTCATGCTGTCGTTTACTGAACCGACACTTGTGTGTAGGCAACGCTGTGAAACCCAATGAGGGTTCGGCTCGTGCATGGGTACAGCAGCGGCAAGTGGGCAGTCTGATGACCAGCCCGGCTCGCCGCAATCCGGTCTCACGGGGAGGCAACAGGGTGGACAGGGAGACGCGCCGCCTGCGCACACTGACGGACCAGGAGCTTTCGCGACGTACCTTCCTGCGCGGCATCGCCGCGGCCGGAATCGGCACGGCGATGGCCGGCCTTTGGGAGCCCGCACACGTGGCTCAGGTACGCGGCGCTACTCCCGCATCGGCAGCGGGCCTGGCGCGCGGCCTCGGTTCAGTTTCGAATGTCATGGTGGCTGATGGCGGACCGGGGCGCGATCAGACCGGATCGGACCAGAGCGCCTGGATGGCGCACCTGCTGCGGCGGGCGGGTTTCGCCGCTACAGCCGCCGACCTCCAGGCCTATCTGCCGCTGGGCATAAACGGTGCCGTCGATAAACTGCTCAACTTCGCTACCGGCAGCGATCCGGGTCTGGACGCCGCGAACGGCGCCGGACTGGACGTGAGCAAATTCGCGGACGCCCAGCGCTGGTGGCTGATGCGCATGGTGTACACGAACCGGCCGTTGCAGGAAAAAATGACGCTTTTCTGGCACGGCATCCTCACCTCGGGCGTCGCCAAGGTGAGCGGCCCCTACCTCAATACGATGTTGGCGCAGAACGAGTTCCTGCGCGCAAACGCCCTTGGAACCAGCGAGGTGCTGTTAAAGGGCATCTCGCGCGACCCGGCGATGATGGTGTGGCTGGACCTCCAAACCAGCTCCAAGGCGCATCCGAATGAGAACTTCGCGCGTGAATTAATGGAGTTGTTCTCACTCGGCATCGGAAATTACACCGAGAGCGATGTCCGCGAGGGCGCCCGCGCCTTTACCGGCTATCAGTTGACGCAGGACCGAATATTCGTCTACAACGCCAAAATTCACGATGACGGTTCGAAGAGCTATCTCGGTCAGACCGGCAATTTCAACGGCGATCAGGCGATCGACATCATCCTTGCCAAGCGTTCGGCCGCCGAGTACATCTCCAAACGGTTGTGGAGTTTCTTCGCCTATCCCAATCCGGAGCCGGAAGTGATTGGCCCGTTGGCCGACACGTTCCAAGCCTCCGGTCATAATATCAAGGCAGTCATGCAAAAGCTGTTGACCACGCCGCAGTTCTACACCGATCAGGCTTACCAGTCGCTGATCAAGAGCCCGGCCGAGTTCGTCGCTGGTGCGGCGCGGTCGTTGGGACTCAGCACCGACGCCGCCGGTTTTCCGAACTACATGCAGCAGATGGGACAGGAGCTCTTCAACCCTCCGAACGTGGCCGGCTGGCCGGGCGGCGCGACGTGGATGAGCAGTTCCAGCTTCTTCGCGCGGATGAATTTCCTGAATACGATCGTGTATGCCAAGAATGGCCCCGACGCCTCGGCAATTCTTGGTGACTACACGTCGCGAGCGGCCGCCGACGCCATCGCTCTGGCTGCCGACCGACTGCTCGGCGTGCCGCTGTCCGATGGCAGCGCGGGCGTCATCGAGCAGTTCCTGTCTGATTCCAATGGCAGCCGCGGCGCGGTCACGGACAAGAACGTCAAGAGCTTCATCTACCTGATGCTGGCGTCCCCCGAGAACCAGCTCACTTGAAGTCTGTAACGGTTTTCACTTGCAGCCGCGGGACCCCGGGCTGACAACGATCGTTAGTAGCGGAGGGTGTCATGCTTACCAGACGGGATTTTATCAGGCACGGTACGGCGCTGGTGTCGCTCGGCGCCGCCGTCCCTGCAATCTTCCGCCGGGGGATCGCCCTGGCGGAGGCCGACAACGCGGATCTGCCTGACCGGACGCTGGTGGTCATCCAACTTGCCGGCGGCAACGACGGACTGAACACCGTCATCCCGTACAACGATGCCAGCTACCATGCGCTGCGCCCCACCCTTGGTGTCACCGCCGATAAGGTGCTACGGCTGGACGACACGTTTGGACTGCACCCGTCGATGACGGCGTTGAAAGCGATGTACGATGCCGGGCAGGTCGCCGTCGTGAACGGCGTCGGCTACCCGAATCCGAACTATTCGCACTTCCGCGCCATGGAGATCTGGCAGTCGGCCGACCCGATCGGCCTGCCGGGCGAGGGTTGGGTAGGCAAGTACCTGGATTCGCTCGAGGTGCAGCACAACTCGCTGTCGGGCCTCAACATCGGTAACTCAACGCCGGCGGAGTTTCGTTCGGCCGTGCCCCCGATTCCGTCGCTGCAGCGCATCGAAGATTACGCGCTGAAAAACGGCTCCGATGCGCAGACGGTAACCGCGCAGCGCAATACCTCTGTGCTCCAGCTCTATGAAATGTTCCCGGTGGAAGCCAAGTATGGTGCCCTGCTGCAAGGAACGGTACAGGATGCGTTCGACAGCTCGGCCAAGATGGGACAGATCGTCGCCAATTACAAGTCAACTGTGACGTATCCACAGACGCCGGTTGCCGGCGGACTGAAGATGGTTGCCGCGGCGCTGGCATCAAACATTGGTATGCGCGTCGCGCACGTGCAGCTCGCAGGCTTCGACACCCATTCCCGCCAAGCGGCTGACCAGGCCAAGCTGCTGGGCCAGCTCTCGGACGCGATCGCCGCCTTCTACCAGGACCTGGCGCTCCACAACCGTGCCGACAACACGGTGACGATGACGTGGTCGGAGTTCGGTCGCCGCGCCGGTCAGAACGCGAGCGACGGCACAGACCACGGCTCGGCCGCGCCGATGTTCATCGTCGGCGGCGCAGTAAAGGGCGGTATGTACGGGCAGTTGCCCTCGCTTGGTAACCTCGACGCGGGAAACCTGCGTTTCACGACCGACTTCCGCGCGGTCTACGCTACGCTGCTGGACCGCTGGCTAATGGCCGATGCCAACCGCCTTCTCGGCGCAAGCTACGACCGGCTGGGGTTCCTGGCTGCCTAGCGCCGCGGACAGTCGGGCGTGCAGCCTACTGCCTACTGCCCCAATTAACTGTTACGATACGGCCATGCCCTGCTGGTCGACCAATCTACGCGTATATATAGGTCCATAGGATTGCCGGCGGTGATCGCAGAGCCCGCGACTTCGCAATCATCAGCGCCCTCCTCGCCGTTTATGGCGCGGGCGCTGGAGCTAGCTGCGAGTTGCTACGGGATTACCAGTCCGAACCCCAGCGTCGGCGCCGTGGTGGTGCGTAACGGCGCGATCGCCGGCGAAGGAGCGACGCAGCCTCCCGGCGGCTCGCACGCCGAAGTTGTCGCGCTGCGCCATGCGGGCGAAGCGGCGCGCGGCGCGACCATGTACGTCACGCTAGAGCCGTGCAGCTTTACCGGACGCACACCGCCGTGTGTCGGCGCCATCCTCGATGCCGGCATCTCCGAAGTATGCTACGCGCTCATCGACGCCGACGAGCGCGTGCGCGGCCGGGGGTCCGAAGCGCTGCGCCGCGCCGGAGTGCGGGTGGTCGCGGGGGACGGTGAAGCGGCGTCGCGCAGGCTGCTCGAGGGATACATCAAGCACCGGCTGACCGGGTTGCCCCTTATTATTGCCAAGTTCGCCGCGAGCCTCGACGGCAAGATCGCCGCCCGCAGCGGCGACAGTCACTGGATCAGCGGCGACGACACACGCGAATGGACGCATCGGCAGCGCAGTCTCGTCGATGCGATCCTGGTTGGTGGCCGCACCGTGCTGATCGACGACCCGCAGATGACGGCGCGGCCGGGAGGGTCGTCCGATGGCGTCCGCCAGCCACTACGCGTCGTGATCGATTCGTCCGGCCGCATTCCCGAGCAAGCGCATATCCTGCACGCTCCTGGGCGTGTCATGATCGCGACCACAGAGCGGGCGCCGAGGGCCTGGCGGGCGATGATGACGATCGAAGGCGCCGAGGTGCTTGTGTTGCCCGACCGACAGGGGCACGTCGATCTAGAGGAGCTGGTGGCCGAGCTGGGGCGCCGGGAAGCGCTGACTCTACTGGTCGAGGGCGGCGGCGCCGTGCTGGGCTCGATGTTTGACCTGTCGCTGATCGACCGCGTACAGGCGATCATTGCGCCGATCATCATCGGCGGGGCCGACGCGATAACGGCGGTACAGGGACACGGCGTCGAGCAGATGGCCCACGCTACGCGATTGCAAGAGGTAGAGGTGACGCGGGTCGGTCGGGACATCATCGTCCAGGGTCACGTGACCGGCCGCGGACCGGACGATTGGGTGATAGAGCCGGCTTCGCCGGTGGGGCGCGGAGCCGGGCATTAGGCAGTAGGTAGTCGTGTTCACCGGAATAATTGAGGAACTGGGCAGTGTAGTCGATGTGCGCGAAGAAGGGCTAACCGTGCGCGCCGCGAAGGTGCTGGAGGATGCGGCCCAGGGCGACAGCATCTGCATCAACGGCGTCTGCCTTACATTGACCGCGATCTCCGGCAGCACCTTCACCGTTGATACGGTGCCTGAAACGCGGCGGAGAACCAACCTCGGCGACCTTCGTCCCGGCGACCCTGTAAACCTGGAGCGGGCGCTGCGCCCAAGCGACCGCATGGGCGGCCACTTCGTGCAGGGACACGTGGAGGGAACCGGGCGGGTAAAGTCGGTGGCCGAAGACGGCCCGGCGCTGCTGATCCGCGTCAGCGCGGCGCCCGAGCTGATGCGTTACATTGTCGCCAAGGGCTTCATCGCCATCGACGGCGCGAGCCTGACCGTCGTGGACCGCGACGACGCGGGCTTCAGCGTGACGATCATCCCGTTGACGCAAGAGTGGACGACCCTGGGTCGTAGCCAGCCGGGAGATCGCGTAAACTTGGAAACAGATATCCTGGCGAAGTATGTAGAGCAGCTAATCGTGGGCCGGAAGCTCGAAAGCATGCCTGAAATTGCACCGCGGTAAAAAGGTTTCATGTGCGGTGGGATCCCGCGAGTAGCGGGATTCAGTCCGTCGAAGTGAGGAAGATGTGGCCGGAAGCGGCAATTCCCGTGACAACGGGCTGGCGACGATCGAAGACGCGATCGAGGAGTACCGCGCGGGTCGAATTGTCATTATCGTGGACGACGAGGGCCGGGAGAACGAAGGCGACCTGACGATCGCTGCCGAACACGTCACGCCTGATGCGATCGCGTTCATGGCAAAGTTTGGGCGCGGTCTCATCTGTGTGCCGATGACCGGCGAGCGCGTCGACGAGCTCAAAATCCCCATGCTCAGAGGCGAGAACACCTCTCGCTACGGTACGCCGTTCACCTATCCGGTGGAGGCGCGATACGGGGTGACCACGGGCATCTCCGCCCAGGACCGCGCCCACACCGTGCGCGTGTTGATCGACCCGCGCAGCGGCCCCGACGACATCGCCATGCCGGGCCATATGTTCCCGCTCCGCGCCCGCGAAGGCGGCTCCCTGGTTCGCGCCGGACACACCGAGGCGACGGTTGATATGGCGCGGATGGCCGGACTGTATCCAGCCGGCGTGCTCTGCGAGATCACGAAGGGAACGGAAATGGCGCGAATGCCCGATATCAAACGGTTCGCAAAGCGCCACAACCTCAAAGTGATCACGATCAAAGACCTGATCGCGTATCGGCTGACCAAAGAGCAGTTGGTCACGTGTATTACACAGGCCAGGATGCCAACGGAATTTGGAGACTTCACGATCCATGCCTATCGCAGCGTCATAGATCCGGACGAGCACGTGGCACTGGTCATGGGCGACATTAGCGGAAGCGAGCCGCTGCTGGTGCGCGTACACGATCAGTGCGTTACCGGCGACGTGTTTGGCAGCCTGCGCTGCGACTGCGGCGAGCAACTGCAGACCGCGTTGAAAATGGTTGCCGACGAGGGGCGCGGACTGGTCCTGTACATGCGCCAGGAGGGTCGTGGCATAGGGCTGCACAACAAGCTGCGCGCCTATGCGCTGCAGGATGAAGGGATGGATACGGTCGAGGCCAACCTTGCCCTCGGCTTCCCGGCCGATCGACGCGACTACGGCATCGGTATGCAGATCCTGCGCGACCTGGGCGTGCGGCGCATGCGGCTGATCACCAACAGTCCGGCGAAACGCGCCGGCCTGGAGGCGTACGGTCTCGAAGTGGTCGAGCGCATACCGATCTTGATCAAGCCCAATCCCCACAACGAGCAATACTACGAAACCAAGCGGCTAAAGATGGGGCACTTTCTGCCCCCTATCGTCGACGGCGTTTTCGGCATAGCTAACGGCGCCGTCGCTGCCGGCCGGACGCGGGAGAAGAACAACGGAGCGAAGTCGAGCGATGTCTCGGCCGTGAAGCCGGGCTCTCGACCTTGAGGGGGATCCCCGTGGGAAAGAGCTTCGAGGGCCGTCTGGATGGAGCGGGGCTGGCGATTGCGATCGTGGCCAGCCGCTTCAACGAATTTATTACCGGGCGGCTGCTCGAGGGGGCCCGATCGGGCCTCGAACGCCACGGCGTTGACCCGGGCCGGATCGACGTCGCGTGGGTGCCGGGCAGCTTTGAGGCGCCGGGAGCCGCCAAGCTACTCGCGGCCAGCGGGCGATACGACGCGGTCATCTGTCTGGGCGCGGTGATCCGGGGCGATACTCCCCACTTCGATCACGTCGCCGGTCAGGCAGCGTCAGGCGTGCTCCGGGCCGCGCTCGATACGAACATACCGGTTCTATTCGGGATCCTGACCACCGACACGGTCGACCAGGCGATGGACCGCGCGGGCCTCAAGTCGGGAAACAAAGGCTACGATGTCGCCGTCGACGCTATCGAAATGGCGAACCTCTATCGCCAGCTTCGCCCGGACTAGTCGGTGAGAAGCAGCTCGAGGAGCAGCTCATTTTTGGGCCTCGATCCACGGGCGATACTGATCCGTCTCGTCGTCAATACGGTCGCCATCCTGGTTGCATCCAAACTCGTCGACGGGATCTACCTCCGCGACTGGCAGGGTGCGGTGCTAGCGGGAGCGATCTTCGGCGTTGTCAACAGTTTGATCAAGCCGGTCGTGCGCACGCTTACCTGCCCGCTCTACATGCTGACCATTGGGCTGTTTGCGCTCGTCGTGAACGCGCTGATGCTGGTGGTCACCTCCTGGATCGCGAAGCAGGCCGACATCGGCTTCAATGTGGACGGTTTCGGCGCCGCTCTCGTCGGGGCCTTGATCGTCGGCATCGTCGCCTGGTTCGTGGCGGCTGTGATTCCCGACAAGTAGGAATCCGAGCCTGTCACCCGGTTACGGGCCCGTTGCAAGAGGCGGCGGCCCCGGATGCGACGGCAAGACATTAAAACGTGCGAGATCACCATGCCGCCGGGTGGCACGTCGATCGTTGCCGTGTTCGCCCCGATCCACTGATGGCGCCGGAACACCGTAAGAATTAGCCCAAACTCTGGGTGATTCTGTCGCAGTCGTGCCAATTGTGACGTCCGGCACATTGACTGCAATCCCGGGCAGCGCTATCATTTTCCCGCACCCCATCGGAGCGAGAAGAGATTTGGTGAGGATTGCCCAGAATTCTGGCCCGGAAGCCGTTGGGGAGTCCCCTGCTCGCGCGCGCGATGGCGCCTGGATCACGCTGGCGCAGGCGTGCAGCGTTCTTTGTGTGAACGAGAGCACGCTGCGCCGGTGGTCGGACGCCGGGCAGGTGCGAACGTTCCGAACGCCCGGCGGGCACCGACGCTTCTCCCAGGCCGACCTGCAGTCACTGACCGCACCCGCGCCGCACGCATCGCAGGCGGAGCGCGAGGACCTCGGCCAGCTTGCCCTTGCGCGCATCCGCCGCCGGCTGCAGCGTCCGCGCCAGGCCGACGTTTCCTGGTATCAGCAGTTAGGGGAAGAGGAGCGGCTGCGGTTGCGCATGCTGGGCCGGCGGCTGGTGGCGCTGATCAGCGCCTACCTCGCCAAGCGGGCGCGCAAAAGCCGCCTTATCGAGGAGGCGCGCGGCATCGGTCGCGAATATGGCCACGAGCTTGGGCGAAACGGAACCCCGCTCCGCGACGCGCTCGCGGTCTTTATGTTCTTTCGCCGCTCGCTCGACGAGACGGCGCGCCAGCTCGCCGTGCGTAGCGGGCTTTCCACAGACGAGACGGTGGACGGGCTGGAACAGATCGCGGACCTCGCGGATGAGGTTCTGCTAGCAATCACCGAGGCGTATGAGGCGCGTTCACCCCAGCGTGCTGCCGTCGCGGAGCGTGTTTAGGACAACCGGTTAGACGGGAGCGATTGAACGGCCATGGGCTACTATCCGATTTTCGTGGAGCTCGCGGGAAGGCGCTGCCTGGTCGTTGGCGGCGGCAATGTCGCAATCACCAAGGTCACGGGGCTGCTGAATGCCGAGGGAGAGGTGACCGTCGTAAGCCCCGACCTGCACCCCCAGTTGCAGAAGCTGCTGGATGAGGGACGCATCCGCCACATCGCGCGCGCGTACCAGCAAGGCGACGTCGAAGGTTACGACATCGTCATGGTTGCCACCGACGACGGCGCCATCAATCGCACGGTCGCGACGCACGCCCGCGAGCAGAAGATCTGGGTGAACTCGTCTGACGATTTCCCGAACTGTGACTTCATCCTGCCGTCGGTGGTGCGCAAAGGGAAGATCGTGCTTGCCGCTTCGACCGGCGGCGCCAGTCCCGCGCTGGCGCGGCGTCTTCGCAAGGACCTGGAGGCGTTTCTGACCGACGAATATGCGCTGCTGGGCGACGTACTGGCCGAAGTGAGACGGGAGCTGCGTGCTGCGAAGGTTGCGGTGGACGCGGAGGTTTGGCAGCGCGCGATCGACGGCCGGTTGTGGGAGCTGCTGTCAGAAGGGCGCTTCGGCGAGGCCAAGGCGCACGTGCGACGCGGGCTCGGCGTCCCCGATCACACGGCAAAAGACACCGCCGCCGCGGCCGCGGAAACCCCTTCCATTCCGGCGAAGGTCTGAGCGCGCCGTGATCAGCGTCATCGGCATCAGCCACCACAGCGCCCCGCTGGACCTGCGTGAGCGCTTCGCCATATCGAACGAAGCGCTGCCCGCGCGATTGGAGCAGTTGCGGCAACAGCATGGAGCGGCCGTGCTGCTCTCTACCTGCAACCGCACCGAGCTGTATCTCAGCGTTCCGGCGTCAGAGCCCAACGGCGTCGCATTGCGACAGGCGTTCAACGCGCTTGGGGACGCCAGCGCCAACCCCGACAGCCTGTACGTGTATAGCGGTCGCGAAGCTGCGGAGCACCTCCTGCGCGTAGCCTCGGGCCTCGATTCGATGGTTTTGGGCGAAGACCAGATCCTCGGTCAGGTGCGCACCGCGTTCATGGCCGCGTCCGTCGCCGGTGCCACTGACCGGCTGCTGTCGCGGCTGTTTCATCTGGCGATTGCAACGGGGCGGCGGGTACGGACCGAAACCTCGATCGGGCGTTACGCCGTATCGGTCAGCGCCGCAGCGGTCGAGGCCGTACGGAGCCGGCGCCCCGATCTCCGCAATGCGACGGTACTAGTGATCAGCGCGGGCGAGGCCGGCAAGCTGAGCGCCCGAAGCGTGGCCGGCCTCGGACCGGGCCGCCTGCTGGTCGTCAGCCGGACCTTTGAACGCGCGCAGGCAGCCGCCGCGAGCGTGGGCGGTGTTGCGCTCGATGCCTCAGAACTCTCGAACGCCGTGCGCGAGGCGGATGTGATCATCAGCGCGAGCGCGGCACCCGGCTACCAGGTGACCCGCGACCTCCTGCGAGAGTCCCGCGGCCAATCGCCAAAGCCGTTGTTGATCGTCGACATCGCCGTGCCGCGCGACATCGAGCCGTCCGTAGCGGGCGAACCGGACGTGGAGCTCCTCGATATCGACACCCTGGCGCGGACTGAATCGGACGGCGCGGAGCAGTTCGCCGTCGTCGTTGCCGCGAAACGAATCGTCGACCAGGAAGTGGCGCGGCTGGCGACGTGGTGGGACACCTTGCGTGTCGTTCCGACGATTAGCGCCTTGTGCAAGCAGGCCGAGAACATCCGCCGCCGCGAAGTGGACCGAACCTTCGGTCGGCTGCATAACCTAACGCCCGAGGAACGCAACCGGATCGAGGCGCTCACGTCCGCGATCGTCAACAAGATGTTGCACCACCCGATTACGCGGCTGAAGCAACCGGGTGCGGGCGAACGCTACGCCGCCGTGGTGCACGAGCTGTTCGATCTGCCAGTGCCGTCCGTCGACCTGCCGGCCGCATCGAATGAATAGGAACGGCAGGTGATGACCGCGGAGCGCCCCCTCATAGCCGGCACCCGCGGCAGCGTGCTCGCCCTTAAACAGACGGCGCTGGTCGTTGAAGCGCTCGTCGCGGCGCATCCCGGCCTTGCCCTACAGACGGTTGAAGTCCGAACCGAGGGCGACCGCGATCGCAGCACACCGCTCTCGGTGCTGGGCGGCAAAGGCATCTTCGTCAAGGAACTCGAGCTGGCGCTGCTGGAGGGACGCATCGATTTCGCCGTCCACAGCCTCAAAGACGTTCCCAGCTCGCTGCCGCCCGGCCTGGTGTTGACGTCGATCGCGCGCCGCGCCGACGCGCGCGACGCGCTCGTCTCGCGCAACGGCGCGACGCTAGCCGAACTGCCGCCCAGGGCGCGAGTCGGCACCGGCAGCCGCCGCCGCCGCGCCGAACTGCTGCAGTTGCGTCCGGACGTGGTGCTGATTGAGGTGCGCGGCAACGTCGATACGCGCATCCGCCACATGCGGGAGGGCGGCGCCGACGCCGTTGTGCTCGCGGCCGCGGGACTGGAACGGTTAGGGCGCCTGGGAGAGGCGGCGCAGATCTTTTCTGCCGATGAGCTGTTGCCGGCGATCGGGCAGGGGGCGCTCGCCGTCGAGACCCGGGCTGACGATCAACGGACGCGCGGGCTGCTGGCGGTCGTAGACGATGCCGAGACGCACACCTGCACACTCGCGGAGCGCGCCTTCTTGCGCCGGCTTGGCGGGGGCTGCCTGACACCGGCCGCGGCCTATTGCGTGGTGGAAGCAGAGGGGCTCTATCTCCGCGGCCTCGTCGCCGGAGAGGATAACTCGGTGCTGCGGGATGCCATGCGCGGGTGGGAGGACGAACCCGAAGCGCTGGGCGAGGCACTTGCCGACGCGCTCGCCGCACGTGGTGCGCTCGACCTGATTGCGCGGAGCGGATGATGGGCGGAGCTGTGGCAGGCGGCAAGGTCTGGCTGGTTGGCGCGGGTCCCGGCGACCCGGGCCTGTTCACGCTGCGCGGCGTCGACGTGATGCAGCGCGCCGACTTCGTGCTCTACGACCGGCTCGCCAACGAGAGCTTACTCGGATACGCCCGCGGCGACGCGACGCTGACGTTCGTCGGTAAGGAGCCGGGCCGCCACGCGATGACGCAGGACCAGATTAATTCCGAGCTGGTACGGCTGGCGCAGGAAGGACGCCAGGTTGTGCGGCTCAAGGGCGGCGACCCGTTCGTGTTCGGTCGGGGCGGCGAAGAGGCGGACGCACTCGCGGGCGCAGGCGTCTGTTTCGAGATCGTTCCCGGCGTCACGTCCGCCATCGCGGGGCCGGCGTACGCAGGCATTCCTGTGACCGCCAGGACGGTCGCGTCGTCGTTTGCGGTCGTGACCGGCCACGAGGATCCGTTTCGCCCCGAAGCGCGGGTGGACTGGAAAGCGCTGGCCACAGGACCGGACACGCTCGTAATCCTGATGGGTGTCGGTAATCTGGACGAGATCGCGGCGAGCCTGATCGCGGGCGGGCGCTCTGCCGATACGCCCGCCGCGGTGGTGGAACAGGCGACAACGCCGCGGCAACGCTGCACCGTTGCGACGCTGGGAACGATCGCGCGGGCCGCCGCCGAGGCCCACGCCGCCTCGCCGGCGGTGGTGATCGTGGGCGAGGTGGTACGGCTGCGCGAGCGGCTGCAGTGGTTCGAGACGCGTCCGTTGTACGGCAGGCGCGTTCTGGTGACGCGGACGCGGCAGCAGGCGAGCGCGTTGCGACGGCTGTTGGAGGAGCGGGGCGCCGAGGTGGTGGAGCTGCCGGCACTGGAAGTCGTCGAAACGGCGCCGCCGGAAGTGACGGCTCGAGTGGGCGAAGCGCTGGCAGCGGGCGAATACGCCTGGACGATCTTCACCAGCGTCAACGCCGTGCGCCTTTTCTTCAAGCGGCTGCGCGACCAGGGTCGTGACGCGCGCGCCTTCGGCGGCGTTGGTGTCTGCGCCATCGGCCCTGGAACGCGGGAGGCGCTGGCTGAGGCGGGCATCGTCGCGGATTTGGTGCCGAAGGAGTACATAGCCGAAGGGATCCTCGAAGCGTTCCGGGCACATGACCTGCACCGGCGGCGCGTGCTCGTACCGCGCGCGGAGAACGCGCGGCGAGAGCTGATCGACGGATTACGGAAGTTGGGCGCCGAAGTGGAAGAGGTTCCGCTCTACGTCTCGCGCGTGCCCGAGCAGCCCGCCCAGAGCATGCTTGAACAGGTGCGCAGCGGTACGATCGACGTGGTGACCTTTGCTAGCTCATCCACGGTAGAGCATCTGCTGGAGATGCTGGGCAACGACCCGGCCCCGCTGCGGAATGCCGTCGTGGCGTGCATCGGTCCCGTGACGGCCAACACCGCCCGCCGTCTCGGCCTGCGCGTCGACGTCTCGGCCGGCGAGCACAGCATTCCCGGACTGGTGTCGGCGCTGGAGGAGTTTTTGGGCGACCTCACCCCCTTCCCCTCTCCGAAACGGAGAGGGGCGATCTAGCTTCGCTCCGTTCGGGCACGGGTGCAGCGCCGCAGCGCAGCCGGGCGCATGGCAATGCGCCGCTACAAGGGGACGGGGAGCTACACCAAGTATCGACCAGAAGCTCCCCTTCCCTGGTTCCGGTACCCCCCGTTAGGCGTAGGGGTAAGGGAAGGGGCCGGGGGTTAGGTCTCGACCGGAAGCGAGACGAGGTCTGGACAACGACTACCCACGGATCCGGAGGCATCGCATGACACTCGACATCGGAACCCGGCTTTCCTTTCGTCGCTTTCGGCGGCTGCGGCGCAGCGAGCCGCTGCGCGCTATGGTGCGCGAGACGGTGCTCGACCCCTCTTCCTTTATATATCCGCTGTTCGTCATGCACGGGCGGGACGCGCGACGCGAGAT
>DAINSK010000030.1:37619-41011 GCA_036741355.1 Chloroflexota bacterium
CTTCCTTTATATATCCGCTGTTCGTCATGCACGGGCGGGACGCGCGACGCGAGATCCCGTCGATGCCGGGGCAGTTTCAACTGACGATCGACCAGTTGCCGGCCGAGGCAGACGAACTCCGGCGGCTCGGCATCCCGGCGGTGCTGCTGTTCGGGCTGCCCGCGAGCAAGGACGAGCGCGGCTCGGAAGCGTACGCCGAGGATGGCATCGTGCAGCAGGCGATCAAGATGCTCAAGCGTGAAGCGCCGGACCTGCTGGTGGTTGGCGACGTCTGCCTCTGCGAGTACACCAGCCACGGTCACTGCGGTGTGCTGGACGGCGACAAGGTCGATAACGACCGCTCGCTGGAGCTGATTGCTCGGACGGCGCTGACCCAGGCGCAGGCGGGCGCCGACATCGTGGCGCCGTCGGACATGATGGACGGTCGTGTGGCGGCGATCCGTTCAGAGCTCGACCGGAACGGGTTCAGCGATCTGCCGATCATGGCCTACGCCTCGAAGTTCGCTTCGGCCTTTTACGGACCCTTCCGCGAAGCTGCCGATTCCACCCCGGCGTTTGGCGACCGGCGCGGCTACCAGATGGACCCGGCCAACGGTCGCGAGGCGCTGCGCGAGATCGAAGCGGACATCGCCGAAGGCGCCGACATCGTGATGGTGAAGCCTGCACTGCCATACCTGGACGTGCTGGCCCGCGCCCGCGACCGGTTCGACGTGCCGCTCGCCGCCTACAACGTAAGCGGCGAATACGCGATGGTGAAGGCGGCGGCGGCCAACGGCTGGCTGGACGAACGGCGCGTGGTGCTCGAAACGCTTACCGGCATCAAGCGCGCCGGCGCCGACATCATCATTACCTATCACGCCAAGGACGCGGCGGGGTGGCTGCTCCAGGGCAGTGGGCAGTAGGTGGGGCGCTCCTAACCCTCGCATCCCTTCCCGGGACGGGAAGGGACGATTGTTGGAAGCGGGATTCGGCCTGATCTGCAGCGTCGGGCTGGGCGCATGGCAATGCGCCCGACAAGGGGACGGAATGCCAAACCAAGTACCGAACACAAGCTCCCCTTCCCTTGTAGGGAAGGGGCCGGGGGTTAGGTCCACGACTGCCTCCGTAAAAGCCATCGCCTTTGACTGCTACGGCACGCTGGTCGATTTCGGCGAGCACCACTTCATCGACCTGATGGACGTCGTTTGCCTGCGCAACGAGCTCGGCATCGAGGGAAAGGCGCTGTGGGATCGCTGGCTGGAAGCGAGCAAGGAGATCTGGAGCGAATGGGGCCGCGATCGGGAGAATCCGACGGCTGGGCCCGAGCCGCGCTTCGGAACCTACGATGAGTTGTGGACCGAGCAGTTCCGGCGCGCCTTCAACCAGATGGAGATGGAAGGCGACGCGCAGGGCG
This sequence comes from Chloroflexota bacterium, assembly GCA_036741355.1. Lineage (GTDB taxonomy): Bacteria > Chloroflexota > Dehalococcoidia > CAUJGQ01 > CAUJGQ01 > JBBRGK01. The sequence goes on from DAINSK010000030.1 coordinate 39,013, forward strand.
CGTACGATCTCATGATCGAGCATGCCCGTCAGGCGCCGCCCTACCCCGAGACGCGGGAAGTGCTGGAGCAGTTGCGGCCGCTGTACAGGCTGTGCGTGCTTTCCAACGCGGACGACAACTGGCTACATCCGTGCCTCGACGCGGGTGGGCTGCAGTTCGACCTAATCGTCTCATCGGAGTCGGCGCAGTCGTACAAGCCGCGGAAGCGGATCTTTCACCACGCGGCGGAACTGCTGGGGTTGCCTCCGGAAGAGGTGCTCTACGTGGGTGACAGCCCCTTCGCCGACGTGCTCGGAGCACGCCACGCGGGGATGCCCGTCGCCTGGGTCAACCGCTACGGTGCCAAGCTGCCCGACACCGTGCCGGCTCCGGACCTGGAGATAACGGACCTGTGGGGATTGGTTGAAAACCTCACCCCCCGACCCCCTCTCCGAAGCGGAGAGGGGGAGCTTCAATCACGTGAAGAACGCCAAAACACATAACTGACGTCGACGAATAGCAGTGGCGCGTGCAACGCGCCCATCAAGGCTCGGCCGCTCATTATCGGCCTGCAACTCGCAACCAACGATCGCCCGTCTCCGTCGCAGCGCGATGGAGAGGGGCAGGGGGCGAGGTTCCCTGGGGGATAGACAACCACATGACCGATAAGACGACAATCGCGCGGAGCAAATCGTCCGCGGAGTTCGCGCGGGCCCAGCTTCTCTTTCCCGGAGGGGTCAATAGCCCCGTGCGCGCTTTTCGCGCCGTGGGCGGCGAGCCGCCGGTGATCGAGTACGGCGCCGGGCCGCGCGTGTACGACGTGGACGGCAACGGCTACCTCGACTACATCGGTGCCTACGGGCCGCTGATCCTCGGGCACGCCGCCCCGATCGTGACAGAAGCCGTGGCCGTCGCGGCCGCGCGCGGCACCAGCTTCGGCATGCCGACGAGGATCGAGAGCGAGCTTGGGACGTTGGTCCGCGAGGCGGTTCCGTCGATCGAGATGATGCGTTTTGTCAGCAGCGGCACCGAGGCGACGATGTCGGCGCTGCGGGTGGCGCGGGGATTTACCGGCCGCGACAAGATCGTCAAGTTCGCCGGATGCTACCACGGTCATTCCGACGGGTTGCTGGCGCAGGCGGGCTCCGGGGTCGCCACGCTCGGACTGCCGGGCAGCGCCGGGGTGCCTGCCGCGATGGTGAGCGAGACACTGGTGGCGCCGTTCAACGATATCGAGTCGCTGCGTGCGATCTTCGACGCCTTCCCGAGGCAGATCGCGGCCGTGATCGTCGAGCCGGTCCCCGCCAACATGGGCGTCGTGCCGCCGGCGCCGGGCTATTTGGAGGCGTTGCGGTCGCTGACCGAGGGAACGGGCACGCTGCTGATCTTCGACGAGGTGATCAGCGGCTTTCGCGTGGCCTACGGCGGCGCCCAGGCGCTGTACGGCGTGCGGCCGGACATGACCTGCCTGGGCAAGATCGTCGGCGGCGGGCTGCCGGTCGGCGTCTACGGCGGCAGGCGCGACGTCATGGAGCAGGTGGCGCCGTTGGGTCCGGTGTACCAGGCGGGAACGCTCTCCGGAAATCCGCTGGCGATGAGCGCCGGGATCGCGGTGCTGCGTGAGCTGCAAAAGCCGGGGACCTACGAGCGGCTGGAAGCGTTGGGAGCGCGCCTCGGCTCCGGCATCGAAGCGGCCTGTCGCGCGGCCGGCGTGCCGGCGACGCTCAACCGGGTCGGTTCCATGCTGACGGGCTTCTTTACCGCGGGGCCGGTGATCGACTACGCCACTGCGCTGACCTGCGACACCGCCCGCTACGCCCGCGTTCACGCGGGTCTGCTCTCACGCGGCGTCTTCTTCGCCCCCAGCCAGTTTGAGGCCGTGTTCGTCTCCCTCGCCCATAACGAGCAGGACATCGATGCGACGGTGGCGGCGTTTTCGGAGGCGGTGGGCAGTAGGCAGTAGGCCGGGGACCTCACCCCCTTGTATCTTAGGTGACCGCTAAAGTGAGAGTGGAAGTAC
>DAINSK010000031.1:0-40116 GCA_036741355.1 Chloroflexota bacterium
TGCCGGGCGGCAACGCGATCAAGCCCGGCGACGTGCTGCGGGCGATGAACGGCACCACGATCGAAGTCGTCAACACGGACGCCGAGGGCCGGCTGATTCTGGCCGACGGCCTCTCCTATGCCCGGAGCCTCGACCTTTCGCCGCTGATCGATATCGCCACGCTCACCGGCGCGATCACGACGGCTCTGGGCGACGTCGCGATGGGGGTCATGGGCAACGACCAGCCGTTGATCGAACGCATCATCGCCGCGGGCAAGGAGGAAGGTGAGAAGGTCTGGCAGTTGCCGATGTTTGACGAATACCGCGAACAGATCAAAAGCGACGTCGCCGATATCAAGAACTCAGGCGGCCGCAAGGCGGGGTCGATTACCGCGGGCTTCTTCCTCCGCGAGTTCGTCGGTAAGACGCCGTGGGCTCACCTCGACATCGCGGGCGTCGACATCTTCGACCAAGAGAAAGGCTGGATCGTGAAGGGCTCGAGCGGCATACCCGTGCGGACGCTCGTTCAAACCGTGTTGAACCTCGCGGCGGAGCGATCGATGGACCGACCGAAGGTGCTTGCAGGCCAGAAGGGGCGATGAGGCCCGGGAGTTAGGGGGCATATCCGACGGCCGTGCATATCAAGATCGAAAAGCAACTACAAGCCCTCGTGCCTGAACTGCTTTCGGCAGAGCCTTCAGCGCTCGCGGTCATGCTGTTCGGCAGCTACAGCCGCGGCGACGAGGGCCCATTCAGCGACATCGACGTGCGCGTATTCACCGCCGCCCTACCCGTGCAGCGCGACAGAGTACGAATCGTCGGCTGCGACGGGAAGCCGGTCCACTGGTCGATCGGATCGCGCACGGTTGCGGAGAAGCTGACCGAAATCGCGGATCCTGAGCAGTGGCCGTGGGCTGCTGCTCACTATCAACATATGAAACCACTTCACGACCCGCTCGACATTCTGACGCTGATGCTGAAAGCGGTCGAACGGGCGAGACCGGGACCGGCGGCCTATACGGCGACGATCGGCTACGACCTGGAAACGCTGCTGGAGTACCTGGCGAAGGTCAATAACGCTGCGTTAGTGGGCTCCATGCCGGACGCGGTCCAGGCGGCGGTCAAGGTCGTTCACTACTGCGAACGGCTATTACGTTCGCTGAACCCGATTCAGCCGTTCGAGAATGAACCAGCGGTCGACGTCTACTATCGAGAGTTGCCGGTGGCGCCGCCGAATTGGGCGGCGGAACGGGACCTCTGCCTGGGCGTCACCGGCCTGCCTCGGACGATCGAGGACGTTTTGTGCGCGGCGCAGAGCATGGCCCTCGGTACCGCCGGTCTGCTTACTGACCATGTAGACGAACTGCCGTTCCCGCAAGACGTGGCCACGGCGTTGCGCGACGGGCTCATCCGTGCGTACCTCATGCGCGACGGGTAACGATGAACCGGCTGCTGGTTCTCGGTTGTGGTGTTTCTGCCTCGGCGATCGCGGTGTACGCGGGCATCGCGATCTACGGCGCCCACAAAGTAACCAGGCGCAGGCACCTGTTGCCGGAGATCACCCCCGACACGATATCTCCCATCTGGGAGGAGGTCCGTTTCCTCAGCCGCGGCGACCGCGTGCGGTTGTACGGCTGGTGGTTCCCGGCAAAGGACGCGCACCGGGCGCTCGTGCTCGTCCACGGACACGGCCAGAACCGCCTCGACAAGAACTGGCGGAGCGACGCGATCGCCCGCGCGTTCCTCGCCCGCGGCTACAGCGTGCTGATGTTCGACCTTCGGGGTCACGGCGAATCCGCTCGGAGCCGGCAGAGCTACGGGGTGCGCGAGAAGAACGACGTGTTAGGCGCGTTCGACTATGTACGCGGGCGCGGTTTCAGGCCGGAGGCGATCGCCATGATCGGCGTCTCCTACGGAGCGTCGACGCTACTGATGGCGGCGTCGGAACTGCAAGATGCCGGGGCGATCGTCGCCGACAGCGGCTATGCCCAGGCCTGGCCGGTTATCGCGGCTGAAATTCCGCGATACAGTCCGTTCCTCGCTTCGGTCCGGCCCGGTCCCGGCATCCGGTTGGCTTCGCGGCTGTTGTACGGGATAGATTTGGGCGCCGCCCGTCCGGAAAACGCGGTCGCGCTCATCCGCGAGCGGCCGATTCTTCTGATCCACGGAGCCGTCGACGCATACATCCCGCCCTCGCATAGTGAGCGGCTGCTCGCCCGTTCCGCTCACCCGTCGAGCGAGCTCTGGATCGTGCCGGATGCCGGCCATGCCGAGACCTACATGAAGGCGCCGGACGAATACATCGAGCGGGTCGCGACCTTTTTCGACGCACAAATGGGCGGCCCCGTCGGCCAGGAGCACCGGTAATCGGCTCTGACTGTCCCAGCATGAGCCGGACTTTGAGCCCTCTCGTGCATTTGGACATAGATGCACGTCCCGTCGTAGCCATACGAGACTGGGAACACGAACACGGGACCGTCACCGAAGACGCCGAGATGGCCGACGTGCTGGAGCGTTAAGAACGCCTGGATTTCGTTTGGCTCAGTTCGCCAAGCTCGCGTTGACCTCCTGCGGTGTGCCAGGACAGAGTTTTACGACGGTTGTTCCGGTGCACGGATGAGCAGCACGGGAAGTCCCAGACGGACGAGGCGGTCAGCCGTGCTGCCCAAAGCTAAGCGGCGGACGCCGCCGCGACCGTGGGTGGTCATCACGACGAGGTCGACCGCGTTCTCCTGGAGGTAGTCCGCCAGCGTCGCTGCGGGTACACCGCGAATTACGGCGATATCGGCCGCGACACCCGCCGGCAGACGTCCCAGTACGCCTTCAAGATACTGCTGGGCTAGCTGTTCTAACTCGGCATCGATCTCGCCCAAGTCTGGGACATACTGGTAGGCCATCGTCGCCATGACGGGCAAGGATTGCACCCGGAGTAGCACCAGCCGGGCCCCGGCTGCAGCAGCGAGCCTGGCAGCGGGAGCGAGTGCCGCTTCAGCCAGCGGTGAGCCATCGAGCGGCACGGCGATGCGGCGGAGTTGGACTGCTTGTCGCACTGGGGCATCCTCGCGCGGCGAGATGAGCAGTGTGGGCTGGCTGCCGGTCCGCATGACCCTGTCGGCAACGCTGCCGAGGAAGAGGCGCTGCAAGCCACCGCGGCCGTGTGTGGCCATGACGACCATGCTGGCAGCGATTCGTTCCGCCGCCGCGAGAATCTCGTCCGCGGCGTGACCCATGGCCATCTCCGTGTCGGCGACAATGCCCCGGTCGCGGAGCTCCCTTGCGATAGTCGCAAGATACGCTGCGAACACCTCACGCTGCCCGCGCTCCACCTCCTCGCTAAGCTCTGGCGAGAGGCCGAATACACCGCCCGGTTCCCGCTCAACAACGGCCAGCAGGCGGAGTGCGCCACCGACCAGGCGCGCAATGGCCTCGGCATATGGCAGCGCGGCTTCCGCCACTTCCGACCCGTCCAAGGGAACGAGGACACGCTGTTGCTCGGCCATCACTAGCCTCCTCTGATGTCCAGAAACAGCAGTGCGGTCCACCTTTCGTGTGGTTGCCTAGCGGTACTTTGTTGATTCAAGACTGTGGGAAGCGTAGCACGGGGGCGGAGGTGCTGCATGACCAAGCAATAGCCGTGTGCGCCGGCTCCCGATCCGCTCTAATCCATTGCCACCCGCAGTGGAAGCAATCTCCTCCGTTCAGCCCATGCGGTGCATCGCCGCGCGGCCATCATAGCGGGCGGCGGTGTACGATGGGCGCGGCGTTTTCACCGGCCTGCTGTACGGTGGATGGCCGGCGGACGATGTGGTGGCCAAAAGTATGCGTTTCGGCATCGTCTTGCCGCACTTCCGGCCGGTGGCCGGTGCAAGCGCCATACGCGACACGGCCCAGGCGGTCGAGCGGTTGGGGTTCGACTCGGTATGGGTCACCGATCGCGCCGCGCTGCCGCCGGGTTCCCCACGGCGGCAGTTTGGCCCCGCCTTCTTCGACCCGTTCGTAACGCTCAGCTATGTGGCGGCAAAGACCGAGCGCGTGCGCCTGGGCGCGACCGTGTTCGTGTTGCCCTTTCGCCATCCGGTGCTCGCGGCGCGGGCGATCGCCTCACTCGACCAGCTTTCCGATGGTCGGGTCATCGTCGGAGCCGGAGCCGGCTGGATGCCGGAGGAGTTCGGGGCAATCGGCGTTCCGTTCCACAGGCGCGGACGGCTTACCGATGAGTACCTGGAGGCGATGATCGCCCTCTGGTCGTCGCGGGTCGCTTCGTTTTCGGGCCCGACGGTCAAGTTCGAGAACCTGTCTTCAGAACCCTTGCCCGTCCAGCGGCCGCACCCGCCGATCTGGGTGGGCGGCCGGGCGCTCGCCGCACTGCGCCGAGCGGTGAAGCATGGTGACGCCTGGCACGGCAGCCCCGAGCCGTTATCGAAGCTGCGGCAGGTAACGGCGGCGCTGGCCGAGGAGGCGAAACTCCAGGGGCGCGACCCCGCGAGTATCAAACTGACCACGCGCGCCCCGCTGCATTTCGCGACGGGCAGTCGAACGAACCTTTCTGGCGCCGAGTTGCCCGACTACCCTTTCGGCACGCCAGACGAGGTGATCGCTTCGATAGATCGGTACAAAGTCGCGGGCTTCTCCGAGCTGGTCTTCGACACCTTCTTCGCCGGCTTCCCAGAGTTGGACGACGCGACACCCGAAAGCATCCTCCGCACTATGGAGCTGTTCGCGCGGGCAGTGATGCCGGCGTTCAAGACGTAGTGTTAGACCCAAGCAAAAGGAGATCACGTTCATGGCCACTGAAGCAACTTCCAAAATAGGTGAGAGCGCCGACCCGCAAAGCTACGACTGGAACGCGATCGTCGACGACCTCAACCGGCTGCTGCGGCTGCGCGTCACGCCGATCGGCATGAAGCTGTTCGAGACCGTGGCCGAGATGGAGGCGATCCCAAAGATCCGGCGTCCCTCGTCGATCTACACGACCGACCAGATCGTCGCCCAGTCGGCGCGGTTGGGTTGGACCGTGGGCATCACGAACGAAGACCTCGTGGGACCGCAATGCGGCGCAGTGATCGGCCTGCATCCCCAAAACGCCGAGTGGCTCTCCGGCAAGCGCATGGCCGGCGTCTGGTTCGAGACGATCGAGGACTCCGCCGCTCACCAGCGGGCGATGGACTGCGTGCCCTACGGCCGCTACGCCGCGATGGCCGTCTCGCCGCTGACCAGCGGCCGGCTGAACCCGCCGGACATCGTGCTCATCTACGGTACCCCCGGCCAGATGATTATTCTCATAAATGGTTTGCAGTGGACTGGGTACCGCAAGTTCGAGTGGGGCATCGTGGGTGAGTCTGCCTGTGCCGATTCCTGGGGCCGGGCGCTGCTCACCGGCGAGCCGAGCCTTTCGATCCCCTGCTTCGCCGAACGGCGCTACGGGGGAGTGCTGGACGACGAGCTGCTGCTCGCCATCCCGCCCCGCTTCCTGCCTGGGGCGATCGAAGGCATGAAACGCCTTGCCAAAAACGGGCTACGCTACCCGATCCCGCAGTACGGCATCCAATCGGACGCCCGAGCCGGCCTCGGCTACAGCTACTCCGACAAGGAATGATGCGCAGGTGGAGCGGGCGCCAGGAACCGGCCGCTGCTTGTTATGCATCCCTATACAGCGGCTGTGTCAGAACTCGTAGGCGGCGTCGCGAGCTGAGACATTGATTGTGCATTAATCGTATTTCGGTCCGGTCCCTGTAGCACGCCGCGCAGCCGGGCCTTGACCGTTTGCTGCTGTCGCGCGGCGAACTCGTCCCTCCGCACGATGGCGCGCACCAGGCAATACGGCACGCAGGCTTGACAGCCGTCGCACCGTCGCTTATCAACGATGAACTGGTTGGGTGCCTGCACGATCGCCCCAGTGGGACACATGAATTCGCAGACCCCACAGTTCATGCAGTCTGAGCTGATGATGTACGTCAGACCTTCCTCAACCATGCCTCGATCCGTCTTTGGTGCACCGGCGTACTGCGAGTCCTAGCCGGGAAAATCCGATTTGAACGTTGCGGCGTTGTCGAAGAACGCCTGCAGGCTGGAGTTGACGCGGAAGAACAGGTCCGCCCGCAACTGATCGGTCGCCTTCAGTTCGATGCGGCCGAAGTGCAGATAATTCAGCGTATGGCGGAGGTCGGGTCCATCGTTGGCCTCGATGTTCGCGATCATCTCCTTCCACGTACCGAAGGGCGCCTGCAGCGTGAAATCCACGTTCGGCGGGTCGATCGCATCGACCTCCGCCACGCCGTCGCAGGTATAGGCGCCGAATGTGATGGTGTAGGCGCGGGACTGCGCCTGGCCCTCGTCTGCCTGGACTACGATCCCAACCCGTGCATCGATGAATCCGAGTTTGCGGAAGGTCTCGACATCGTTGTTCATCGCCTCGCCGAGCGCCTGAAACCACCCCAGCGTCGGAAATCGCTGTCTTGTACTGACGACCATCGCTCTCTACCTCCGTTCCTTCTGAATCCCCGCCGGCAGACTCCGTAACCGGCCTCGGGCACCGTGCCGACGGGTCCCGGTCTGAATCCCCGCCGGCAGACTCCGTAGCCGGCCTCGGGCACAATGCCGGCTGGTCCCGGGTCTGCCTATCTCAGTACGGCGCCTCGGCGGGCAGCTTGATGCGGGACCGGCGGTCGAAACCGGCGAGATCACAGCGGTTCAGGTATTCCTGCACTATGCGTTGCCAGACGAGCTTCACGGCGTCCATGCCACGATCGATATGCGCCATCCCGCCGCCCGCGAGCACCGCGAGTGGCTCGACCAACCACGGGTTCACAAGGAAGGTGGCGAAGCCTCGTTCGAAGGTATCTGCCACTACGTGCAGCTCCTCCTCGACGGCTTTCCGGTCCGGAGTGTGCTCCAGGAAGTACTTCAAATGCATCGTGCCGTACGACACGTGACGGGCTTCGTCCTGCATGCAGAGCCGGTAGATCTCCTTCTCACACTTGTTCTGCGCCAGGAATTCTCCCGCCCGGAACAGGTCGAGAATGAGCCCCTCGCCGCCCACGTGCATGAGGAACGATCCCTGAATGTACGTCGGCGCCAAGAGGATGCCGGCCAGGCCCATCTCGGTATCGGCGCGACACCGCAAGAGCCCGCCGCCGTTGGCCAGGGCTCGCTTACGGAAGACTTCAAGGTGTCGAGCCTCGTCCATGGCCTGCGTGCAGAGGAACATCTTCACTTCGTGGAAGTGCTGGTTCATCCGCCAGAGCCACTTCGCCGGGAAGTCGCTCGCGACCATTTCGACCTCCGTGAGGAAGGTCGAGATCTGGCATTGCGCCCGCTCGAGGTCGTCGGGCAATGGCTGCAAGGTATCCCACGGGATGTCACGCGTAACGCTCCACTGGCGCTGCACTGCCTCCTCGTACAGCGGCACGACGTTATCCGCCCACACTTGGTACTTCGCATTCAAGACGTAGCCCATGTCCGGGTAGACGGCGTCGGGGTCGAGGGTAGCGCCACGCGCCGCCATACTCCGACCAGGTGCAACGTCCAGCGCCTCACCCGCGTAGGCGTTATTGATATCCATCAGCGTGAGGCCGCGCCTTGCATCCCGGCGCTCGGCCTTGATCCCCCACTCGGGGCGCTTGTCGGTGAGCCATTCCAGGTGGTAGCGCCCTTGCTTCACCCGTTCGACGTACTCCTCCTGCTCCGGCGTATAGACGCGCCCTTCCTGCGCCAGTTCCTGTCGTGAGATGAGGGTCTCCGCCTGTTTTAGCGAGATGTCCATCTCCAGAGCATTGTTGATCCGGTCGGGTGTGATACCCGCCGCCAGAGCGCGTTGGACAAGGACCGCGTTCCAGCCGTGTTCGAGCGCCTTCTGCATCACTTCCGCGGGCGTTACCGTGGCGACCATCGTTCCCCTCCACTCTGCAGCATGCAGCCCCGGCAGCCGCACTTGTCTGTGCCGACGTTGCAAGGCTATTGAAGCAACAATATGACCGGCTGCGTAGCATCGCCTGATACAACTGCATCAATTTGCAGTCTGATGTATCAGATTGGTGGAATGGCGCGAGGCTAGAGGAGGTTGTGTCCAGCGGCGTAGAGAATGGCCTGAAGGCGGCTGTGAACGCCCAACTTGCTCAGCAGGTTCTCGATGTGGTTGCGCACCGTGGTTTGGCTGATGCCGAGGTCTCGCGCGATCTCGCGCACGCTCCCGTTGGAGGCGAGCAGGCGCAGTACGTCGAGCTCGCGGCGCGTGAGGCTCGGTTCAGGCGCCGGGTATGGCCCCAGATCGCCCTGCGGGCGCGTCGTGACTGCTGCCGCACCGGTTTCGGCCACCACCTGACGCGCGAGCAGCTCGGCATGCCGGGCGAGCACTTCGGCCTGCCGCCGTTTGCTCACATCACGAAAGAGGTGCACTGCCAGCGGCCTGCTGTACTCTGCCGCGCGTACGACCACGATGCTGACGTTTAGCCAGCGGCCGCCGGCGTCCTCCGCCCGGGCAAGGATGTCGTAGTTTGGTACGATCTGGCCCCGGCGCGTACAGGCGGCAACGGGGCAATCTTGGCGGCAGAAGGCGTGGCCCTCGTAATCGCTGCCGGCGATGACCTCGTAGCAAGGCCTACCAAGCACTTGCTGCGGAGTGCTGCCGAGCAAGCGTTCCGCCGACGCGTTCCAGGCGACGATGCGCTGGTCGGCGTCCACGACGTACACGCCGTCCGCCGTGCCCTCGAACAGGTGCACGATCTCGCTGAGGGTCAGCGGACGGTCGCTTCGGACTCGTTTCGCACACACGCTGCACGATAGCGCAGCCCAGGGAGTCTTAGCAACCGAACCCCGGATATGCGGCGCCTGCGCTAGCGAAACTTCGGCCGCTGACCGCATTGCCCCGCGACCTTTGGCTCAGAGTGCTGCCAGCCAAGCGGTTCTCCCCGCCCGCGTCGGTCTGCGCTGCGGACTGTCTGCCTTTACCTGACAGACGCGCCGCGTGCCGTGGCAGATCTTCGAGATAGCTGTATTCCGGCCAACTTTCGACAGCACCGGGACCGGCCGACAACTAAGCCCGTACCCGCCGAACCTGACGGCCGGCGGGGAATTACAAGTCAACCCAACGGGCCAGACTGAGCAGAGCAACGCGAGCTGCCCGAGCGGCGGCCCCGTCTGGAGGAGAAGCATGAGCGTTTTGACATCTCCTGACTATGAAGGAATCGAGAAAGAGTACTTCCTGCAACAGCCCGCGGGGGAGCAGTACGCGTACGACCTCCTCGCGTGCTTTGCCAACCCGGCTGCGGCCGCGAAGGCGCTGGAGGCGCTCCATCAGCATGGCTTTGCGGAGGCCGACACCCGGTTGCTGGGGACCGCCGCCGACATCGTGGGGAGTAGCGTGGGTGTGACGGAGGCAGACAGGAAAGTCATCCGCGCGACGGTCCGGTACACCGTCGCGGGCGCGGCGGTCGGCGCGCTGCTTGGGGCAGGAATCGGTCTCGTCATCCTGGCGATCCCGGCCTTCCAAGCGGCGCTCGGGGTTGACATCTCGGCCGGCTCCTATCTTGTGGCCGCGATCCTTGGGGCAATGGTCGGCAGCGGGCTAGGCCTGGTGGGCGGCGTTCTCGGTCTCGACCGCCGGCACGTCGGGGAGAGCCAATACACCGACCAGCGGGCAGCGGGCATAACGATGATCGGTGTGCACGCGAGAGATGACCTCCAGACGCGTACGGCAACGGAGGCACTGCGTGCCACGGGTGCCGTCCGGGTGCAACCGTTGGTCGCCGGACGCAACCGTCCCGAGTGCGGTTTCCCCTGCGTCGGGTGGAACATCGCAGAGGGCGAATTCATACCATGCGTGGTGCGCGATCTGAATTAGCGCCCCGTAAAGTGTGCAAAAGGGCCGAGGCGCTCTCGCCGTAGTAGTAGAGCTGCTGTTCGACCAGCGCCGTTCCCACCAGTCGCAGCGTCGCTGCCCTGCTCACCGGCGAGCCGAGCCTTTCGATCCCCTGCTTCGCCGAACGGCGCTACGGGGGAGTGCTGGACGACGAGCTGCTGCTCGCCATCCCGCCCCGCTTCCTGCCTGGGGCGATCGAAGGCATGAAACGCCTTGCCAAAAACGGGCTACGCTACCCGATCCCGCAGTACGGCATCCAATCGGACGCCCGAGCCGGCCTCGGTTACAGCTACTCCGACAAGGAATGATGCGCGGACGGAGCAGGCGCCAGGAACCGGCCGTTGCTTGTTATGCATCCCAATGCAGCGGCTATGTCAGAACTCGTATGCGGCGTCCCGAGCTGAGACATTGATTGTGAGACGGGTATTGTGACCGAGCAGCATGCGTGCGGTCGGACCCCGAGACACTGCTCGAAGGAGGATCCCCATACGGGTCGTTTGCGGGATGTTGCTGTCGACTCGTCGCACGCTCGGCCCGTTCGCTATCGTGGTGGCATGGCGTTAGAGCAGCGGGAATGGTCACGGCGGCTGGGCGTCATCCAGCCGATGCAGTTTCAAGCTGCACTCACCCGCTTCGGGCTTGGCGACTTCGTCGCCGCCTCTCCCATTACCGCCGGCCTCTTCGGACAGAACGTCTTTGTGACGAGCACCACCGGGGAATACGTTCTCCGCGGAAAGCCCCACTATCCCTGGCAGTTCCCCGCGGAGCGCTACTTTGCCTCTCTCCTGCACGAACGGACGCAGGTGCCGGTCCCCTGGCCGTATCTCTACGACGCGCGGTCGGACATCTTCGGCTGGCCGTATGTGCTGATGCCCCGCATGCCGGGGTTGCAGCTCTCGGACCCCGAGGTGGTGGCGCAGCTCCGTCACCAGGACCGAGCCGGCATTGCCGGAGCGCTCGGCGCGAACCTCGCCGCCATGCAAGCACTCACCTGGCCGGTTCCGGGCGACTATGACGCCGCTACCGATACCATTCAGCCCTTGCCCACCAGCTACCCCGAGCATCTCCGTGTGGCGCTCCTCCGGCACCTGGCCCTGGCTCGCGGGTACAACAGCCGGACGACGCCGGAGGACTGCGAGTGGGTGCGGCGAGTGGTCGATGGCGCCCAGACCGCCCTCAGCGAACCCTTTCGGCCGTGTTTCGTCATGACGGACTACAAGGAGGGCAATCTGACCGTCAGGCAGGACGGTGGTGCCTCGCATGTCGGCGGGGTGTTCGACCTGATGGAAGGGGCGTTTGGCGACGGGGAACTGGACCTCTATCGGCAGGCGTGGGAGTACCTGGACGAGGACCGTTCCCTAGTGGGCGCGTTCCTCACCGCCTACGTCGCCGCCCGCCCGCCGCGACCCGGACTGTTGGCGCGGCTGCCTGTGTACGTCCTGCATGACCGGCTCATTGACTGGGAGTATTTCCAGCGGCCAACTCATGCGCCCTACTGGGACGCCGCCCTCAGCCTGCAACAGTGGGTCGCACCGTACATTGCTCGCCTGCTCGAGCTCGCTGCATCCGTCCTGACGACGCAGTGACGTCGCGCTCGGCCCTGGGACATGTCTGAACGTCGCTCAGTTCCACGCAGCTCGGGCCGTTTATGAGGCGGAGAACTCAAGGGCCATAATGGTTCACGCTGCTTCTTATAAGGCACCGGAATTCATTACCGCCGAGGAGGGAAAGCCGTCGGCGGTGGCCATAGTGGTCGTTATGGGGAACGAGGGAACCGATTAAGAGCGCGAAGTCGGGTGGCTATAATACTTCGTATGAATCAATTTGAACAAGTTGAGGCGTTTCTCGTCTCCCGCTTTGACACAGGAATAACCGGCTTGGAGTTCCTCGCTCGCGGGGACTGGTCAGTCGCGTATGCGTTTCAGAGCGCTGGACGGGACTATGTGGCCCGTTTCGGTGATTTTCACGAGGACTTTGCCAAAGACCGCTTGGCAGGAGCGTTCACATCCGAGTCGTTGCCGATTCCCCAGGTCGTGGATTTGGGGGAAGCCTTCGGTGGCTACCACGCCATCTCCGAGCGGGTGAAGGGAACGCTCCTGGACACTCTCAACGGCATGGAAATGCGGCAGGTGCTGCCGTCGCTCTTCGCTGCCCTCGACGCGGCGCGGGTAGCTGACCTATCCGGCAGCACCGGGTTTGGCCTCTGGCACGCTGACGGGAATGCTCCGACGCCGAACTGGCGTTCCTGGTTGCTCACTGTGGCAGAGGATTCTCCCACTCGCAGGACGTACGGCTGGCGTGCCCGTCTGGCAGCCTCGCCGACAGGGGAGAAACCGTTTGCCGAGGCACTGCGCGTGATGACGTTACTGCTCCCCACGTGCCCGGAACAACGGCACCTGGTGCACTGCGACCTCCTGCATAACAACGTGCTGGTGTCCGGAGAACGCATCACCGGTGTGTTCGATTGGGGCTGTTCGCTGTATGGCGACTTCCTGTACGACGTTGCCTGGCTGTCCTTCTGCTCGCTCTGGTTCCCTGCCTGGCAGGACATCGACTTCCCGCAGGAGGCACAGCGGCACTACACGGCCATCGGGCTCACCGTGCCGGATTTCACTGAGCGGCTGAGGTGCTACGAGCTACACATCGGCCTGGGCGCCCAGTCTTACAACGCCTACAAGGAGCGGTGGGAGGAGGTGGCCCTCATCGCGCAACGGACCCTGGCGCTTGCCCGAGCTCCGCTTACGGCGTAGGCCGACGTCCGTAAAGGCCGTTATGGACCCCAGGTGTCGCAAAACTCATCGGCCGTCCATGTGAGCGTGATGGTTTTGGGACGGTCCGAAAAGTGCTCAAAAACGAGGGTTTTGTGGATTCCACTTTGCGAAGCCAAGTTGTGTAGCCGGCGACAACCAGCTACCCCGAGTCGGCCACCGTCTCAGCGTTGAGGCGCTTGATGGCCTGACCTTGCCTGCCTACCTCCGGGCTTACCGAGCAATATAGCCGCCGTCGGTCGCGAGTTCGGTGCCGGTGGTGAAGGACGCCTCGTCGGAGGCGAGGAACAGCACGCCGTAGGCAACCTCGATCGGCTCGCCGGCGCGCCGCAGCGGCGTCTGTTTGATGATCTCCTGCATCACCGCCTCGTTGCGCGACCGTGACGAGCGCATCGGCTCAGCACCCTCTAATAGCCACGCTCCCAGTCGATAACGTTGACCAACGGACCTCCTGCCAGATAGGCGCGCAGGTTGTCGCAGAAAAGTTCGACCGGGCGCTGCTGGGGCACGTCCGTGCCGCCGGAAACATGCGGCGTGATCAAAACACGCTCGTCGTCCCAGAGGCGGCGGTCCGGTTCACCCTCGAACTCGCCCACGTAGACGTCGAGCGCGACGCCGCGCAGCTTGCCATCGGCGAGGGCGTCGATCAAGGCCGCTTCGTCGATGATCTCGCCCCGCGCCACGTTGACCAGTATCGTTCCCGGCTTCATCGCCGCGAAGGCGTCACGGCCAATCAGGTTGGTCGTCTCCGGCGTCCATTGGCAGCACACGGCTACCGCGTCGCTCTCCGCCAGCAGCTCGTGCAGTCGGTCCGCACCCTCCAGGCGGCTGAACCCGTCCGGCAGCGCTTCTCCCGGCGTGACCCGGCGCCGCGTGCCCACGACCCGCATGCCCGCGGCAGCGCAGAGCCGCGCCACATCCTGGCCGATGCCACCGGCACCGACGACGCAGGCCGTTTTGCCCTGGAGGCGGAGCGGACCATAGCTGCGATGGTCGAACTCGTGGCGCTGGCGGTCGTGGTACGCCCGCGGGAACCCCCGCGCGAAGTGGAGCAGGCTAGCAAGGACATATTCGGCGTAGGGGCGGCGGGTATCATCCTGGCCGCGCGAGGTTGTCACAATCACCTCACTGCCCCACAAGTCGCTCCGCATGAGGTTGCTCGCCCCGGCGGGTGTTTGCTGAAGCCACCTCAAGCGGGGCGCTCGCGCCCGCAGCTCCGTCGGGAATGGATATCCCGCAAGGATCACTTCCGCCGTGGCCAGCAGCCGATCACGCTCGTCCCGCGCGCTGGGCGGGTCCTCGCGCCCGCCGAGGTAGCGTCGCACCGTCCACGCCGGCCACTTCTCTCGTATCTCGACGTCAAACCAACCCCGCGCATCAACCATGGTGACGCGCGGATCCACGGCCGCAATCCGCGCCAGCGCCGCGTCGGGCACGGCGGCGATCACCACGACGTTCACGGCTGCCACCAACGCCTCCGTTTCTGCTAATCGCCGCGCTGGCATTGCCTCGAGCAAGTCGTCACCGCGGTTGCCGCAATGATAACCGTTCGGTCTACCTTCACCAGGATCTTGTACAATGGGGCCATGCCAAGGACCGGGCAACAGCTAACGCAGCAATCCGCCGCTCTGTATGAGCGGTACGGCCAACCTCTAGAGGCGACGCATAGCGGTGAGTACGTCGCTATCGCGGAGGATGGTCGTACGCTATTAGCGACCACCCTGGTGCAAGCCCTTGCCGACGGTGCCGCGGAACTCGGACCGGGCAACTTCGTGTTCAAGGTCGGCGAGCGAGTCGTCGCCATGTGGAAGTAGATGGCGGACTCGGTCACCAGTTCGCGGGTTCCCTATTTGCCGATCACTGTTGATATTCCCGAACGCGGCGTGACACTCACGCTCGAAGCTCGGGATACGTAACCGTCCGCCTCGCCGACGATTCGGAACTCGCAATCCCGGCCTATCCGGGCACCGTGCGCATCGGGGACACCTCGGTAAACCCCGCTACCGTTTTAGTACTGGGCAGCGAATCCGTTATAGGTCTCGGTGTCGCGACGCAGTTCCGCGTCATCATCGACCACAACCACAGCATCACGTTTGAGGTGTAGCCCGCTGAACGGGGGGCCATCATCGATATCCCGCTCTGCCGTTCACTCGTCTCGTTGGTAACACTCTCCAAATCTCACATTAGCCGCTCCCATCTTGCGGTCTTCCTAAGAGTTCTTATTAGTCAACTGCCAGGCTGTGTGCCAGGAGGTCCAGCGCGGCAGTTGCAAACGCATACATATTGGCGAGCCGGTCGGTAGCACCAGTCTCGAGCGTAATTGCGCACTCGCTCGACCCAACGACGGCGAGGCAGCTATGGCCGGCAGCGTCGCTGTACCGATTGCCCGTCGGACCGGTCGCGCCGCTCTCACCCAGCCCCCATGCGGCGGAGAAGCGCTGGCGCGCCGTGCGTGCGAGGAGCAGGGCGTACGCCTCAGTCGATGCCCGCATCCCGCTAAGCGCCTCGTTCGGGATGTCGAGCAGCGCCTTGCGTGCGGCGCCCGTATAGATGACCGCGCCGCCGAGAAAGTACGCCGACGCTCCCGGCACGGCCAGCAAAGCAGCCGAGATCAGTCCGCCGGTGGACGATTCGGCAACGGCGATGCTCTCGCGGCGATCCTTGAGCAGCGCGGCGACCTTCTCCGCAAGCGGCATCAACTCCTGCATCGGGTGGCTTCCTTCGACGACAATGCCTGCTTCTCCGGCACCATCCCGTGCCAACGCTGAGGATAGGGCTGCGCAACAGGCCCGGCGCCAGTACATCCGGCGGCGGATATCGTCATAGAAGTATGACCCTATCCCGGGCGCCTGGTAGAATCTGGCATCCAGGCTCACGGGTGTACACTTGCCGCGTCTACCCCAGGGGATTCGGTTACGGTGTGGTCTGCGCTGCCCGCGCGCCCCTGGTGGCAGGCTCGCCGGTGCGAAGCAACGTTGCGCGGGGTGCCCATGGGCGAGCTGTCGGACGGGAAGGTCACCTTCCTCTTCACGGACGTCGAGGGCAACCTGCTGCGACGCGGTCACCAGCTCGAGGCGACCGGTGCCGCTCCCAGGCGCCTCGACACGGCGCTTCGGACGCGGGAGACCCGGCCGGGCGACTTGCCTCTCCAACCCACGGCGCTGCTGGGCCGCGACCGGGAGGTTGCGGCGGCGCTGGAGCGGCTGCTGCGCCCGGAGGTGCGGCTGCTCACCCTCACGGGCCCGGGCGGCACTGGCAAGACCCGTCTGGCGCTCGAGGTGGCCGTCGAGCTGGTCAACCAGTTTGCCGACGGCGTGGTCCTGGTGCCGCTCGCCGCCCTCAGCGACCCCGAGCTGGTTCCAGCGACCATTGCCCAGACACTGGGGCTCCGCGAGGTAAGCGGCCGCTCGCTGCTTGAGGGCGTCGCCGGCTTTCTGCGCGACAAGCAGCTCTTGCTCCTGCTGGATAACTTCGAGCAGATCCTACCCGCCGCACCGGCCGTCGCTGAATTTCTCGCGGCGTGTCCACGGCTCAAGGTGCTGGTCACCAGCCGCGCCCCATTGGAGCTGAGCGGCGAGCACGAGCAGGTGGTGCCGCCACTGCCGCTGCCCGACCTGGCGCACTTGCCGCCGCCGGAGGCCCTACTCGGTTACGGGGCGGTGGCGCTATTCGTCCAGCGGGCGGCGGCGCTCAAGCCGGAGTTTGCCCTCACCGAGGATAATGCGCCCGCGGTGGCAGCGATCTGCTGCCGCCTGGACGGGCTGCCGCTGGCGTTGGAGCTGGCCGCGGCGCGTATCCGCTTGCTGTCGCCGGCGGCGATTCTGAGCCGGCTGGAGCGCCGGCTGCCGCTGCTCACGAGCGGGGCGCGTGACCTTCCGCAGCGGCAGCAGACGCTGCGGAACACGATCGCCTGGAGCAACGACCTGTTGAACGAGACGGAGCGGTTGCTGTTCCGGCGGCTGGCGGTGTTCGCGGGCGGCTTCACATTGGAGGCGGCCGAAGCAGTAGCCGACCCGGACGGTACGCCGGGCATCGACGTGCTGGACGACATTGGCTCGCTGGTGGCGCAGAGCCTGCTGGTGCAGCAGGAGGGGCCGGACGGCGAGCCGCGGATCGGCATGCTGGAGACGATTCGCGAGTACGGGCTGGAGCAACTCGCGGCCTGCGGCGAGGCCGAGGTGACCCGCGGCCGGCACGCCGCCTACTTCCTGGCGCTGGCCGAGAAGGCCGAGCCGAAGCTGCTCGGGGCAGAGCAGGTCACCTGGCTACAGTATCTGGAGGCCGAGCGCGAGAACTTCCGGGCAGTACTGGCGCGGAGCCGTGACGGGGAGGTCGCCGCCGACGTGGGCCTGCTGCTCGTCGGGGCGTTGCAGTGGTACTGGCGCTTGCGGGGCCCGCTCAGCGAGGGACGCGTCTGGACCGAGGCCATGCTGGGCCTGCCCGGCGCGGCGGCGCCCACGGCCGCCCGGGCGCGGGCGCTCAACGCCGCGGCGCGGCTGGCGAACCTCCAGGCCGACTTTCCGGCCGCGCGGGCGCTTGCGGTCGAGTGCGCGGCGATCGCCCGAACGGTCGGCGACCTGGCGACGGTGGCGCACGCGCTGGACCGGCAGGCGTTCGCGGAGATGGGCGAGGGGAACGCTCCCCTGGCGCGGTCACTCTGGGAGGAGAGCGTGGCGCTCTTTCGGGAGGTGAGCGATCAGCACGGCCTTGCCATCGCGCTGCTCCACCTGGCGGTCGTGACGGAGGGCGATGGCGACTACGAAGAGACGACTGCCCTGCGAAAGGAAGCCGCCGCGATCGCGGGCGCGATTGGGGAGCGATCGACGCTGGCGCTCGCGCTGATCGGCCTGGCGACACTGGCACGGTTGCGGGAGGACGAGGAGGGGTCGACGGCGTTGCTCACGGAGGCTTTGACCGTCACCGCCGAGCTCGGGTTCCCAGTTCAGGTGCTACCAGTGCTTGCCGGTCTGGCGGGCGCGGCCGCCCGGACGGGAGACCATGGGCGAGCGGCGCGGCTGCTCGGCGCGGTGGCGGCGGTGCGGACCGCCAGTGACACGCCCGAGCCGTCCCCCGTGCGGGCGGCCGGCGCCCCCGACCTCGCCGAGGTACGCGCCGCCTTGAGCGACGGAGCGTTCGCCGTTGCCTGGGCGGAGGGCCAGGCGATGACCTTGGAGCAGGCCACCGCGTTTGCGCTCAACGAGCCCGCTTCGGTCGCTGGCGGGCCGGACGGAGGGCGCGTGTCGCGCGTGCATCTCCTGCGACCGGCAGAAGGTTCCGGCGGTCCGATATCACGCCCGACGACCGCAAGCCCTGGGCCGGCGGAGGCAGACGGGTTATCGGAGCGGGAGCGGGAGGTCCTGCGGCTGATCGCGGTGGGAAAGAGCAATCCGGAGATCGCCGCGGAGCTGGTGATCAGAGTCCACACCGTTATCCGGCACGCCAACCATATTTACGCCAAGCTCGGCGTCGGCAACCGTACCGAGGCCGCCGCCTTCGCCCACCGCCACAATCTCATCTAGCTGTCTGCCTGCTGGGGCACCGCCGCAGGGCGCCAAGCCCGCAGGTCTGCGCCTTGCTGCACCTTCTCGCGAGAAGTATGTGACCGCGCGTTGTGCCGATAGCAGATTCCTGCTATCGGGTCCCCATGCTGCTATTCTTGACCGATTTTGCAGAATGGCAATGTTCCGCGATGGCGCCCGACATACCGGCTGTGAGGATGTATCCAGAAGAGATGCAGAGGATGCATCCACAAAACAGGTAGAGGGAGATACAGCCATGGCGACACAGGAAACGACGGTTCGGTGGAGCAAGCGCGGCTTGCGGATACTCATCGGGGCGGCCGCGGCGGTCGCGGTACTCGGAGGCGCGGTGCTGGCAGGACTGATGCCGGCGCATCATGCGCCGTCGGCCCACGCGCAAAGCAGGACGGAGAATCCCATCGTCGGCGCCTGGACGACCCATGCCGTCAGCACGACGGCCGGCATCCAGGCCAACCTGCTGGCCTTCCTGCCCGGTGGCGTGGTCATCCACTCCGCCAGCAACTTCCCGCAGAGCGCGGGCATCGGTGCCTGGTACGATGCCGGCGACGGCACGGTCGTCTACACCTTCATTTACCGCAGGATGGACAAGAGCGGCGCCTACATCGGCAGCACCCGTGTGCACGCAAGAGTGACGGTTGCCGACGACGGCCTATCCTACGACAGCCCCTTATACACTGAGCTCACCGACCCGGACGACAACGTAATCTCAACCGGCCAGGGGACATCGCACGCCACGCGGCTCATCCCGACCCCGCCGGTCGGCAGCCAGGATGCGGTGTCCCGCGTGACCTCCATCGCACCACCGGTTGGTGTCAAGCCGGTAGTCGCGGCGGCGCTGCTCCAGGGCGTCACACTGCAGAACCTCGATTCGTCGTGCGGCCTCAACCTCCAACCGCACGACTGCTGAGGGTGCCGACGGCGATACGCATGACCGGCGGGGCGGCTGGATCGTCCCGCCGGTCATTAATATCCCGGCCTCTCCATTCGCTATCTACACGATCTGAATCGGAACCTCATGGATCTGGTTGTTTCCGTAGCCGAGACGGTTCCACTCGGGTTGCTCGGGTTGAGTGCGCCCGGCAAGGTCTGTAGCCCGAGCACGCAGGCCGGTCAGGCTCGGCCCTTCGACACGTGTCAGGAGCTCCCACCACTGCCAGCTATGCCGCTGCCGCTCGCCGATTAGGCGGGCGTTTTGCCATGCTCCACCGCCAACGCTCACCTCGACGCGATCGATCGCCGCCGCTCCCGACCAGGCGACGCCACGAACGGTCAGAACGCCCGCCTCGATCCGCGCGTCAGGCTGTGGGTCGGTGATCAAGGCGCGAACGCGCTGCAGCGTGACCGGCTCTCTGGTCATCTGTCCATCCCGCTCGCGCTCGAAGACGTACTTCTCCGTTTGGAAGTAGCCGTCAAAGGCGTGGTCGATGACCTCGATCTCGGTCAGCCACTTGACCGAGGCCACCGCATACCAACCGGGAACGATCAGACGCAGCGGATATCCGTGCTGAACGGGCAGCGGTTCGCCGTTCATGGCGTAGGCTAGCAGGGCGCCGGAATCGCGTGCATCGCTGAGTTTCAGGCTCCGCTCGAAGCGGATCGGCTGGGTCTGGCCGTCCACCCTGCCGCCATCGGGTCCGCGGAACAACACCTCCTGTGCTGTTGCTTTGAGGCCGGCGCGATCCAAGACCTCCATCAGCGGTACGCCCGTCCACTCCGCCGTGCTTACTGCACCCAGCGCCCACGGCTCGCCCTCAACCTGCGGGTTCAGCATCGAACGTCCGTTGCCGGCGCATTCGAGGGTAGCCACCAGCATTTGCGATCGCATGTTGTAGAGGTCGCGCAGGTCGAGGCTCAGCGGTCGCTCGACGAGGCCACCGACACGGAGCCGCCAGGCAGCCGGGGTGAGCGCCGGAATCTCGAAGTGATCGCGCACGTAAAAGTGCGCGTTCGGCATGACGACCCCGCCGATCAACGCTGGGATCGAGGTCTCGCAGTTGAGCGGGTAGGCGCGATGGACCACGAGACCGGCATCGATCGCGTGCTGACACGCCTCCACTGGATCCAACGCTGGCGGGCCATCGGCTGCGGGCAGCGCCGCTCCACAGCCGCCACTGGCGACGACGCTGACGCAGGTCGACGCCGGATGGACCTCGACGCTTCCTGCCATCGCGAACGGCTTCATGAACTCGTGCACGCGCTCGGCATCGGCGGCTTCGACGATCATGTACATGGTGTGCTCACCCTGGAGGACCGCTTCTGCCTGGATATGGATGCCCTGCTGCCGGACGTTTGGCTTGCTCAAGTAGTTGAGCAGACCTGCCCCTATGGAGGGGTCCACCGCGGGACACCTTTCGGCCTCATGCTGGTGGCGAACGACGTAAAGCGTCATCGCGATCTCTCCGTAGAGTCGATAACTTCTCGCTATGCGGAGGCACTGTCACATCAGGCGTAGAATACGCTCTCCCAGAGCAGCCGCTCGTCGGAGGCGGGGTCGTTGACCAGCCGGCTTTCATCATTGATGACGAGTGTGGATCGGTCGGATCCCGTGTAGGGATCCCAACGCGGCAGGTCGCCGGTGTTGGGGTCGCCGGTTCGGGCGAACGCCGCCCACGTCGCGCTCATCCGCGCCGCCAGCGCAAACGCCTCGGGCGTCGATCGGGTGAGGGTCTGCCAATTGCCGACGCCGACGTTGTCGAACACGAACGGAATCTCGAGCGCGTGCGGCGTCCGCATCTTGCCGAAGCGAGCCGGCGACTGCCACTCGAACTTGTAGAGGTATACGGGCGCGCCGCCCTGGGCGGCCTTTCGTTCGGCGAGCTTGATCGAGTCGATCGGATAACGCCGATTGCCGGTGTCGATCAGGATGTAGAGGTCCGAGAGCGTCGCGTCAGGGTAGATGGCGCGCATCGCCTCAATAATTGCGCCGGCACGCTCGGCGAAGAGCCGCAGCGTGCGTCGTTGCAGCCCATTCTCGTCCAGATCGAATACCTCTTTGTCATTCGCCAGAAACAAGGTCGCTTCGGTCCGGTTGAAGCCGATGAGCAGCGGTACGCCGGCCGAGAGTGGCGACGCATCCGGATCGAAGGGATGTCGCGGCAGCACCTGCTCGTCGATGACCGGCCGGAAACCGCCGCGCGGGCCCGCGTACGGGGCCTTTGCTTCCACGGCGATCTGGGCGGCCATGAACCGATCGAGCGGCACCTGCTGGAGCTCGCGGAGCTGTGACTGCTTCAGCCCAAACTCGGCCAGCAGCATCTCGCCGAGCTTGGCTGCGTAGGCGCGCTCGTTCACTCGAATGCCGGGACCGCTTTCGATGATCGCTCGCCGGAAGAGTCCTTGAGCGTCAGGCATGGCCATCAACGCGGCCACTTTGCGGCCACCGCCGGATTCGCCGAAGATCGTCACGTTTCCCGGGTCGCCGCCGAACGTCGCGATGTTGTCACGCACCCATTCAAGCGCCGCGACGATGTCCAGCATGCCCGCATTGCCTGACGACGCAAACTCCGGCTCGCCGAAGTCACCGAGATGGGCGAAGGCGAGCGCTCCGAGGCGGTGATTGATCGTGACCACGACGACGTCACCGCGGCGCGCCAGGTTGGTGCCGTCGTAAGCCGGGCCGCCGGAGCCGGTGGTGAAGCCGCCGCCGTGGCACCAGAACATTACCGGCCGCCCGACGCCGATGTCCGGCGACGGGGTGAACACGTTGAGCACAAGGCAATCCTCGCCCTCAGCGCCCGACGCGCCATCGACCATCGTCGCGGCCGAGCGGGGCGCGTTCGCGGCGGTCTGTGGCGCAATGGCGCCATAGCGCACGGCCTCACGCACGCCCGCCCAAGGCACAGGTTTTTGGGGCGGCATGAAGCGGTTGTCGCCCCCGGTGGGCGCACCGTACGGGATCCCCTTGAAGCTGTGCACCCCGTCGCGAAGGTCGCCGCGGAGCTTACCGGCCAATGTCTCGACGATCGGCGTAGATGTGGTTTCGATAGTCATGGGGGCGGCGTCCTTTCCTCACTTGTGGTCTCTTGCGGCACGATGTGCAGTCGCAGAATCTGCCCGTCAGCAGAGCTGCCACATCGTGTGCTCGCTCAGGGAGTGGCGAGCGTGATACTAGAGCTTCGGCCGTGCCCGGTCAACGTCGCGGCGCGGCAGCGGCGGGTGTGGCAGAATGCGGGCACTACAGACCGGGAGGGACGCGATGGCTGACGTGCTGACAGTGGTGGCGAAGATCCGCGCCGCTAAGGGCAAGGGCGATGCGCTTGCAGCGCTCCTCGCGGAGCAAACGGCGGCGGTGCGGCAGGCTGAGCCGGGCTGCTTCGCCTATCGCCCGCATCGCTCCACGACAGACCCCGACCTCTTCCTCTTCTACGAGCAATATCGGGACGACGACGCCTTTGCCGCGCACCGCAAGGCCCCGCACCTCGCGGCCTTCCGCGAGCGCCGCGAGCAGGAAGGGCTGACTGAGGGCACCGTCGAAGTAGAGATCTACCGCTCGCTCACGGACTGAGCCGCGAACGCGGTTCCACGCATTTGCGGTTTCCGTCGCTAAGGGCGGCACTTATACCAGTACTCTTGTATCCGGACCGAATCTGCCGTGTCGTATGGCGTCGCGCCGGCCCTGAAAGAGGAACGACATGTACGATCTGTTGCTCAAGGGCGGGACGGTCGTCGATCCGTCGATGGGGCTCGACGGCGTTCACGACGTCGCCGTGCAAAACGGCATGCTCGCGCGTATCGCTGCGGATATCGACAGCGCCGGGGCCACGCGGACGATCGACGTCGCCGGCAAGGTCGTTACGCCCGGCCTGATCGACCTGCACGCACACGTCTTCGATGGCGTCAGCCGCACCGGCGTCCACCCCGACCTCGCCGGTGTCTACGCCGGAGTCACGACGATCGTGGATGCCGGCAGCGCGGGGGCAGCCACCTTCGGCGCCTTCCCCCGCTACGTCATCCCGAACTGCCATACCGAGATCATCCCGTTTCTCCACATCTGCCAGACGGGGCTGGCCACTAATCCGGACCATCGCCGAGAGCAGCGTCAACCTCGACGACACGCTGCGAGTCGTCGATCAATACAAGGGCCTCATCCGCGGGATCAAGGCCCGCATGGTTTCACCCGCGCTGGAGATCATGGGCATGGAGATGCCCCGGCTCGCCATGCGGGCGGCGCGCGAAAGCGGCACCAGGCTTATGGTCCACATCGGAGACACCGCCAGGCGGTACGACCCGAAGGTGATTCGCGAGCTTTTGCCGCTGCTCGAGCCCGGCGACATCCTCACGCATTACTTCACCGCCAACCCCGGCGGGGTGCGCGACGCCAACGGCAAGCTGGTCCCCGAGGCCCGCGAGGCCGCCGACCGCGGCGTCTGGTTCGACACCGCCCACGGGCGTATGAACTTCAGTTTCGACGTCGGCCGTCGCTGTATCGACCAGGGCCTGTTGCCGCATTGCATTAGTACCGACCTAACGGTGCCCGGCCGGCTTCAGACCGTGCACAGCATGACCGAGATGATGACCCGCTTCCTCGGCCTCGGCTTCACGCTGCCGCAGGTGGTGACGATGTGCACCGCCAACCCCGCGCGGGCGATCGGCGAAGAAGTCCGCCTGGGAAGCCTGGCGGCCGGCAGGCAGGCCGACATCTCGGTATTGGAGCTACGTGACGGGGACTGGATGGTCTACGACGTGCTCGGCGCAGGGTTGGCCGTCACGCGGGCGGTAGTGCCGTTTCTGACGGTGAAGCGCGGCCGAGTCTTCATGCCCGACTGGGGGCCCCGACCGTGGGGTTGGGAGCCCGACCGCGCGCTCCCCGCTGCAACGCCCAGCGAGGCAGGAGGCTATTGAGACTGTGACGGCGTATCATTTAGCTATTGCAGGCCGAATTTGGCAGCACAGCGAACGGGGGCTTCAGCGATGACATCGACGCCCGAGGTTCTGCCGGTCACCGCTCCCGCGGTCGGCGTGGCAGGGCCGCAGCAAGGACAGTGGACCTATGACGCGTACGCCGCCATCCCGGATGACGGCAAGCGCTACGAGGTCATCGAGGGGGTGTTGTACGTGGCACCGGCACCAAATGTCGCTCATCAGGCTGCCGTGACCCAGTTCGTCATTCGCTTGGGGAGCTTTATCCTAACTGCGGATCTGGGGCAGTTCTTCGTCTCCCCGATCGATGTCGAACTGCCACGCGGCCGTACCATCGTCCAGCCCGATGTTGTCGTGATCCTTCATGCCAACCGTGGCATCATCACGCCCTCACGCATCGTCGGTGCGCCGGACCTGGTGATTGAAGTTGCGTCGCCAAGTACGGCGACTCATGACCGCAGCGCTAAGCCGGCTGCCTACGCCAGAGCGGGGGTACGCGAGTATTGGCTCGCCGACCCCTACGCGCAGACCGTGGAGCTTTTGTGGCTGGTGGGCGAGGAGTACGTGTCGGCCGGCGTCTTCAGTGGCAGCGCGCTCCTTCCCTCCCGGGTCGTCCGCGGCCTACGCGTCCGCGTGGAGCAGTTCTTCGCCTAACGACTCGACCGCGGGCCGTTCGCCGCGCCGTCGGTATAGGGAAGCGGCGGCCGACGCTACAGCATCCTCTCGTCGACCGGCAGCCCGAGCCGGTGGCGGCCGGCCAGCTCGTAGTTGGAGCGGCGCGCCTGGATGTGCTGCGTGATGACGTGGATGTCCTGAAAATGGCGTTGGAGCGGATGGCTCTCGTAGATCGCGGTCGGGCCAGCGGCAGCGTAGACGGTATCCACAACCTGGGCAGCCAGCCAGATCGCATGCGTCGTGGCAAGACGGAGCGCCGAGCGCTGGTCAAG
Organism: Chloroflexota bacterium; assembly: GCA_036741355.1. GTDB lineage: Bacteria > Chloroflexota > Dehalococcoidia > CAUJGQ01 > CAUJGQ01 > JBBRGK01. Next base: position 24,950 of record DAINSK010000031.1, read on the forward strand.
ACCAAGCGCATCAGCTGTCGCGGCGGCCCAGGCGTCGCGCACTGTCTCGCTTAGGAGGGCCCGGCCCGAGCGGAGATGGGCTTCGGCGTAGCCGACGTCTACTTGGACCATCGGCTGATCGCGCAGCACACTGCTCACCGCCCGCGGCGTCTTCGCGCTTGCAAGCTCGACGAACGCGTCCAGCGAAGCGCCTGCCAGGCCCAGGGCGATCGCGGCATCGCCCGCGGCGAAGAAGAGCGTCCGTGGGATCCGGTAAAGCGGTCCGCTCTCAGTTAGCGGTGCGCCCGCTGCCAGCACGATGCGTTCAGCGGGCACAAACACATCGTCCACGGCGAAGTGGTGTGTCCCCGTGCCGCGCAAGCCTCGGACGTTCCACGTATCGAGCAATTCGGCGTCGGCGGCGGACACGAACAGGTAGCGCACATCCGGCTGACCGCTTGGGAGCAGCCTGGGACGTCCATCCTCGACGACCTGGGCAAGCGCGGCCAGCCAGGCGGCGTGGCGGCAGCCCGTGCTGAAGCCCTGACGGCCCGTCACGCGGTAGCCGCCCGGCACCACGATCGCCCGGGCGGTCGCCAGGGGCGTATTCGCGACGACGCTGCGCGGCGTGTCGATCCAGATCGAGCGGGCGACGTCGCGGGGCATGCGGGCAGCATAGGTCGCGAAGACGGCGCCCTGGTTAACCGTCCAGGCGGTGCTCGCGTCCGCCTTGCCGAGCTCTTCGAGCACCTGCACGTAGGACGGCAGATCTAGCTCGGGACAGCCCAGCGAGCGCGGTAGCGCCAGGTGGAACATCCCGGCGTCCGCCAGCGCCTCGAAGAGCGACCGTGGTAACTCCCGCTCGGCCTCGATCGTGGTGGCGCAGGAGCGGATCTGAGGGACGAGCTGCCGTGCTAACTCGAGCGGTGAGTAGTGCGGAGTGGTCATCGCTCGCCTCCGCGTCACTATGACAGAATGTCGGCAACAGACTGGCACCCTATGAGGATAAGCCATTCGAGCGCACCCGCGGGGCCGAAACTACACCGGTGGCCTGCTGTTGACTGCTAGACGCGCCTTCTTACGTTGGCCAAGGAGCCCGGCATGGCAACCATCCCGCTGCAGGTTCTTTCGCACGGATTCGCCCTCGACGACAAGTACACGCGCGAGGATGGGACGATCTACCTCTCCGGCGTCCAGGCGCTCGTACGGCTGCCGCTGGACCAGCATCGCGCCGACCAGCGCCGTGGACTGAATACCGCCACCTTTATTTCCGGCTATCGCGGCTCGCCGCTCGGCGGCTTCGACACCGAGCTCGCCCGCGCCGAGGAGCTGCTGCGGCAGAACTGCGTCGTTCATCAACCGGGCCTGAACGAGGAGCTGGGTGCAACGGCGGTCTTCGGAAGCCAGATGGCGAGCGTCTTTCCCGGTCCGAAATACGACGGCGTGCTCGGCATGTGGTACGGCAAGGGCCCCGGTGTAGACCGCACCGGCGACGCGTTCAAGCACGCCAACTACGCGGGCACCGGCCGCAACGGCGGTGTACTCGCGCTGGGCGGCGATGACCCCAGCAGCAAATCGTCGACGTTGCCCAGCGACTCGACCGTCGCCTTCTACGACGCCCTGATGCCGGTCCTCTTCCCCGGCAACGTGCAGGACGTACTCGACCTGGGACTGCACGGCTTCATGCTGTCGCGCGCCTCCGGCCTCTGGGTCGGGGTGAAGATCACGACCAACGTCGCCGATGGAACCGGTACGGCGACCGTCGCACCCGACCGGATTGCGCCGGTCATTCCCGCGGTGGAGTTCGACGGGCGGCCTTTCGAGCACCGGATGAACCTATCGCTGCTGGCGCCGACCAACCTGGAGCTGGAGCGTTCGCTGCACGAAGCGCGGCTGGTGCTCGCCCGCGAGTACGCGCGTGAGAATAACCTCAACCGCATCACCGTTCCGGCGCCAGGCGCCTGGTTAGGCATCGTCGCTGCCGGGAAGACCTACTACGACGTCAAAGACGCCTTCCGCGACCTTGGTCTCGACGACGAGGCGTTGGACCGCTACGGCATTCGGGTACTCAAACTCGGGATGCTGTTTCCACTGGAACCGCGCACGCTGCGTGAGTTCGCCCGCGGATTGCAAGAGATCCTGGTGGTCGAAGAGAAGCGTCCGTTCCTGGAGATGTTCGTTCGCGACGCCCTCTACAGCCTGCCTGACCGGCCCGCTGTTGTAGGCAAACTGGACGAAGAGGAGCGGCGCCTGCTTCCTTCCCACAGCGAGCTCGATTCCGAAGTGATCGCGCGGGCGATCGCGGCGCGGCTGAGACGGAAGCTCAGCGTGCCATCGGCCGAGGAGCGCATCCGCTACCTGGACGGCCTCAAGAGCCGATCGATCCCGATCGCGACGATCGCGCGGTCGCCGTTCTACTGCTCGGGCTGCCCGCACAACCGTTCGACGATGGCGCCCGCGGGCAGCATCGTGGGCGGCGGCATCGGCTGTCACAGCATGGCGCTCTGGATGGACCCCGCGCGCTTCGGCGAGATCATCGGTCTGACGCAGATGGGCGGCGAAGGCGCCCAGTGGGTCGGCATCTCGCCCTTTACAGAGACGCGGCACCTCTTCCAGAACATCGGCGACGGCACGCTGTTCCACTCCGGCCAGATGGCGATTAACTTCGCCGTGGCGAGCGGAGTGAACATCACCTACAAGATCCTCTACAACTCGGCCGTGGCGATGACGGGCGGACAGGAGGCGGTGGGCGTGCTGGGCGTGCCCGACCTGACGCGCCGCCTCGCGACCGAGGGCGTCAAGCGGATCATCATCACGACCGACGATCCGGCAAAGTATCGCGGTGTGCGGATCGCGGAGATCGCCGACGTCTGGGATCGCGATCGGCTGGCCGAGGCGCACGAAGCGCTGGCCGCCACCCCTGGCGTGACGGCGCTGATCCACGACCAGCAATGCGCCGCCGAAAAGCGCCGACTGCGCAAGCGCGGCAAGCTGGCCGAGCCAACGATGCGCCTGTTCATCAACGAGCGCGTGTGCGAGGGCTGCGGCGACTGCGGCAAGAAGTCGAACTGCCTGAGCGTGCAGCCGGTCGATACCGAGTTCGGGCGCAAGACCATCATTCACCAGGCGTCCTGCAACAAGGACTATTCGTGCCTCAACGGCGATTGCCCGGCGTTCGTCAGCGTCGAGCTTACCGAAGCACCGACAAAGGCGCTTGCCAGCGGCACCGGCGCGAAGCCGCTCGACGATCTGCCCGATCCCGAGCTCAGGGTGCCGGTGGAAAACTACGCGCTGCACATGATGGGCATCGGCGGCACGGGCGTCGTGACCGTCAGCCAGGTGCTCGGAACGGCGGCGCTGCTCGACGGGCTCAAAGTCTGGGGTCTGGACCAGACCGGGCTGAGCCAGAAGGGCGGGCCCGTCGTCTCCGACCTGCGGCTCTCCGCCCATGACACCGAAGTCTCGAAGCTTTCGGCGGGCGGCGCCGACCTCTACCTCGGCTTCGACCTGCTGGTCGCCGCCGATCAGAAAAACCTGGCCAAAGCGGACCCGCAGCGAACGATCGCGGTCGTTTCCACCAGCCGTGTGGCTACCGGGCAGATGGTGACCGACAACGCCGTCAGCTTTCCTGAGGTAGCGACTCTCTGCAGTGGGATCGACGCCGTGACACTCGCCGGGCCGAACATCTACCTCGACGCGCAGGGCCTGTCGGAAGCTTTGTTCGGCAGCCACATGCCGGCCAACCTGCTGCTGCTCGGCGCCGCCTACCAGGCGGGCGCGGTTCCGATCTCCGCCGCCGCGATCGAACAAGCGATCCGGCTCAACGGCGCCGCGGTCGACGAGAACCTGCGGGCGTTCCGCTGGGGTCGCACGGCCGTCGTCGAGCCGGCGAGGGCCGAGGCCGTGTTGAACGCGCGGCGAACACAGTCCGCGCGCCCGCGCCGATCGAGCGCGGAGGTCACCGAGATCATCGAATCCGCGGGAGCTACCGGCGAATTGCAACGGTTGATCGCGATACGTGTGCCAGAGCTCGTCACCTACCAGGACGCCGCCTACGCCCGCCGCTACGTCGAGTTCGTGGCGCGGGTCGCCCGCGCCGAGCAGGAATGCTTTCCCGGCCGCACGGACCTGGCCGGGGCGGTCGCCCGCAACCTTTACAAACTGATGGCCTATAAAGATGAGTACGAAGTGGCTCGGCTGCACCTCGACGCCGCCGAACGGGCCAAGCTGACCGCCGAGTTCGGCGAGAACGTTCGCGTCTCCTACAACCTGCACCCGCCGCTGCTGCGTTCACTCGGCCTGAAGCGGAAGATCCGCCTGGGTCCCTGGTTCACGCCGGGCATGCTGGCGCTGAAGTCGATGAAGCGGCTGCGCGGCACGCGCTTCGACGTTTTCGGCTACGCGCCGCTGCGCCGCGTCGAGCGCCGCTTGCCGGACGAGTACCGCGACATGATCGAGGCGGCGTGCGCACGGCTGACGCCCGAGAACCACGCCGAGGCCGTCGCGCTGGCCGAACTACCCGACATGATCCGCGGCTACGAGCAGATCAAGCTAGACAACGTAAGCCGGTATCTGGAAGCTGCGCGGGAACTGACGGTTAGGTTGGACGCGTAGGCGATGGCAGATACATGCCGCGGCCGATGCCCCGCGATGGTCGCCGCGGTATGCTTGACAGGTAACCGAGGAAGTGTGCCATGACGACGGCTCGCAAGCGCATACACGTCCAGCCGCAGACTACCGTCGACGAGCTCCTCGCTGAGGCGCGGGAGCAGCCGGTTTTACTCGAGAGAGATGGCGAGCTCTACCAGTTGAGTAAAACCGCTCCCAACGACATATGGGCAGGATATGATCCGGATACGGTGCGTGCGGCGCTCGAGCGCGCCGTAGGAATGTTGGACGGCGTGGACCGGAAGGTCCTCATACGCGATCTGCGTGTGGAGCGTGGTCAGGATAGCCCTGGTCGTCCGGCGTAACGGATGCCCCATCTAATCGATTCAGACTGGATGATTGATTACGTTGCCAACGATCCAACGGCTCGCGGGCTCGTCGCGCAACTCATCGGCCAGGGCATCGCGATCAGCGTCATCACGTACATCGAACTTGCCGAAGGCGTACTCCGGGTCCGAACGCTGCCTCTAAGTCCGAACTGGCAGATCTGGGCGCAGCGATCCCGATCTTGCCGGTTACGCTCGCGACCGGAGAGATATGCGCTCGGATCCGAAATTCGCTGCGACAGCAAGGCAAGCGCGTTCGCCCGCGGGCCTTGGACCTGCTCATCGCCTCAACCGCCATCGAGCACGGGCTGACCCTGGTAACTCGGAACCTCGGCGACTACTCGGACATTCCTGGCCTTAGTCTTCACCGGCCCGACCAATCGTCGCACTGGCCGAGCTACCCGACCTGATCCGGGGCTACGAGCAGATCAAGCTGGACAACATCAGGCGGTATCGGGAGGCGGCCCGGGAGCTGACAGCGAGACTCGGCGTATAGGCAATACGGACGCAGAGTGATTTGGCAGTCCGTGGTTCAATGCGTTGGGCGTTCGCGTAACCGCAGCAACCTCATCATGGCGTCGCCCGTTTCGTTGCTTTTGCTTCGACTGTACAACTCGACCACGGTACGGCGATGCTCGCGCTTAGATGTTCCGCCGTCGGAGCCAGGCCGCGACAACCGCAACTCAGCGAACCTTGACTCGCAACACGGCGATGATATCATATGCAATATCACGCCGGAGCGCGGCCGTGACCAAGCTTGAAAAGCTGTACGAGCAGGCGCTGCGCACTCCGGGTTCCGTACGATTCAGCGACCTCGACCGTTTGCTGCAGCGATACGGCTTCAAGGTAGCGCAGGCCAGCGGCGGAACCAGTCATTTCAACTATCGGCGCGGTGGGATTCGGCTCACTGTTCCCAAGCACGGCCACGACGCCGTTAAAGCCGTATATGTCAGAGAGGTTCTGGCCGCGCTGGAGCAGATCCGGCAGGAGCCGGAGAAGGAGGAAGAGGGACATGAGGATGAAGGCAAAAACGCCCAAAACACTCGCTGAGTACCTCACCTTGCCTTACACCGTCCGTATTACCCCGGACCCCTCCAGCGGCTACGTAGCGGCCATCGAAGAGTTGCCCGGCTGCATCACTCAAGGGGAGACGTGGGAAGAGACCGGCGCGATGGCCCGTGACGCGATGACAGCGTGGATTTCCGGCGCGATTGAGGACGGAGAGGAGGTGCCGATACCAGACATGGAGACAACTCCTGCCCGTTTCCTGCTCCGCCTCCCTCGCACGCTCTACCAAACCCTGTCCCGCTCGGCAGAGCGTGAAGGCGTGAGCCTCAACCAATACATGCTCGCCGTCCTAGCTAGTGCCGCCGGCACCAGCCACGTTCGCAGCGCCTCTGCGACGCGTGCAGCGATTCCTGAACGCGAAGCCCAAGCCATTCGCGGGGTCGCTCAGATGCCGAAGGGCTGATATAGCCCGCGCATCGCATCAGGTCATCGACCTACGATGAATGCCCGGTAACGCCGCCCGACTGAACCAGCAGGTCTTCGAGCTGCAGTTGCCATTCGAGCGCCGCGCGGCGCTTTTCGCGGGTATCGGCCAGCTCTTCGTAGATGGCCTGGCCCCAGTGCAGATGCTCTTCTTCCTCGAGCAGGATGTGCCGCAGGATTCGCACCGTCGGAGCGTCGCACACTTGGTCGGTGACCGTGAGGTGATGACGGTAGTAGACGGCCAGGTGCGTCTTGAGCACCCGGTACAGCCCTACGAGCCGCAGTAACGGGTCGGTTTGGAGCTGCATCGCCTCTACAAACTTGACGAACTCTTCGTTCGGCGGCTCGGCCTTGTACGAGCTACGCAGCGTCGGCGGCGTCTCCAGGTCGGCGCCATCTGTAATCCGCAGCTCCGGCAGCCGCTGGCCCAACCAGAAGCTATGCACCGAATCCTGATAGCAGTGTTCGCCGAGCGCGAACTTCACCTTGATCTGCGGCATGGTCGACGTCCATGCCCCTTCGGTGGTCATGCAGACGTTCTCGGCGAAGCGGTAGTGCAGCAACCTGCGGGCGCTTTCGTCCACCGAAAACGCGCCGCCAACTTTTCGCAGATCGACGGAAAGCTCGGGCATGGCAGGGTCCCTTCGCTTGCACTGGGGTGCGGTCTTGCCGTCAGGCAGGCACGGCTATGGCTGTCCGGCCCGCGGCGACCTTTTTCGCGGCGCCTTCCGCGCGGGCGCGGCGCTGCAGCTTGACCTGTCGCTGGCGGCGCGCCCATTGGCGCGCGTGCTCTTTGGCCGCTTCGAGCTCGATCGGATTGTGCTCGTAGGTCGCATCGTAGGTGATCACGTTGACGGGGCAGACGTTGACGCAGATGCCGCAATCGATGCAACCGGACGGCTCGATGACGTGCGTGCGATGCCGCGTCAGGAAGAAGGAGATCGTTTCGGTCGGGCAGGTGCGGCGGCACCAACTGCAGTTGATGCAGCCATCGAGTTCGATGCGATAGGTCATGAGGGGGTCATCCGCACGCGCGAGCCTCTAGCCCTGGCCGCCGAGCGCTGTTGTTGCCCGTTCGGTCTCTTCAGCAAAGAACTGGCGGATCTCTTGCTGCTGCTCGCCGCTCAGTTGCATACGGATCTGTTCGAACTTGGCGTGGGCTCGCAGGGCGCGCCGTTCCTGTTTCGGATCGCCGGCGCAGAGCTCTTTGACGAAGTAATCGCCGATCGCGGTATGCGTAACCTCGTCGGCCCAGTTGTAATCGTAGACGTGCTGCATCAGGCCGTCGCCGATGCGTCTGCCGAGCTCGCTGGTTTCCTGGAAGAGCGTGAGCGCCTGGCCTTCGAGCGAGACGTTGGTCGTCTCAAGGCTAATCAGCGGATCCCGCAGATTGTCGCCCAGCATCGCTTCGAGCATGCCTCGCATCTGGCCGCCGCCGCCGCCGAGCGTGTCCGGATACTCTTCGATCGTGCCGCCATAGGTTTCGAGCAGCCCAAGCGCCAGTTTCGCGTGGCGCACTTCGTCCCACGTCTGGCGGGCCATCGCCATGATCAACTCGGGCGGAACGTCCCAGTCCTGCCATTCGGTGACTTTGCGGCTAAAGGCGTCCACACCGGCAAACTCGGCGCTGGCGATGCCGCAGACCATCGCCTTGCGGAACTCGATGTTGTCGGGGTCGGCCGCGACCATCTCGCGTAGGAGGCCAATGTCAAAGTTAGCGGCGTCCCCCAGCTTTTCAGCGAGTTGTTCGCGCTCGGCAGGAGACAGTTGCATTGCCGGCCGATACGGCGGCTCGCGCCGTGCACTGGAGTTCTGGAGCTGCTGATTTAGCGGTGAAAGGACAACCATCATCGTGCTCCTGCCTGTGCTCGGCGTGCCGGATCGGCAATTCCGTCCGGGACGAGCGGGTGTGGTGTGCCGGCGCTCGGTGGGTCGAGTATACTGGCGCAAAGCAGTTGTGTAAAGGGCAACTAGTTTTATGATGCAACGCGAGTCGCTGATCGCATTAGGCCGGCTGTACGGCGACGCAGTCGCAATTGTCGATCCCCTGCGCATCAGACTGTGGGGCGAGTGCGCCCTGACGATGCCGCAATTGCGGGTGCTGTTCATGATTCGAGACCAACCGGGCGTCACCGGCGGCATGCTGTCGGAACGCTTTGCCGTCAACCCGTCGACGATCACCGGCCATGTCGAACGACTCTTAAAGCGCGATCTCATTCGGCGCGAGGAGGACGAGTCCGATCGCCGAATGCAGCACAATTACCTCACAGAGGTCGGGGCGGAGGTCGTAGGGCGGCTCGAGCGCGCCGCCGGCCAGTTCGTGATCGGCGTATTAGAACGATTGACGCTCGAACAGGCCGAACGTTTATCGGTTGCGCTGACTGACCTCGTCGCCGCCGCCAGGTCACAACCCACGCTGTAGCTTTGGTCTAGGTCTCCGTATATAGCCTGCGATCATTGTCCTGACGGCGAAAGAAGATAGAATACAGTCGGGCGCTCGACGGTTGCACCGCATACCATTGGCTTGCGGCGGAACCGGGCAGATGCCGGGGCGGCGGGGAAGGGGCTACGAAGAGCTACATGAGCGCATCTCGGTCAACTATGCCGGCCAATCCAGCATCGAGGCGCCACGCACCCCCCCTTTCCTGGCAGGCAATTAGCTTCGCGGCGATCGGCCTGAGCGGCACGGCGATCACGTTCGTCATTCTGACCATGCTGCACAAGGGTCTTGGCTGGAAGATCGCATTCGCGAACATTCCCGCTTACTCAGCGGGAATCGTCAACAACTACGCCTGGAACCGCCTCTGGACCTTTCGCCATGTGAAACACAAAAGCGTTCTGCACCAGGGCAGCCAGTTCGTGTTGGTGAGCGTTGGCGGACTGATCATCAATACGATCGTGCTCACACTGGTGGCGCACTCGTTCGATTTCCGCGTAGCGTTCGTCATCGCGGCAGGCGTCGCGTTCTTCTGGAATTTCGGCGCCAACCACCAGCTAACGTTCCGGCATAAAGCACCCGTGGCTCTGCACGCGCTCTCACACCCACACATCCCCCACCATCACAGCGAAGCGGTAACCCTACCCATACCCAGCGACGCGGACTAGCTTCCGGTGAGCATTGCTCGCAACTTGCCGCGCAAGCCCTGACTTCGCGCGATGTTACATTCGTCATCTGATGTAACATTCTGTTCTCGTGCCTGTAACCGGCGAGATATGGCCGCGTAACCTTCGGCACCGATGCTTAGGTCGATGGGTGCGGCCGGCCAAGCGCGCGGTAGCGGCACGGCCGGCCGATGAGGGGAATCCATGACCCTGGCATCGGACCGGTCGACTGCAGTCAACGGCTGGAGCTCGCCTACGGACGCGCGCCGAGACCCACTTCGTTACCTGCTCGTCAGCAGTGAGCCGCGGCGCCTCGCCGACCTGATCGCGAGCTTAAGCAGCCAGCCGGCAGAGGTCACGACCACGTTCCCGGCGGCTGCCGACCGTCATCGTGTGCTGGCGCTCCGCCCCGATGTGGTAATTCTCCACGTCGGCTCGCGGGAGCCGCTGGCGCAGATGGTGGATGAGCTTCGGGGCTGGCGGGGCGTATCGCCTACACCGGTGCTGGCCTTTGTTGGCCACGGCGACCTGGATACCGCCGCCATGCCGCCCGGCATCGATGATTTTGTCGTCGAACCGTGGGACGCCGTCGAGGTACTGGCACGGCTGCGGCGGTTCGTCTACGACCGCCGTTCGGGGGCGGCCGCCGACGTGCTGGAGGAGGGCCCGGTCGTGCTGGACGTGCGCCAGCGCGTCTGCCTGGTGGATGGCAATCAAATCGAGTTGACGTTCATCGAATTCGAGATGCTCAAGACGTTGATGGCCCAGCCCAACCGCTTTCTCGGCGCGACCGAGCTGCTACGGACGGTGTGGGACGGCCGTCATCCCGTTCGCATGGTGACGCTGCGCGTTTGGGTCAAACGGTTGCGAGATAAGCTGCCTCCCCAGTTCCGCACGCTGATTGAAACACGGCGCAGCGTCGGCTACCGTTTCGTACTGGACGGCGCGTCGGGCCGGGTTCGCGGCAGCGAACAGTAGCTTCACCGCCGGCGGTACCGCCGCTTTGGGCGCGGACGAGCGTGGACGACGAGGTTCATTCCCGTAGCGATGAGCCGCTCCGGCGCGAAACGGAGGGACAGCTGGCGGAGCTGGGACAGGCGGCGCGGTCCGCGATTCAGATTGATCGTCAGTAAGCCTTCGGGGTCCAGCACGTCTGCGACACACCCGAGAAAGCGACGGCTGCAAACCATGTCGGGCACCGCACCATAGCGGAACAGGTCCACGACCACAAGGTTGAAGCACTCACCGCGGTCGCGGCATTCGCGGAGGTAGTCCAGCGCATCGGATTGCACCGGCGTTAGGCCCGGCCAGTCGAGGCTAAAAGCTTTCCGCGCCAGTTGCAGCACGCGCGGATCGTCGTCGACGCCGGTGATAGTCATCGGGCTTTGCCCGGCAAAGCGGCGAAGGAGCAGCCGCGCAACCGTGCCGCCGCCCAATCCCAGCAACAACGTGCGCTCGGGCCTGCACTCCGGGATCAGCGCCGGCCAGTAGCCATGGATCTCTTCAGAGCCGTCACCGGGATCGAGCGATTGCACCACTCCGTCGATAAGCAGCGCGGTGCGACCATCGTAACGGCCCAGCACCGGACCGGCGCCTGCTCGCTGCGCGAATGACGCCGCTGACGTTGCGACAGAGTGATGCGGCCGAAGGCGGTGAGCCAATTTCCGTCGCCGTGTCACAGCCGCCGGCCGAACACGACCGATAGCGCCGCGAGCGCGATGACAAAGACGACGTAGACGTAACCGAGACGACGCATATGCACCCAGAAGCGCAATGCGAAAGGAAAGCGCAAGAGGCCAAGCACGCCCATCAGGCCCAGGCCGATGAAAATCCAGAGGAATATGGTCGAGCGCATGGCGCGGTCCTCACGTCCAGCTTACCAGCGGACCGCGCACCCGTTCGCCGGGACCGCTCACCAGAAAAGCACTACAATCGAGAATCGATCCGTGCGTTGGCCTCGACGACTGAGCGCGGGATGTTGCAATCCCTCATTAACTCGTCGTACCAGTCCGCCTGGCGCGGAAGTACCTCGGCGTTGGGCCGCGTGAGTTCACGGTTGATGGCGGACGGGTAGCGGCCTCGGAACTGCCGCGTGTACGAGTGATGAACGCCGTCGTGGAGGGCGAAAAAGTGATGGATATCGCCGTTGTCGAACACCATGGACATCGAGTGCCGTCCGAACCCCTTTCGAGTGTCGACGCGGGCGCGAATGATCATCATGACGGCGGGCTCCTGAATGTTAATGGAACGCTGGAGAGCAACACTGGGGAGGGTCACAAGATCATCATCGGATATAGCACACCTCGTTTTAATAGCTAGGCGACCCATTCATAACATTTGGTTACTAAATCGTGGCTATCGGGAGCCCATGCCGTTGCGGGTTCGGAAAGTAGCCGCATAGGTTGGGTTGGTAAAGCGGAACGTCAGCGCCTCCGGCCCGGCGATCAGGTCGACCCCCAGCATCCCCGCACCCCAATCGCGGTAGGCCGGCAGCTTGCGTACGGCGATCCCGGCACCAAGCAAAGCCAGCACACCCAGCGCGAACCCGACCAGCACACCAAAAATGATGCGCACGCCCAGGGGCGCGTCGAGCGGCGAGGTCACGACGGCGAGCAGGCCCAGCAAGATGCCGGCCGCGGCAGCCCCGAATCCGAGCGTGCGGATCTGTTTGCGCGTCCGCACGCTGCGGTTCGCATCGCTCCGGCAGTACGGGATGTCGATTTCGAGATGCTCCACCATTTGTGTAATGGTGAGCTGGCCCTTTTTCGAGCTCTGAACTCGGCGCGCGCGTAGCGGCAGGTCGAGGTCAGCGCTATGAAAACAATAGACGCAGCGCTCCGGTATGCCGACTTTAAAACCGCGTCGCGGAATGGTGACCGTGTTCCAGGGCATGGGCTGCTCCGGTTGGGGCGGGCAGTCGGCAGGCGTGGCGGGCGCTCCTAACCCCCGGCCGCAGGAGACCTAACCCCCGGCCCCTTCCCTAACGAAGGAAGGGGAGCTTGAAGTCGGTATTGTGTAAAGCCATTCCGTCCACTTGTCGGGGCGCATTGGTATTCGCCTGCTGCGACGCTGTACCCATGCCCGCCTCCGGCACCCCATGATCGCCCCTTCCCGGTGTTAGGGAAGGGGTATGGGGGTTAGGTTTCCCCGGGGGTGAGGTTCCCGGGCCTACTGCCCGGCCGCGAAGCGGCCTACCCGCGCGGCAGGCCGAGGCCGCGTGTCGCGATGATGTTGCGCTGAATCTCGCTGGTGCCGGCAGCGATCGTCGCCGAAACGCTGCTCACGTACATATGAGCGATGCGTCCCTTGAGCGGCGCCCACTTCGAACCTCGGTCGAGAATTCCGTAGCTGCCCAGCATGCGGGTGCCGAGGCGCGCAACGCGCTGACTGACCTCGGACCTGAACATCTTGTTGGTAGACGCCTCGTAGTTCGGTACCTGGCCGCGCTTCTGAATGCTGATCACGCGATATGAGATCAGTCGCGCCACCTCGGCTTCGATCGCACACTCGGCCAGGTCCTGGCGCAGCGCCGGGTTGAGGAAGAGCGGCTTGCCGCTGCCATCCTTAGACTCGTGGGCGTACTTCACGAGGTCGTTTACGGTGTGCTTCAGGCCGATCGACGCGCCGATATTGGAGCGCTCGTAATCCAGCAGCGTCGCGCCGACATACCAGCCACGGTTCTCCTCACCCACGCGGTTGCTGACAGGGACGCGTACGTTGTCGAAGAATTCCTGGTTGAAGACGTGGTCGTTGGCCATCGTCACCAGCGGCTGAACCGATAGACCGGGAGTCTTCATATCAAGCAGCAGCATGGAGATGCCGCGGTGCTTGGGAGCATCGGGGTCCGTGCGCGCCAGCATGAACATCCAGTCGGCGCGGTGTGCGCCCGAGGTCCAGATCTTCTGGCCGTTGATTACGTAGTCGTCGCCGTCGCGCACGGCGCGGGTTTGCAGGCTGGCCAGGTCGGAGCCGGAGCCCGGCTCCGAGTAGCCCTGGCACCACTGGATCTCGCCACTGGTGATGCGCGGCAGGTGCTCTTTCTTCTGCTCGTCGCTGCCGTATAGGATCAGCGTCGGGCCGATCATCGAGACGCCCATGCCCCCAACCTGAGGCGCCCGTGACTCTGCCATCTCTTCGTTGAAGATGAACTGCTCGACGGCGCTCATGCCCGCCCCGCCGTACTCCTTCGGCCAGTGAGGGGCGATCCAGCCCTTCTGGCCGAGTGCGCGTCGCCACTGTTTGCGAAAGTCCTCTACTTCAGGATTATCAGCGCCAAACGCGGCCTCGGCATCAGGCTCGGCGAACCTGCCCGGCAGGTTACCCTTGATAAAGGCGCGTATCTCCGTACGGAACGCCGCCTCTATAGCAGTATCTTTGAACTCCATCTCCACGTTCCTCCGTGCTAGACTGCTCCCGGTCCGAAACTATTCCCGCATCCCGCCAATCATGGCGCGAATAGGTGCAGACCGCAAGTAGGAGTAATCCGAGTGCGTTACTTCCTGCTTGATGGGTTCAGAGCGGTTACGCCACCGCCGCCATGAGCCCGGACAGCCGGTCGAATGCCGGAATCACGCGGTCTTCTGCCGCGTTCGGCAGGTTAAAAATGCAGCGATGCACCCCGAGCGCCCGCAACCGGTCAACCTCGCGCGGGTCGGCAACAACGCCAAACGCCGTCACGGGAATCGGACCGCGGCCTTTCAATCCGGCCAGGCGGTTCAGTTCGGCCATCTTCTCCGCCAGTCCAATGTCACGGCGTCCGACGATCGGCATCCACTCGTCGCCATAATCCGCGACCCGCTTGAGCGTGTTCGCGCCATCGCCACCAACGACGATCGGCGGGTGCGGTTGCTGCACCGGTTTCGGCCAGCTCCAGATGCGATCGAAATTCACAAACTCACCGTGATAGCTGGCCTCGTCCAGGGTCCAGATCTGCTTCATCGCCCGAATGCGCTCGCGCAGCACGCGAAAGCGTCGCGCGGGGTTGGTGCCGTGGTTACGCATCTCTTCCAGGTTCCAGCCACCGCCCACGCCGAATAAGAAGCGGCCGCCGGAGACGTGGTCGAGGGTACTGATCTGCTTTGCGAGCGTGATCGGGTCGTGTTCGATCACCAGGCAGATGCCCGTGCCGAGACGAAGACGGCTGGTCGCGCCGGCGACGGCGCTGAGCGCCACGAACGGGTCGAGGCAATGCGAATACTCCCGGGGCAGCTCAGGACCGCCGGGCCATGGGCTCTCGCGCGAAGCGGGAATGTGGGTGTGTTCCGGCAACCACAGCGATTCGAACCCGCGCTGCTCCGCCTCGCGCCCCAGCGCGACGATGTCCATCGTGTAGTCGGTGGGGAACGTAAATACGCCGAAGTCCATGGTTACCTCACCCCCCCCGTCCCCCTCTCCATTGATTCACATCAACGGAGAGGGGGAGCTTGCAACGTCGCTGGATACTACAGAAGTCAACAATATGGGGGCGCATGCAATGCGTCCACGCCTGCGAGCTGCAACCCAGCCCCGAACCCAGCGCCCAAGGATCGCCCCTCTCCGTTGCGTAAGCAATGGAGAGGGGAAGCAACCGTCTTAATGGTAGGTGTTCGAACGATGGTTGGT
>DAINSK010000032.1:0-38670 GCA_036741355.1 Chloroflexota bacterium
CATTCGACAAGCTGCCCGAAGAGTTGTTCGCGACCGAAAGCAGTAAGCGGATCGCGGCACTGATGCTGCTGCAGGAGCCGCTGATACTCTCCGCGTTCAACTCGCTCAGCACGTTCGTGCCGGCGCTTCGTCGCTTCAACGATGTGCTCATCGAGGAACGCAACCGAGCCGCTATCGCCGCCTTCGACGCCGTACCCACTGACCAGAACGCGCTGATCATCTACGGCGCCGGCCATGTTTCGGGGTTGATGGACGCGTTACGCGATCGCTGGTACTGGCGCAAGTCGGAAACCTGGTACACCGCCTTTCGTGGCGAGCCGATCATGGCAAACCCGTTTGGCCACCTCAAAGACATGTTCAGCGGCCTGTTCGGGGGCCGGGACTGACGCCCGGCGTATACTGATCCCTGTCCGCCGTTGCGGGAGGGAAGACCGATGAACGAAACCGCCGCGCATAAACGGCGCCTGCGCGCCGCGCTCAAGGGTGATCGACCGGACCGGGTGCCTTGCGCCCTGTGGGGCCACGATTTTGACCGCGAGTGGTCGGCCGCAAATCTGGCCGAGTTTACGGTCGAGTCGTATCGGACGTACGACTGGGATCTGATCAAACTCAACCCGCGTGCCACGTATTATTTCGAGGCCTGGGGAAGCACGTACCAGCCGACCGGCACCACGCAGCCGCGTTTGCAGAGCCACCCTATCGACACCGCGGAGGAGCTTGCCAATCTGCCGATCGTCGATCCGGTCGGCGGCCCGTTTGCCGAGCAGCTCGACGCCTTGCGGCGCGTGCTCGACGAGGTCGGCGCCGAAGTTGACGTCATCCAAACGGTCTTCAACCCGCTCACCGTGGCGAGCGGACTTCTGGCGATGCGTCCCGCCGCCTTCCGTGACCTTGCGCGGCAGTACCCGGCAAAGGTACACACCGGTCTGGCGCACATATCCCGAGTGCTGGCGACATATGCAAAGGCCTGCACCGATGCTGGAGCGAGCGGCATCTTTTTCGCCACCGTCGATTGGGCAACGCGTGACGCGGCCGACGATTCTTTCTACCGCGAGTACGGCCGTCCGTATGACCTGCAGGTGCTGGAGCCGGTGGCCGGGGCGCCCGTCAACGTGCTTCACGTTTGCCGCGATCACAACCTGATGGACCTGCTGCTGGATTACCCGGTTGCGGCGGTCAACTGGGACGACCATGGCGCCGGCAACCCGTCGCTTACGAAAGTGGAGGGTCAGACTTCGGCCGCGGTGATGGGCGGCGTCGGCCGCGTCACGCTCGCCACCGGCACGGCCGATGAGGTATCCGCGCAGGTGAAAGCCGCCATCGCCGAGACCGGCGGCAAGCGACTGATCGTGTCCGCCGGCTGTTCTGTTGCGCCCACCGCTCCTCCAGCCAATTTGCGCGCCTTCGTGGACACGGTCCGTGGCAACTAAGGGCATTCTTGTTGGATGCACCTACAAATGGTGAATGAGGAGCGGCTGTTCCCCGAGGAGTGGCAGCGGGGCCCGCGGTTCAGCGGCGCGTATTCGTTTATGCGCGTTCCGCTCACGCGCGACTTGAGCCTTGCCGACGTCGCGATCGTCGGCGTTCCGTTCGATGGCGGCGTCAATCACCGACCGGGGGCCAGGTTCGGTCCGCGGGCGATCCGCAACGCCACGGCACAGGTGCGGCCGCATCCGATGCGGGGCGAGCCGCTCTGGGGACCCCTGGAACGGCTGCGTGTCGTGGATTACGGCGACCTCGACGTCTCTTCTCCGTACATCGATTACGTGATCGATAAAATCCAGTCACTGCTGGAGCCTGTATTCGAGGCCGGCGTGGTCCCGATCATCCTTGGCGGCGACCACACCATCTCGCTGCCGATCCTGCGGGCGCTGGCGAAGACGCACGGCCCCGTCTCGTTGGTCCACTTCGACGCCCACCCCGACTTTTGGAAGCCAAATGAAGAGCGGCCCTACCACCATGGCACGCCGTTTCGCATCGCCGCCCACGAGGGGCTGATCCGCGTGCACGAGTCCATCCAGGTCGGCATTCGCGGCACGATCTCGGCGATGGTCGTTCAGGAAGTGCGTGACGCGGGCATGCATATGTTGCTGGCAGACGAATTTTATGAGCTGGGCGTGCGGGGAACGTTGGACCAGATCTGTGAGGTCGTTCGTCCTCCTGTTTACGTGTCATTGGACATAGACTGCGCCGATCCGGCTTACGCTCCGGGAACCGGAACGCCGGAGGTCGCCGGTTTGACCAGCCGAGAGCTGGTGCACCTGGTGCGGGGGTTGCGCGACCTGCCAATCGTCGGCTTTGACGTCGTCGAAGTCTCGCCGCCGTTCGATTCCGCCGAGATCACCGCCCTCCTTGCCGCAAACCTGGTCTACGAGTTCCTGGAAGTGATTGCGGCTCAGCGAGGCACGGGAGAGCCGCCGCCGCATGAGCGTTGAATCCCGATCTGGTGAGGAACAGTACTGCTACCTGACGACGGTTGGTCGTATCAGCGGTGAGCCGCGGGAGATCGAGATCTGGTTTGTCGCCCGCGGCAACACGGTGTACATGCTCTCCGGAAACGGCCAGAACTCCCACTGGGTGATGAACATTCATACCAATCCGAGTGTGAGCGTGCGCGTCGGCGACGAAGAGTTCCAGGGAGTGGCAAGAGTCCTCGAGCCGGGCGAAGAGGGGCAGTCGATCCGCCCTCTGCTCGCCGCCAAGTACGAGGGATGGGAGCCGGGCAAGCCGCTCTCTGCCTGGGCACGAACGGCGTTGCCCGTCGCCGTGGACCTTCGGCCTGAACAGTAGGAGTGTTGGTCGTTTGAACGAAACCGTGACGCTGCCCGGGATTGCAGATATTGAGGCGGCGGCCGTTCGGATCACCCCGTACCTTCGCCGCACGCCCACCGTTCCGCTGGTACCCACGTACGGAACCGTACCCGGAGAGCTTTGGCTCAAGCTCGAAAGTCTGCAGCACACCGGTTCGTTCAAGCCGCGTGGCGCGTTCAACAAGCTGCTGAGCGTTGACGAATCCAGGCGCAGTGCGGGGGTGGCGGCCGTTTCCGGCGGCAACCACGGGCTGGGCGTCGCTTTCGCGGCGCGCCGGCTTGCCGTACCGGCGACGATCTTTCTGCCCATCTACGCTTCGCCCGTCAAGCAGCAGCGAATCGCGGCGCTCGGCGCCACAATTGTCCTCAACGAAACGATCGCGGAGGCATTCGAGCGCGCCGCAGCACATGTGGCCGAGACCGGTGCAGTGATGGTCCATCCGTACGCCGACCCACTGGTCGTGTGCGGTCAGGGTACGGTGGGGCTCGAGTTCGTGCAGGACGCACCGCCGCTCGATACGCTGGTCGTCGCTATCGGCGGCGGCGGGCTGATGTCGGGCGTGGCGATTGCAACCAGGGCGCTGTCGCCGCGCACGCGCATCGTCGGCGTCGAGCCGGAAGGCGCCGCGACGATGACGGCGGCACGGGCTGCTGGCCATCCGGTCACGCTGCCGAAGATCGGCTCCGTGGCCGCCGATTCCCTGGGAGCGCCCGACGTCGCTCCGCTAACCTTCGCCGCTGGTCAGCAACTGTTGGACGACGTAGTCCTGGTCAGTGACGAAGAGATCCTGGCGGCTCGCTCGTGGCTCTGGCTTGAACAGAACCTGGCGGCCGAGAACGGTGGGGTCACTGCCCTCGCCGCCTATCTCGCCGGCAAGTCAGGCAACACCGGCGGCCGTACCGGGGTAATCGTCTGCGGCGGCAACATCGACCTGGGGTGGTGACGGTTACCCCTATCTCTCCCGACCTCTCTTTCCCTCAATAGGACACGCTTCGCTGCCCAGATGCAGGGAAAGAGAGGAGCTTCCGCGGGGGATCAGTGCCCATAACCTGCGGTGGTGGATAACCGGGCAGGGCACGCAAAGCCTCCTTACCCCACAGCCAAAGCGTCGAACAACCCGACCATGTCCCGTTTGAGCATCAGAGGATCGCCCCTTTCCCTGCTTCGGGGAAAGGGGAGGGGGATAGAGGTTACGTCGCCTCCACCGTCGCATCCCTCGCGCCGATGATCCCTGATTCGATCAGTTGGCGTAGGGCTTCCCCATTGATGCTTAGCTCCTGGTCGAGCACTTCGGCCGTGTGTTGACCCAACAGGGGCGCCGGCTGCAGCTCTACGTCTGAATCGGAGAGGCGGAACGGCGGAGCGATGAACTCCCAGGCGCCCCGTTCCGGGTGTACCACCGTGCGAATGGCGTTGCGCGCCAGCATGTGTGGATCGGTTAAGAGCTCACCGCTATCGAGAACCGCGCCACAGGGGACGCCGTGCGAGCCGAGATGCTCCCAGACCTCGTACTTGGTTCGCTGGGCGGTCCACGCCGCTATTTCCGCGTGCAATTCATCGCCATGGCCGGCGCGGGCCTGGGGGGTGGAGAAGCGCTCGTCGTGCGCCAGGTCAGCGCGGCCGATCGCGGTAATCAGTGCGTCCCACATTCTCGTCGTGGCGACCATGATGTATGCGAAGTCGTTCGGGCCGCCGGGGGAGCATGGATAGAGGTCGGTGGGCGCGACCGTACGATTGCCGCGACGTGGCACCGGATTGCCCGTGCGCTCTCGGTGTGACAGGCCGCAACGAATAAAGCTGGCGACCGTCTCCTGCATCGAGACCTCGACTTTCTGTCCTTGCCCGGTTTCCTGTCGCTGGATGTACGCGGCGAGGATGCCGAGCGCGAGGTGCAGGCCGGAGCCGGTGTCGCCCATGGTCGGACCGGGGCGTAGCGGCGGCGTATCCATGCTCGTGCCGGTGAGACTGAAGGCGCCGCCGGCGGCCTGCGCCACCATGTCGTAGCACTTGAAGTTTGCATACGGGCCCGTGGTGCCGAAGCCCTTCAGCGTGGCGTAGATGACTGGTGGATGGGCCTTCTTCAAAGTCTCGTAACCGATGCCCAGCCTCTCCATAGTGCCGAGGGTGAAGTTCTCGGTGACGACGTCAAAGTTCGGCAGCAGCTTGAGGAAAAGCTGCCGGCCCTCTTCGCTGCGCAGGTTGATCGCCACGCTGCGCTTGTTGGCGTTGAAGCTCAGAAAGTAGAGCGAGTCCTTGTTGCCCCGTTCCGTGTGGCGGCCGGGGTCGCCGACGCCGGGCTGCTCGACTTTCACGACGGTCGCCCCGAGCCAAGCCAGTAGCTGGGTACACGACGTTCCCGCCTCGTATTGGGTCAGGTCGAGGATCCGGAGTTTGTCGAGCGCTGGCATCGTTATCGGCTCCTTGTTTCGGGTTGCCGCCTGCTTCCGGCCCCAATCTGCGGCGGGCAAACACCATTGACGCCATGCTAGTCCCAGTACACTGCGTTGCAAAGGGTGTGATGACGCCGATCGCCTGTCGTAATGTTCACTCCCATTGAGTGAGAGGGGTCATCGCAGGGCTTGACAGCGCAAGTAAAATGCAATCTACGAGCTAGGGATGAGCGGGGAGGCATTTGTACTGAACGAATAAAAACAACGGCGTTAACGGACCCCGCGAGTATCCCACCAAATTGGAGGAGAGAATATGGCCGCCGTACAGCCGGTTCTGCAGTTCGACGTCGAGTACCCGGAGCACCTCAGCCGCTGGAAGATTTTCTTCAAGTGGCTCTTGGCGATCCCGCACATCATTATCCTGTATGTCTTTCAGTACCTCATCGAGATCACGACGTTCCTGTCATGGTTCGCCATCCTGTTCACCGGCAGGTATCCGCGCGGCTTGTGGGACCTGTCAGTGACGTATATGAGGTGGCAGGCGCGGGTGTACGCCTACGCTGGGCTCCTCCGCGACGAATACCCGCCGTTCGGAACCGGCGACTATCCCGTCCAATTCCAGCTTGATTATCCCACGAGCCTCTCGCGCTGGAAGATATTCCTCAAGTGGCTCCTGGCCATCCCGAGCATGGTCGTGTTGATGCTTCTCAGCATCGGAATGATCGTCGTCTCCCTGATCGCGTTCTTTGCGATCCTGTTTACCGGACGGTATCCGAGAGGGATGTTCACCTTCGTTGTAGGCGTGCAGCGCTGGGGCTACCGCCTCACCGCGTATTTGTTCTTGCTGACCGATGCTTACCCGCCATTTACGCTGGCGCAAGTTGCGTCGCCGACCGCCGCCGCCGCGATCGGTGCTGCCTGATCCGTTGAAATACCGGGGCGGCAGCCGCGCGGCTGCCGCCCCCGCGTCACCTCTGCATCGGCGTCCAATCGCGATGTCGGCGGCGCAGCGGCGCCAGGATCGCGGTAGCCTGAGTCGCCGGCCCGTACAGCGGCACTGCAAATGCCAGCCTCGCCTTGGCGTATGAACTGATATGATTAGGCAGGAAGGTCAACAATTACGGCGGCCGAACATCAGCCTATCGATATCACTACCATGCCGGAGCTTTTGCGCCTGGCCGATGAAGTGCGGCGCACCCGCTGCCCACGACTTCTGCGCCGAGGCGATATGGTGCGGAGCCCCTCGCCGGGTCGGATGACTGATGGCGCGGTGATGCAGTCGAGGGTCGTGGCTGCTCTTCTGCCGCTTATCGACGTGCTGAGGCGAGGTCGTGGGGAACCGCGTCCTATCCCTGGAGTTGCCTGAGGAGATCGTGGCGCTGCTCGGCTCACCGGCCGCTGCGGCGACGAAGGCGAAAGAGGCGCTCGTGATCGAGCTGCTGCGTGAGGCACGCATCGGTCAGGCAATGGCCGCCGAGCTGCTCGGTCTGACGCGGGCAGAGGTCCTCGATCTCAGGGTGCAGCACCGCATCCCCTCCGGTCCTGAGACCGTTGTTGAAGAAGCAAGCCGGGAGATCGAGGAGATGCGCCGCTTCTTCGACGCGCGTGCGCCATATGACCGCGATTAGCGACAGTAGTCCGCTGATTCTCTTGGCCACGATCGGCCGTCTCGATCTACTGCATTCGGTCTTTCGCGAGATCGTCATACCGCCTGCCGTGCGGCGCGAAGTCACCATCGCCGGTGCCGGCCGACCGGGGGCCGCAGGAGCTGCAGCGGCTGGCTGGATCAGCGTACGGGCGCCGACAAACTTGCCCGCTGGTGCCAGACAGTTCGGTCCGATCGGAGCGGGAGAGACTGAGGTCGTCGCCCTGGCCCTCAAACTTGGTCGGGGTCTGCCCGTGCTATTGGACGATCGGGCCGGACGCAGGGTCGCTGAACACCAGAACCTTCTGGTTATCGGCAGCGGCGGCGTATTGATCCGAGCACAAGAGTCGATTTGAAATCGGTTCCCCGCGTCAGAATCGCCTTTCCCGCATCAGCGCGGCGTCGGCGTCCAATCGCGATGCCGACGCCGCACAAGCCGCAGCGGCGCCAGAATTGCGGCAGCCTGAGCCGCCAGCCCATACAGCGGCACGGCAACCGCCGGCCGCACCTTACCGGCGGCCGCCACGACCCCAGCCAACACGGCCACCGCGCCTCCCAACACCTGCAACAGGAAGACGGAGCGGTAGAAGCGTCCTCGCGCTGCCGCCGAGCCGGCTAGCATCCCGACCAATGCATACGCTGCCAGGTAGCGCATGATCTTGTGCGAAACGACGATCCAGGCAAAGACGGGTCCGCCTGCCGAGACCAGTGTGCGCGAGCGCCAGAGCTCGTCCAGCGCGCACGAGAGCGTTCGCAGCCTCCGTCGGAACTCGTCGCCGAGGCGGCGCGTCGACGACTCGTAGGCAACGGCATCGCGGGCAAACGCAATCCGTTTTCCTTGCCCCGTGACCGCGAGCGAGACCGCCAGGTCGTCGGCGCAGCTCGCCGTCGGGCGGTAAGCTTCTCGCCGCACGGCGTAGAGGGCGCCATCGGCGCCGGCAACCGAATGCAGCAGGGCCTCGCGCTCCTTGATGAACGCCTCATATGACCAGTAAGCGCGGTCACCCTCGCTGGACATGCCGCCGCCTTCCCGAAACGCGCGCTTCCTGCCGGCAACTGCCCCGATCTGCGGCGAAGCGAACCATGACACCAGCGTTGCGATCGCACGTGAGTCAAGGCGGACGTTGGCATCAGTGAAAACGAGCAACTCGCCGGATGTACAAGAGATGGCCTGGTTGAGCGCCGCCGATTTGCTCGGGTCGGCTGGATCGCCGATCAGCGCCTGCAGCCCAATGCCCGCGCTCTCCAGTGCCGGCCTGCATGATTCCACGGCCGCGGTTGTCGCTTTGGACTCGCCGGTCACGACGACGGTAATCTGGAGTCGATCAGATGGGTATTCGAGCCTCGCGCAGGAAGCCAGCAGGTGCTCAATCGTGCCCGCCTCCTCGCGCGCCGCAACGATCAGATCGACGGCCGGCAGGCCGGCGTCATTCGTTGGTGGCGGGTCGGTGCGCCGCCCTTTCGTGAGGACCCAGAGCAGGAGCGGATAAACGGCGTAGGTGTAAAAGACAGTTATCAGCGAGAGCCAGAATAGCGTCGGGCCCCCTTTCCCCCGCCCCCTTCTCCCCAATTCTGGGGGAAAGGGGCGATTCTTGGTTGCACGGCTCGGGCGGTGTCGGAAGCCCGCGGTCTGTCCTGAACCGCATTGATCTACCAGCATCCGCCCAAACTCCCTCTTGCCCCCAGTATTGGGGGAAAGAGGGCCGGGGAGATAGGGGGCCGTGCCCCCCGGCTGCCGGCAACCGCCGGCTGCTAGTATAGGTCCACGGGACGCCGCCCGCCGGGGATTCCGGAACGCCGGCCGGCGACGGTCGAGTTATGCACCTTTCGCTTCCCCGTCCCTCGCCGCGGCTGGCTATCACCGGCCTCGTGCTATTGATTGTGCTGGCGGTCGGATTCGCCGCGTTGGTGGCGCGTGATGCGCTGGCCGCCGCCCGCGAGGTCCAGTCGGCCCAACAAGATCTGCACGGCGTATTAAGCGGCGGCGATCTGTCGCACGTTTCGCGGGGGCAGATCCAGCGAGCGAGGACTAAGCTCGACGACGCTGCGCGGCGGCTGAGTCGCGACCGCCGCCTGCTCTCGCCCGCGTTCCCGATCATGCGGGCGGCAAGATGGCTGCCGTACATCGGACTGCCGGCCGGCGAGGCGCCCGATCTGTTCGAGCTGGCCCAGAGAGTGGCCGAAGGCGGAGCCGCAATCGCGAAAGGCGTGGATCCGCTGCTGGCGCAGACAGAGGACGTCGGGCCACTCATTGCCCCTTCTGGAGCCACTTCGCCGGTTGCCAGTGCTGGCGCTGACGGCTCTGGTGCGGGCGCCGAGGCGCCCTCGCCGGGGGCACGGTTGGTGCAGGCTCTGGACTCGGGGGCCCCGGACCTTGCCCGCGGCGACACGACTCTCCACAAAGCACAGGCCCTGCGGGCACACTTACACCCGGACGACTACCACTGGCCGCTTGGTGCGATTCGCAACCAGGTTGCGCTCCTCGATCGTCAGCTTAGTTCCGTACTGAACGAGTCCGACGGGCTTGCGCTGATGCCGGCCGCAACGCGCACCCTGCTCGGATTCGCGGGGCCCCGAACCTACGTCGTACTCGGGGAGGACTCGGCGGAGCTGCGGCCAACCGGGGGATTCGTTGGCAGCGCGGGCCTCGTGACGCTCGACCAGGGAAAGCTCACCTTCCAGGAGTACCGCTCCAGCTACGATTTCGATGGCTTCAATGTGCCGCCGCTGCCGCCACCTGCGCCGCTGCAGCGCTACCTCGGCGCCGCTGCCTGGTACCTCCGTGACGCGAACTGGTCGCCCGACTTCCCGGCTTCGGCCGAGCAGGTGCTCGATTTCGTCACGCGCGATACCGGCATCGTGGCCGACGGCGTGATTGCGTTCGATAGCTACGCGGTCACGGACCTGCTTAAAGCGCTCGGCCCGATTCAGGTGGAGGGCTTCTCGGAGTTGGTGACCTCCGAGAACTGGTTGGATCTGACGACGCGGGCTATTTTCACCGGCTCCGGTTCCCTGGAGGGCCAGCTCGGGGACTACAACCAGGCGAAGGGTGTGGGGCTCAGCGCAGTCCTGCGCGCCGTCCTGTCGAGAGTGCAGACGGTGCACGGCAGCGGGCTGCTGAGCATGGTCGATGAGCTGCGACGGGCGGCCGCGGGCAGCCACGTGTTGCTCGCACTGAACGATCAGCAGCCGGCAACGTGGGCCAGGCTTGTCGGCGCGGATGGGGCGCTGTTTCCCCCGCCGGATGGCGACGTGGTGGCGCCCGTGGAGGCGAACGTCAGCTACTCGAAAGTCGGACCGTACATCGAGCGCATGTATCGGTACGACGTTTGGCTGGACGCGAACGGGCGACCGCAACAGGCCCAACTTGCAGCCGCTTACCGAAACACCGTCACCGATGCCCTCTTGTCCGACCCGACCAAGCGCATCGAGGGGGCGAGATGGATCCCCAGCGAGGCGGCGTTCGCTCCGGCCCCGGGACTCTATGGCGACTATCTGCGGATTTACGTTCCCGGCTCCTCGACGTTGCAGGTTGCGACTGGCCTCGATGGCCCGCTGGCCAACACAACCGAAAAGGGTTACCGCGTGCTCGGTGCCCTGGTCGCGCTGACGCCGCAAAGCGAACGCACGGTGACCTACGGTTACGTTCCCGATTACTATGCCCTGCCTCGGGGCGACTACCGGCTTGCCCTGATAAAGCAGCCGGGGATCGAAAAATTGAGGGTGAACGTCAACATCCACCTCGCGACCGGGACGACGGTCCTGGCGATGCCCGAGGGCGCGCGGCGCGACGGGGACGCGGTGTCGCTTGAGCTCGACGTTACCGGAGTCACCCGTATCGCCATACACGTCGTCAGGCAGAGTGGCCGATGATCCGGTTTCCGGCCCATTACCTGTTCGCGATCATCTGGCTCATGGCCGTAGCCTGTTCTTCTGGCTCGAAGCCCAAAGACAGCGTTCATCTGGTGGAAACGGCCCACCCGTCAGCGCGGCCCCAACTCGGCCGCGTGCCGACGACGACGCCCGGACCGGAAAGCGATTCCTCGACATCCGCCGCTGCAGTTATCCTGGGCGCATTGCAACAGTTTCGGCCCGAAGGTGAAGGTTCACTGCAGATTCTGATTCCGCAACGGTTCAGCAGCGCGTCTGCGATCGATATCCTTCGGCTCAGCACTGGTGTGGGCGCCGCCTATAATTCGGTACCTCCACTGCTTTCGCGGTTGGGGTGGAGCTGGTTGCTGTCGCAGGACGCTTTCCAGGGAGGTTTCGGCTACACGCAGTGGCGGGTAATGGTATTGAGTTTCGGCGACGCGGGCGGTGCCTCCCAGTACCTCGCCAATCCCGTGCTGCTGCCGGCGGCATTGCTTCAGGGCGCTGTCGCCGACAGCGCTTTCGGGCCGGCGCCGGGAACGCGAATGCTCAGCGCCCCGGATACTGTCGTTCCCCTCTCGGCACCGGAAGCCGCGCTCGCGGGGGAACGGGCGGCTTTCGTCTGGCGGCGTGGGCGGCTGGTCTTCCAGGTCGTCGAAGCCGCCAGCCCACCACCCACCGACCTCTCGAGCCTGAGCCGGTTGGCGCGATTGGTAGACCAGGGACGGTCGGGAATACCAGGTGGCTCCGAGCCCTGAGCGGTCCGGCGCCTTACCGGCCTGATCGGCGCTGCACCGTCAGCGTGTCGAACCTGAGCGAAGCCGCGATAATCAGCATAGCGATCGTGGCGCCGAGCAGGAGGCCGCCGGCCACGTCGCTGAACAGGTGCGATCCGCGGTAGACCTCGGCCCAGCCGCCCCAGCAAACCAGCAACGCCAGCGCAATGGCCAACAGGGCTGGAATTCGTGGGTGGCGCGGCAACGGCTGCAAGAGCGCCACAAATAGCGCGGCAGCGAGCGCCATGTGGCCGCTCGGATAGCTGTGGCGGGCGTCTGGCACGCCGAGCTGAGGGAGAGACGCGCGAGGGGCCATGGTTGCTAGACCGTTGGATTGCGACTCCGCTCGACCGAAACTGGCGGTACGCACGTCGGGGTTGGTTGGCTGTACAAAAGCGGCGCGCAAGCCCCGCTCGGCAGCTGCGCTGAATAGAAGCGCCAGTACCAGGACGGTGGGCGCCATCCAACGCCGCCACAATCTGAAAATGACGCACGCGCTCAGTGCAAGACCCGCGATCCCGGCGATTCCGAAGAGCAAGGACCCCGCCGACGCCAGACGATCGAGAGTTCCCCGATCGGTCGACGCCACCCATCGCGCCACCCAGTGGTCGGGGCCGCTTAGCCACCCGATGCCGACCAGCGCTGTCCAGAGGGCACACACCAGGCCAGCGCTCACCGCCCCGATGACCGGCCGGCGCCAGTTGTTGCCGGTCGCTTCGATTACGAGCGGAGACGATTGCATGCGAATCTACCAGGCGCCGCGACCGCTCAAGACTGCGAAGGGGGTGCGCATGAGGATCCAGAGGTCCAAGCCGAGCGTCACGTGGCCGGCGTAATACAGATCGAGTTCAATGCGTCGAGCGTAGGTCAAAAGTGAACGCCCGCTTACCTGCCAGAGGCCCGTGAGTCCGGGCTTGACCTTCAGAAATGAATCTGCCCTTGACCCGTACCGCTGCTCGAGCTCGCGCCGCGGGAGCGGCCGCGGACCGACCAGGCTCATCTCACCGAGCAGCACGTTCAACAACTGAGGCAATTCGTCCAGACTGCTGCGGCGCAGAAAGCGACCGAGACGCGTCGTCCGCGGGTCGTTGGGCAGCTTGCCGCGCTCGCTGTGGCTCTTCTTGTAATGGCGCTCATTCAGTAGTCGCTCGAGCTCCTGGTCGGCTCCCGGCACCATAGTTCGGAACTTGAGTGCGCGAAACTCACGTCCGTTGCGGCCGACCAGACGCGGACGGTAAAACAATGGCCGGCCGGAGGTTGCCCATATCGACAACATTGACGTCGCGAAGAGGGGCGCGCCCGCCAGCAGCAAGATGGCCGCGAGCGCCCGGTCGAGGGCCGGCTTTACCGTGCAGAAATAGATTCCGGCCGCCTCCGAACCGTCGAGTTCGGAGACAACGGTAGCTGAAGCGCACTCTATTTGTGCCGGCTCCGGACGCGGAGGTGTCCCGATGGGCTCGGTTCGATTCACGGCGCTAGTATACCGAGCCCGTCATCGTGCCTCGCTAACCAATTCGAGCCCCGAACAGAGAGCGAACGCTGCTAGTATCATGCTGTTGGCGAAGCACTGAACGAGGGGTATATGAGCGGCCTCAAGCATCCGCGCATCGTGTGTCTCTTACTGGCCGTCAGCCTCTCTTTGTTCTCGCGCGCTGCTATGACCGCTGCAATCGCGGATTCGCCCGCGGCCGCCCGTATCGGGGTTGTAGCTACCGGCGATCCGATCGCCCTGCAAAGGGCCGGCATAAGCTGGTATCTGACGTTCGGCTTCGATGGCAGCCCACCATCAAACATGAAGCGTGCCTCGGTCGTCCGCCTCTTGCCGCCACCTGATGTGAAGACACTGCGTGCCGCGGTGTTGGCGAACAAAGGTGGCGCCTGGCTGATTGGCAATGAGCCAAACGTCTCCACGGCGGCGACTTCCGATAACCTCAGCCCCGATGAGTACGCCGTCCTCCTCAATAAGCTCGAGACTGTGATTCACGATGCCGATTCAACCGCACTGATCGTCGGGCCGGATGTGCTCAATTGGTCCGACTCGTGCGGCGGCTGCGACGGCGGCTACACGCTCGGATTCGATTGGACCCAGCAGTTCTACAACGCCTACCAGAGCAGGTATGGTACTCGGCCGCCGATCGATCGCTGGGCGATTCACACCTACGAGCTGGACTGGCAACACACTCCCAACCTGCATACAGATTTCCACGTTCGGCAATTGACGGCGCTGCGGCAATGGCTCGACAGCATGCCCGCAGAAGCCGGACGTTCGATCTGGGATTCGGAGTTGGGATTCCACTGGGGCTTTCACGGATGGAAGTTTGACGACCAGCACAAACTGGTTCCGGCGAGCAGCTACGACGACGCCGGAGCGCAGTCGTGGTTGCAGTCGATGCTCGATTGGCTGATGAGCGACGGAGCCGGACTGGGTATCGAGCGCTCGTTCTTGTACGGTCAGGCGCCGGCCGAAGAAGGATTTTCCGAAGAGTATGGCGGCCTGGCCCTCTTCTATGACGGCAGCGCGGACTCAGACTTGAGCGAAACCGGCAAGGTCTTGTCGGCATTTATGACGAGCTACGCGGACTCCGCCGATAGCGCCGCCTCAACTGGCTCGGCGGATTCGTCCCGGTAGTTCAAGCATGCCTGACCGTATGGCGATCAGGTATTCCACGGCACAGCTCACCAGCAGCGCCCCACCTCCGGCCGCGAGACAGACGTCCTGCCCAAAACGTCCGACAAGCGCTAATTCCACCACGTACGCACAAGCCGCGGGCCCGAGCAGCGCCGCGGCGGCCGCGCGGGCCCGCCGTCCTTCAACCAGCAGAATCGTCAACACCGACGAGAGGTAGGCGGGAGCAATGAAACCGGCCAGTACGCGCGCCGGCACAGACGACCCCGAATAGGCGGGCCCGGCGGTCACGCGCACTGCCAGCGGAGCCATGACCACCATCACGCCGTCCACCAACACGCCGCAGCCGAGGACGAGGAGGAACAGCCTGCCAACATGCCCGCGGAGGTCGCCCGAATCGCGTAGCCGCGCATGCACCAGGTACGGAAACAACACCGCGACAACGACGCGCGGTATCACCAACGCGACCGTGTACAGTCGCGTTGCCACTGCGAACTGTCCGGCTTCGGCGCTCGTCCGCAGCACGCCTAACAGGACGACTTCGACCCGAAATCGCATCAGCGTAACAAGTGTTACGACGCCCAGCGCCGGCGTCGTCCTTCCTAACTGGCGCAAACTGCGCAGAAAAGCGTCCACGCCCGATGGGCGGTCTGGCCGCACCCAAGTGATGCCTACGGCAGCCCCGATCACCCAGGCCGCAGACCAGGCCGCAACCAGCGCCGCGGCGCCCGGCCGGGGAATGCCTCCCGTCTTGTAGACGGCGGCAATTACGACGATCGCGGCCACCTGCGTCGCGCGAGCAAGGTTCTCGAGCGTGGCTGCTCTGCGGAACTGCTGGCGCGCTCTTAGGATCTCTTCGCAGGCGGCGCCAAGCCCGCTGGCGATCATGCCGGGCGCCGCGAACAGCGCTGCAAGTCCGAACGTCGAACGCTCGGGGGATACGGCAATTGCCATAAGGACGACGAGGGCGATGAGCCCGTTACTGGCGATTCTCAAGAGGAGCGCAGGTGCGACGAACCGGTCGCCGTCGGGTCTGGCCACGGCCTGGACGGCGGCCAGGGGCAAACCGAACGCGGCGATCGCCGCGAGGATCGACACTCCGTCGAGGATGGTCGCCCAAGATCCATAGTCTGTCGTGGTGAGCAGGCGGGCGACGACGATGAAGCTGAGCAGGCTCAAAAGGAGGTTGATCGCCTCACCACCGGCCAGATAGCCGATACCGTGAACGAGCGGAGCCGGCAGCAGGCGAGCGCGTCCGCGCATGGCCGGGGGGCGAGGTGTGGGGTCGATCGGAGCTTCCGCGGTTGGGTCCTCCTGTGATGGACGTGGGTGCGGATCAGCGGTCCGATTTGCCCCTGGGAACGTCGAGGGTCGGTCGGCGGCGGGCCTTGCTGGCTCCGACGCCGGGCGGACGTCGCAGGCGATCCTGGAAGTTCTGGAAGGCTGGATCCTCTCGGTACCGGTTCAACGAGCGAAGCGGCGGCGAGTCCGGTGCCGGTTGCGGCGGCGAAGGATCTACGGCGGGTTTCAGGCTGATATTCGGCTCGTTCATAGATTTTTCGACGGGCAATGATTCGCTCAGAATGCCCATAGTGTTTCCCACTTGTCGTCTGCCGCTTGGATCGGACGGCACATTCGCCTGGATGGCATGGATACGTGCTCTCCAATCATGGTAGACGAGCAGCACGCGGGCCGTCCTCTGCATGGTGCGCAAGCGCCTGATATAGTCATGGCAGCTATTCGTCAGGTCCACAGATGGAGCAGGTATAGGTGACTTCAGATCCCACACTGACGGTTCAACAGCAGTTTGGAGCCGTCGCGTCAGCGTACGTAATCAGCCCGGTTCACGCCCGCGGTCCTGATCTTCCCAGGCTTGTCGTGTTGGCCGGGTGCAGCGGCAGCGAGCGCGTGCTCGATCTGGGCACGGCGGCGGGACACACGGCGCTTGCGCTGGCGCCACACGTCACAGAGGTCATCGGGATCGACGTGACGGCGGAGATGGTCGAACTGGCCCGCGGGCTGGCGCACGAGCGCGGCGTGACAAACGCCGCATTCAGGGTGGCCGATGTCGCCAGCCTCCCCTTCGCAGATCACTCTTTCGACATCGTGACGTCGCGCTACAGCGCGCACCATTATCCGCAACCGCAACGCGCATTTTCCGAGGCATTTCGCGTGCTTCGCCCGGGAGGGCGCTTGATGTTCGTCGACACTGTCGCGCCCGATGACCCGTTTTTGGACACGTTTGTCAACTGTATTGAACTGCTACGCGACCGGTCGCACGTTCGAGACCAGAGCGTTGGCGAGTGGATGTCGATGTTCGCTGGCCAGGGATTCGCGGTGGAGTTACTCGAGGAGTGGTTTCTTAATTTGCACGGCGCCGACTGGGTCACGCGGATGCGCACACCGGAGCAGGCGGTAGCGATGATCCGAGCGTTGATGCGCGAAGCACCGGCGATGGCAAAGGAAGCGTTCGTCCTAAACGACGAAGAGCCGTGGTCGTTTAGGCTCTGGTCGGCGATGCTGCGCGCTGTTCGTCCGGCGTCGTAAGTTCGAAGAGTCGTTCCTGGAGAAGATCCGGTCAAGAGGTGGGCAGTCATGAGCAAAAGAGCGTCCAAGAAAAAGCAGAAGCACGGTAAACCAGCCGCTGAATCGACACCAGCAGACGGTTTGGGAAAGTTGGAACACGCCCTGACCGTCGCAGCCGCGGCGGGAGAGCTTCGCCGCCACGACCACTTGCAACTGCTGGAGGCGATCGTCAGCACCGCGGTGCGCGTTATCGACGCGAGCGCCGGCTCACTCATGCTCGTCGATCCTACGACGGACGAACTGGAGTTCCAGGTTGCAGTCGGGCCCGGTTCGGAGGAGATCAAGCGCTTCCGCGTTCCCATCGGCCAGGGAATCGCCGGTTTCGTTGCGTCGAGCGGCCAGGCGCTTGCGATCGCCGACACATCTCAGGACACCCGGTTCGCGAGGCAGGTCGCCGAAGGCAGCGGCTACGTTCCCAAGAACCTCCTCTGCGTGCCTCTGGTGCTGCACGGCGAAGTCATCGGCGTGATGGAGTTGTTGGACAAGAACGGTGGCGACAGCCCGTTCGTGCCCCGCGATACCGCCGTGCTGTCGTCCTTTGGCGAGCAGGCAGCCTCTACGATAGACCTCTCGCTTCATGCACAGTCGCTCGTGCGGTTGCTGGCCGCAGCGTCGCACACGGAAGACGAAGCGGATCCGACTGGCGGCGCGGCGGTCGCAGAGGCCGTCGCGGGCGCGTTAGCGGCCTCGGGATATGAACGCACGCTCTCACTTGCCCGTCAGGTCGCTGTAATCGGCGCGGCAGGAGAGCGCGAGGCACGGCTGGCCGGTGCGGTTCTTCAAGCCCTGATCGGCTATTTGTCGTCCGACCCGCTGGCCGAAATCAGCATCGCGGCCGTTTTGATGCCGGTACACACCCAATGAGCGAGGTGAGACCGGCCTGGTCGTCGCAGTTCGATCCCGACCGGTTAGGGCCGGTGCAGACCTCAAGCCTCCTCGATCGCATTACGCCCGACGAAGCTTGGGGGGGAAGTTCGGGCAAGGGTGTCAGGGTTGCGGTCGTCGATAGCGGCATCGAAAACAGTCACCCGGCGATCGGCGGACGGGTGAGCGAGTGGTGCCAGCCGAGCCGCGACGTCGACGGGGCGATCAGCTATACATTCGAGCCGCACGACGACGCCTTCGGTCATGGCACGGCCTGCGCGGCAATCATCCGCGGGCTCGCGCCCGACGTGGAGCTGGTCAGCGTAAGGGTGCTGGGCGCGCGCCTCTCCGGAGCAGGTGTCGTCTTCGCGGCAGGTCTGCGCTGGGCGATCGAACACGGTGTTCAGGTCATCAACCTGAGCCTTGGTACGACAGTTAGGGACTTCCGCGACGCGCTGCACGAGCTCGCTGATCTGGCGGCGTTCCACAACGTGGTGCTCGTTACTGCCGCTAACAACATGCCGGTGCCAAGCTTTCCCTCGATGTATGCGTCCGTGATCTCGGTGGCGGCTGTAGAAGACACCAACGCGGAGAACCTCCTGTACAACCCGGCGCCGCCGGTGGACTTCGGCGCGCCCGGCATCAATATCCCGGTGGCCTGGCTCGACGGTGGCACCATGACGGTGATGGGCAACAGCTTTGCTGCACCGCAAATCTCCGGCCTGGCAGCCCGCATACTCGGCAAGCACCCCGGCCTTACTCCCTGGCAGGTAAAGACCGTGCTCCGAGCCGTGTCGTTGAACGTTAGGCAGTCGGGGAACCTAACCCCCTCCCCCCTTCCCTAACGCCGGGAAGGGGCGATCGTTGGGAGCAGGATTCGGGCACGGATGCAGCGGTATCCCGCGGCAGTCCCCAATGGCCGCTCACCACGCCGAGGAATCGCGGTAGACGATCTCGCCGCCGCTGACGGTCATCAAGACGCGGGTGCCGGCGATCTCGTCTTGCGGGCAGGTCATGATGTCGCGGTCTAGCACGACCATGTCCGCGTATTTGCCAGGCTCGATCGTGCCGGAGACCTCTTCGTCAAAACCCGCGTATGCGGCCCAGCTTGTGAACGAATGGATGGCTTCCGTGCGCGTCATCCGCTGCTCTGGGTGCCACGCGCCGCGGCCGCTCCCCGGTTGCTCACGCGTAACAGCGGCGGCGATGCCGAGCATTGGGTTTGGCGACTCCACTGGAAAATCGGAGCCGCCGGCGATGACGACGCCGCTATCGATGAGTGAACGCCAGGCGTAAGCGAGCGCCGAGCGCTCGGGACCAAGGCGTTCTCCGGCCCAGTCGCTGTCAGACGTACAGTGCGTCGGTTGCATACTGGGTATCACGCCGAGCCGCTTGAAACGTGGCAGATCGGAGGCCGAGAGCATCTGCGCATGCTCATCTCGCAAGCGGCGATCCCCGTTCGGATGATCGCGGAGAACGCGTTCAAACACATCGAGCACCGTGCGATTGCCGCGGTCGCCGATCGCGTGGATGCAGACCTGAAAGCCGTGCTCAACGGCGTCGCGGGTCCAGCGCTCGAGGTCTGCGCTGCTGGCCAGTTCGAGCCCGCTGTTATCAGGGTCGTCGGCGTACGGCGCCAGCAGCGCCGCGCCGCGCGAGCCGAGGGCACCGTCCGCGTAGAGCTTGATGGCGCTGACCGAGAGTCGTTCTCCGTAGCGACGCTCCGGGCCGCGATCGCGCCACTCCTTCCACGTGTCGCCCGGACCGTTGATCGCGGCCAGCACCCGGAACGGAAAACGGCCGCCGTCGATCAACGACTTGTAGACGTTTATCGTTCGCTGGTCAACGCCCATTTCGTGGACCCCGGTCAATCCATAGCGCAGGCATTCATCGATCGCCGCGGAAACGGCAGCCGTAAGATCGGGCACGGCCGTCTCCGGGATTCTAAATCGCACCAGCCCTGCGGCGGCGTCGATCAGTATGCCGGTGGCATGGCCCGCTGGGTCGCGCAGGATACGTCCGCCCGCGGGGTCGGGCGTTTGATCGGTAATACCGGCAGCGGCCATCGCGGCGCGGTTTACCCAAAGCGCATGGCCGTCCACGCGCGTCAGCGCAACCGGGTTCTCGGGCGCGGCCGCGTCGAGCGACCCGGAGTCGGGGAAGACCGCTCCCGGCCACCGCGTTTGGTCCCAGCCGCGGCCGGTGATCCAGCTTCCGGCATCGCGTTCGCGGGCCCGAATGGCAACGCGGTCAGCCGCTTCCTGCGGCGATCGCGCGCCTGTCAGGTTCACAGAACGGCGCGCCTCGGCCAGATTCCGGAGGTGAGCGTGCGCGTCTGTCAGCCCCGGAAGCATCGTGTGACCGCCGAGGTCGATCTCGTCTCCCTCTGCGGGCAGATCCCGCGCTTTCCCCACCGCGATGATGCGATCCCCGTGGGTAGCGACCGCAGTCGCCGTAATATTTCCGGTCTGCAACGTGTATACTTTGACATTGACAAAGCGCATAGAGCTATCCTTTAGAGCACGCTACTGATAGGTTCCAGCAGAGCAGAATTCGGATTGGGCGACATCGATTGCGACCCCACGACGAATCGGAGGCCCCATGCCATCACCGGCACAGTCCACTATTGCCGACTCGACCCAGACACACCAAACGATTCGCGTTCTCGTCGTCGATGACAACGTCCTCTTCCGTGAGGGACTGGTAGCGCTCTTGAAACAGTTCACCGACATCAATGTTGCCGGCCAGGCAGCCAGCGGCATCGAGGCGGTGCGCAAGGCGACCCTGGTGCGCCCCGACGTCGTTCTGATGGACATCTCAATGCCAAATATGGGGGGCGTCGACGCGGCGCAGAAAATTCATCAGGAAGTGCCGCACCTCCCGATCGCGATGCTGACCGTTTCAGAACAGGACGAAGATCTCTTCGC
The DNA here is from genome assembly GCA_036741355.1 of Chloroflexota bacterium. GTDB lineage: Bacteria > Chloroflexota > Dehalococcoidia > CAUJGQ01 > CAUJGQ01 > JBBRGK01. The sequence continues at coordinate 20,496 of DAINSK010000032.1, forward strand.
GGCGATTCGCGCCGGAGCGCGGGGTTACCTGCTCAAAACCGTCGGGATCAACGAGCTGCACGATGCCATCCATACCCTCTACGGTGGCGGTACCACCATCACCCCCCACCTGGCTCGCCGCCTTCTGGAAGAATTCAACCGGGTGACGGCCGGCAAGCGCCCGGGCGGTGAAGACGAGGTTGCCAAGCTGACTGCCCGCGAGCGCGAAGTGTTGGAGCTCGTGGCAATGGGTCATAGCAACCAGGAGATCGCCGACCGCCTTGTGGTTGCGGTGAACACGGTGAAGGTTCACCTGCGCAACACCCTAGAAAAACTGGAGCTACGTAACCGCCAGCAACTGGCAGCGTTCGCGGTCTCGCACGGACTGATCACTGACATACGCGGCGAAGATCGGTTTGAAGACAACTAGCCGCGGCGCCATGTGGACGGGGTGAAGAAGCGCATAGACAGCGGTGCTAGTGCCGCGGCCCCATCCGTTCGCGCAGGTAGCGATCCACTGCATCAGCGGTAGCCGCGTCGATTTCGCGGTTCTCCCGGTTTTCGATAATGGCGTCGATGCGCGAACGGAGCGACCGAAGTTCAGTTCGCCGCCGCCGCCTCGCCCACCCGAGCAGGCGCTGTACGTCGGCGACGGTGGCTCCATAACGCGCTAGCACGGAGCTGATCTCGGCAGCCTGTACTTCCGCGCCCTTGCCTTCAGTCCCCTGGATCGCTAGCCTCAGATCCTTGAGCAGCGCCCGGTCGTCCACGTCGCCACCATCCGATCCGAGTATAACGCGGACGTCCCGGCGCGCTGTCTGTCCTTTCCTCCAAAGGCCGGTGCGATCAAACTGTGGGTTAGATGAGCTGTTCCGTATACTGTGCCTGCGAGAGAGGCTTCCGGTGATCCTCGCGCGGGTAGAAAGAAGCAGAGCGAACGAGTGGCAGCATCAGATCACGTCTTGCATCTGTTTATAATCAGCACGCGGACGGGCGAGACGTCCGTGTTTCTGCTCGAACGGGAACCCGGTGTCGTAGAGTTCCCGCAACTCGACGTGTCCGAACAAGAGCTCGACGACGAAAGCGGATTGATGCGACGCATCCGCGACGTCACCGGCATGGAGGTCGCGATCAGCGGCTTCGTCGATCCACCAACGCCGGGAGTCCTGCAACCGCCGAACAGCAAGTTCCTCATCGGCCGCGTCGTCGCCGGTACGCCGCTCCCCACAGAGCCGCACGTGGGCTGGGAGTGGCGGCCGGGTAACAACCTGCTGTCGCTCCAATTCCTTCCGAAACTCATGGTGGACGCGTTACGCGTTTTCATGAACAGCTAGGATCGACGTTGCCCCTCAAGATCGCCGTGTGCATGAAGCAGGTCCCCAACGTGGCACGCGTGCGATTCGACCCGCAGACCCCGGCGTATTGTGCCTGCCGTCGCCATCAATCGCAGCCCGCGCGCGGCAATCGCCAAAGTCGTAGATTTCACACTGATCGGTGACTGGGCTGAATTGGTACCCGCGCTTACCGATGCGATCACCAGGGCTCAGACGAAAGGGCGCCTTCAGTTATGATGAGCGGCCTTAACAAGTGATTGCGTTTCCTACCGTTATGCCGCACGCTAAAAGCCGGATGGCCGCTGGCAAGCGAGCCGGAAGGGCATATTGAAGGCCGGGACTCTGGTGAATATTCTCCAGCGGCGGTTGTTAACGTTCCTCGTGACCCTGACCGTACTGACGGCTGCTCTGGCCGCGGGCGGGCTGCGCTCGGCGCTTGCGTGGTCGGCAACCGGTACGCTGACACCCAACGGAAGCGGGGCAGGAACCGGCTTCGCAACCACAACATCGGGCCCGCGCTCAACCGTCCAGGTGACGCTTCAGAACGGGACACCCTCGGCCATCTACGTGGTGTATAGCTGCCTGGCACTGGTAGGCGGCGATTTCGATTGCGTCGGCAGGAACAATCCGACGGGTCTGCAGACGGTGGTCGTTGCGCCCCAGGCCCTGGCCCCGGTCAGCGTCGGCCTCGTACAGCAGGGGACGTTGCTGGTGGACAGCAGCGGCTCTGGTAGCACGACGATCTTTCTGGGACCGCTACTGCTGCCCGACACGCCGCACAGCATTTATAACGTCGTGCAGGTGGTAAATCAGGCCAATCCGACCGAATCGTATACGGCGCTGGACTTGCAAACCCCGGCGAAGCCGGTCGCAGGCGTTACAAACCTGCCGCTGGTAACGGTTACAACGGTAATCGGTGTGCCCGTCTATGTCCTGGCCCCCTTTCCCGGCTACGCATTTCCGGTTGCGCTCACAGCTTTGAACGGCGTGCCGTTCGTGCCTTTTTTTACCATCCCGCAGACAGCGTTTTTCGGACCGTCTTTGAACTTCTTCGTCGGCACCTGTCCGAACGGATTGCCGGCAGCCGCTGTAACGGGCACGGGCGGCCAATTCTTCCTCGTTTGTTAGGCTGCTCGGGTCCGCGACATATTGCTGCATTCCGCAGGACACGACGATGAGCAAACGCCCGCGCGAAGCCAGCGCATCTCCGCCGGCCGGCAATGACTCCGGCGGCGCGGCGGCCCCGCCGCTTCCGGCCGAGCCGACGCCTCCGCCGGCCCTGGAAGCGCTGGTGGACGTCGTCGAGAAGACCTATCGAGCGCTCTCTGACGACGAACGAGAGCGGATTCGCACCGTAATCACGGCCTCGCACCAGGCAGCCGCCGCTATGGCCGCATATCAGCTCACCAACGCCGACGAACCGGATACCACCTTCACCGTCTATCGCGCCGACTGACCTTCCGGCAGCGGCGTCTTCAACCGGAGCATACGCAGGCATGCCGCTCGACGACCGCAGTCTCGCCTCCGCCTCCCTGAGGGACCTTGGCCGGATGTTGCGGACCGGCGTGACGACGCCGACCGTGCTGGCGGGCTACTACCTCGACCGTCTGGATACCGTTGGGCGTCGCTTCAATGCAGTGGCCACGTTAATGCGCGAACGTGCCATGCGTGAAGCACGGCAGGCAGAAGAAGAGCTTGCGTCGCGACTTGACCGTGGTCCGCTGCACGGCATCCCGTACGGGGTTAAGGACCTGATCGCCACGGCCGGCGTGCCGACCACGTGGGGAGCAGTTCCGTTCCGCGATCAGGTATTCGACGCCGATGCCACCGTTGTTGCGCGGCTTGGGGAGGCGGGCGCCGTGCTCGTGGCCAAGCTGTCGATGGTCGAGCTCGCCGGTGGAATGGGCTACGAACAACCGGACGCCAGCCTCACCGGGCCGGGGCTGAGCCCGTGGAATCCTGGGGGTTGGAGCGGTGGCTCCTCCAGCGGCTCGGGATCGGCCGTGGGAGCACGGGCAATTCCGTTCGCGATCGGGTCGGAAACGTTCGGATCGATCACGACTCCCTCCTCGTTTTGCGGTGTCTCGGGCCTGCGGCCGACGTATGGGCGCGTGAGCCGTCACGGCGCGATGGCGCTGTGCTGGACGATGGACAAGCTGGGGCCGATGTGCCGCACCGCCGACGACTGCGGCCTCGTACTGGACGCGATCGCCGGACCCGATCCGGAGGACCCGTCCAGCCTGAACCGGCCCTACGCCTATCGGCCGGAGGGTCAGCGGGTCAACGGCTTCCGGCTCGCGGTCCTCAAAGGCGGCACGGACGGCTCCCAGCCCGAGGTGCTGGCGAACTTCGAGGCGGCGCTCGACGTTCTGCGCGAAGTAGCGTCGATCGAAGCGATCGAGCTGCCGGACATCCCCTACGGCGCGGTAGCGATGACGATCATTCGCGCCGAAGCCTCGGCCGCGTTCGACGATTTCCTCATTAGCGGGCGCGTGGCCGACCTAACGGCTCCGGAAGACCGGGTGACGCCGCTTTCCTATATCACCGTCTCGGCCCGAGATTACCTGCGCGCGCTGCGTATCCGCCGCCACATCTCCCGGGCGATGGACTCGATGATGGCCCAATACGACGCCGTGGTGACTCCGACGACGAACAGCGTTGCCTATCCGATCGGCCAGAGGTTTCCAGGCGCGCGCACCCGTTCGGTGGGCTCGGCAATCGGCGCGGCGGGTAACGTAGCCGGCCTCCCGGCGGTCAGCATGCCGAACGGCTTCGGCGAGCGCGGGCTGCCCACCGCCATCCAGTTTGTTGGGCGTGCGCTGGATGAGAACCGGATCCTGGCGGTCGCAAATGCATACCAGCGGAAGACCGACTGGCACCTTCGGCTGCCCGTGGTCTAGTTCCCAATTAAATCGTGCCTTCGTCCTGCAAGCGCCGTAACTCAGTATCACTGAGGCCCAGCAGGCCTTCGTAGACCTCTCTATTGTGCTGACCGAGCAGCGGCGCCGGCCGGCGAATCGCGCCAGGAGTCTCGGAGAGTTTGGGCACGACGCCCTGCATGGTGACGCGGCCCAACGCCGGGTCGTCCACCTCGACCAGGTCGCCACGGGCCGCGACGTGCGGATCGGCAAACAGGTCGGCGATCGTGTAGCTGGCCGACATGGGAATGTCGGCTCCCTGCAGCCTATCCATCACCACCGACAGATCGTGCCCGTTGATCCACTGCTTCAGCGCGCCGTCCAACTCCTGCTGGCTCTCGGTTCGGCCGGCGTTCGTCAAGAAGCGAAGATCTTCGGCCAGATCATCGCGGTCCACGGCGCGCATCAAGCGCTGGAACATGCGGTACTCGCCCACGATGAGCATTACCCAGCGGTGGTCGCGTGTCTGGAACGCCCCGGCCGGGATGGCCGGGCCGCCGTTGCCGACGCGGTTGCGCACGGTTCCCGTGGCGCTGTAGTGGGTGGCCGTGAACTCCTGGGCGCGCAGCACCGACTCGAACAACGCGCTGTCGATCACCTGGCCCTTGTCGCTGCCCAGCGCGTCGCGCACGTACAGAGCAATGAGGGCGCCGACCGTGCTGAAGGCGCCGGTGAGGAAGTCCACCACCGACAGTCCAGGTCGCATCGGCTCGTCGTCCGGGCGACCGGTCAGGTGCCAGAGACCGCCGAAGGCGCTGCCGATCCGGTCGTACCCCGGCCTGTTGCGGTAAGGTCCGGTCTGGCCGTAGCCCGAAACGCGCACGATTACGAGCCGCGGGTTCACCGCCTGCAGCCGGTCGGGACCGAGGTCCCAGCTTTCCAGCGTTCCCGGCACGAAATTTTCGACCAGAACATCGCTGATAGCGACCAGTTCCAGCAGCAAGGCCTTGCCTTCCGGCTTGCGTAGATCGAGGGTGATACCGCGCTTGTTGCGGGCATCGACTGCGAACCAGTACGAGGTGTCGCCCTTCACCGGGCCAAGCGTGCGCAGTGTATCGCCGCGCCCCGGAATCTCCACTTTGATCACGTCGGCGCCAAAGTCGCCGAGAGTCGTCGCGACGAACGGTCCGGCCAGTACGGTGGCGATGTCGATGACCCGCAGCGCAGCGAGCGGGCCCGTTGACGGTTGTTCACGCTCGGCGCCCGTTGGTTGGTCGCCGGGCTGGCTGGTCGGGCTCATGCGCACATACTCCCGCCGTTGCTGGTGCGGCACTATCATACGGGGAGCGCCCGAGGTCGCAGGGGACAGGGATGAAGGTACGCGATATCATCAGAGAGGTCGAGCGTGCTGGGTGGTTCTATGTGCGGACCCGAGGGAGCCACCACTACTACCACCACCCGAAGCGTCGCGGTACGGTCACGGTTCCCGGTCAGTCGAATGATGACCTGTCGCTCAAAACGCTGATTAGTATCCGGAGACAGGCGGAGGGCAAGTAGAAAGGAGCATCCCATGGTGCATGAGTATGAGGCTGTGGTTCATCCGGCAGTGCGGGTGATTCTTGAGGAGGGACCGCGAAATTGGTCCGCGTTTGCGCCGAGTATTCCCGGCTGTATTTCAACGGGCAAAACCCGGGAAGATGTGGAACGAAATATCGAGGAGGCATTGACGTTCCATCTTAAGGATCTGCACCAGACGGAGTTGGAAGAGATCAATCGCGAGGCGGCAGAAGCAGAGGCAGCAGAGCACCGCGCATGACCGTCGAACCGCCAATTTCCTACCGCCCCCTGGCCGAGCTCGACCTGGCTTTCGTGCCGTTACAGTGCCAGGGCGAGCCGGATGAAGTGCGCGACCGTATCCGCGGTTGCGGCAGCAGCGCCATGCTCGCTTTCGACGGCGACCGCTGCGTTGCACAGCTCCAGTTCCGGCCGTATGCGCCCGGAACGCGGTCGCCCAATGGCATCCACCACCCGCTCTATTGGTTGGACTATCCGCCCGAGACGCCGCCGCTGCCCGAGCGTTCGCTTTCGCTTTTCTGCTATCACGTCGGCCAGGTGGAGAACGACCCCGAGCGGCGCGACCCCCGGTATCTCGGCCGCGGCATTGGGCAGGAGCTGTTACGGCAGGCCGCGGACTGGGCGGTCGCCAACGGCTTCGATGCCGTTATGGCCAAAGGCCTGGCGCCAAGCTGGCCGGTGATCCAGTACATGGGCGGCATGCCGTGGCCCGTATATGAGCAGCATGGCTTCGAGTCTGTGCACGCGTACCATGACTCCGAACTGCGCCAGGTGCTGGACGAAATTCTGCTCGGAGCCTACGGCACCCGACGGTTGAGTGAGCTAACCGAAGAGGTCGAAAAAGGCGCGGACCTCGACGCTCTCGCCGAGGTCCGGGTGTTCGTTCGCCGGCTGCCCGGACGGTAGACAGTATGCGTGCCGTGGACCTCATTCTGAAGAAGCGCGGCGGCGAGCGCCTGACGCGCGCGGAGCTTGCCTACCTCGTGCGCGGCGCGACCGACGGCTCCATCCCCGACTACCAGCTAGCGGCCTGGCTGATGGCGGTTTGCTGGCGCGGCATGGGCGACGACGAGACGATCGACCTGACGCTTGAAATGGCGTCCAGCGGCCGTGTGAACGATCTGCGCGAAGCCGCCGGCGGTCGCATCGTCGTGGACAAGCACAGCACCGGTGGCGTGGGCGACAAGTCGACGCTGGTCGTGGCGCCGTTGGTCGCCGCCTGCGGCGTGCCGTTTGCCAAGCTCACCGGCAAAGGCCTGGGACACACCGGCGGCACCGTCGACAAGCTGGAATCGTTCGCCGGGTTTCGTTCAGAACTGAGCGGCGACGAGTTTCAGATGTTCCTGCGGCAGCACGACCTGGCGATCGCGGGGCAGTCGAACGACCTGGCGCCCGCCGATGGCAGGCTCTATGAGCTTCGCGACTCTACGGGAACCGTGGATAGCGTGCCGCTGATCGCCAGCAGCATCATGTCGAAGAAGCTGGCGGGCGGCGCCGGCGCGATCCTCCTGGATGTCAAAGTGGGCAGCGGCGCGTTCATGCGCGACCGGCACGAGGCCGAGAAGCTCGCGACGCTGATGATGGCGATCGGCGAACGGTCAGGGCGGCGGGTGAAGGCGGTGCTGAGCAACATGGAGCAGCCCCTGGGTAACGCAGTAGGCAACTCACTGGAAATAGCCGAAGCGGTGGCAACGCTGCGCGGCAAAGGGCCTGCAGACCTCGGTGAGCTGTGCCGGCTTGAGGCGGCGGAATTATTGGTACTCGCCGGGCGAGCGCTGTCGCACGAAGAGGCTGCGTCACTGGTCGAGCAGGCGATTCGGAGCGGCACCGCGCTGACGAAGCTGGCTGATGTCGTAGAGGCGCAGGGTGGCAACCGCGGTCAGGTCCTGGATACCGCAACCTTGCCCCATGCGCCCGTGGTTCGGCCCCTGCTCAGCCCGGGGACCGGCTATGTCAGCCGTCTCGACGCGCTGACGGTCGGGCGGGCAGCGGTGCGATTGGGCGCGGGTCGCGCCGCGAAAGCCGAGCGCATACGCCACGACGTCGGTATCGTGCTGCACTGTAAGGTCGGCGACTACGTGGAGACAGGCGAACCGTTGCTGGATGTCCATGCTGCGACCGACCACATGGCCAAGGCCGCGATTCATGATTTACTTCAGGCATACGAATTCGAAGCGGAGCGGCTGGAGCCGCTACCGGTCCTCCTGCACGTCTCCCATAACCGGCCCGCGGAAAAAGGAGTGTGGCCATGACCGTTGACAAGACCAGCGCGGCCGGGCGCCGAACGAATGGCGCTGCAACAAGCAAGATCGTGCGCAGGTCGGCGCCGTCTGCGCCGGTGGACCAGCAACGCCGGCCGTTTGTGCCGGAGCCGCCCCCGCACGACGAGCCGCCGGTGAGCTGGTTTCCGGTACTCGAGTACGAGCAGATGGAACCCGAGGTGCGGGCGCTGCTTGAAAAGGCCGAGAGCCGCGCCGGCTTCTGTCCCAACGTCTTCCGCGCCTTCGCCTGGCGGCCGTCCCGCTTTCTCAAGTGGTTCGCCCACTACAACGAGTTGATGAGCGGCCCGTCGGGTCTCACCCGCGCCGAGCGCGAGATGGTCGCGGTCGCCGTCTCGATGCAGAACCGCTGCCTCTACTGTCTCGTCGCCCACGGAGCGTCGCTGCGCACGCTCACCGGCGACCCGGTGCTGGCCGGCCGCATCACGCTCGACTACCGGCGTGCGGGACTGCGACCGCGCGAGCGTGCGATGCTGGACTACGCGGTGAAAATCACGACCCACATGGAAGACTGCTCTCCGGAGGATATCGTCCGGCTCAAGACTGTTGGCTTCACGGACGAAGACGTCTGGGATATCGCCGAAGTGGCGGCGATGTTCAACTTCACCAACCGCCTCGCCGCCGCCACCGGCCAACTGCCGAACCGCGAGTACAACGGCATGGCGCGGTAGGGCTGGCTCCGTTGTACCGGGTACGGACTACTGTAGGGGCACAGTATCCCTGCCGAAGAAGTGCCCACGAATTCCGGGGGCACCTCCAATGGCAGGATAGTCGTACGTATGACCTACGGAGTACACGCGGTGGTTGGTGCAAAACGGCGCACGCGCATTACCAGCCATGGGGGCATCTCCCTCCCGGAAGACCTGCTGCGCAAGCACCACCTCAAAGCCGGCGATGAAGTGGCTGTCGAGGACACCGACCGCGGTATTGTGATTACGCCGCAGGTCGGAGAGGAACCCATGAGCACAGAGTACGACCCATTGCTGTTTGCCAAACCAAGCCCTGCAGAGATTGCGCGGCGGCGGGCGCTGTTTGCCCAGGTGATGGCCCGCCGCCAGGGGCGCGATATTAGGCCGCTGACGAGCACGGAACTCATCCACCTTGCCCGCACCGCGGAAGGGAGCATGGAGGGCCCAGGCAGCTGACCGCCTGGTCCCCGATGCGTCCGTCGCGTTCAAGTGGCATATTGCCAATGAGCCAGACACCGCCCGGGCCGTTGCCGTCCTTGCTGCCTATACCGCCGGTGACCTTGCGCTCGTCGCGCCAGACCATTTTCGCTACGAAGTCCCGGCGGCACTGCGGGCCGCCACCCGGCGGCGACCGCCACGGCTCTCCCGCGAACAGGCCGACCAAGCAGTGGCGGAGTTTCTCGGCTTTGCGATTCCGACCGTAACCGATGACGCGTTGGTGACCGACGCCTTGGCCGTGTCGTTCAGCAACGACTGTGGATTCTACGATGCCCTGTATGTTGCCCTGGCCCACCGCCTCGGCATTCCCTTTCTGACGGCCGACGCAAAGCTGTACCAGCAGGTTCGCCAGCTCCCGGATGTCCTGTGGCTGGGTGACTGGCAGACTGGGTCGAGCGAGGCGGTGTAAATCGTTTAGTCCAGACCGCATCAGCGCAATTGACCCCAAGATTGCCGCGGCCCTCAACGAGTTAACGGACTTGATTGCCGCTCGCTGTCCCGGTGCGACCTTCGCCTTCAGCGACGAGGATACTTGGGATATCGCCGAAGTGGCGGCGATGTTCAACTTCACCAACCGCCTCGCCGCCGCCACCGGGCAATTGCCGAATCGGGAGTACAACGGCATGGCGCGGTAGAGCGGTCGCTGACGGATCCTCCGATACAGGCGTACGCACTACCGCAACGACGGTTCGAGAGCGAGATCGTCGATAACCTCGACGTTCGGTAGGGCCAGCAGGATGGAGGGCGGGGCGACGACCTTGCAGGTGCGATCGCCGCCGCCGACCACGATGCGCTTACGCTGCATCACGCGGCTGTCGACCCAGAGGGGAAGACCGGCCGGCAGCCCGAAGACGGTGACGCCGCCCAGTTCCATGCCTGTAAGCGCCCGTGTCTCCTCTGGCGCGGCAAACGAAGCCTTGCGTACGCCGAGTCGCTGCTTCACCACGCGGTTCACGTCGAGCCGGGTCGTGGCCAGCACGACGCAAGCGGCGTAACGGGGCGGGTCCGCCCTGCCGGCCACGACGATGGTGTTTGCAGTGTCTTCGAGCGGCACGCCGTACGCCGCACAGAATGCGGCCGTGTCGGCAAGCGCGGGGTCGCAGTCGATCAGCTCGTAGGGGATGCCGAGCGCGTCCAGCTGCCGGCGGACATCGTCAGCAACGGTCATGCCGTCAGTGTACGCGGCAGCAGGCGCGTGCCGGAACACGCCGTTAGTAGTCGGGGAGCCGGTAGATGCGTTTGGCGGTGTCGTGGAACATCGCGGCGCGCTCGGCTGCTGGGAAGCTCGTTGTGAGCTTCTTGAACTGATTCCAGAGCACGGTGTATGAGCAGGAGAGCCGGTCCACCGGGAAGTTGCTTTCGAACATGCAGCGGGCGGGCCCGAACTGATCGATCGCGTAGACGTACCAGTCTCGGTTCGCCGCGAGCAGTTCGTCGGACGTCGGCGGCCGCTCGCGCTCGTGCCAGCCGTAGCCGTTGATCGCCATCTGGAGACCCCCGACCTTCATAACGACGTTCGGGCAGGCCGCCACCTCCGCCAGGTCGAGCTTCCATCGCGCGAAGACCTCATCCCGTTTGCCGCTATAGGAGCCTACCCCGAGCGGTCCGCCGAGGTGGTTCAGGATGACGACGGTGTCGGTGAACGCCCGCGCGAGGTCAGCCAGCTCGGGCAGCTGGGGATGATAGAGCCATGCCTCGAAGATAAGACCGTATACCCGCAGATAAGCGAAGCCTCGCCTGAAGTCCCGGTCTAGAAAGAGGTGGGCAGGTTGCGACGCAGGTTGGTTGGGCAGCACGCCCGGCTCGGCCCACGCGGCGCGATGCCGAATGCCGCGAAAGCGCTGGGGACTGGCGGCGAGGTGCGCTTCGAGCACGGGCGCCACCCGGTCACCGAGCCGCAGGTCTGCGCTGCCGATGATGCCCGCCGCGGCGCGCAGGTCTCCGAAGCCGCCGCTAGCGCTCTGCGCAGCGATGCCCTGCACCCATTCCGTCTCGCCGACGACGCGAAACTCTTCGGGGCCAGCGGCACGGTACATCGAGCTGCACTCGATGAAGACCGTCTGGCGCACGTTCTGACCTGCCAGGTCGGCAAGCAGCTCGTCAAGGATGTAGCGGTTGCGAGGCCGGTTCCAGAAATGGTGGTGCGGGTCGATGATGGGAAGTTCGGGCTCCAGCGGGTCCTCGCGCGTTCTCTCGAGCCAATTTTCAGCGGTCGTCATGCGTCATGCCATCCTCAGCGATAATCTCGTCAATCAACGCCATGCTTACTCGATTCGGACGCCAAACACAAACGGTCGAGGCGCGCTTGAACTGCGTACAATCGATTTTGCGCATACCCATGCACTGCCTACGCATGGATTGTGGCGGTGAGAAGGAACCCGACGTGCCCGACATCGCACTCAACGTCTCCGATGGCAACGTCGTCCTCCAGGCATCTCTTTCTGTCCCTCCAGCAGGTCGTGCTCGCGCAGGGCTCGTTCCATTGCACGGCGCCTCGGCGCCATCGCGTGGTTATTTTCTGTACCGCCATCTGACTGAGCTACTGTCGGAGCACGGAATCGCCGTACTTCGCTACGATCGCCGTCCCAGCACCGGCGACGTTCCGTTCGCGCTGCAAGCAGGGGACGCCCTCGCTGCCCTCCGGCTGCTGCGCTCCCAACCAGGTCTCGCGGACGTGCCAATCGGGCTCTGGGGCCTTAGCCAGGGAGCGTGGGCCGCGGCCACGGCCGCTGCGCACTCGGACGAGGTCGCCTTCCTTGTCCTGGTGGGCTCCGCCGGCATGAGTCCGGCTTTGCAGATGCGCTACGGAACCGCCAGGCAGCTTCGGCAGGCGGGTGAGAGCGATGAAGCGCTTCAAGAACTCGCTGAGCTGCGCTCTACCTTTGAAGCGTACTTACGCGGTCAGCAGGGGCGAGGTGCAGCACAGGCGGTGGTCGATCGATTCGCCACGCGCCTCTGGTTCCCACTGGTCTACGTCCCACGAACGCTTCCCGAGGCGGGTTCCTGGCAGGATATGGACTTCGACCCCGAGCCGGTGTTCGCGCAAATCCATTGCCCGGTCCTCCTGTTCTATGGCGAGGACGACGACTGGGTGCCGATTGACGAAAGCATCGCCGCATGGCAACGAGCTGCCACGAGCGCCGACAACCAGGACGTCACTATTGCGCGCCTGTCGGGCACCATGCACCTCCCTACGTTGAACCACGGCGACACCATTGCCTCCATCAGCCCCGAATATACGGGCCGTCTCACGTCGTGGTTGGAAGCGCAGTATCCCTTGACATAAGACCACCAGCACGGATGGCTGCGCCGGCCGACGTTGTCCAGGTGTCTACGCGTACCCGTACGCCGCCTGGGCATCGATCTCTTCGCCGCCGAACGTGCTGATGAACATGCGGCCGTCGTCGGCGTAGCGGACGCGCATGCCCTGCCGCGGCGGCTTGCCGGCGCGGGCTTCGAGCAACGCCTGTGTCATCTGGACCAGCGGCGCCATGAAGTCGCCGTAGTATTCGGCTACCGTCGCGTCGGCGCTGTACTTCTTCCAGGTCTTGCCCTCGGAGATCGTCGAACCGGAGAGACCGCCGGTCTCGACCGGGTCAAGGGAGATGCGCAGGCCGTAGTTGTGCTTCTTGAGATCGCGCCGGTCGAGCATGTAGGCGCAGGCCATCGACTGCTGACCGTAGTTGCGCGGCGCCCCGCCTCCCAACGTGATCAGCCCCGCACGGCCGCCCGCGTCCTCCACCGCCGCGTTCACCGCCACCATGTCCAGCGGCTCTTTAACCGGGTCCAGCATCAGCTTCCGCCCCGTCTGCTTTCGATAGTGCGCAAGGTCGGTGGTAATGTCGCCGTCGGCAGGGCTGGGACAGAAGATCGGGATGCCTTCGCGTGCGGCGGAGGTGATCATGCCATCTGCACGGCCGTGCGGGGTTTCCGGCAGCCAGAGACCGAGACGGTAGAAGTACTCGCTTGGCGTGTACGCCCGCTGGTCGCTGAGCGTCGCGGCGAATTCGGCGATCACGTCCTCGTTGGAATTTAGCTCGTTTTCGTCGCCGTACGTGTTCCAGTAGCGGTTGATGTCCAGCCGCTGCAACTGGTTGTCGTCGACGTGTGGCGTGCCATGGTAATGGTGCAGACCGCGCACTTCGGTGAGGTCGTGGGTGATCTGTGCCGGCGTGGTGACGATGAAATCGACGAAGTGGTGCTCGATCAGCGCCCGCATCGTAGCGCCGAGACCGAAGGGGATGTAGGCCCCGGCAATCGTCAGCCAGACAGCCTGCTTGTCGCGGCCCAGCATCTCCTCCCACCCCAGGTATACGCCGGCAAGGTTGCTGAGCGGGCCGCTTCCGTGCGCGAGCATCCGAAAGAAGTCCGGGCCGCTGGTGCCGGCCAGCGGAATCGGCGGCTGCACCGGCGACGTGAAGAACGGCGCCCGCTCACGTTCGTAATCGGCGTCCGGTCCCCGATCGTGTGGCTGCTGGTGGTCGGAATGCTGCATGCGGCACCTCCCGCTACAGCTTACCCTGACCGTCAGGTTGGGCTATGAAGCGCCGCCGGGAGAGCGATTCCCGCCGCAGTTGGCAGCGGATATGCTGACAATCGATTGGGATCCCGCGGCGCCTGCCGAAAACCGCGCGAAATGAATTTGCCCCGTGCAGCAGAAGAACCGCCCTGTCTATTCTACCGACGGCCGCACCGTCACTGATCGGCGCGTCCAGCGCTGCTCAGACTGCCAGCGTCCACTGGCCGGCTGCGTTTGCAAGGACCGAGCGACGAAGCATAAGGGGGTAGGCGACGGCATCGTGCGGATCTCGCGGGACCGTAAACAGCGTGGCGGCAAGACGGTCACCGTGGTCACAGGGCTTCAGGGGAGCGACGAACAACTCGCCGAGCTTGCGGGAAAGCTGAAGCGGCTGTGTGGCTCGGGCGGGACGGCGAAGGACGGCGCTATCGAGGTGCAAGGGGACCACCGCGAGCTGATCGCCGAAGCGCTGCGCGGCATGGGTATCACTGTGAGGCTGGCGGGAGGGTGAGGACAACATTGTAAACAGAGTGCATACGCGGCTGTTGGGTTTTACCTGATCGAGGGCGGGCTGGCGCTTTACGAAGCTACCCGTTCGGTACCTCCACCATCAAGCCCATGCCCTGCTCGGGGTTACGTCGCAGCATGAAGCTCCCACCGATCGACTCCGCCCGCTCTTTCATGCCGATGAGGCCGAGCTTGCCGTGACGTACGAGGTCAGCGAGGTTTGCGGGCGGCAGAAATCCATTGCCGTCGTCGGTTATCGTCAGCCCTGTGACGTTATCGCAGAAGCACAGCTCCACGGTCGCCGTCGTGGCGTTTGCGTGCTTCAAAATGTTCCGTAGCGCTTCCTGGGCGATACGAAACAGTGCGAGCTCCAACCGAGGGCTCAGGCGGCGCGGGTCCCCCGTGATGTGCAGGTGCGCGCCACCCACCAGATGGCTGTGCGCATCTTCGACGACCATCTCGATGGCGGCCAAGAGGCCCAGGTCATCGAGGACCGAGGGCCGCAAATCGCGGCTGAAACGACGCACCGACCGCAGGATATTATGCGCTGTCTCGAGCGATTCCTGCGCCGGGCGTTTGCATACTCCGCCGGCATGCAGCTCGAGTTCTTCGAGCTGCCTCACGAGGTGTACCAGCTCTTGCGCGGTATCATCGTGCAGCTCGCGAGCGATGCGCAGCCGCTCCTCCTCTTGCGCCTGCGTCACCTGCCGGACGTACGATTCCAGGTCTTCTTGTCGTTGCCGGTAGAGACGGGTGTTCTGTACTGCCACCGAGATCTCGCGCGCTGCGGTCGTCAGCAGTTCGACCCGGTCCTCCGCCAGTACATCGCCACTGTCCGCGGTGGCCGTCAGCATGCCCAGCAGGCCGCTCTCGCCCACCAGTGGAATGGATACCGTGCACCAATCTCCAGCCGCATCCCCACGCGTTGCAGAGGCAGCGACGTCGTCAGTTTGGGCCTGGGCGACGGGCGAGCTTGCTCCATCACCCTCCTCGATGATCAGCGCTTCGGCACCCGTAGTTGCCGGTTCCAAGCAGAGCGATATCGACCTGAGCGGCAAGCCGGAGCGCAGTTGGTGCAACACGACCGGCAGCCGCTCCTCTACTTCCAGCGTATGGCTGAGGCCTTCGCTGACGGCCTTCAACAGGTTGAGGCTCGCGCTGGTCCGCTCGGCTCGGAGGCGCTCCTGCCTCTCACGTTGCACCCGCCAGGCGACGAGCATGCCGACAAACACGGCAACTACCAACTGGAAGACCTCGGTAAGCCAATGCTCCTCAGAATGGTGCCAGACCCATGTACTCGGTGAGGTCAGGACCACGCCCCACAGCGCCGTCATCAGCGCCCCTTCCCAGCCGAAGGTCAGGGAGGCATAGACGAGGGGCACGATGTAGAGCGTGATGGCGACGTCGTGAAAGATCCCGGCCGGGCTCGTAAAGCCGAACACTTCGATGCTGTAGTGCAGCATGGTTACGCCGGCAACGAGGCCCTGGACCTGCCAGAACTGCCTGCTATGCAGGCGCTGCGGTATGTGAGCGACGAACGTCCGTAAGTGACCGGCCTGCGTCGCCAGAGGCAGCGGTTGCCAGACTCGGGCTGCAGGATCAATCTTCATTGAGGTCCTCCAGCGCGATCAGGCCGCGCTTTAGCCCGGCGATCACCGCCTCGGTGCGTGAGCCGACGTCGAGCTTGTTGAAGATGTGCGTCAGGTGGACCTGCACCGTCCGCATGCTGAAGTACAGCGCTGCGGCGATCTCGGCGTTCGTCATGCCGCGGGCCGCCAAGCGCAGCACTTCCTGCTCTCGCTCGGTGAGCACCCTGCCTGTCGCTGCGGCCGCCTCCTGCTCCTTGCCCTGCGGCGACTTGCCCGCGGCAAAGCGGGCGAGCACTTTCCGCGCGATGGCGGGATGGAGCACCGGCTCGCCGGCATAGACGGCCCGTACCGCCCGCACCAACTCTGCGGAGGCGACGTCCTTGAGCAGGTAGCCCGCCGCCCCGGCGGCGAGCACCGCGTACACATACTGGTCGTCGTCGTACGCGGTGAGGATCAGCACCGCGGTCCCCGGACGCGTGGCTTTGATCTTCTCCGTCGCCTCGATGCCGCCCATCACCGGCATCGAGATGTCCATCAGCACCACGTCCGGCTCCAGGTTTGCGACGAGGGCAAGCGCTTCCGCCCCGTTCACGGCCTCGCCGACGACCTCCATATCCGCCTCGTGCTGGAGCAGCTGTCGCGTGCCTTCACGCACGACGGGATGATCCTCGGCGATGAGGACTCGGATCATTCCCTTGTTGGCTTGAACGTCCACGTGCGAGATTCTAACGCCGCAGGGCGTGGCGCGGCTGTCAGGCTTTGCCCCACTCCGTGCCGCCTCAATGTCCAGCACCCTCCTTACACCAAACGCGCAACGATGCGGCGGCAACTCTGCGGTGTCGGCGGATGTGCACCCTCCGACTGCGCGCGATGCTGATGTTGAACACCGCGCCAGCCGTGTCGGCTCTCGTGAGCCTTCAGTTGGTTCGGCAAAAACGAGGAACGAACGGAGAGGAAAATCATGAATCGCGTACCGCGTACTATCTGGCTTGCTCTAGCGGTGGGAGTAATCATGCTCGCGGGGGCATTCGTCATCCCCACGTCCCGCGCCACGCTCCGCGTGGCGGCACAGACCGACACCGGCGTCAACGTGAACATCTACGCGACGGAGTTCAGCTTCCGCGTCTCGCCGCCGACGGTGTCGGCGGGTCTGGTGCACTTCGTCTTCTTCAACGCCAGTCAGACCTACGTGCACGAGGTGTGGGTCTACCCGCAGGACCAGCCCCAGCTGGCCCAGATGCTCGCGCTGAAGCGGGCCGGGACGGATGCGGACGAGAACGACTACCTGCAGGGCATCGCCGGCGATGTCGAAGATGTCGCGCCCGGACAGGTGGCCACCTTCGACGCGCTTCTTACTCCCGGGACGTATGAGATGGGCTGCTTCAAGAACACGGACATCACCGGCCAAACGATGAACCACTACGACATGGGCATGCACACCCTGTTCACCGTGACGCCCCTGACGCCCCCGGACGCGGGCAACTAGGGCCAGTAGCCAGTCGCTCGTGAGCGCTACCAGCACCCCGCAACACCGCCGGGGGTGCCGGTGTTTTGGCTCTGCAGTCGTGGCGGTTATCGTGACCCTTGGAATGATGCGACGAGAATCACCAACAAAAAGAGGAGAAGGAACCATGCATCGCGCACCGCATACTATTTGGCTTGCTCTAACGAGGAGTCTGACCATGTCCCGGTTCCAGGTAGTTTCGGCGGCGGCCCTCGTGGCTGCAGCCGCTTTCGTGTTCCCGCTGCTTGGTACTGGTCAACATCAGGGCGCTCGGGCTCAGGCCGTGGCTGAAGTTGACATGCTCGGCACGCATTTCATCCCGCAGGACATCACCATCACGGCCGGCACCGTCGTCACCTTTGTCAACACGGAGGACCAGCCTGGCGGCTCTGGGGCGGTGCATTTCGTGAACAACGCGGCGGATGGAAGCTTGATCGTGCCCGGCCTGCTCAGCCCCGGTGACTCGTTCTCGGTCGAATTCGATAACCCGGGAATCATCTCCTACAACTGCTCGATTCACCCCGGCATGGTCGGGACAATTACCGTCCAGTAGCGGAGCACAACACTCCGGGGTAGTATTGCCGCTTCGCGCCCACTACTGGCGCAGGTCCGGCCGAGTGTGGCCAGGCGATTGCAGGCGCTACCAGCACCCCGGCAGCGTTGCCGGGGTGCTGGTGTTTTGGCGCGCCCCATGCCCGCAGCGCCGATTCAGCAGCAGGGCTGATGCCGTCCTCCGGCGTGCTGTGCACCGGAGCGATAGCTGATGGTGGGGAAGCTACGCCGCGTTGCCGGTGTCGGAAGCTGAGCGTGTTGGTGACGCGCGGCGCAGGCGATGAGGATCGGC
>DAINSK010000033.1:0-38334 GCA_036741355.1 Chloroflexota bacterium
CGGTATAGATGACTTCATAGATTCGGCCCGGCTCGAAACCGCCCTCCAGCCAGACATCGTTCGCGCTTGGGCGCCGCCCGGATCCGTCTACCGCGGCGAAGGCCCAGCGTTCGCGAGGGATCGAGCGCGGTTCGCCGTCCGGCGAGTCCCGCACCACCAGTTCCGCGTCGGCCTGGTCGTCTTCGATGGGCGGGTAGCACCTGTGGTCGGGCCGCACGAGCGGCAGGCTGGCAACCGCACGATCCGGGATCAGAGTCATTCGAACGGGACCGGTTATCGGCAGGCCGCCATGGGTGGCGACCGGTGCATCCAGGAGCATCCGTCCGAGGCCGGGCTGCAGATCGACCTGCCAGCCCACGGCTGCCAGCGTCACGCCGCGGCGCATCAGGAACCCGTTGCCAAAGTCCTCCGCGGAGCCGGGATGATTATTGCGCGGAGCCGACTGCAGGCTGGCAAGCGCCGTCTTGTTGCCGCGGTTGACCACGTCGTAGAGCAGGACACCGTTTCCGCGGACCGGGTCCACGGGGCGCAGCAAGAACCAATCGGCGGAGCAGCGCACCATGCCATCCGCGCCTTGGGGAGCCAGGGCGAGGTCAACCACCGGCGCGTTCGCCGGGTCGGATGGGTCGACGGCGAACGTCGCCCGCCCACTCAGCATCTCGTACGAGCCGGCGTGGCCGAACGGTTGACCGCCCAGAACCGCTTCCCGTTGCGATACCTCGAGCAACTCCAACATGATTCGCCTCCGTGAACGGGTACGCTAGCTTCGCTCGAGGATCACGACCGGAATGGCGCGCGTTGTCTTGGTCTGGTACTCGTCGTACGCCGGCCAGACCTTGGTCATGATCCGCCAGAGGCGCGGCTTTTCGTCGGTCGTAGCCGGGCGCGCAATTGCGCGAAAGCGGTCGGCGCCGACCTGCACCTGGACTTCCGGCTGAGCGACGAGGTTGCGATACCAGTCCGGATGCGTCGCCGCTCCGCCTTTTGAAGCCACGACGAGGAGTCGGTCGCCGTCGCGGCCGTAGATCAGCGGCGTGACGTACTGCTTCCCCGAGCGGCGTCCGGTCGTCGTGAGCAGCAGCGTCGGCACGCCGTTCCAGATGTGCCCTTCCTCGCCGTTTGTCTCGACGTAGCGGCGGGCGTGCTCCGCCTGCCAACCAGCGGCCCGGGTACGCGGCTCGCTCTGCTCAGCCATCTCAGGTGCTCCTAAGCGTGTTGTGTTACCGCGCTAGTCTTGCACGACAGACAACGGAGCCGCTACCGACTGCCGCTCAAGCCAGCAGCAGGTTCAAGCAGTGACCCGTGCCGAACCGAGCCTATACAAGGACGGAACCGGCTCAACCATGCCTCGCAGTTGCGGGACTCTGGTCAGCCGGGTGCACGAACCGTGTCACGGCCGTCGAAGCGGCGCTGAATCTCCCGCCAGGCTCCGTACACGGCGTTTCCGATTAAGATGCCGACCAGCAGAAAATAAAGGCCGCGGGTCGCCATGTAGGTCATGTAGCCGGCCGCCGCGACGATGATCCCAAACAGCACCTGGTCGTAGAACGGCACCGGCGTGGTGGGCGGGTCGGTGACCATGAACAGGCCGAAGAAGAGCGCCATCTGCACGAATGGGGTGCGAAACACGTCGCGCACGTAGTTCGCGTCGACGACGAACGCCGCCATCGTGAACAGCGCCACGTAGGTCGCGAGGAAGGCGATCGCCGCCGGCAGCTTGTTGGCGCGATCGGCCACCAGGTACCCGGCGACGATGAGCAACAGCACGGCCGGCCCCGGGAGGTCGGTCAGCGCCCCCCACCAGCTTTGACCGGTGGCGAAGAGTGCGAACACCGTCAGCAGCCCAACCGCGGCCGGATTGAATGTGTGCGAACGGCCGAACCGCAGCAGGTGCTTGGCGTCGGTGGCGATCACGCCCGCGGCTGCCGAGATAAGCCACGGCTCCTGCGGCAACCTACATTCGTCAGGGGATCGCTGCCGGTTCAGGCTGCAGTGCGATGATTCCGCCAGCAGCACGTACCCGGTCCTCAAGGCTTTGCCACGTCTCCTCCAGCGCATCCAGCACCTGGTGGTCCAGCAGCCCGGCAAACGCTGCTGGCATACACTCCGCCTCACCCTGGGGCGCAAAGCAGCCCTCGTGCACGATCGCCTGCGCGAGGCGAATTTGACGCAACGTCACGGCGAAGTGCCCTCCGCAGACATTGCAGGACAATTCGACCGCCACCGCATCGAGTATTTGCATCACTGTTCCCTTATGCTTCCATATCGCCGGCACGCAGCGGCTCGGTACTGCAAGTTAGCCGGCGGGCCAGGCGATAGTTAGAACAAACGCGCTCTCCGTCAGTGCTTCCACGTCGTGGGGCATGTTCCGCTCGAGCGCCAGCAACTGCCCCGGTTTCAATTCGACGGTGTCATCGGGCAGTTGGAGGCGGAGGTGGCCGCTGACCACCTGAATTACTGTCCGGCCCGCTGCCTGGTGCTGCTTCAGCGCCGCTCCTGCTTTCAGCGCTGTCAAGACGACGCGTAAGTCAGGCTCCTTGACCAACGTCTTGCTGTTGCGGTCGCCATGCAACCAGCTCGATTCCTGGTGCAGCAGCGCCACTTCCGCGGCGAGGTCGTAGCCGAGCACCGGGGCCGCAACGCGCTGTGCGGGCCGCTCAGGGCTGCCGGTCGTGTGGCCGGCCGGATGAGGGTTGGAGGGTGGTTGTGCAGGCATCGTCTGTTCCTTTCCTTCTGGGTCTCACCTGCCTCTAGCGAGTGCCAGGCTCATTCCATGCGCTGATGGGCGCCGTGGTCCGGCCCGGTTTTCGCGAACTGGTAGAGCGCATTGGCATACACTTGCAGCCCTAACATCGCCTCGACGTACTCCCGCGCTGCGGCCACGCTGCGTTCGGCTGCCGGTTTGAGCGCCATCGCCGCGTTGAAGCGCTTTCGCACTTCGGTGTGCACCGTGTCCGCCAGGAAGATGAGGAGCTCGTCCACAGAGCCGGTCGTCAGCGCCAGTTCAGCGACCGGGATCACCGGCCCGTGGTCGAGCCCAGCCGGCTTGAGGCCGGTATACGGCGCCCGCTCGCCCGCGCGATGGACGCGGACCACCGTCTCGAAGAGGTACCGGTCAGCCACGGCTTGAGCGGCCGGACCTAGCCGGCGCGCTTGCGTTACCTCGGTGAACACATGCCGTACCTCCGCCTCTCCCTCCTCGTGCACGTACGGCAGCAGCGCCTCGACGTCGCCCGTCTCAAGCGCTTTCACTGCAGCACGGACGACCGGTCCATCCATGGCATCGCAATGGGGGGGCATTATCAGCTCCTTAGCACCATAGATGGCCTCCTTCGTGTCAATTTATAATGACCACTGCCACCGGGTAGGTCTGTCGGGTAAAGCAGGACACCCGGCTCCCGAGAGGTTGGAAAATCATCGCTGCCCGATGACGTGAGAAGGCGGTATCCCGCACGGATCCGGCTGGTCGTTGGTTTTCAGGAGCATCGCCGGATCGAGGCGCTGGTCCAGGCTACTCTCGCATGTCAACAGTGGCTTCCTGCGCCCGGCCACGCACTGGATCAGCTGGAGCGCTCGCACTTGCGGGACTCAGGTCAGCCGGGGGCACGAACCGTCTCACGGCCGTCGAAGCGGCGCTGAATCTGCCGCCAGACGGCGTACACGGCGTTTCCGATTAAGATGCCCACCAGTAGAAAATAAAGGCCGCGGGTCGCCATGTAGGTCATGTAGCTGGCCGCCGCGACGATAATCCCGAACAGCACCTGGTCGTAGAACGGCACCGGCGTGGTGGGCGGGTCGGTGACCATGAACAGGCCGAAGAAGAGCGCCATCTGCACGAATGGGGTGCGAAACACGTCGCGCACGTAGTTCGCGTCGACGACGAACGCCGCCATCGTGAACAGCGCCACGTAGGTCGCGAGGAAGGCGATCGCCGCCGGCAGCTTGTTGGCGCGATCGGCCACCAGGTACCCGGCGACGATGAGCAACAGCACGGCCGGCCCCGGGAGGTCGGTCAGCGCCCCCCACCAGCTTTGACCGGTGGCGAAGAGTGCGAACACCGTCAGCAGCCCAACCGCGGCCGGATTGAATGTGTGCGAACGGCCGAACCGCAGCAGGTGCTTGGCGTCGGTGGCGATCACGCCCGCGGCTGCCGAGATAAGCCACGGCTCCTGCGGGCTCATGATGAGGCCGACGATCAGGCCGGTGAGCGCGGCGCTGCTGGGGAAACGCCATTCGTTTTGTCCGAAGCGGACGATCAGGACCTCCATGAGCGTCGCGCCGGCCACGGCGGCAGCAACAGTAACAAGCACGTCATGAACGTGGACGCCGGGTGCCGCCACGGTACCGAGGAGGACCAGCGCGACCAGGAGGTAGCCCTTGGGCGAGCGCAGAAAGCGCCGCAGCTTGCGCAGCGGCGTCGGGAGAGTTGCCGCCTGACGATCGGTCACAGGCATCATTGCCGCGGTCATATAAAGCGATCCTCGAACCCGGCTGTCGTGAACACCCGCCCGGCGCTCGATACGAGCAGACCGTCGACCCCTTGCTCCGTCAACAGGCGCATGCCCTTGTCGGGCCCGAGAACATATGCGGCCGTGGCGAGCGCATCGGCCACAATCGCGGTTGGAGCCAGTACCGTCGCTCCGGCGACGTCTTTTGGCGATCGGCGTGTGCGCGGATCCAGCAGGTGGTGTTCGCCCGCTTCGCCGGCGGGACGTTCAGAGCCGCCGGACGTGCACACGGCTCCGTTCAGCACCGCAACCGTGCCGAGCAAGGCGTCGCCGGCGCGCGGGTCGCGGATGCCGATTCGCCACGGCGCCGCATCGCGATCGGCACCACCGGCGTAGAGGTCGCCGCCGGCTTCGACAGCGTAGCGCTCGAACGTGGCCAGTTCGCGGGCGGCCAGGTCGATCGCCAGCCCCTTGGCAACGGCGCCGAGGTCCAACAGCAGCGGCTTTCTCAGCAGCACCGTCCCGGACGAGCGGTCTATACGCACATCAAGATAGCTCGCCGGTTCCGCCGCCGGAGTCACGGCTACCGCGCCGTGCCGGCCGGAGACGTAGTTCCGGTCGAAGCCCCGCAGTTGTTGAACGGCGCCAATCGTCGGATCGAAGGCGCCGTCTGTCAGCCTCGCCACGTCCAGCGCGAAGGCCAGGGCCTCCAGCAGGACCGGGCTGACGGAGACGGAGACTCCGGCGCGCGTCGCTAACCCGCCAAGCTCGCTGCGATCGTCGAAGCGGCTACAAGCGGCCTCGACAACCGGGAACCAGTGGAACGCCCTATCGAGCGCCGCCCGTGCGGCTTCGGCAGGCTGCGCCGTATCGACCCGAAGCGTCACCAGCGTGTCCATCGCCACGTCGGCGTGGGTGTGGACCGCCAAAGCGGGGCTCGCGGACTGCTTCTGCGTCGAGGTCATGTCTGGTTCCCGATCTGCCTTATTACCCCGCGGGCGCGGCCGCGGCGGGCGCCGTCGCTCGCGCCTGGTTCAGGGCATTCGCCACCGCCTGGCGGAATGCGATCGAGCTGTCGGTTGCACCGCTGACGTAGTCGATCTGTGCGCTCTGCCGGTCGACGACCTGACCGGGCAGCCTGGAGATGCGCGAGGTCGGGTAGTAGGTCGTCGCACGCGTAATCTGGACGGTGGCGATCTTGGCGTCCTGCACGGTGAGCGACACAGTGACGTCCCCGCGCCGGCTGGTACCCGAGCCGGTGAACGTGCCGTCACGGTAGGTCGCGGCCGTGCCGGCTGCGCCGTTTGCAGCGCTGCCCGACGTGTTGCCCGCGCTGTTGCTTGCGGACCGCTGCGGCGAAGACGGTGCCGCCGCCGCGGGCGCAGTGGCGATGGACCGCGCGATCGCGGTCGCTGCCGGCGCGTTCACGCTGCTCGACGCGTTTGAGGTACTTGCCGGGGGTCGCGCCAGCGCCCCGGCGGCGGTGGGTGCCGCGGTTGCGATCGAAGCAGTCGCCTGGCCGGAAGACGATTGGGTCTGGGCGTAGCCCACGGCATAGATGCCGACGATCGCCGCCGAGCCGATTGCGATGAGGTTCGGGTTAAGTTTTCGCGCCATGAGGGCTCCGCTAGATTCCGGCCGTCGAAGCCGGAACCGGGTTTACTATTGCAATCGTAAAGCGCGAGCCTGAGACAGATGTGAAGGATTCATTAGAGTTATTCAATCATTAGATGAAACGACCTCGCCGGGTATGAGCGTTGCGTCACCCCGTTTCATTGCCTGCCCGGTGCCTGGCTCGATTAGGCAGGTACACTGAAGTGACATGGAGGGACTGGTGGGCGGAGTGGTTGTCGGACTTTTCACTGCCGCGCTTCAAGGGGCGCCGATGGCCGGCCACGCGCGGGTCGACGTTGTGCCGGGCACCGGCATTCCGGGCGATCGTTACGCGACCGGTCGCGGGTACTGGAGCGATCCGCGCTGGCCCGACCAGGAGCTAACATTTATCGCGGCCGAGGTGGCAGAGAAGCTCGGTATTGACGCCGGACTGCTGCGTCGCAACGTGGTGACGCGGGACGTAGACCTAGATGCGTTGATTGGCGTCACGTTTCAACTGGGTAGCGCCGTTCTGCACGGCGTGCGTCGCTGCGATCCATGTGTCTATCTGGATGGTCTCACCCGGCCCGGTATGTCCCGGAAACTTGGCAGGCGCGGAGGATTACGGGCGAGCGTTCTGGTCGCGGGTAGCATCAGCGTGGGGGACCGCCTGGTTATCGGTGCTCCCGGTGCAGCTTCCATCGAGCCGGCGTCGCGTCGATCAGAACGGTAACCCCGGTGGCGACAGTCAGTCACGGATCGAGATTTTCCAGCGTCCACGTATCGAGGTTAAGCCGTCGGTAAAAGCAATCCCGTGGTTCGCCATGCTGGTTCTTCGTGTGACAGATGCCGCCCCTCGCCGGCCTGACGCGGTACAGCAGGGAGTTCTGTTCGCAATTCACCCGCACTTCGACCAGGTCAAACGTCTCCCCCGACGTATTGCCCTTCTCCCAGAGCTCATTCCGAGATGTGCTCCAGAACACAGCCGAGCGGGTCGCAACCGCAGCTTTGAGCGCGGTCGCGTTAACGTACGCGACGAGGATCACGTCGCCGGTGTCCACGTTTTGCACGGCGCAAGGCAGCACGCCCGGCGTCTTCGCCACGCGAGCGAGCTTGTCAAAATCCGGGGTGAGCTCTTTGCCCTCTTCAAGCGCAATGGTGTCGATCAACGTCATGCTCCCGGCGTGGCATCCACGCCGTCCTGGTAAATTTTCCGATTCGTCTCGGTTCCCTCGTCGGACGAGCAGAGATTTGGCTTTTCGAGCCTGACTGTCGCCGGCGATTACTCGGAGCGTTAGCGCTGAAGTGCGGGAAGATGGACCTCGATCTCGTCAGTCCATGAGCCCGGTTGGGGGATCCTGCCTACTTCAGTCTTGCTTGCTTCAGGATACTAGCTACGACTCCCACGTCCACGTACGCGTGGCGATCGCCGTGGCGATGGCCGCCCAAACGGTCAGGCCCAGCAGGTCGGTCCACAGGGCAGACGAAAAGCCCTGTCCGCGGAAGCCGACCCGTTGCAGTGCGTCCACCAAGTAGGTCATCGGTAGGCCGCGGGTGACCCAGGCAACCGCATCGTTCAAGCCCGCGCGCGGCACGAACAAGCCAGAAAAGAGCAGCAAGGGTATGAAGATCAGGAACATCATCGGCCCCGCCTGGTCCTCGTTCTTCGCCAGCCCGACGACGATCATACCGATCGCGATGAACGCCGGTGCGCTGAACACCGACAGTGCGATGAGCCCCAGACCACTGCCGCTTGGGTGGGCCTGGAAGATGTACCGGCCGGCAAGGTACGTCATCACCGCCGACAGCACCACCACGACCACACGGCTGGCCGCGATGCCGTTGATGAATGCCATGGGACCGGCCGGAGACGCTTTTATACGCCGCAGCACGCCGCGCTCTTTGTACCTGACTATGCCGAAGACGACGCTTTGCATGCCGACGCTCGTCGCGGTGAGCGCAATCATGCCCGGAAGCAAGAGGTCGATGTAGTTGTGCTGGCGACCGCCCGGACCGACGACGTGAATGTTGAACAGGTTGAGCACGAGCATGATCAGCAGCGGCATTACGATCGTAAAGGTCAGTGCCTGTGGATCGCGGTAGAACGCCTTGATCTGGTTGTCCAGTGTCGCCATGAACACACGCATTACTTGCGCTCCTCGGCCTCGCCAAACGTGTGGCCGGTCGTCACGAGGAAGACGTCCTCGAGCGCCGCCTCACGCACCGGCACATCCCGCCGGTAGCCGCGATCGACCAGTTCCTGGATTAATACAGATGGCTTACCGAGCGCGGCAATCGATCCCTGATCCATGATCGCGACGTGGTCGCAAAGCTCTTCGGCCTCTTCCATATAGTGGGTGGAAAGCAGCACCGTGCGCCCTTCGCCGTGAAAGCGGCGGATAAGCCCCCAGAGGTCCAGCCGGGCCGAGGGATCGAGACCGGTCGAAGGTTCGTCGAGCAACAAGAGCGGCGGGTCGTTGACGAGCGCGGCGGCCATGGCGAAGCGCTGCTGCTGTCCACCGGAAAGCTGCTGTACGCGCACCTTCGGCCGGTCGCCCAGGTTCACCAGCTCGAGTAACGCGCGGGCATTGCAGCGTGTGCCGTAGCAGGCGGCGAGGTAATCGAGCTGCTCTATCAGCGTGAGGTGCTCGAAGAATTCGGACGACTGCAGTTGTGCGCCGATCAGCCGCTTGACACCGCGCGGGTCGCTTTGAATTGAGCGGCCCAGCACAGTCACCTGGCCGGATGTGATCGTCCGCAGCCCTTCGATGATTTCGATTGTGCTCGTCTTGCCGGCGCCGTTGGGGCCGAGCAGACCGAAGATCTCCCCTTGCAGCACCTCAAAGTTGATGCCCTTCACCGCCGTAAAGTCGCCGTACTTCTTGACGAGATCGCGTACGGAGAGCGCGGCCTGGGTACGGCCACCTGACGTGATGTCCGCGGCCGGCACCGCGATTGGCGTAGACTCTGACACTCGTTTCACCTCGCGAATCGGACCGATCTAGTGAATCCGGAGTTCCGGCGCTCGGTCAACTTCCGGCATCGATTTACCGCTCTAGCCCAATCGATTAAAGAGGCGTCGACCAACCCCGCGTGACCGCCCGGCGGGCTACAATCGACACAGCACACCTGCGCGAGAGATGCATGCCCCTCGAAACGGTCGCGGTGCAAACTGCCGAAAAGCCGATCGACGCCACGCTCGAGCTGCCGGGCTCCAAGAGCTACAGCAACCGGGCGTTGCTGGTCGCCGCCCTCGCCGAAGGACGTTCCGAGATCGCGCGCGCCCTGTTCTCCGACGACACGCACTACATGCACGCGGCGCTTTCCGCGCTCGGCATTTCCGTGGAGGCGGATGAATCTGCGCAGCGCTTCCTGGTGA
Organism: Chloroflexota bacterium; assembly: GCA_036741355.1. Lineage (GTDB taxonomy): Bacteria > Chloroflexota > Dehalococcoidia > CAUJGQ01 > CAUJGQ01 > JBBRGK01. Next base: position 9,421 of record DAINSK010000033.1, read on the forward strand.
CAGGCGCCGGGGGACGGATTCCCGCGGGCGGTGCCGAGCTTTACACCGGGAACGCAGGCACCGCGGCGCGCTTCCTGACCGCGGCCGTAGCCCTGGGACACGGAACCTTCGTCGTCGATGGTTCGGAGCGGATGCGACAGCGCCCGATCCAACCCCTGCTCGACGGCCTGCAACAGCTCGGCGTCGATGCCCGCGCCCGCTTTGAGAACGGCTGTCCGCCGGTGGTGGTCCACGCCCGGGGCATTCCAGGCGGTCGCGCGAGGGTGCGCGGCGATATTTCCAGCCAGTACCTGAGCGCCCTGATGCTGGCCGGTCCTTACGCCGAGCGTGGCATCGAGATCGACGTGGAAGGCGAGTTGGTTTCTGCGCCCTACATCGACATCACGCTGGACGTCATGGCTGCGTTTGGCGTTCGAACCGAACGGCACGGCGTGCAACGGTTCATCGTACCCGGGGGTCAGCGCTACCAGGGCCGCGAATATTCGATCGAACCCGACGCGTCCAGCGCGTCGTATTTTTTTGCGGCCGCGGCGGTCACGGGCGGACGGGTGCGGGTGTCGCATCTTGGCGCTGCCTCGGCACAGGGGGACCTGCGCTTCGTGGATGTGCTCGAGCGGATGGGTTGCACGGTCGTTCGCGAAGCCGGCGCCACGGAGGTGCGCGGTCCGTCGCAACTGCGCGCCGTGGATGCGGACTTCACGCGCATGGGAGACGTGGCGACGACGCTGGCCGCGATCGCTCCCTTCGCGGATGGACCCGTCACCGTGCGCGGCATCGCCCAGACCCACCACGAGGAGAGCGACCGACCGGTCGCCGCCGCAACCGAGCTGCGCCGCATTGGTATTGCTGTCGACGAAACGTGGGACAGCCTCACGATCCATCCAGGGTTTCCACAACCGGCGGTGATTCACACCTACGACGACCATCGAATCGCCATGAGTTTCGCCGTCACCGGTCTCAAAGCGCCGGGCGTCGTGATCGCGAATCCGGGCTGCGTCGCCAAGACCTTTCCCAGTTTCTTTGACTTGCTGGCAGAGATTACCGGCCGATAAAAGCTCCGGCCCGCCCGTTCAACGCGTACTCGGAACTACAACCGCCACGGGTATGAAGAGCTTCTGGTCGATCAGAAGTAGCGCGAACGGCGACAGATCGTTGGCTGCTGCGAGGTCGTAGATGGAGACGCCGAAGCGCTCTGCAAGCAGCGTCAGGCTGTCGCCCGGCTGAACCGTGTACGAACGTCGGACCGCGGCAGTCGCGGTGCCGGGCCGTGTTCGCGCGGTCGTGGAGGCGGCCGTCATCGCGGCTGAGGCTCCGCTCATCGCGTGTTCCAGCAGCGAATCCCGCCGTGGAACGGGTGGCACCGTGACCGCGGGCTCGGGTTGGCCGGCCGGAGCAACGTCGACAACCGCGGAAGTATCCGTTTTCGCTGCATTCGGCGCCACACGCGGAACAGTTACGGCCTGCGCCTTCTGTGCGGATGGGCGATTGAAGCCGAGCGGGCTGATTCCCACGACCACGATCGCGATCAACACCGCCACGGCGGCGGCAACGATCGTTCGCTTCGCCCTCCACGAGCGTTCCCAGGGAGAATGCCAACCCCCTCCCTGCTTCTCGATACCCCGCCGATCGCTTCCCTGCCACGCCGAGCAAAGCCGGTAGCGACTCGTAAGACAAAATTCCTGCTGGTGCTCAGCCGTGATCTGAACCGGCTGTTTCTTCCCGGTATTGCCGCTGCAACGATGTGCGGACGAAGGCACGAGAAAGCGCGTGGCGAGGTCGCCGTGCATGCCCAATGCCGGACATGCAATGCCCGAAGACCAGAGCTTCAACTCGACGGCCGCGACGTTCGCCGCCGGCTCGAAACCGTCGAGCGTCTCCGGCTCTTCCGTCCCACCAACCGTCACGTCACGGGATACTTTCATTGCCCTGCTCACGAGCCTGATCGGCCGTCGACCACTCGGCGCCGGTCAACGACAGCCGCACGAATTGTCTGATTTCACGATTGTAATACTATAACAGACGCGCGCACCCGGTGTACGCAGGACGGGATCGGGGTTTTAGCGCTGATCATAAGCGGAGCGTACCATGCGCCGGCCGCAGGGCGGCAGCCTGATGCTCCTCGATAACGCTGGCAAACCGCGTGCTTTCATGGCGGCCAGGGGCCAAAATGGGCGTGATTGACAACGACGGCCAGATGCGCGTCGCCCTCGGCGTGCTTTCAGCCCGGGCGTATGGGCTCATCGTGCGTGATGCGGACGGAACCATCCTTGGCACCGTCCCTGCGTGCACTACCGAGCCCTAACTCCAACCAGACTGCACCGCACAGGCACGACGTTTGGGACACGTTCTTGGCCGTCCGGAAACCCAGCGTTTACTTTACAGCGCTTTTGTGCGGTGAATCGTTGGTGCAGTAGGCCGCGAATGGCTGTTATCGGAACGAAGGGCGGGGCACCAAGTTGTAAGTGGTCCCGATCGTGCGAATAGCCAGCCGGTCCGCGTCCACGGACGGCGCATTCAGATTCACTTTCATTTGCATAACGAATCGAAGCCAAATAGGATGGCACCGATGCCCCGCCGCGCCACTGGTAGAATCCGGCCCACCACGTAACGCTGCGCCGCCACAGCACCGGTGCCTCGCATGCTCGACTCGCCGCTGCCGGAGCAGGAAGGACGGCGCTTGGCGCTCCGCTTCCAGAGACGTCAGGCATGGGAGGCATGGTCTTGTTAGCGGAGATGTCGGAGGGGGCCCTGAGCGACGTGCGGATCCTCGATCTCACGACGCAGCTAGGAGCCTACTGCACGAAGCTGCTGGCCGACCTGGGTGCCGATGTTGTGCGCGTTGAGCCGCCCGCCGGTGACCGGAGCCGCGCCGTGGGACCGTTTGTCGGCGACCAACCGCATCCAGACCGGAGTATCCCTTTCCTCTTCCTCAACAGCAACAAGCGATCGGTCACACTCGACCTCGAGACCGCCGATGGTCAGCGGCTCTTTCGCCGGCTGGCGACGCAAGCCGACATCGTGGTCGAATCATTTGCGCCCGGCTACCTGGAGGGCCTCGGACTCGGCTACGAGGAGCTCGCCAAGGTTAATCCGGCGATCGTCGTTACCTCGATCACGCCGTTCGGCGGCACCGGGCCGTATCGCGAGTTCGCGGCGACAGACCTCATCGGCGTGGCGATGGGTGGCCTGCTGCGCCTTTGCGGTTTCACCGGCAGGGCACCCGACCGGCCCGGCGGTGACCAGGCATATGTCCTTGCCGGCCTGCATGGGTGCAGCGGCACGTTGGTGGCGCTGTATCATCGGGACCGCACCGGCGAAGGTCAGCATGTGGATGTCTCGATGCAGCAGGCGGTGTTTTTGTCGACCGGCTATATCGTGCATTGGGCAGAGGTGCGCGCCATCGACCTGGGCCGGGGCGGACATCACTACAACGATCTGCCGGGTGCCTCGCGGATGGTCTACCCCTGCAAGGACGGCTGGGTCGTCGGCGGCCTGGGCCTGCGCGAGCGCGAGTTCAGGCACGGCGTGGAGTGGATGGAGTCCTGGCAGTATCAGACCGATCTTAGCGGCGAGGCGTGGCAAGACGCCGAGTATCGCCGGGCACACTGGGGACACGCGGAGGAGACCTGGGCGGAGTTCTTGCAGCAGTACACCAAGGAAGCGCTGTACGTCGAAGCACAGGCGCGGCGCCTGACGCTGATGCCGCTGTATACCGCGGCAGAGATCGAGCACGACCCGCAACTGGTGGCGCGGGGGTTCTTCCAGCAGGTCGACCATCCACGCCTTGGGCGGCTGGTCTACCCTGGGCCCGCCTTTCGGCCATCGCTCACGCCGCTGCGTCCGCCCTCCGCGGCTCCGGAGGCGGGAGCAGACAATGCGGCGCTGTTCGAGGGCGAGCTGGGTCTCTCGCGCGCCTATATGCGGGCGCTGCGCCGCGCAGGCGTGGTGTGACGAGACCGAAAGCGCTCAGCCCGGGATAGCCGAGGTGCCGCGCTGAGGGAGTAGAGTGTGAGCGTTTTACCGCTCGCGGGTGTGCGGATCGTCGAATTTACGCTCGCGCTGGCCGGGTCCCACGCCGTGCGCTTCTGGGGCAACTACGGCGCAGAGGTGATCAAAGTCGAGTCGCGCACGTACGTGGACTTCATGCGCAATGAGGAGCCGCGCGTTCCCGGCATCGCTGGTCCCAACGTCAGCCAACGCTGGAACACCGCCAACGGTGACAAGCTCGGCGTGACGCTCAATATGAATCACGCCCGCGCACACGACCTGGCGCTGCGTTTGGTCGCGACTGCAGATGTTGTGCTGGATAACCTTGTTACCGGCACCATGCAGCGCTGGGGGCTTTCCTATGACGATCTGCGCGGAGCCCGCGAGGACGTCATCGTGCTGAGCATGCCGGTGATGGGCCAGTACGGTCCGCGCCGCGCCTATCGCGGTTTCGGCCCGGGCATCCAGGGGATCGCCGGTCTGAACTCGATCACCGGCGATCCGGACTATCCGCCCGCCATGTGGGCCGTGCCATACCCGGACTTCTCCTCGAATCCGTACCACGCCGCCGCGGCGATGCTGGCCGCGCTTCATTACCGCAATCGCACCGGCAAGGGACAGTTCATAGACCTGTCGCAGTACGAAGCAACGCTGGGTCTGATCGGTCCTGCGCTCATGGAGTGGACCGTCAATCGCCGCCTGCCGCAGCAGCTTGGCAACCGCTTACCCGGCATGGCGCCTCACGGCGTCTACCGCTGCCGCGTCGAAGACCGGCAACCAACAGGCGCTAACACCGAATCGCAGACCGGCGCGCGACGGGAGGACCGTTGGGTGGCGATCGCCGTGCAGAACGACGCGGAGTGGCAGGCCCTACGCGAGGCGATGGGCGATCCCGCCTGGGCGGCGGACGAGCGCTTTGGCACGCTGCTGGGGCGCATGCAACACGAGGATGCGCTGGACGAACAGCTCGAGGCATGGACGGTTGAACGCAGTGCCGAGGAAGTGATGCTGTTGCTGCAGCGGCGCGGTATCGCGGCGGGCGTGGTGCAGAGCATGGAGGACATCCTGTCGCGCGATCCACAGATGCGGGCCCGCGGCGCCCTGCAGCCGATCGAGCACCCGCAGGCCGGAGTTCGACAGTACCCCGCGCCGGCCTTTCAGCTCTCGCGGACGCCGCACACGCTGCGCCGGCCGGCGCCGATGCTCGGGGAGCATACTGCCGCGGTATTTGGCGACCTGCTCGGTCTGTCCGAATGTGAGTTCAAGGCGCTGGAGGAAGAGGGAAGCTTCGAATAGCCACAGGAGCTTCCGCAACCCATCCCGATGAGATCGAGACACAGGAAAACATGGCAGGAGAACGCATATGCCCGGCGACGTCATTTTGTACGAACAGCAAGGCGATCATATCGTCCTTATCACCATGAACCGGCCGGAGGCAATGAATGCCGTCAATCGCGAGTTCACGCGGCAGATGAACGAGGCGCTCACCAGGTTCAATAGCGACGACGACGCTTGGGTCGCGATCATCACCGGCGCCGGGCGTGCGTTCTGTGCCGGGCGGGATCTGAAGGAACGGGCGGACGACAACGCCGCCGGCGTGCGGGCACGTCCGAGCGTCGTCAGCCAGCGGGAGATCTGGAAGCCGCTGATTGCGGCGATTAACGGCTACGCGATCGCGGGAGGGTGGGCTCAGGCGCAGATGTGCGACCTGCGGATCGCCGCGGATACGGCAATGATGGGCATCGCCGAGTCGCGTTGGAATCTCCTGGCACCATTTGCTCCGGCGCTGATCGGGCAGATCCCGCTGGCGGCGATCATGGAGATCCTGATGACGGCGCGGCCAATTACAGCTCAGCGAGCCTACGAGATCGGCTTTGTGAACAAGGTGGTGCCGCTGGAGCAGCTCCTGCCGACGGCGATGGAGTACGCGCGGACGATCTGCCAGAACGCGCCGCTCAGTGTGCGGGCGCATAAGGAGATCATCATGCGGGCGCTGGGGCAGCCGCCGCAGCAGGCCGCGCCGCTCGTATACCACATCTACGACAAGCTGTTGCAGAGCGAGGACTCGGTCGAAGGACCCCGCGCGTTTGCCGAAAAGCGCCCGCCAGTTTGGAAGGGACGTTAAGAGTCAAGCGTCAGCCCGACGATTCTCGGTGTATACTGCAGGCCAACAATCCGGCCGATGATGCTCGCCGCGGGCAGGTGCAGCTCGACGAAAGGATTGGCGCATGAGCTCCTACATGTTCCGGCGGGCGCTGCTGATGGTGCCAATGCTGTTCGGCGTCTCGTTGATCATCTTCTCGGTGCTGCGCATCGTGAACTCTGACGTCCTCGTCGCGCGGCTGGGCGAATCAACGAACGTTACGGGCGCCCAGATCCACGAGGTGAAGAAGAGCCTGGGCCTGGATGGACCGATTCCAGTCCAGTACGTGCGCTGGGTCGGCAGGATGCTGCAGGGCGATTTCGGCTTCTCATACTACAGCCGCAAGCCGGCGCTGCCCGAGCTGACAAAGCGTATTCCGGTGACGATGGAGTTTGCCTTCCTTGCCATCGTCATCGGCGTCGTTATCGGCGTGCCGGGCGGCGTACTGGGCGCGATCCGGCAGGATGGACCGCTGGACTACGGCACCCGATCGTTCAGCCTGCTCTTCTTGTCGATGCCGAGCTTCTGGTTGGGTATTCTCTTCATCTATATCACCTCCACCTGGATCAGGAGTCTCAGCCCGCCCGCCAGCTTCGCCAAGTTTCAGGACAATCCGATCCTCAACCTGCGCAGTATGTGGGCGCCGGCGCTGATCCTTGGCATCCAGCTTTCCGCGGTCACGATGCGCATTGCGCGCTCGCAGGCACTCGAAGTGATGCGCCAGGACTATATCCGCACCGCCTGGGCGAAAGGGCTGCGCGAGCGCTCGGTAATCATGCGCCACGCGCTGAAGAACGCGATGATCCCGGTCATCACGGTCATCGGCGGCCAGATCGGCTTCCTGCTCGGCGGCGCGGTCGTCCTGGAGACCGTTTTCGCGCTGCCGGGCGTCGGCCGGCTCACGGTGAACTCCGTCACCACCAACGACTACCCACAGGTTCAGCTCAACGTGATGTTCCTCGCCGTCGTGGCGATCCTGGTCAACTTTGTCGTGGACATCTCCTACGGCTGGTTCGACCCGCGCATCCGGTACAGTTAGCGGCTTGAGTTGCCGTTAGCGCCGGCAGCGCCGCCGTCCTGGAGGAGCAGATCATGAGCCATGCACCCAGCGCCGTCGCGATACCGCGCTCGCCGGCGTTGAGGCCGTCGCGTCTCGGACGGATGATCGGCGTCAGCCGGTTCGCTCGCCGCAAGCCCCTGGGGGCGTTCGGTGCAGTTGTGCTCCTTGCCGTGATCGTGGCGGCGTTGTTCGCGCCGCAGATCGCCAGGTACTCCCCCACGGCCACCAGCCTGCGTGAAGCCCGGGAGAAGCCGAGCGCGCAGCACTGGCTGGGCACCGATGTGCAGGGACGGGATCAGTGGAGCCGCGTCGTCTATGGGGCACGCATCTCCTTGCGCGTGGCTATGTTCTCCGTGCTGGCTGGCACGGCCGTTGGCTCCCTGATTGGCATGGTCAGCGCCTACGTCGGCGGCAAGACCGATCTGCTGCTGCAGCGACTCGTCGATATGGTGCAGGCCTTCCCCGCGCTCGTGCTGGCGATCGTCCTCGTCAGCGTGCTCGGGGCATCGATCAATAATCTCATCATCGCGATCTCGATCGTGCTCATCCCCGGCGCTTGCCGGGTGATTCGCAGCGCTACGCTTTCCGTCAAGCAGACGGTGTACATCGAAGCGGCGCGCGTAGTGGGCGCCAGCGATGCGCGCATCATCGCCCGTCACATCCTGCCCAACGTGATGCCGCCGGCGCTGATCCTGATCTCGATCGCGATCGGCTCGACCATCATCACCGAGGCGTCACTGAGCTACCTGGGGTTGGGTGCGCAGCCGCCCACGCCTTCGTGGGGCAACATGCTGCAGGAGGCGCAGAACCAGCTCTCGCGTGCTCCCTGGCTCGCGATCTTCCCAGGGCTCGCGATCAGTCTGGTCGTGTTCGGATCCAACATGCTCGGCGACGCCATTCGCGATGTGCTTGACCCCCGTTTACGGGGCAGCTGATAGTCGGAGGGGTAGCAGGTAGGGAAAGGGAGAGAAACACCATGACCGAGAGCAACTACTGGCAGGGGCCGATGAACCGGCGGCTGCGGCGGCGGGGAATGCTCCGCGGCACGGCTCTTGGGGGTGCCGCGCTCGCCTTCGCAGCGGCCTGCGGCGGCAGCTCCAACTCCGGCGGCAACACCAATTCCGGCAGCAGCAACAGCAGTCAACCCGGCAACCCGACCGCCGCCGGTCGAGCCGGCGGCACCCCGGCGGCCGGCGCCGCGCCCGCGACTGCTGCTGCCGCAGCCGCAGCCGGCGCGCAGCCCAAGTACGGAGGCTCATTGGTCTCCCCGTTACAAAAAGAGCCAACCAACTACGATCCACACCTCCAGGCGGACTCCAGCAAGGTCGGCTTCCATGACATGACCCTCAACGGTCTGGTCCGGCTGAAGACGGTGGGGATCACCGACTCTCAGAGCCTGGTCGTCGAGCCGGACCTGCTCGCGTCGATGCCTGAATCACCCGACAAGACGACGCTCCTGCTTAAACTGCGTCCCGGCGTGAAGTGGCAGAACCTGGCGCCGGTGAATGGACGGGCGTTCGACGCGCAGGACATCAAGTACAACATCGACCGGATGAAGCTGGACACGCAGGCGGACGGTGGAGCAAACGAACACTCCTACATCCAGCAGCCGGTGGACAGCGTCACCGTCATAGACCCGCAGACGGTGCAGGTCAAGTTCAAGACCCCGTCTCCACTCTGGATCAACTTCATGGCGACGGGCTATCAGAAGGTGATCGCGCGAGAGGTCACCACACCTACCACGGTGATGGTGGGTACCGGGCCATTCATCATGACCCAGCACGATCGTGATGCTCAGGCGACCTTCAAGAAGAACCCCGTCTACTTCAAGCAGGGCCTGCCGTATCTCGACGAGTTCATCTGGCGGGCCGACGGTACCATCGCGCACCAGGTGGCCGGCCTGAAGACCGGTGACTACGGCTTCGGTGCCGCCAATCCGCAGGACTTCCAGGACTTGAAGAAGGCCAACCCTAAGATCGTTGAACAGAAATACCTGGGGCTGGGGTACCCGTGCGGCGGCTTCGATCTGACGGTTCAGAAGCTGCAGGACAAGCGCGTCCGCCAGGCGATCTCCCTGGCGGTGGATTGGGACGGGGTGATCAAGGCGCTGTACGACGGGGACGGCTACCGGGTGCCGCCGATTCCGGCGGGCTTCGCCCAGTACACGGCCAAGCCAAAGGACGCGCCGCAGTACTACGAGTACAACGTGGCGAAGGCGAAGCAGCTCATGCAGGCGGCCGGCTACGACGCCAACAAGCCGCTCCAGATCGAGATCGAGACCGACACGGCCTACCCCGAGAACATCAAGATGCAGCCGATCATGCAGGAGGCGCTCAAGCAGATCTTCGTCAACGTCACCGCGCTGCCGACCCTGCCGCCCACAGACTTTCTCGGCAAACGCAACTCGCCCGGCACCGGCTGGACCGTACGTTTGTGGAACCATGCCGCGTTCGGCGAGCCGGATGAATTCCTCTCCGCCTTCTATCACACGACCGGCAGCCGCAATTACGGTAAGTGGGGCGGCCCAGAGCTCGATGCGTTAATCGAGAAGCAACGCGGCGACGTGACCACGGACGAACGCGCCAAGGTACTGATGGATATCCAGAAGTACCTGGCCGACCAGATGTACCGCTTCGGCCTCGTCTCGCCCACGCCGCGGCAGGCGCTGCAGCCGTGGCTCAAAGGCATGGTCACGCTCGCCGCCGAGACCGGCTACCAGGGATTGCAGGTGGAGAATAGCTGGATCGACAAGAGCTGATACGGTAACGTACTAACTTGCCGTTTTTCAGGGATGGGTGGAACATCCGCATGTCGTCTGATGCACACCCGGGCCGGCGAACAGGGGCGCGATGAGATGAACACCGATTGGTTACGCAGCGCGGTGGCCGATCTCACCCACCTGGTCTCCGGGCAGCGGACCCCAGTTGAGGTGTAGTTGGATGGCGGCCCTGAATCGGGCACGCCGGCCGGGGCGATGACGCCGCGCATGGCCAGCGGTGCAATCAGATTAACGGGTGGGAGGCGCGATGAGACTTCTCTTTTTCGATGACTTCAAGCTGGGCATGCTCCAGGGCGACACCGTGATCGATGTGTCCGAAGCGGTGCAGAGCATCCCGCACATCGGGCCGCAGGACCTGATCGCCGGGTTGATTGAGCGGTTCGCCGACTATAGACAACGGCTGGAGCAGGCGGCCAGCCGGAATAAGGGGGTGCCGGTCGGTCAGGTCAGAATCAGGCCGCCCCTGCCGAAGCCCGCCAACATCGACTGCATGGCCGTGAACTACATGGAGAACGGCACCCGCGCTGAGCCGGCGCTCATCAACGCGTTCCACAAGTCTCCCAACTCGGTGATTGGCGATGGCGATACCATGGTGCTTCCCGATGTTCCCGCCACCATCTTCGAGGGGGAGGCGGAGCTCGCCATCGTCATCGGCAGGCGAGCCTCCAATGTCAGCGCAGCGGAGGCCATGACCTACGTTTTCGGTTATCTAAACTTCATCGACGGGTCCGCCCGCGGCCTGCCGCCCGACGGCAACAGCTTCTATCAGATGAAGTCACGCGACACCTTTGCCCCCATGGGACCCGTGCTGGTTACCGCGGACGAGGTGCCCGACCCCCAAAACCTGCAGGTGCAGCTATGGGTCAACGGCGAGCTCAAGCAGAACTTCAACACCAGCGACATGGCACACAAGATTCCGCGCTGCGTCGAATGGGTCAGCTCCATTCACGCGTTGGAGCCGGGTGACGTGATTGCTACCGGCACCAACCACCGGGGTCTGAGCGCTTTCCAGAACGGAGACCGCATTGAGCTGGAAACGGAAGGACTGGGGAGGCTGCGGATGCAGGTTCGCGATGAGTTGAAGCGCACGTGGTCCAGAGAGACCCGCCTGGACAGACAGGAGCGGGGGTTACAGGGGGCCACACCGCAACTGGCTGGAAAGTACGCATGATTAGCAGTCAGAATCTGAATCGGGCCGCAGCCAGAGTCCGTGGTTGTGGTCCGACTATAGCGGTATAATTCGGCGGGCAACGGCCTGTGTGCAAGCGGCCGGTGCGGGCAGAAGAGTGAGGTAGATCATGGATTTTGGGTTCTCGCCCGATCACGAGGTTTTCAAGCAAGAGGTAAAGCAGTTCATCGCCGAGAACGTGACGCCGGAGGTCGAATACGAGATCGACCATGGCGGCGAGGGCGGCGGTCGGGGCCCGCTGGTGGCCGCGTTGTTCAAGAAGCTAGCCGGGAAGGGATGGCTCGCCATTAGCTGGCCCAAGATCCTCGGGGGCCAGGAAGGCGACCGGATGAAGCAGTACATCGTCGAAGAGGAGTTCCAGCGCATCGGCCTGGGCGTAGGCGGTGGCGGCGGTAGCGGTGGGCCGGCCATCCTCGTGGCCGGCAGTCCCGAGCAAAAGGAGTACTACCTGCCCCGCATCGTCAGCGGTGAAATCACCTTCTGCCTGGGCTTTTCGGAGCCGAGCGGCGGTGCCGATCTCGCCAGCCTGCAGTGCCGGGCGGTACGCGACGGTGACGATTACGTCATCAACGGCCAGAAGATCTTCACCTCCGGGGCCCACACCGCCACTCACATCTATATGATGGCCCGCACAGATCCCGACGCGCCCAAGCACAAGGGCATTTCCATCTTCCTCGTGCCGATGGATACCCCGGGGATCACCGTTCGTCCGCTCTGGACGCTGCAGACCGAGCCCACTGCACCACCGAGAACTACCTACGGGGTGTCCAGGACCAACGAAACGTACTTTGAGGACGTGCGGGTACCGCGGTCGTGCCTGCTAGGCAAGGAAAACGAGGGCTGGTATATCGGCGCCGCCGGCCTCAACCTCGACCGGGTGGGGGCGTGGCGCTACCTGATCTCCGTCCAGCGCAACGAGGACATCATTAACTGGACCAAGGACAACCACTTCAACGGGTACTCCCCGGCCGAAGACCCGGCGATCAGGGATCGGCTCGCCGAGTTGTGGATTGAGGCCCAGGTGTGCCGCCTGATGACGATGCGCAGCATGTCGATCGTCGAGCGGGGCGGCGATTTCGCCTATGAGGGTTCGGCCGAGAAGGTTTGGGCGCCTGAACACGGGATGCGGATCACCGACACCGTCGCCCAGATTCTGGGACCGTACGCCCAGCTCATGAACGGCTCCGCCGAGGCGATCGAGCAGGGCATATTCGCGCACAATGTGCTCGGCTCCTGGATCTCCGCGGTAAACCACGGCAGCGTCCAGATTATGCGCGATCAGGTGGCGCGCCGGGGTCTCGGTCTGCCGCGCGCGACATAAGGCAAGCCACAGAGGGCAGAGGACGAAGAACAGAGGAGAGAGACCTCTCTGTGTCCGGCCGCGAGGGCCGGCAAGTTACCCAGGACACGAGGGAAAACGCGATGGATCTGCTGCTCTCGGATGAGGAGGCCTTGCTGAGGACGAGCGCCCGGGACTTCCTGGAAGTGGAATGCCCGGTAGACCTGGCGCGCGAGATGGAAGCCGACGCGAAGGGGTACTCGCCCGAGCTCTGGAGACAGATGGCCGATCTTGGCTGGCAGGGGCTGGCGCTGCCCGAGAAGTACGGCGGCCAGGGACTGCCATTGAGCTATCTGGGTATCCTGTTTCAGGAGGCAGGACGGGCGATCGCGCCGGTGCCCCTGCACAGCACGCTGACACCCGCGCTGACCATCGCCGCCGACGGGACGCAACAGCAGTGCGAGCAGATCCTGCCGCGGGTGATCGCGGGGGGAACGGTCCTCACGTGGGCGCTGATGGAACGGGACCCGCGATCCGTGCCGGAATCGATCCATACTGAAGCCATGGCCGACGGCGATCAGTTTGTCATCAGTGGCACGAAGCAGTTTGTCGAGAACTGGGACGCTGCCGATACATGCTTGGTCGTTTGCCGCACCGCCCCGGCCTCGGCGGACAACCAGGGTCTCTCGTTGCTCCTGGTGGATACCAGGTTGCCCGGCATCTCCACCACGCCACTGATCACGATCGCGCGTGACAAGCAGAGCAACGTGACGTTTGATCACGTCCGAGTGCCGAAGGCCAACCTCGTGGGGGAGTTGAACCAGGGCTGGCCGGTCGCCCGACGAATGATCGATCGGGCGACGGCGCTGCTCTGCGCCCAACTGCTGGGAACCACCAGGGCGCAGGTGGAGATGGCGATCGACTACGCCAAGAGCCGCGTCGCCTTTGGGCGACCGATCGGCGCCTTCCAGTCGATCGCGCATACCTGCGCGGATATGATTATCTGGATGGACGGCGGCGATCTGCTCACCTACGAAGCGCTTTGGCGGATGGACCAGGGCCTGCCGGCCGACATCGAGGTGTCACAGGCCAAGGCGTTCTGCAACGACAAGTGCATGGAGGCGGGCCGCAAGTCGAACATGATCCACGGAGGTATCGCGTTCACGCGGGAGTTCAAACTCAACCTGTGGTTCCGCCGCGTTGCCGCAATGACGATGAAGCTGGGCACCAGCTTTGAGCACCGCGCGCACATCGCCGCGGCGCTGATGGATAAGCCGGGACATGTCCGCCTGGGAGAAGACATGTACCAGTTGGCGAACGCTCGCTGATTGCAGGATCTGGAAGCGTCGGCGATACTCGCCATGTGGAACGTGGGAAAACGGGGTGAATCAATCATGGCGAAGGATCCGGTCTGTGGTAAGGAGATCGACGAAGCGGCGGCGCGGGAGGAAGTCGGCCGCACCGCGCACGGCGCCCGAGTAGTGGACCCGCAGGCGGGTACGCGCAGGTTTCACGAGGGCAAGTGGTATTCGTTCTGCAGCGTGGACTGTCGTAGCAGGTTCATGGCGAACCCCAGTCAGTACGTCGAGAAGTAGCCGCCCGGGCGCCAGCGCGCAACGCGGCGCACTGCCGGGACCGGCGCAGGTACCGTGCCAACCAGAGCGCCCCGTAGCAACCGTACAGACTTCACATGCGAGACAGGGGCAGACGATGGCCGAGCAACCGAAGACTTACATTACGGACGAGGTGCGGAGCTTCATCGGTCGCGAATCCGAACCGGTGGTAGCGTGGGAGCTGATCGAGCCGGGCGCCGTACGGCGCTTCACGCAGGCGATCATGGACGACGACCCGGTCTACTGGGACCCGGAAGCGGCAGCACCCAGTCGCTATGGTGCGCCGGCAGCGCCACCGCTGTACCCGGGGTTCGCCTTCCGACGCCGGCCGGGCACGCCCGATCCGCTCGATCGAGCCAAGGAAAACCGAGACTACGACGGTATCGGCGGCGGGGGCGGCGGTGCAGGAGGGCTACCTCCGGTTCACCTGCCTCTTGACCGTGTGCTCAACGGTGGCGTGGAGGCCGAGTTCTTCGCGCTCGCCCGCCACGGGGACCAGATCACCTCCCAGAGCCGCTACGCGGATATCTACGAGCGCGAGGGGCGCACGGGCAAGATGGTCTTCATCGTCACTGAGACGACCTACACCAATCAGGACGGCCAGATTCTGGCGAAGATCCGCAACACCGGCATTCGGCGCTAGAGAACACGATCGGGATACCGCATGCGTGGCGGCGCAGTCCTGCGCAGCACGAGCCACTAGGGGGCAGGCGATGGTCGCAACAGCGAAGAAGCAACTGTATTTCGAGGATGTCCAGGTCGGCGATGAGGTCACGCCGCTGAGCAAAGGGCCGATGAGCCCGATGCACCTCATGCGCTGGTCGGCGGCGATGGAGAATTGGCACCGCATCCACTATGACGAGACGTTCGCCAAAGAGCACGACAAGCTGCCGGAACGGCTTGTGAACGGCTCGTGGAAGCAGCACGTTATGGTGCAAATGATGAAGGACTGGGTCGGCCCGGAAGGCTGGCTCTGGAAGATCTCCTTCCAGTTCCGTGGCATGGACAAAGTGTGGGACACGGTCACGGCCTGGGGCACGGTCACGAATACGTACGAGAAGAATGGACTCGGGTTCGTCGAGTGCGAGATCGGCATGCGCAATCAGCGCGGCGAGGAAGGCACGCCCGGTACGGCCATAGGTGTCTTGCCGCTGCGGGCCGGGCGGTCGGTGCCCTATCCGTTCGTGCCTCCGGCCTCGGTTTGATGTCATGGTGAATGCTACCATTGCAGCCAATGGCACCGCTGGCGCATACGGCCCGCTCGCCGGGTTGCGCGTGCTCGATTTGAGCTGGGTCATCGCCGGACCGTACTGCACGAAGCTGCTCGCCGACTACGGTGCGGACGTGATCAAGATCGAGCGGCCGGGCGGCGATCCGGCCCGCCGGACACCGCCCTTCTATCACGACCTTCCCGACCCCGAGGGCAGTCTGCTCTTCCTGTACCTCAACACCAATAAGCGCAGCGTCGTGCTCAACCTCGGCTGCGACGCGGGCCGCACGCTGTTCCTCGATCTCGCCCGCGATGCAGATGTGGTGGTTGAGAACTTCAGCCCGGGGGTGATGGACCGGCTGGGCATCGGCTGGGAAGTGCTCAGCGAGATCAATCCACGCCTGATCCTCACCTCGATCTCGAACTTCGGCCAGACAGGTCCATACCGCGACCTGCCGGCGAGCGAACTGGTTGAGTACGCAATGAGCGGCCTAATGACGATCAGCGGCCGGCAGGATCGCGAGCCGCTCAAGCACGGCCTCTCGCAGGGCCAGTACAGCGCGGGCGTAAACGCCGCCTACATCACGGCCGCGCTCACGTACAGCCAGGCCATGGGCGCCCATGGCCAGTGGATCGATCTCTCCATCCAGGAAGCGCTCGCGTCCGAGCTGGTGCTGAACGAGCCAAACTACGCCTGGCAGGGGGTGATCCAGGGTCGCCGTCCGCCCAGCGGCGATGGACTGAACAACATCATGCCCAGCAAGGATGGCCATGTCGTGCTGCAGATGGGAGGCAGCACGAAGTGGTCCGATGTCGTCGACCTCCTCCAGGTGCCCGAGCTGCAGGAGGAGAGATTCACCACCCCCCAGGGCCGTGCCCGCAACGCTCAGGCGCTAGACGAGCTGATCGGCATCGGACTGGCGGCGCGCACCAAGCACGAGCTGTTCGATGAGGCGGCCAGGTGCCGGATCCTGTTCGGCATCGCCCAGGACCCCGCGGACCTGGTCAACTGCCCTCAGCTCAACGCCCGCGGTTACTGGGTGAACGTCGATCACCCGACCACCGGCCCGCTTCTCTACCCCGGCGAGCCGGTGAAGATGTCGGCCACGCCCTGGCAGCAACGCAGCCCGGCCCCGCTGCTTGGCCAGCACACCAATGAGGTCCTGGCTGAAATCGGCGTCAGCGCGGCTGAGCGCGAGCGACTGCGCAGGGACGGCGTCGTCGGTTAGACTGCGACGCACGCCGTCGCGTTTGAGGGAACACCATGCCGCTGCCGCTCGCAGGAATCCGCGTGATCGATACCAGTTCGGTCTTTGCTATGCCGTACACGGCAGGGATTATGGCCGACCTCGGCGCGGAGGTGATCAAGATCGAGGCGCTTCAGCGGCTTGACCAGACGCGTAGCTCTGCCTGGGGACTGTGGCCGGACAACGATCCCGGTGAGCGGCCGTGGGACCGGGGTGGCGCCTTCTGCACACTCAACCGCGGCAAGCGCTCCCTCGTCCTCGACCTGAGCAAGGAGGAAGGACGGGCGATCTTCCGCGATCTGGTCCGCGCGAGCGATGTAGTGATCGAGAACTATACCGCCCGCGTGATGCGCGGCTGGGGGCTCGACTACGCCAAACTCAGCGCAATCAGGCCCGACATCATCCACGTCTCCAACACCGGCTATGGCCACAATAGCCCGTGGGAGAGCTATCCGGTGCAGGGTACTTCGCTTGAGCCGATGACCGGCATCTGTCACTTCTCCGGTTACATCGGCGACCGTCCCTGGAAGATCGCGCAGTCCTACCCGGACTTTCTCGCGACGTGGCATGCGCTCTTCTGCATCATGGCCGCCTTGCGGCACCGGGCGCTGACAGGCCAGGGACAGTGGATCGATGTCGGCATGTACCAGGTGAGCGTCAGTTTCCTCGGCGAGGCAATGCTCGACTATGCGGCGAACGGCCGCCTCGGCGGTCGCATCGGCAACCGCGACCAGACCGGCGCCGTGCAGGGCTGCTATCAGTGCCTCGGCGACGAGCGCTGGCTGACCGTGACGGCCCGAGATGACGAGGAGTGGCGCAGGCTGCGGGACCTGGCCGGCACCACGGCCTGGGACGGAACCGCACCACCGGCCACACTTGCGGAAGCGTACGCTCGCCATGATGAGGTGGACGCCGCCCTGAGCGCCTGGGCCGCGGAGCGCGAACGCGAAGAGGCCGTCGAATCGCTCCGCGCCGTCGGCCTACCGGCCGGACCGGTCGAGGACGCCCGCGACCTACTGCTTGATCCGCATTTGCAGAGCCGCGGCTTCTACCAGATGGTCGAGCACGAACCGGTGTCCGGCGTCGGCCGCCGGCCGGTGATCGGCCAGCCGTGGAAGCTGAACAAGACCCCGGTGTCAATTCGGCGACCCGCACCCCCGCTCGGCGAGGCGAACGCGTTCATTCTGAGGGATCTGCTCGGCCTGCCCGCGGAGATATTCGCGCGGCTGGTCGCCGAAGGGCTGACCGGCGAGCTCGACGCTCCCCTCGAAACGCCGAATCCAGTACCTCTCGCCGAGCAGCTGCGGCTGGGTCGCATCCACGGCCACGATCCGGCCTACCGCGAGCGCCTCCGCCTCGAACAGGAAGCAGGAGTGGGAACGGGCCTGTAAGCGATACGCGGGTATGCACGGCCGGCGGGTGGGCGCTCAGTTTTGAGCGACACGACGGGACAGGTCGGAGAAAGCGATGAGGTGTGCATGGTAGAACCGGGAGCATCGACAAGAAATCGTTCCGGCTAACCAGTTGTTTCAGCCACGGCTGTAGAAAGAAGGGTTGATCGTGGGTACGACAGAGATGCTGGCGGCGTTCGTTGTGGGATGTCCCGCCAGCGCGATTCCGCAGAAAGCGCGCGACGAGACGAAGCGGGCGCTGCTCGACATGATCGGCACAACGCTGGCGGGTAGCATTGAGCCGGCCGGCAGGCTGGTCACGGACTACGTGCGCGCGGAGTGCGGCTCCGGTGGGCGGTCGGCAGTGGTCACCGGCGGCATGCGCACTTCGGCGTCGCTCGCGGCGCTGGCCAACGGCACCATGGCACACGCCCTGGACTACGATGACGTGGGCCTGCAGATCGGCCACCCGAGCGTGGCCGTCATCCCGGCGGCGCTGGCGGTGGCCGAACAGACCGGCGCGAGCGGTAGAGAGCTGATCGACGCGATCGTGCTCGGCTTCGAGATCGCTTCGAGAATTGGTACCGGTGCCGGCCGTGACGCCTACCGCAGGGGCTACCACGGCACGTCGGTCTACGGTGTCTTCGGCGCGGCCGCGGCGGCCGGACGCCTGCTGGGGTTGACGGTGGACCAGCTTCGCGTCGCCTTCGGGATCGCCGGCTCGGAGGCGAGTGGTCTGCGGGCAAATTTCGGCACCATGACCAAGCCGCTGCACGCCGGGACGTGCGGACGCTCCGGCGTTATGGCGGCGACGCTGGCGAAGGCCGGGTTTGCAGCCGATCCGAACATCATCGAAACCAAGGTCGGCTATGGCGAGGCGATCCTGGGCAAGGGCAGCTACGACTTGGGTAAGATGACGGCGGGCCTGGGCGAGAGCTTCGTGATTGAGAGCGGCGTCGACATCAAGAAGTTTCCCTGCTGCTACGGCAATCACCTGACGCTCGATGGCATTTTTGGCCTGGCAGCAGAGCACGGTCTGCGGGAGGAAGAGGTGGCGAACGTCACCGTCGATTGCCCGTCGACCCTGCCGGATGTTTTAATCTACAGCCGGCCGGAGACCGGTCTGCAGGGCAAGTTCAGCCTCCAGTACAACGTCGCGGCGGCGCTGGTGGATGGTACGGTGACGCGGGCGTCCTTCACCGATGAGCGGGTACGAGCACCACGGATTCGGGCCGCGATCGAGAAGGTCACAGTCAATCCGGAGCGCGCGCCGGACCAGCGCGCTGTGCGGATCCAGGTAACAACCACCAGCGGCAAGGTGTATGCCCGCGAGCAGACGGTGATCAAGGGCTCGGCTAACGACCCGCTGAGTCGGGATGAGCTGCTCGCCAAGTACCGGGATAACGCGGCGCCTGGGCTGGGCAGCGCCGACATCGAGCGCACGGTCGAGATCGTCGATCAGCTCGAAATGCAGGACTCGTTGACGCCGCTGACCGAGCTTCTCGTTCAGCCGGTACGGGTTCTCGCAGGGAACCGACACTAAGGCCGCACAGGCAGGAGAAGCCGGCGCTGCGCCGGATGGAAACGAGAAGGGGAGCATCAGTCATGGGCTGGCCAAAGATCGAGTACAAAGAAGAGGGCATGCGAGAGGGGCTGCAGATCGAGAGCGCCGAGATCGCGGTGGACGACAAGGTGCGGCTCCTGGACGCCCTCTCCGAAACCGGGCTGAAGGCGATTGTGATCGGCTCGTTTGTGAGCCCCAAGTACACGCCGCAGATGGCACGTATCGACGAGATCGTGCAGAAGTTTACGCCCAAGCCGGGCGTGACCTACACCGCGCTCGCCCTCAATCAGCGTGGCGTGGAGCGGGCGATGCAGTACAGCCCGCCCCTCACGATTGAGCGGCCGCGGCCGGGCCTCCACTGCCATATGTGCGACGTCTTCGTGCAGCGCAACACCAACCGCACACAGGCGCAGGAGATCGCCACCTGGCCGAATACGGTGGCTGCCGCGAAGCAACGCAACGTCAAAGAGGCGGGCATCGGCATAAACGCCGCCTGGGGCTCCAACTTCGTCGGCGCGTTCAGCGAAGAGCAGCGGATGGAAATGCTGCGTCGCCAGCACGCCCTCTGGGACGAGGCCGGGATCAAGGTGACGGCCGTTTCGCTGGGGGACCCCATGAGTTGGAACATGCCCCATGTGGTGGAACATCAAGTGGAGACGATTCGCAAGGAGTGGCCCGAGATCAAGCACGTTAACCTGCACCTGCACAACGGCCGCGGCATGGCGCCGGTCTCGATGTACGCGGCGATGCGGGTGCTGGACGAGAGCTTCGCTCTCTCGGTGGACGGGACGATCGGCGGCATGGGCGGCTGCCCATACTGCGGCAACGGCCGGGTGACCAACCAGGCGCCCACCGAGGACATGGTGCATATGTGGCAGGAGATGGGCATCGACCTGGGAGTCGATCTGGACAAGCTGATCGATTGCGTCTGGATGGCGGAGGAGCTCGTGGGCCATAAGCTCTGGGGGCACGTCTCCAAGGCCGGGCCGCTACCCAGGGGTCGCAAGCTCTACCCGATGAACCTGCCCTTCATCGAAACCGAGGAGCAGGCGCGGCATTTCAAGCTCGGACAGGCCGCCTACGGCGACGACGCCATCTCACCGTGGGGCGAGCCCATCCACTCGGCCCAGCGTGACGCGGTCGAATCGCAGCTCACCGCCGGCAGTGTCGCCGGCAACGACTGAGCGAGCCCGCCCCCGGCCAGGACCGCTCCCCATCGGCTAAACGCTCATCGCCCCGCCCCCGGACATCCGGGGGCGGGGCGGTATTAACTCCGGGCCAGGGCAGCTGGCCTGGCCGGCCTGGTGCTTGCGCAGCTGCCCCCCAGCCGCAAAGACGTAGCGGGTGCAGCAACAACCGCCCGAGGACTGGGTTGCGATTCCCGGCGCTACCCCGCCGATCATCACCGTGTCGGAGTTCCAAGCGGCGCAGGCTATTCGTCCCCGGCCGCGGCGACCCGGCGCGGACTATCTGCTCTCTACACACTTGCGTTGCGCCGTGTGCGGCAGCGGAGTCACCGGAAGCACGCTGCGCGGTGGGCCACCGCTACTACCGCTGCCAGGGCGCCAAGAGCGCCGGCTCCCCCAAGCGCTGCACTTCACGCATGGTGAAGGCTGACTGGCTGGAAGCCCAAATCTGGGAGTAGCTCAGTCGTGCCCTCCAGTCGCGTGGTGTGGTCGCCAAGGAACTACAGCGTCAACGGGAGCAGCCGAATCCGGATGTGGAACAGCAACTGGCCGACGTGAAACGCCAGCTCCGAGCCTGCGCCAAGTAGCAGACCCAGCTCGTCCCCCTCTTCGAGTTCGGTGAACTCGCTGAGGAAGCAGTTCGTCGCGAAGGACAAAAGAATAAAAAGCGGAGGGTGATGTTAGAGCAGCGCCAGCAAGCCTTAGAGGGGCAGATCCGGGCCGCAGAGTGCTACCTACCACTGGACGAACATCGGCATCACTGTTCAGAAGCAACGAAATCGTGACGGTGCCGTTCAGTCTGGTCATGCGCCTATAGCGCGCCTACGCGCGACACCTATTCACGGGAGATGGAGGAGCATTCGGACCCTCGTGTCCCGCCGGCTGTGGGTTCCCGCCTATTCGGTCGAGTGGCGGGACGTCGCGTGACGTCCCGACTCGCGTGTAGGCAGCTCCGCCTGTGACTGGTCCTGATGCCATCGCGCCCACATCGCAGACTCTCGGTCGAATGCCGCTGCGTCCACCACCCTCGGACGCATGCGTACAACCCAATCGAGCGGCTCGGTTGCGAAGACCCAACGGTGCGCCCTCTCCGTGTGGAAGCGTCGGAGTTGGTCAGTCTGCTCACTCGTGAGGGTGAGCTTCCGCCCCGAATCCTTCCCTACCTGCACGAACAAGAGGTGACGTGGCGAGATCGGCATCATGAGGTCGACGTTCCTCCTCCCCCATCCGCCACCGAAGTCGTACTTAGTCGGCCCGCTGTAATTCAGTTTCAAGACGGGATGATCGGTGAGTGGCCACTCGCCGGCGTCCGCTGGTTCAGCGATGCTCCATTGGTGTTCGGTCAGCACTCGGGCGCCCTCGTTAAGCAGGCCCCGCATTGATGCCAGCCAGAGTCCCCGACCGAGCGTCACGTCCGTGCGAAGAAGCGCCTGCCCGTTTGGCTCTTCTGGGCGTTCAACCGAAACGTGGAATAGGCCGGAAAAATCGTTGCCCCCTACCTGGCGTTCTAGCGCACGGCCCTCCGTTCGAGCCTGCTCGAACTGCTGGATAGCGCTTTTCATCGTGGTCTGTAAGAGCGCGGGCATTTCCTTCTCCCAGCGCTCCATTTGGGCGAAGAAACTGGCGGGCGTTCTCAAGTCCTGGAGGGCAACGAATCTTGCGAGGCTGTGCCAATCCTCCCGCTTGAGGCGGGTCCCGCTCACGACCTTATCGATGGCGTCGCTAGCCGGCTTCTCGAAGTCGGTGGCTATCCACTGCTCGAACTCATCCGCTTCCTCACCGGAGAGGAGCGACGTGTACAGGTCTCGTTGACGCGCAAGACCGCGAATCGGCGTCCTCTCCCATTCGGGGACGGCCGGATGGGAGATGAGAAGACGACGAGCGAAGAGCGTGAAACCGTCGACGGACCAACGTCGCAGCAATGCTTGAGGGACGTAATGGTTATCGTGAGTTACCGGACGCGACTTGGCGCTCATTAAGGTTGCTCCGCACCAGTCAGACTATCGCTGACGCCTCCGGCGGATCCAGCCTGTCCGTGTTGTGGACGGAGGAGGAATCTCACTTCGTGACCCGAGGCGACGTAACACGAACCCACGGAAGCTTCGCCGTGGTCTGCCGTGGCTAGGTCAGCCCTTCGCGGCGTTCTCAACTTCGCGCCAAAGCGCGCCGCCCTGGTCTCGCAGATCGAGAAAGGCGTCAGGGAGCCCGCGAACCGAATCGAGATTGACCGCTTTGGTAACTGCGAGCAAGGGGAGTGCCTATTCGATCGCAATGCGGACGTGACCGAGTCGCCCGCCATCGACGAAGCTGTGCGCCAGAACACCACGCGCATCAGCGAGCTCCCAGCATCACATCCTGGTAGTCGCCGTCGCATAACGGGGGATTGCTACACCGGCCCGTAGGACAAGCCCATGCGCCTGCGTTTAATACCTTGTTAAAGTGGCCCACCCGCGATAATGATTCGACCTACCGTGCCGGCAGGAAGGTTGCAGGCAAAGGGGCTGAGAGATGATGAAACACCCTTTGCTCCGTATATAGGGGACTTCAATCGGCTGACGGTGGAACGCGCAAGCCCTTTGCCGCTCTCGAGGGTTCGTGTTAGTCTCCGCACGTCTCGAATGCTTGGGGCTCGGAGGAACCATGGTACTGCCGCGCACGACGCTTGGCCGGACTGGCCTTACGGTCACGACGCTCGGATACGGGGCGATGGAGCTGCGCGGCGCACCGCGCGGGCCCGAGATCGCGGACGACCAGGCACGCACTATCCTGCACGCTGTCCTCGACGCCGGTATCAACTACATTGACACCTCACCCGACTACGGCCGCAGTGAAGCGTTGATCGGGCGCTTCATCGCCGACCGCCGGGCAGACTATTACCTGGCGTCAAAGTGCGGCTGCACGGTCGGCGCGACGCCAGCTCCGCCGGGCGAACGCAACCCGCACGTGTTCACGGCGGAGAACATCCGCGCCGGGGTCGAACAGAGCCTGCGCCGCATGAACACGGACTACCTCGACGTGGTGCAGTTCCACGCCAGCCCGTCGCGCCAGCAGCTCGAAGCAAACGGCGGCCTGGACGCGTTGCTGACACTCCAGCGAGAGGGAAAGGTGCGCTTTATCGGCATGTCCGGCACGTTACCGAACCTCACCGAGCAGATCGCGATGGGTGTCTTCGACGTGTTTCAGATCCCGTATTCGGCGCTGCAGCCGGAACACGAGCAGGCGATCGCGGCGGCGTCGATGGTCGGGGCGGGAGTCGTGATTCGCGGCGGCGCGGCGCGCGGTGCGCCCGCCGACTGGGAGCACCGACAGTCCGCGATGCTGGCGCCCGGGACGATGAAGGACCGCTGGGACCAGGCAGGGCTGGACGACATCCTCGACGGCATGACCCCCATGGAGTTCACGTTGCGGTTCACCCTGTCCGACCCGCACCTCGATACTACGATTGTCGGCACATCCAATCCCCAGCACCTGCGCGACAACGTCGTTGCCGCGAGCAAGGGCCCGCTCCCCGCCGAGGTCGTGACCGAGGCGAAGCGACGGCTCGGTCAGGTCGACCAAGCGAGGCGCTGACTCATGTGGACAAGTACGTAGTCGGCCTTTACGCGAAGAGCGTACGCGCGCTCAAGGACGTTGCGCAGATCGGTCGCGTAGAGCTTGCGCCGATAGATCAGCACACCGTCGAATTGGGCCGGCACGAATTCATGCCCACACTGGTTTCGTTGGGGGCGTATCCCCGCGCGCTGGAGTGCTGCAATGGCGGCCTGAAAGCAGGCAAAGTAGCTGCGACTGGCGCAGTTATCTCCTCGTTACTGCTAATCCGCCCCCACGGTCTCCTTCTCCCGCTCGGCCACGCGCTCGGGCTGCAGGTGCTTGTTCATCCAGTCCAAGATGAAGCCGAAGCGGTCCCGACGATGACGTGGCTTGCCGGCGCGCGACATCTCGTGGTTCTCGTCGGGGAAGCGGACGAACAGCACTTCTTTGCGCAGCTTCTTCAACACCGTGAATAGCTCTTCCGCCTGCTCGATCGGACAGCGAATGTCGTTCTCCGAGTGCAGGATCAAGAGCGGCGTGGTGATGTTCTTTGCGTAAGTGAGCGGGGAGTGGTCGATATACCACTGCATGTCTTCCCACGGCGCCACCCCCGCCTGCGTCTCGGAGAAGAAGCTGCCGATGTCGCTGGTGCCGAACAGGGTGTAGGTGTTGTTGACGGCGCGCTCGGAGCAGGCGGCTTTGAAACGGTCGGTATGGCCGACCGCCCAACTGGTCATGAAGCCGCCGTAGCTGCCCCCCAGCACGCCCAGCCGCTCGGGATCGATGAAATCGTACCGCTTGATCGCCTCGTCGAGGCCCAGCATCACATCCTGGTAGTCGCCGCCGCCCCAGTCGCCGCGGACCGCTCGAGTGAACTCTTCGCCGTAGCCCTGGCTGCCGCGCGGGTTGGTGAAGATCACCGCGTAACCCGCGCCAACCTGTACCTGGAACTCATCGAAGAAGTTGGTGCCGTACTGCGTCGCCGGACCGCCGTGGACGTTGAGCAACGCCGGATAGCGCCTGCCCGGCTGGTAGCCGGCCGGCTTCATCACCCACCCGTCGAGGGCGCAACCGGCACGGTCGTACTGGAAGCGCTCGGGGCAGACGAACTCGACTTCTTCCTTCAGCGCGCGGTTGAGGTCGGTAAGCCGGCGCATATTCCTGCCGTCCCAGTCCGCGACACCGACCTCGGCCGGCTCCGTCGGTTCGGTGAAGCAGAATGCGAGCGTGCCGTCGTTCGCGAGTGAAAGGCTGGTCTGCTGGCGCTCGCCGGCGACGACCGGTTCCGGAGCACCCTTGCCGTCGGCCGCGACGCAGTAGACCGGCACGTTGCCGTGGTCCTCGGCGCCGAAATAGAGCGACCGGCTGTCCTGCGACCACAACGGCCCAAGATTACCCATGAATGGCGCGCAGGTGCGGTCGAGGCCCGCGGTCAGGCAACGCGGCTCGCCGCCCCCGGAGGCTATGACGTAGATGCGGCTGTTGCGCCCCATGTCGAGCGCATACTCGTTGCCCGTATACGCGATCAGCCGGCCGTCCGGCGACCAGGCGGGGTTGCCGCTCGGCCCTCTTCCCGGCGTCACCCGCCGCGGCTCGCCTCCATCGGCCGGCACGATCCAGATATCGACAACCTGGTCGTAGTCGCGGTTCTCGTGGCGAGCGGAGGCGAACACTAGCTGTTTGCCGTCGGGCGACCAATCGGGAGTGCTGTCATCCCAGTCGCCGTCGGTGACCTGTTTCGCCTCGGGAATACCATTCGGGGAGAGGTCTACCGGCACGACGAAGATGTGGCGGCGCTTATCGTAGATGAAGCCTTCGCCGTTCGACTTATAGCGCAGCGACGTTATCACCCGCGCGGGCTTCGACTTCTCCTTCTCCTTTTCGTCCGGCTCGTCGGGCACACAACGCACTGTCAGCGCGATGCGGCTGCTATCGGGCGACCAGACCGGCTGACCGGCGGCGCTCTTGAAGTCTGTGAGGCGCTTAGGCTCGCCGCCGTCTACCGGCATCACGTACAGCTGCCCCTTCTTGTCGTCGCGCTCGGAAATGAAGGCGAGCAGCCGTCCGTCGGGCGACCAGCGCGGCGCCGTGTCGCGCTTGGGGCCGCCGGTAAACTGCACCGGCTCGCCGCCTGCGACGGGCACGATCCAGATGTTGGAGAGGTACTCGTCCTTGTCCTCGTTCATCTGGGTCGTCACGAAGGCGACGCGCGTTCCATCGGGCGAAATCTGCGCGTCGCTGGCAGGGGTCAGGCGGAAAAGGTCGGCCACGATCATGGCGCGGCGCTGTGTGTCAGACATGTGTTGCCTCCGCTATTAATGGGGTGCCGGTGACGACCGTAGCACCGCGGCTACGTCATCCGCTGCTCCACACTACTATGTCACGCCCGACTCGCCCTCGGCCGCCGACCGCCACGCCTCCCAGGCTTCTCAGAGATATTCGGCGAACCACGCGAGGGTGCGATTCCACGCCTCCATGGCGGCCGCGGGGTTGTAGGCGGAGCCGGTGTTGTTGAAGAAGGCGTGAGCGGCGCCCGGTGCGATCCACCTGTCGTGGGTGACGCCGGTCGTGTCGAGCGCGGCGTACAGAGCATCCGATGCGCTGGTAGTCCGCGTGTCGAGCTCGGCGTAGATCCCCAATACGGCCGCACCGATGTTCGGCACGCGGTCGAGCGGTGGGTTCGAGCCGTAATACGGAACGACCGCTTTCAAAAACGGCGCGACGGTTGCCGTCCGCCAGCCAAGCCCACCGCCGAAACAGAAGCTCGTTAGACCGAGGCGCAGGGGATCGACCGCGGGCAGGCCGGAGAGGAAGTCGAGACCCGCAAGCAGGTCGCTAACGAGGTCGTCGGGATTCGCGCGACCGAGGAAGCCCGGGATCTGGGCCGGGTCCTCGGCGAAGCGGTCGGTGCCGCCCAGGCGCGAAATCAGGTCGACCGCCAGTGCGGCGTAGCCTTCTTTGGCGTAACGACGCGTAATATCCATGTTCGGCTCGACCAGGCCGCGGTTTTCGTGCACGACGACGATCCCGGGGTGGATTCCGTCGTCTGCCGGCTGCGCTAAGTAACCGAGCACGTCCCCGGCCGCGCCGCCAAAGCTCACACGTCCCGCTACGATCGCCGGGTCGTGCGGATCGACCACGTTGTCGCTCGTCTGTGCCGGGGGCGGCGCCGTGCCGTTTTCATCCGGGCGCAACGGTCCCAGAGGGACGTTGGATACCGGCCGCTCGGGACGGACCGATCGCGGTGGCGCGGCCGCTTCCGCGTTTTTGCTATGTACGCCGAGCCCGGAGAGGGCAGACGCCGTGATCGCCACGCTGCCGGTCATCAGGAGCACGCGGCGCAGCATGTCGCGGCGCGACATTCGTCCTTCCTGGTACTCCTCCGCGAACTCCTCGACCAGGTAGCGCTGTAAATCGTGCATGACTCCTACCCCTTGTACGTCCGCAGTCTTGGCCCCTTGCCTTCGATACGTCTTTACCCGCTATGGCGGATGTTCGACGCACGGCGTGGCGAGAACCATGATGCGGCTTCCTCAAGCGCGGATGTTAAATGCATATGACGACCTGAACGGTGTTTGAACCCGGTGGAAGCGCAAACCGCGGAATCCCTTGGGGATGTCTCGAAGTACACTGTGCGGGATGATCGCCATGCCGGACGAAACGAGCGAGCCTTGGCAACAGAGCGCACCCCGTCGCTTCGATGACCCCTTCTACGCCTGACCCGCGGCAGGGAATACGCGACCGGCTCTCACCGCGCGCGGTGTACCTCATCCTGATGGGCGTTTCGGCGCTGCTTTTCCAGATGGTGTTCACCGTCGCCGCCGTATACCGCATCGAGACCGTCCGCCTCGACCCGCTGCAACTGGTTTTGCTCGGCACCGCCCTCGAGGTGGCAGTCTTCGTCTTCCAGGTCCCCACCGGCCTCGTCGCGGACGTCTACGGGCGCCGGCTGGCGGTAATCACCGGCTTCTTTATTATCGGCGCCGGCTTTGTACTCGAGGGCTCCATTCCCAGGTTCGTCGCCGTCTTGCTCGCACAGATTATCTGGGGAACCGGCGATACCTTCGTGAGCGGCGCTCAGGAAGCGTGGATATCCGACGAGGTCGGGGCGGATCGTGCCGGCCCACTCTTCATTCGTGGAGCGCAGGTCGCCCAATTCGGAGGGCTGATCGGCATCGGCTTCAGCGTGGCGCTGGCCAGCATCCGGCTGAACCTCCCGATCCTGGTGGCAGGGCTGCTGTTCGCCGGGCTCGGTACGTTTGCGCTCCTGGCGATGTCGGAACACGGCTTTACGTCGGCGCGCCTACAAGGGCGCTCCTCCCGGATGAGCATGGTTCACACCCTGCGCGGCGGCCTGGAGACCGTGCGTTTAAAGCCGGTGTTGATCACGATCCTCGCGATCGGCGCGATCGCCGGCATGTCGAGCGAGGGGTTCGACCGCCTCTGGCCGGTGATCTTCCTGGAAAAGCTGCACTTCCCAAGCCTGGGCAGGTTGGATCCGGTGGTCTGGTTCGGCATTATCAACGCCGTGGCGAGGCTGCTAACGATCGCGGCGGCCGAGGTCGTACGCCGGCGGCTCGATTCCACCAGCCACCTGGCCGTGGCATGGACGCTATTCGGCATGTACGCGCTGCTCGAGGCGGGGGTGGTCCTCTTCGCGATGTCCGGCAACTTCGCGCTGGCGCTCGGCACCTATTGGACGGTCTACCTGCTGCGTCGCACCAACGAGCCGCT
>DAINSK010000034.1:0-36895 GCA_036741355.1 Chloroflexota bacterium
GCGTCGGCGGGATCGGCGGTGCTATGGATCTGGTGGCTGGTGCAAAACGAGTGATCGTGGTCATGGAGCACACGGCACGCGATGGCCGTCCGAAGCTTGTCAGGGCCTGTTCGTATCCGTTGACTGGTCTCCGCTGCGTAGATACCGTGATCACCGACCTCGCGGTTCTCGACGTGACCGACGGCCATCTCATGCTGACAGAGCTTGCACCAGGGGTGACCATCGCGGACGTTCAGGATCGGTCCGAAGCCCGGCTTCACATAAGTCCCAACCTGCGTGAGATGGAGTTTTGATGGATAGAAGGCAGACGGTGACGAGCGAGGCGGAGGCGGCTTCAGAAGCAGTCCATAGCTCGGTCCTCAGGGATCCGAGGACGTGGCTTATTGCGGCTGTTGTCTTCGTGGCGGCGGTCGGGGTCGTCGTCACCGTCTATCTGGACCGGAGGGGGCCGTCGCTTGCGGCGGCAAAGCTGCCGCCGATCTCAGTGCAACCGGCGGGCCCGACGACGCTAAAAGCAGATGTGGCCAGCGTCAGCGGATCGACGCTGCAGTTGGAATCGGGAGGTGGGTCTCGATCGACGACGGTAGGTCCGGACACGCGCGTCGAAGCGCTGCTGCCGATGTCGCCGAAGGACATTAAAGTTGGGGACTTCATCACGGTTGGCGGCGTACCGAACTTCGTGTACAGCTTCGCCGTGAAACTTGTCGTGGATATTCCTCCTGACGCGGCGGACCCAAATTCTTCAAACCCGCCCCGCTCGCGATCCGGCTTCGAC
The DNA here is from genome assembly GCA_036741355.1 of Chloroflexota bacterium. Taxonomy (GTDB): domain Bacteria; phylum Chloroflexota; class Dehalococcoidia; order CAUJGQ01; family CAUJGQ01; genus JBBRGK01. The sequence goes on from DAINSK010000034.1 coordinate 776, forward strand.
GGTTGGGAGACGTACCGCGATGCCAACCAACTGCCCGAAGTTTTCGGCAAGGTCGAGTCGATCGACGCAGGCGGCATCCACTTAAACGGTCCACTCGGCCCGATCGTCGTCCAGCTTGATGACCAGAGTGCACTGAGACTGCTGACTGCCGGCGGCGTGGAACTGATCCACGGCGGCGACCATGTGGCGCTCGCCGGTCCACCGGCCGCGCCGACGGCGATCCTGGTGTTGCCAGGGCAGTGAGGCCCCCCGCGCGGCGGGCTCCGAATGCGTCTGCCTTACTCCGTGTTTCGCAGTACCGTGCTTTCTGAGGCCGAAGTATAGGAGCGCGATGCCAGCAAGATGCTGGCGATCACGAGCAACGACAGGCAACCGAGAGCCGCGCCGATCATGCCCCAGTTGGTGACGAGCACAAATGGTGGCACAACCTTGTCGCCGTTTGGCGTGACCTCCAGGAACGAAAGCATGAGCCGGCTGATGCCCAGCCCGAGCACGAGCCCGGCGCCCGCACCTATTACCGCGACAGCGGCGTACTCGAACGCCAGCATCGCAAATACTTTGCGCCGGCCGAGACCCAGCGCGGCCATTACGGCAAATTCCACCCGGCGACGGCGAAGCGAGGTATAGAGCGAGACGAGGAACGCCCCGGCTGCGAGGATCAGGGCGGCGATGAAGGAGATCAACAGGATGCCGCTGCCGCCCGAGGCGATCAGCGGGTCAGAGCCGTTCAGGCGTAGCTCGGTCGCCAGGTCATTGAAGTTTGACAGCTTAAACGGCGAATCGCTCAGGGTTCGCTCCAGCGCCGGCCTGTCGGCCCCCGGTGCAACTTGAAGCCACACCTCGTTGGTGACGTCCAGTAAGGACGGCGTAAAGCGGTCGAGCCACTCGAATAGATGCGTGCGATTGACGACGACAAACGGCCCACGCCCGGGATCGATTGAGGGAAAAAGGTCGGCAATCGCCACGGCTTTGATCGGAACGACGTGGTCGCCGGCCAGCAGGTTCGTTACGCCGTCGACTTTCAGCCCCGTGCGCTGCTGGAACGCCCGCGAGATAATTGCGGGCAGCGGCACATTCGCGTCGTTCACATAAATTGCGCGAACCTCGGCGCTGCTGCCCGTGCGAAATTCGAAGCGGAGCGCCCGCGAACCACCGTGCTTGACATCGCTTACTAGGCTCGCGGTGTCCGAGTCAGAGGCAACTGCCGGTGCAGCCCCCCAGGTGTTCAGCCCTTCAAAGTCCTCTACCGTCTGCGTCGTGCCGTCCGCCTGGGTTACGCTCATGTCGTCAAAATAAACGGGATCGCGCTTAGCGTTCAGCGCGCTGGCAGGCTGCGTCATCACGATCGAAACCAGGCTGATGGGGAACGCGGGTGGGGTTCCCACGGTGTTCAACTGCGCGGTCATCTGCCGCCAGCCTGTAAAATCCAGCTTTCCCAGTTCGTACATCTCGTAATGACCGGTGGCCTCGCGGAACCGGGCCCACGTGGTCGTGTTGTCCCGCGCCAGAGAGGGGTTGACCCACACGCTGAACGACACCGGCGAGCCGGCAACTGGCTTTCCTATCTGCTGTGTTGGCAATCCGAGGTCGGACATGAGTGTTGGCAGCGAATCATGAGAGAGTCCGGGGCGGTACCACAGCATCGTGCGCGCTGCCGCGGGGTCGAGCGCCAGCATCTGCACCTGTTCCCGCGTCGTACCGGCGGTGCCGAAATCGACGTCCGTTCGGAGTAGGGAGCTTGCTGAGGCGACACCGGGCACCGATTTGAAACTGGCATCTGCCTGAGCCGGCGGACCAAGGTCGCTGCTCGTTTGCGGCTGCGCCCGAAGATCCACCGCGACGGCGTATTGCGCCCGTTCGCGGTAGCTACGGTTGGTGGTGTCGCTGTAGCTCGCGGCATATCCGCCGACCGCTATGCCCATCATCAGTAAGAGCCCCAGACGGGTGTACTGGGCAGGGTTTCGCGTCATCTGCCAGAGCCCTAGAACGAACGTCACGCCCGCCCCCGCGGCGAAGATGCGGGCGGCAAAACGGAGCGCGATGGGGTAGACTCGAAGGACGAGCACCGCCAGCGCCAGCGTGATCATGGCCGGTGCAAGCAGCAGCAATGGGTCGGAAGAGAGCCCGCCGGCCGTGCCGGGCTTGAATACCGACCCGCGCGAGTTCATCTCCCACAACAGCACGCCGCAGATGCCGAGCAGGCCCAGGTCGAGGTAGTAGCGTTGCGCCAGCGGCTGCTGGGGCCTTCCGACGTTCCGCCTCATCGTTACGCCGCTGAAGTGAGATGCAATGAACGCGGGCAACAGCATGGCAAGTATCGAAAGAGCCGCGCCCAGTGCTCCCAGGGCGAACGATGGCGCGTCGGGGCTTGCCGGAATGAGGCGCCCGTTTGTCACCGAATGAAACGTTGGGGTCAGCCCGAGCAGACGTGTGAAGGCAGTCCCCAGGAACGGCGCCAGCACGGCGGCGGGGACGGCGAGCACCAGCCCTTCGCAAAAGTACACTGCCAGGATCTGCCACGCGCTCGCGCCGCGGCTTCTCAGCAGTGCGATTTCGGGTTGCTGGCGCTCGACGGCCATGGCCGCGACGATCGCTACGTAAAACAGTGCGATTCCCGCCACTTGGATGAGCAGAATGAGCAGCGGCGCCTGGTCATAGCTGAGCTGACGCGAGAAGTCGTCGAGCGCTCCGGGAAGCGTGCTCGTGCTCAGTAAGCCGGACCGTTCGACGTCGTCGCGAAATGCATCCAGGTCGTTGCGGGCGCGCTTGAAGTTGTCGCGCGTAAGCTTACCGACGTCGGCGTAAGCAAACCAGTATTGCTGCGGCCAGTTTCCGGGAAAGAGGTCCGCAAACGGCCCCACGAACGTGCTATATGGGAGGAAAACCGGTACACCCTGCACGTTGACGCTCGTCGCCGGCGCCAGGTCGAAGTAGACTCCGGCGCCGCCGACCCAGAACCCGTCGTCCTGCTTCAACGGTTCTACCAGCCCGGTGACTACCGCGGGGACCGCCCGCTGTACGGAGGTGTGCGGAGTGCACGGCGGGTCAGGAGGCTGGTCCGGGCTAGGCTCGTGCCGTTCGCAATCGTCGAAAACGTCGCCGAGCAGGATGTGATCGCCGACTTTGAGCCGATCTCCCGCGGCCTTCGCGGATACCGCGACTTGGAACTCCTGCGTTCCGCCGCCTGCGGGCGATTGGGGCAGTGCTCCTTGAGTGACGCGAACGTGGGCTTCGTAACCTTCCATCGCCTGGGCAAGCACCACGGGCTGGTAAGGAGGGGCGGGCGCCGCCTCGCCGGGGCGCCCGATTGAGAGGGCGCGCATGCGGATGTAACGCGCATAGCTCTGTGTGAACCATCCGAGCCGTTCGCGGATGCGCTTATCGATCGCGGCTTGAAGCGACTGGCTATCGGCCGTTTTGAGCGGCAGTCCCTGGTCGACAGTCAGAACCTGGGTGCTCGGTGGAACTCCGTATCGCTCGCGAACGGAGAATCCGAGGCCCAGGTCGGCCATCGCCCGTGCGTAGATCGGGGCGCTGGCAAGCAGTGCGGCCGCAAGCATCACGCCGAGTGCCAGCGCGAGCACGAGCCGCAGGTTGGCGGCCATGCGTCGGCCGACGATGGCAATTGCCGCGCCGAAGATACTCACCCGCTCCGCCCCTCCCGGCCCTGTGCGCGGTCCTCAGGCGACAGCATTGCCCTTTCGCGCCGCAGGAGTCAACCGACTGGTCTAGAACCAGAAGTTCTCGACGATGTAGGAGGCGTGGCGTGCGAGGGCGACCAATCCCCGCTCGTCGTCGTCGTCGAACGGCTGCCCGTCCGATCGGTCGGTCACGTACATGCTGCCCCGAACGACGCCGTTGGCCCAGATTGGCACGCCCAGCATGCGCGCCATGACGGGGTGCTTCGGAGGGAAACCATACGCCTTTGGATGCACGTTCAGATCGTCTATCCGCACCGGCCTGCCGTCGCTGCGGAGGTTGCCAAGGGGGCCATGCCCCGAGGGGGGAACCCGAAGGCCCTTGAGCTCCTGCTCGCCGAGGCCGCTGGTGAAAAACCCTTCCGTCTTGTCGTGTTCGTCGGTGATGGCCAGCGCGGCGTAGCGGCCGCGGCTGAGCTCATGCGCCAGGTCGCAAACGCCCTGGAGCACCTCGTCCGGACGGTTGGGGTTGACGAACCGACTGTGTAGTCTGGCAAGGCGCAGCAGCGCGTCACCTTCAGCGTCGCGCCGTTCGGCGGCTATATTCGGTGCGATCTCAGTGTCGGCGGCCTGCGCGGTCAGATCCCCGGTGGTCATGTCGTAAGCGTACTGCCGCCATCAGAAGTTTTCCACCAGGCGGCGCAGCAAATACGAAAGACGGGACGGGCATTGCCCGTCCCGTCTTTGGGTTATCGAAACGTCGACGAATGCGCTTAGTTCTTAGTGACTGGCACCGGCCGCGGCGAGGTCTTGTACCGGTGTCAGGATGCTGTCCACGATGCCGTAATCGATCGCCTGCTCGGCGGTCATCCAGAAGTCGCGGTTGGTGTCGGCCGTTACGCGTTCGATCGGCTGGCCGGTGTGCTGCGCCAGAATGCCGTTGAGGCGCTTGATCGTGCGAAGCAGGTGCTGCGCCTGGATCTCAATGTCCGGCGTGGCGCCGCCGAAGCCGGCGCTGCCCTGGTGAATCATCACCTCGGCGTTCGGCAGGATGTAGCGCTTGCCCTTGGCTCCTGCTGCGAGCAGCATGGCGCCCATGCTTGCGGACAGCCCCACGCAGATTGTCGAGACATCGCACTTGATGTGCTGCATCGTGTCATAGATACCGAGACCCGCCGACACGACACCACCGGGGCTATTGATGTACAGGTGGATGTCCCGGTCCGGATCGGCGCTCGACAGGTAGAGCAACTGGGCGATGATCAGGTTCGCCACCGAGTCGTCCACGGGTGTTCCGAGGTAAACGATTCGGTCGCGGAGCAGGCGGGAATAGACATCCATGGAGCGCTCGACGCGCCCGTCGGATTCGATAACTGCGGGGTTCGGTACATACGGCATGATTTTGCTCCTCGTGCCAGGCCGGCACGGCTCAACCGTGGATATTGGCTGTGGATTCAGTATACAGGGTACGGTTCGCTTGACCGATTGCCGAAGCCTGGAAGAGCAGGCGTTCTCCTGCTTCTTCGGGCAGGATCATCTCGCTACAACGGGCGGCGCCGACGTACTGCGCTGCCAGAGTCCACAACTGGTCGGCAGATCTTCCATAAATGGACCAATGCAGTCGAACCCATCTCGAATCGGATGAGTACAGAGCGTGACGACTGGTCCGTCCAGCCGCCCCGACTGAATCGTGCGCCGCAGATATACACACCAGATCGCCAATCGATCTGTCACTTCGCCTTCGTCGATATAGACCATTCCGCTTAAGCAGCCTCTAATCTCGCGTCGATATACTCTTATGGGAATCTATGCAGGTTCCGCGTTCATCGCTGAGAGCTGCCTCAACGGGCGCCATGGAGGCTCGATGACACGAATGATGAAAGCGACCTTCGCGGTGGCGGCAGTTTTACTCTCCGGCTGCGCCTCTCGGAATAACAATAATAACACCGTTGCAGGCGTTACCCGTATCACATCATCACCGAAGGCGGGTGCGACGGCTGGTTCCGCGGTTGGCAGCAACTCGTTCCCGGCTGTCGCAGGCACAACTGCCACGCCTTCGGCGCCGCAACAAAACGCGACATCCGGATCCTCGGGTTCGCCATCCGGCCAGCACGGGCCGACCAGCAACGGAGCGCCCGCTACCGTAACAACTCCGCCTCCGGGAGCTGCCGCGAGCGCATCGAATTTGATCCAGATCCTCGATCAGGCGAAGTTGCTGGCGTCCGATCTCCCGTCCGGTTTCAGCCTCGGATCGCTCGCCGGCTTCCAGGCAAATGAGAACTCGGTGACCGGCTACGACGATCCGCAGGCCGTACTGCAGTTCATGAATAATACCGGCAAGATGGGCGGGTACATCCAGCAGGTGATCACGCTCGATGCGGCGAACGGCGCCGGCGTATCCGTTGAAGTATGGAAGGACGCGGAGGGCGCCAGGTCGTATTTCGTTAACTTCCCCAAGCCCGACCCTTCCTTGCAGTACCAGGTGATTTCCGTTCCCGGTCTCGCAGACGACGTGTTTGCCTACCAGTACAAGACGAACGGCGGCACCGGCTATTCGATTGCCTGGCGCCGTGGCCGGCTGATCGTCGGCGTCGGCGAAGTCGTGAAGCTTGGGGGATTGGTGGACCCGGTCCTGCAGCTGGCAAAGCTGATTGACCAGAAAATTCAAACCATTCAGCAATAGGACCAGCCGTTCACGGCTGGCTGGAGAAGGCGACCGAGCTCTCTGACCCGCTATCCTGTCGATAGCACCATCATGGCCCTGGAGATTCTGTCCATGCGTCGTACCACGCTGGTGACCCTGGTCGCCGTTCTACTGGTTGTGTCCGGCTGTGGCGGTTCGAAACCTTCGAATAATACCGTGCTGGTCCCGACCGCGCCGCCGGCGCAAACGGCCGTCATTCGAGCCAGTACGCCGTCGCGGGCCGGCATCACTACTCCCGAGCCGCCAAGCAATGCTGTGACAGGCGTCGTCCACCAGTTGCGGCTGAAAATTACCGAACTGCCGCGTGACTTTGGCTACGGGCAGTTCGCGGCTTACCAATCGAACGAGGCCGCCGTCGCCGGCTTTGACGATCCGGTCGGGGTTCTGGATCGCATGAACAAGACGGGTCGCCTCGGAGGATACGTTCAACAGTTGACGACGCCGGACGGACCCACGGCAGCCTACACCATCGAGGTCTGGAAGGACGCCGCCGGCGCCAAGGCGTACTTTGACCAGTTTCCGAGGCCGGATAAATCGCTCTCGTACAAGGTCATCACGCTGCCGCAGCCGCTCGGCGACCAGTCGTTTGCCTATCAGTACGATTCGAGCGGCAAGACAGGCTATTCGATCGCGTGGCAGCGCGGGCGCTTTATCCTTGGGGTGGGTGATTCATTCGCAAGCGGCAAGGAGTCGCTCGACCGCATCATGCAGATCGTCAACCTGCTCGATCAAAAAGCGCAAACGCTGCCGCAGTAAATTTTTGGATCAACGGCCAACGCCGTTCCGCTGATGCTCTACCATGACGCAGCGGTCCTCGACATATGTCAGCCCTGCAGCTTCGGCGAGGCGTCGGGCCTCGCGTGACGTGATTCCCGATTGCAACCAGACGGCTTTGGCGCCGGCCGCTACTGCGTCGCGCACGACATCCGGGCAGAATTCCGAACGCCGGAAAACGTCGACGAACTCGACCGGCTCCGGTACGGAGGCGAGGTCCGGGTAGCAGCGCTCGCCGAATACCTCGGTTTCCTCCGGGTTGACGGGAATCACGCGATAGCCATGCGAGCGCATGTACTGGCTTACGTAGTGACTTGGCCGGCTCGGGTTGGAGTTGGCGCCAACCACGACGATCGTCTTGTATCTGCGCAGGATGTCGCCTTCGACGCTCATCTGTTCACTTCCGGGCACCTCTACATCCAGATCAGAAGTGTTGCTGCAGCCTTCGACTAAAGACAGCGTAGCGGGATTCGAAGTGAAACGAACATACGCCGGGCGGAGGAGTGTAAGCGTCAGTGTTGTGTGCGGCACACGCACGCGGTTGCTCGTTCGATCGCCCGGCGGTTAAAACCGCAGGCTCATCCTACGAAACCGGCCTGCGCCGGTTCACCAGTCCGCGCAGGCGGACTTCGTCTGCTGAGCGCGAGACTTCAGTCGCCGGGCGGGTCCGGAAGCTTCTGCCGCCGGCCGCTACGCGCGCGGACCGACGACGCGATCGGTGGCACGGCTGAATCGCTCGCTGTGATCGGCGCCGCCGCGAAGCTCGCGGTTGACTTCGCCCTCCAACTCGGCCGCCTCCCGGTGCAGCGACGCCCGGTTGATCACCCGCTTGGCGCCCGCAACTGCCAGCGGCGAGTTTGCCGCGATCAACCGTACGTAGTCCCGGGTTACCTCTTCTAACCGCGCTGCCGGCACGACCTTGTTCACCAGCCCCATCTCGAGCGCCTCGGCGGCGTCGATGGTGCGTCCGGTGAAGATCAGGTCCTTGGCACGCGCCTGACCGACCGCGGCGGGCAACAGGCTGGCCGCGACGACGAGGCCATAGGCGGCTCCGGGAAAGCGAAACGTCGCTTCGTCGCTGCAGATGCGGATGTCGCACTGCAGCGCGGTTACGGTGCCGCCGCCCATGCAGAAGCCGTTGATGGCGCCAATCACGGGTTTCGAAACCCGACCCAGCCGCGCGCTGAGTCCGCCTGAGCCGCCACCACCGCCAGACGAGCGCTCCACACGTCCAGTGGCTTCGGCCATGTCCTGCCCGGCCGTAAACGAGTTGCCCATGCCGGTGAGCACGATCACACGCACGTCGGGGTCCGCCTCGGCGTCGTCGAGCGCCCTGATGACGGCAGCCGCGAGTGCATCGTTGACGGCGTTGCGTTTCTCGGCACGATTCATGCGGATGATCACGCCGCCTTCTAAACGTTCCACGACCGCCAGGTGCTCATTCATAACGCTCTCCCCACCACTACCCGGCTGCGCGCCCAACTGCCTGCGCCCAAAGAGCGCTAGTCCGGCATCACCATCGTGCCCATCACGTTGTAGCCGCCGTCTACGTGAATCACCTCGCCGGTGATGCCGGCGGCAGCGTCCGTACACAGGAAGAGGGCGGTCCCACTAATCTCGGCGGGGCTCATCTTGCGCCGCAACGGCGATCTTTCGGTGACGTGGTGCTCCATCTTGAGGTAGCCGGGAATGCCGCGCGACGACGCGGTGCTGACGGGACCGGCTGATATGGCGTTGACGCGGATGTTCTGCCCGCCCAGGTCGTACGCGAGATACTTTACGCTGGCGTCGAGCGCAGCCTTCGCCACGCCCATCACGTTGTAGTTCGGTATTACGCGTTCGCCGCCGAGGTAGGTGAGGGTGATGACGCTGCCGCCGCCGCGCGCCGTCATCGAAGGTGCGGCTCGGCAAGTGAGCGCCGTGAGCGAATAGGCGCTGGATTCGAGTGTCAGCAGATAGGCTTCGCGCGAGGTCTGCACGAAGGGCCCCGACAGAGCTTCCGCGGGTGCGTAGGCGATCGAATGAATGAGGATGTCCAGTCCGCCCATCTCTCGTTCGATCCGTTCGAAAACGGCGTCGATCTGGTCGTCTCGGTTCGCGTCCATGGAGGCCGACAGCGTCCCGTCCAGCGTGGCGGCAAGCTGGAGGGCGCTGCGTTCGACGCGTTCGCCAAAATACGAGATCATCAGCCGCGCGCCCGCCCCATGCAAGGCCTGCGCGATTCCCCATGCAAGGCTGAACTTGTTCGTTACGCCGACGACCAGCGCGTTCTTGCCGGAAAGCATGCGGGCTTTCTCCCCGTCCCATGGTGACGCTTGGACCTTTAGTTTCCCTCGCGATTACGAGGAGGCTAGGCCAAACTCGCGCTTGTAAAGATCAAGGCAACCGGTGTCGCGCGATCGGCGGACGCCGCGCGCGAGGTACTTCGTCCATGCGCGCAGGATGTCGTCCTTCCTGCTGGTACTGTTGCTGCGATACTCCTCGATCGAGGACATGCACAACCGGGCGATGTGCGGGTCATTCTGAATCGTGGCGCCTACCTGCGCCAGCGTGGCCATCAGGTTGACGCGTTCGTTGGTCGCCCGAAGGTACGCCTCGACGATCGCCATCGCCCGCGACGGATCTTGCACACTGCAGGCGCCGGTGAGCTCGACCAACAACTCGTTGGGCGTCTTGCTTTCGGCGTGAGCGCGATAGTGCTCCGGAGGCTCGATCTCGGCGGCCGGGTCGCGCGGGAATAGCTGGTTTGCGCGGATCAGGTCGTTGACGAACAGCGCCTCGAAATAGAGTGCCTTTGCCTGGTGCGGGTTGTCGTATGTGCGCAGCCAGTGGTTGACCACGTTGCAGTAATCGAATGAGTGGCCGGGCGTGAAGAATGCAGCCGGGTGCTCCACCACGTCGATCAAGTAGCGCATGTATGCGATTACGATCGCGTCGGCGATGGCGAGTAACGCCTTGCCGCCGCGAAGCAGCCGGGTGATCAGGGCTGTGACGTCTCCGGGCGCGGACCAGAGGATCGTATCGATGACTTCGTCGACTTCGCGTTCGGTCAGGGGTTCGGTATTGCGCTGCTTCAGCGTGCTCCAACCCGCCTTGAACTCCTGCGGCAGCATGACGGTGGTCATCGACCACAGCTCGTAAAAGCGCGGCGTGCAGGCAAGATCGGGCACCACCGTGTAAAAGACGTCGTGGGCGTTCTCCCAGCCCAGCGTATCGGCCAGGTCCACCAGAGCGCGGGCCCGCAGGGCTTTATGTCCGATGTTCTGATAGCCCCCTCGTTGGATGACGGTCTCCTGGATGTCCACAATGCCCGCAAACAGGATCGCCTCTTTGAGCCGCTGCCGCGCTTCTGGATTGCCCGCGAGGCCAAGGAATAGGCCATAGGACCGCACGCGATCGCCTACCATGATCGCGTCGATCATGGTGCGCAGCCGCTCGTCTACCGAGCCGGCCGTGATCGGTTGCTGGTCGTGAAAGTGGACCTGCGGGCCTTTCCAAGCGGGCTGATCGAAGCGGTTGCCCTCGGGCAACTTCAGATCTTCGCGGTCTCCGCACCGCTCCTGATCGCGGGCGTAGTGGCCAGGGAACTCGCAGTTGATCTGGCTCCAAACGTCGAGGCCCTGTGGCGTGTACCACATTGCCTGGGCGAGCGGCAGCAGCGAGGTTGCTTTCGGCAGCGCGTTGCCCAATCGGTGGCTGCCGCGCCAGGCCAGGATCGTGTGATCGTAGTTGACGCCGCGCGTGCTGCCGTCGGGCTTGACCATGATGTGCGAAGGCGCCTGCACAAACGGGGCAGTTACACTGATCGCCGTGCCGATGAGCCGCTCCGGCTGATAGCCTTGCTTCAAGAGACCGAGGAACTGCTCCGTCGCGTGCGGGTAATCGGCATTGACGACGTATTCGCGCAGTTGGGTTAGCTTCTTGTCCCGTGCCACCGGAGCAGCCGGCATATCAGCCCCCTACGTTCTTCGCTTAACGTAGCACAATGGCGTGCCGGCGAGCGCCTTTCGGATGCCAGCGCGCTGCACGAAGCTTCTCCCCGCGGTCCTGTGTAAAGCTGTTGGCGAAGGCTACCCAGATGGGCCCGCGGGCGCGATATTCGGCCTCCAGGATACTGACACGCACCGGGTCGATGCTCTCCCAGATATGCTCGACGAGCCGGTCGAACGTGCCGACCCAGTCCGGGCCAGAGGCGCGTGCCGGCGAGAATCCGTCGAGGAACTCGACGAGCTCCTCTACCGTGGCTGCACCCAACAAAGTCTCGACTTCTTCCACGGCAAGCTCCAGCGCAGCTGCCATGGCGTTGCGCATCTTCCAGGACCGGTGCAGGTCGCTCATTGGCTCTTGGGGGGCGCCTGTTGCCGGCGCATAGCGGTCTCGATGCCACGCAGCACGAGCCCTTTTGATGGCAGCGGCCGCCAGCCGTCGGGGCTGTTATAAAAGCGGCAACTGGTCGCAAACTCCTCAGGCTCGCGGTCGCCGTATTCCACGTCCATACCGTTCACGCGCACGGTTGGGCTGCCGAAGAAGCGTTTTGCTTTCGCCTCTTCGTATTCGCCAATTGAGATTACTTCGACGTCTGCGGCCTGGCTGCTCTCGGCGATCGCTTCGTCGACGATCGCGCGGGCCTGATCTTTATGGGAGCAAGAGGGGGAGACGTACAATTCAACCTTCATTGGGCAGGCGCCTCGTTCGCTGGAAGTGGGCTCAGTATACATCGCTCGTTTTATGCGAAGCGGCTTACCATGTCCTGTATCGTGCGGCGTAGTTTGAGCCGTTAGCGTGAGGTCAATCAATCGATGGGGTTTGGGTAAGGTAGGGTCGGTAGCTGCCATTGCTCGCTCATGATTGCAGACTCCAACGGGCGCCGATGCCGCCAGTCCTCCGTTTGCAAGAGTGGCTCTTGCTCGAATCGCTCCGGAAATCCCATGCACAGATAAGCGACCGGGATAACGTGTGGCGGGATCGCAAGAATTTCGCGGAGCCAGGCCGTCTTCAGGATGCTCACCCACCCCACCCCGAGCCCTTCAGCCCGGGCCGCAAGCCACAGGTTCTCCACGGCCAGACAGGTGCTGTAGACGTCCGTTTCCGGCATGCTGTTGCGACCCAGCACCTCCCCACCACGGGTTGGATCACAGGTGATGCAGAGGTTGAGTGGCGCCTCCAGAATGCCTTCCAACTTAAGTGACAGGTACTGCGAGCGACGCGGCTCATCATAGAAGCAGGCGGCGGCCTGACGTTCCCGCTCGAATAGCTCCTTCACGCGCCGCCGTGTCGCAACAGACCGGATGACAATGAAGTTCCATGGCTGCATAAACCCCACCGATGGAGCATGATGCGCCGCATTCAGCACCCGTCGCAGCACCCTGGGAGCGATCTCCCTGTTGCGGAAGCGCCGCACATCCCGACGCCGATAGATCGCTTCGAAAACTGCTTTCCGGGCCGGCTCGGGAAAGCGGCCGCCAAACAGTTCCTCGTGTTCTTCTCCCCGGGACAGGCCATCCGGGTCGCACATTCAAGTCACCCCTTGCTCATGAAAAAGCCCTCGGCGCTTATCCACCGAGGGCTTCGAGTCCGTTGGTATGTTTAGCCCAGCGTGGATATCATGACCGACCAGCCTGCCACGGGCAATTCAACCCCTAACCTCACCATAGCCGCGACCGGTTGAGCGCGGAGCAAACGCTGGACGGGGTGTCGCGAATGACCGTTTGGACTTCCCTCGGCGTAACCCGGCTTCCGCGACGCGACAAACCGCGCTACTTGTTGCCGGCCAGAGCAATGCCGTTATCAAAGCCCGTGGACGAATTAACAGTTCGTGTGTACAGCGCATCACAGACGCCGGCCATCGCGATGCTAAGATTGCCGGCAGAGTGAATAGGAGAACAGGCATGTACACCGATGTGACAGAGGTCCTTCTACTCCGCGACGATCATGGTCGGTACTATGTCTTCTCGCGCGAGCAGTTCGAACAAAGCCGCGTACCAGAGGATCAGGTCCCCGAGTTGGAACAGCAGCTCACGGATGGCGACGTCCGCGGTTATTTGGCCGCGACCGCTCCGGTGATGCCGGGCAATAATCTGTCCCTCACATTCACCACGGTTGGCGTAGGATCCCTCACGCCGTCGCCGCGAGACGTGGCCACGGGGCAGGCCGCGGGCAGGCGGCAGTGGACCCCTATTCGTGTTGCTTAATAGAGCGCATGACACGTAATAGTTGCGGAGGAGCCGGCCCCGCGTGCAGGCCAGGCGTGAGATTAAGGAGAACAGCGGTGAGCGAAGAGGCAATCACCCAGGAGCAGATGGAGGCATTTGTGGAGAAACTTAACGGCTTCATGGCTACGATCAGCGAGCAAGAGCAACGATGGTTGGCCTCGTTGGTTACCAGCGCCGACGGCAACCAGAGCGTGCAGGGCTACCTTTTCACGGCTCCGATCAGCCTTACGGTGGTACCGTCGCGTCCAGCCTCAGGACCTGCGGTCAAACCGAAGGGCGGGGACCAACCGATCAAGTATTTGGAGTTCCAGTTGAAGGACGCCTATATTTCGCAACCGGCGGCTCTGAATTGAACATCGGAAGGGGCAAAAGTCCTTCAAGGGGTCATAACCCGCTGCACCGCTGAGTTTATTGCAGCTTGCTCTAACCAGCCACGGCACGATGGCTGCAGAGAGCCGCAGGCTCACCGCGCTTCGTGGTGTGTGATGAACTTCTAGCCCGTACGCCAGGTGGTAGCTGTCGACGGCCTACGCCGTCACTGACTGGGGTGCGGGAATCGCACCGAGCTGCTGCAGGACGCTGAGGTTGTCCGCGTTCATGTGGTGCTCGACGATTTTGTCCCCAGCAACCCGGTAGATGAGCATGACCGAACAGACCACCTCCCTGCCGGTCGCCGGGATGCCGTAAAACTCGCCGCGGTGCACGCCCCGAAACGTGGTTCGGACCGCCACCTTGTCCTTGGCGTCCGCCGGTTGTGTTGACCATGAGATTCACCACCGCGACGGTGCTTGACAAGGGGTCATTCCATAGCAGTGCGAATGGAAGCGGAGCACCACCGACTCACCGGGTGGGGTACGGTCGCACCGCGACCGCCCCGATTGCTAGCAGCAAATCTGGAACGACGCAGCTATCGCGCCGGGCTATAAAAGTCCGGGACACGGCGTCGTGGGGGCGGACAACGGTGTTCCTGCCGGCTGCCTGCCAGCGTTGATGTCTACGTTCAAGGCGGTTTGCGGGTCAGCCACATCAAACACACCCGCGAAGAAGGTCATTTGGTCCTGCGGAACTACGGCTATGAAAGACTGCAGGATGCGTTGCACGCCGTGGGCACGGATGACGTCATTTTGTATCTCACGTTCACCCGTGACTACAGCCCCAGCGACCTGGATGTTGCGCAGCGTGGTGCAATTGTGAGTCGTGATGTTGCCTTGAATCTGCTGGCTGATGCCCGCCACGTCTGTGCAGGGTGTTTGCTCCGAGCAGTTGCCTGTTGGCGTCGGACCAATGAAGACCGCGTTATCGGCAAATTGGGCCACCGCGGTGTTCAGGTCGCCGAGCGGCTCCGCATCCAGCCATCGTAGAACTACCGACACGCGGTTAGCCTGTTGCGCCTGTGCTGGCCGTGTCCCGCCGTGGAAGCTCAACCCCAGGCCTAGCAGCGTTGCCAAAAGCAGCATGATGGTCAGCGGACGGACAGGACGTGCCAACCGATGGAACATGCACCACCTTCCGTGGGCGAAGATTGCGGTCATCACTTTGAACTTCACTGTCGTTTTCCTTTCCTAGTGATCGTCTGTTTCGGGTAGCGTGTTGCTGGAGGCTCCGAAGGGGGCGCCCAGCGGACCCGTGAGCTGTTTCGCTATGCCTTCTACCTCCCCGTAGTTCAATTCGACCAGACATCCGCCGCACTTGAGCTGCGCACTTCCCAAGTCCGGCGAATCGCCTGGTACGGTGGCACCGGCCTGAGAGCCCACGTCTAGGAACCGGTATCCGGCACTGCGTGCCTCCTGCTCCCTTCCAAGGACCGCTGCGGCCAACACCAGCCGCGGCACAATGGCTGCAGAGAGCCGCGGGCTCACCGCGCTTCGTGGTGTGTGATGAACTTCTAGCCCGTACGCCAGGTGGTAGCTGTCGACGGCCTACGCCGTCACTGACTGGGGTGCGGGAATCGCACCGAGCTGCTGCAGGACGCTGAGGTTGTCCGCGTTCATGTGGTGCTCGACGATTTTGTCCCCAGCAACCCGGTAGATGAGCATGACCGAACAGACCACCTCCCTGCCGGTCGCCGGGATGCCGTAAAACTCGCCGCGGTGCACGCCCCGAAACGTGGTTCGGACCGCCACCTTGTCCCCTTCTGCCACCATGTCATCGCTGCGTAGCTCGTAGCTCGGGAAGGCGGCTTCGAACAACGCAATGTGCTCCTTGAGTGCTTGGTCCTCCACGAAGCGGGCCACGAGCTCGGGCGGCTTCGGCTTACCGTTAATCGCCTCCAGATAGCGTGTAATGAACTGCCTGTTCGTCTGCGCGGACATCAGCTATCTCCCTTCTTTGCGCATGCGCGTCGCGACACCGACCGCACTGCTATCCACCACCGGCAGCGTAGTGGGCCGCTTTGCCGGCGAAGCGTCATGAGTGCGTCAGTTTGGCGTAAGATGCGCGCAGCGTGCGTGCGATGCAGGCGTCAACGCCGGAGAGGAAACACGAGCGCAAGCATGCCAACATCGCCTCGCTGGAACCAGGTGCTCCGTGGCCTGCGTGAAGCACGCGGGATCAGCCAAGCAGGCTGGGCGGCGCGGTGGGGTTATAGCCGGCGCACCATTCAGCACTGGGAGCACGGCGACACCGTCCCAGACGGCGAGGCCGAAGCGGCGCTCATCACCCTTTGCAACCAGCTCGGCCTCTTTGCACACGCTGGGCCAGAGCGCCTCACCGACTACACACTGCGCAGCCTACTGGCCGAGGCACGCCCGATTGGTGCAGGGCCATCCACGGAGAGGCCGCTCAACTCTCCCGTGCCAGACGGAGCGGAAGGACGCGCGCGTCAATATGCCAGCCGATCGACCAACCTTCCCGTCCCCCTATCGAGCTTCTTTGGTCGGGAACGCGAGGTCGACGACGTGCTGGATCTCCTCAGTCATGCACGGCTGGTCACCCTGACGGGCCCCGGCGGCACGGGCAAAACGCGGCTGGCCATCGCGGTGGGCCAAAGGCTGCTCGCCGCCTATCCGGATGGCGTTTGGTTCGTCGACCTCGCGCCACTCGCAGACCCGGCCGCTGTTCCGCGCGCGATAGCGCAAACACTGGGGGTGCAGGAGCAGTCCGGCGTCCCGCTGCGCGACACGCTCGGCATCGTGTTGCGTGACAGGCAGCTCTTGCTGCTACTCGATAACTTTGAGCATCTGCTGACTGCCGCACCCTTCACCAGTGTGCTGCTGCAGCTGGGCCCGGAAGTCGCCGTGCTGGCGACCAGCCGAGCGCCGCTGCGGGTAGCTGGCGAACGCGAGTATGGCGTGCCGCCCCTCCCGCGACCGTCGGAGCACGCGGTCACGCCTGCGGACCTGGCGACCAACCCGGCCATAGCGCTGTTCGTGGCACGGGCTCAGGCGGTCCGGGCCGACTTCGTCCTATCAGACGGCAATGCCGCGACCGTGGCCGCCATCTGTGGCCGCCTCGACGGCTTGCCGCTCGCCATTGAGCTGGCCGCAGCGCGAAGCCGGGCGATCCCGCCTACCACGCTGCTGAGCCGGCTTTTGAAGCGTCTCCCCGTACTGACCGGCGGTCACCGCGACGCTCCGGCTCGCCAGCAGACGCTGAGGGACACTATCGCGTGGAGCTATGCACTGCTTTCACCGGCGGAGCAGACTCTCTTCCATCGGCTGGCCGTCTTCGTGGGTGGCTGCACACTGGAGCTCGCCGCGGCGGTCTGCGACGTGGAAGGCGACCTGGGCCTCGATGTGCTGGACGGCATGAGCTCCCTCGTCGAGAAGAGTCTGCTGAATGTCCTGGACGGCCCGGACGGGGCCCCCCGTTACCAGATGTTGGAGACGATCCGCGAGTTCGCCCAGGAGCGGATGGTGGCGGTCTGGGACGCGGACGTGCTGGAGCGCCGACACGCCATTGCTCTCGTCGCCTTGGCAGAAGCAGCCGGGGAAGCGTTCCTCAGGCCGGATTGGGTTGAGGGGCGGCGGCTCGAGGCCGAGCGCCACAACCTGCGCGCTGCGTTTGCCTGGGCGGTGGCTCACCAGGACGCCGATGTCGCCTCGCGCCTGACGGCCGCGCTGTGGGGTTGGCACTACTGGCAGGAGGATGTCGCGATTGGCAAGGCGTGGGCGGAGCAGGCGCTGGCGATGCCGGGCGCAGACGCCCCGACTGTGGCACGCGCCGGCGTGCTGGCCACGCTCGGTCTCATGCACGCCGCGGCCGACGACTACCCCTCGGCAGTTGCCGCGCTCCGCGAGGCGGTCGCCCTCTTCCGGACGCTGGGGCGACGACGCGATCTCAGCCTCGCATTGGCCAACCTCGCCTCCATCTACCCCGGAACTTCGCGCACGGGAGTAGGGCTGCTCGGGGAGAGCCGGGCGCTGGCTGAGGAGACGGGGGGCCTCTTCGAGCGGGCGACCGTACTGTACTGGCACGGGTACCACGCCTGGCAGCGCGGCGAGCATGAGCGTGTTCGGGCCGCGGCGGAGGCGTGTTTGGCAGCAGCCCAGCGCTTGATGCAACCCAGCCTGCTTGAGTGTGCCTCGCGGCTACGTGCCATGGTGGCTGTTGAGCAGGCTGACCCAGAGGCCGGTAGGTACGTGGCGCACATGCTGACCGCCGCGCAGGCGTGGGGAGTTCCACGTCTCAACCTCTTGGCCGCGCTGAGTATCGCGAGTGTCTACTCGCTGCAGGCGGGACAGCCGCGGGAGGCGCTGGCCACCGCAGTCGAAGGGCTGCGGGTCGCGGAGGTGTCGGGAGCGCGCCGCGGCTTCGACATCATCCTTCTCGAGGTCTTGGCGTGCGTGTGGACATCGCAAGGCCACGAACTTGAACGCGCTACACGGCTGCTTGGAACCGCAGCCAGCGTCCGCAACCGAGAGTTCTCCGACCGCTATGAACGCCTGGTGTCGCTGGTTGAGCAGACGACGGTGTCCTTGCGGCAAGCCCTTGGCGAGGTGACATTTGCAGCCGCCTTCGCAAGCGGTCGCAGTTTGACGCGTGACGACGCCATCGGAGAGGCGCTCGCCGTGCCGGCAACCCGCGCTGCGAGTCCTGCTCCACCTCTATCCTGATGATCGGACAAGCGCCCAAGGCGCTGTCAAGTATATGGAATTCAAGTTGAAGGACATCTTGATTTCGGGTGTCGACCGCTGAGTTTGATCTAACCGGCCGCCGCATATCCGTCGGACACGGGCACAAGCAGCGGATCCATCCAGGCGATTGGCCGTCCGTTTTCGGCGGCTGACGCGTATGAGGTTGTGATGTACGCTGCCGTTGCAACCGCCTCATTCAAGCGGTCCAACCGGTAATCCCCCGCAGCGATACGGCGCGCGAATTCGATGAGCAGTGGCTCGAACCAGTTGCTGTGTGCCGAGCCGGCCGATATTCCTTCCGTAAACGCGACCCGTCGCTCGCCGTCGGGGCTTCGAACTGTGATCTGGTCGTCGAGTAAGGCGACCTCGCCAAGAGCGCCGGCATAACGGTGGCTCGAATATCGCGCCTGCGCGGCCCACGTCAGATGGATCCGAACGTCGCGGCCATTGGCGTAGCGGAGGTTGACGGTCGCGGTGTCGTCCACATCGAGGCACGGTAAGCGCCGCTCGGTACGACACGCTATCGCCGCGGGAGGACCGAACAGCGAGTGCAGTTGATAAAAGAGATGGGTGCCGTGGTCGACGAGGATTCCACCACCCGCCAGCCGTTGGTCTGTTCTCCACTCGGGCATCCATGCGGCGTTTCCCGGATTGGCGCCGATGCGTTGGACCGTGAGCATAGCGAGCGTTATTGTGCCGATCTCGCCGGACTCCATGACCTGCCGGACCGCCCGCCACTGCGGCGCGTAATGGTACTGATGGCAGGGGAACGCGACCAGCTGACGGCCCGAAATATCGTCGCGAATCTTGAGCGCCTCGTTCAAATCGGTGGCGAGCGGTTTTTCGCAGAGGATGTGGCAGCCCGCGCTGGCCGCCATGGCGATTAGATCATGGTGGGCGTACGGCGGCGCGCAGATATCCACGAAATCGGGACGTTCCACCGCTATCAGCGCTTCGGGGTCGACGTAGGTTCGCACACCGGGAAGCGCGGATCTGACCGCGGCGAGATTTTCAGAACAAAGGTCGGCAACGGCTGTTATCCGCAGGAGCGATCGCACCTCGTCGGAGCCTAGATAGGCGGGAAGATGACCGTTTCGAGCGATATTGCCTGCGCCCAGCAGCGCCCCGGTTAGCACGCGCGGGCGCTCGATAACTCGTCGGCGAGGTCCGCGAAGACGTCTTCCAGGATTTCTACGCCTTCGATCGCCGTTTGCATATCAATGACGAGCGGCGGATTGATGCGGATGCGCGGACCGTAGCACATCGCCAGGAGCCCTCGCCGCAATGCCTCGTGAAACACGCGGCGGGTGAGCGCGGAAGGCATCGGAGTTTGCTGATCGCCACTGGTCACCACGTCGACGCCGATCATTAGCCCTTTACCGCGTATCTCGCCGATGAACGGGAATTTGTGCAGCCGCTGCAGACGGGTGAGCATGGCATTGCCGACCCGTTCGGCGTTTTGTACCAGGCCCTCATCCACGATCGCGTGCAGCGTCGCGTGGACGGCCGCCCCGGCAAGCGGGTTGCCACCGTAGCTCGAAGAACTTCCGGAAGGGAGCCCGAACGGAGCGGCTGCCATCAACTCTTCTCGCGCTATAAGACCGGCCACCGGATAGCCGTTGCCGACACCTTTGCCGATCGTGATTGCGTCGGGCACGACGTCGAAGTGTTCGCAGCCGAACATGCGGCCGGTGCGACCGAAGCCGGTGATCATTTCGTCGGCAATGAAGAGGGCGCCGTTCTCGCGGGCGATGTCGGCGACCGAACGCAGGAAGCCCGGCGGCGGAAGCACGTTGCCGGCAGTTCCCTGGATCGGCTCGACGATTATCGCCGCCAAGCTGCCGGCCGTGCTGTTCTTGATGTACGCGCGGAGGAAGTCCGCGCAGCGTACTCCTAGGTCAACCGGGTCGACGGCTGGAAACGGACGGCGCGCCCAGTCCGGATAGGGCACGTTGTGTACGCCGGGATGCATTGGTCCGAGCCCCTGCTTGACGTCTGGTCCGCTCAAGCCGAGCGTGGTCCCGGTTTTGCCGTGGAAGCCGCCCCAGAATGAAATAACCTCGAAGCGCCCGGTGAACGAGCGCGCCATCCTCAGCGCCGCCTCGACTGCCTCGGTCCCGCCGGAGTAGAACTGCATCCGGTCGAGTCCGAGCGGAAGGTATGGCCTCAACTCCTCCAAAAAGAGCGCCCGTTTCTCGGTGGTGTAGCTCCCGACGGAGATGCGTTCGAGCTGATCGGACAGGGCTCGTACATAAGAAGGATGGGCATGGCCGAGCGACGCGACGCCCACCCCGGCGGTGAAGTCGATGAATGTGTTACCGTCCACGTCGGTGACCAAAGCGCCACGCCCGTGGTCCAAAGCAATGCCGCTGAAAAGGCCGATTGACTGGAGCCCTGGCGCCAGACTGTGGCTTTCCGCCTCTACCAGGCGTCGGGAGGCGGGTCCGGGTACCTCCGTAATGACCCGTGCGGCACGTGTCTGCATGCTGCTCCTTGCTGTGTCGGCGGGCGATCAGTCGCGCGCCGCGGGCCGGATTGAGGTTCCGATCGGTCGGGTAACCGGCCTCGATATTATGAACTGACGATCCCAAGTGTACAACCACGGATCCGCTGGTACATAAGAAAATTGAGCCTTTTCTCGGTGACGCCGCCGCATGCGTACGCGCTCACCGAATGCAGATGATCACGCATCGCGAAGGCGTGGCAATCTGACCGCGAAGCTACGGTCGCGCGCGAGGTACGGGCTCAGACCGAGCTCGGGGGTGGTAGGGCAGATATACAACAGCCGCGCGTGTCTGACTGCTTCGAGCCCGGGACCACCGACCTGGACGTCGAGGGTTGTCTGCACTGGTCCAGTGATGTTGACGCGGATCCTTGCGCCGTCGGCGAGCCATTCCGCGGCGGCCGACCAGTCCGCGCCGGCGGAAAGACGGGGCAGTTCCAGTAGCTCGGGGTGCTCCTCGGCGTCTAAGAATATGTAGGTGGCGATCTCCGATGGATCGGGACCGGTGTTCACCCACCAACCGTTGCCGGCTGCCACGATATTCAACGTGATGGGTGTGTTGTAGGCGCCGGGCGTGGCGCTATCGTCGTTCATGCATGCGCATCCGAGAAACTGTGTGTAAGAGACGTCGGCTCTATTGGTTGGTGGCGGGCTGATCGAGCCAGCGGCCATCGGCCTTGATCAGTCCAACCAGTTCTCGAACGCCGTCTTCCTGCGGGATACTCGTTTTGACTACCTCGCGACCCCGATACAGCGCGATCTGACCGCCGCCGCGCCCCACGTAGCCGTAGTCGGCGTCCGCCATCTCGCCGGGGCCGTTGACGATACAGCCCATGACGGCGATATTGAGCCCGACGAGGTGGCTGGTCGCCTCTTTCACCTGGTTGAACACGGTCGGCAGGTTGAACTTTGTGCGGCCGCACGACGGGCACGCGATGAACTCCACCTTGGTACGGCGGAGGCCGAGCGCCTGCAAGATGTCGTAGCAAACCGGCAACTCGTTGATCGGGTCCTCCGCAAGTGAGACGCGGATCGTGTCGCCGATCCCCTCTGATAAGAGCGTTGCGATGCCCGCAGTCGATTTGATCCTGGCGTATTCCCCGTCGCCGGCCTCGGTTACTCCTAGGTGCAGAGGGTAATCCATGCCCAGCTCATCCTGGCGCCGGGCCATAAGTCGATTGGCCTGGACCATGATCGGTACTCGCGATGCCTTTAGCGAGATAACGAGGTTGCGGTAATCGTGCGCTTCGCATATGCGAACGTACTCGAGCGCCGACTCGACCATTCCTTCCGGGGTGTCGCCGTAGGTCACCAGCATTCGCTCGGCCAGTGAACCGTGATTGACGCCGATGCGCATGGCAATATCGCGCCGTTTGCAAACCTCGATCACGGGAAGAAGACTCTGTTCAATGGCGTCGAGCTCCTCCTGGATCTCGGACGGCAAATACTCGTCTGCCCGCTGACGCGGCTTGCGGTAGACGAAGAGCCCCGGGTTCAACCGGACCTTGTCGACATACCTGGCCACTTCGACGGCGATATCCGTGCCCTGGTGGTGGACGTCGGCGACCAACGGAATCTGGTGACCGCGCCGGTCGAGGTCGGCGCGGATCTCGCCCAGGTATCGGGCGTCGGCTATCGTCGGAGTCGTGACCCTGACAAGCTCACAGCCCGCCCGATAAAGCCGGATTATCGACTCCACACAGGCGGCGACATCGCGTGTCTCTTCGGTGATCATCGACTGAACGAGGATCGGTGCGTTGCCGCCGATGACCGCCGAGCCGGCGTGTACCTCGCGGGTGGGTCTTCGTTGACATACAATGTCCACGTTCATTGTCTCTCCAGGTTCCGGCCGGCAGAATGATGTACTCTACGAACTATTGTGCTACAACCAACTGAATCATGCACGAACACGCGGTCGCAGCGGATATTCTTGCGCTCCTGGCTACAGAGCCCGGTCGCGAAGAGTCAATCGGATCGCTTGCCACTCTCAGCGGCAGGTCGGTTGAAGCTGTAGGCGCAGCGTGTGAACTGCTCAAGCGCTGGTCATTGATTGACGACAGTGTAACCGGAGCTGTGCGTCTTCCCCCAGTATGGTCTCATTCCGACCAGCCGGTCATTTTGATCGTCGAAAACACCGTTGCCGTTGCGCACCTCGTCGGTGCCCTGCTCGATAGTGAGGGGTACCGAGTACTGATTGCGGGAACGCTCGATACAGGTCGCCGCGTCCTCGAATCCGTTCCAATCGACCTTGTTGTCGCCGACAGCTTTTCGGATACCGCGCGCGCTGCACTTAACAGGCTTTCGGTTCTGCGCGATGCGAACGGCTCAACGCCGGTGATGATATTCACCGCGCATAGAGATCTGGATGACGAGCGCGCCAAGACGGAGGGCTTCGCCGGCGTCCTGCGGAAGCCGTTTGATATTGACGACCTCCTCGCGCGGGTGTCGTCGCAGATCATGGCGCGGCGCACGGTCGGTTGACCTCAGCGTTCGGCTGCCGCAGTCAGAATTCGGGTAAAGAGGCGCAGTTCGGGGATCTCGGGCAGGCTCAGGTAAGGCCGCGCTCCCGCAGCACCCGCTTCGTCGTCGCCCCAATCTCCGCCGGGCTCTCGACGATCGTGGCGCCGGCGTCGCTCAGCGCCTGCTTCTTTGCAGCTGCCGTACCTGAGTTACCAGAGATGATCGCGCCCGCGTGACCCATGCGACGGCCGGCAGGCGCCGTGCTGCCGGCGATAAACGCGATCACGGGTTTGCGGACGTGCGCCTTGATGTAATCGGCCGCCTCTTGTTCGGCGCTGCCGCCGATCTCGCCGATGAGCACCAGCGCCGCGGTTTCGGGATCGTCGTTGAACATCTCAACGACCTCTTGCTGTCGAGTTCCGATCACCGGGTCGCCGCCGACGCCGACACAAGTGGACTGGCCGATGCCCAGGCTGGTGAGCTGCGCTACGGCTTCGTAGACGAGCGTGCCCGAGCGCGAGATGACGCCGACGCTTCCCGGAGCGAACACCTGGCCGGGCATTATGCCGACGCGGCACTTGGCGCCGGGCGTGATAACGCCCGGACAATTGGGGCCGATGAGCCGCGTCTTCCCACCCTGGAGCGCTCGCCGGACTTTCACCATGTCGAGAACGGGGATGTTTTCGGTGATGCACACGACGAGGGGAAGGCCAGCGTCCGCGGCTTCCAGAATGGCGTCCGCGGCGCCTGCAGCCGGCACGTAGATAATGCTGACGTTGGCGCCGGTCTCTTTCACCGCCTGGTGCACGGTATTGAAGACCGGCACGGTGTCGTCGAACTTCTGGCCCCCGCGGCCTGGTGTCACCCCGGCGACGACACTCGTGCCGTAGGCAATGCTGCGGCGGGCGTGCTGGCTGCCTTCGCCGCCGGTAATCCCTTGCACCAGCAGGCGAGTGTTCTCGTCAACCAGGATGCTCAATGCAGCTCTCCTCGTATCGATGGTCGGATTGTGCGTTCAGGCGACCTTGCCCGCTGCCTCGACAGCCAGCTTCGCCGCCTCGCCGAGATCCCTTCCTCGGATGACCGGAACGCCGGATTCGGTCAGCAGCTTCTCGCCTTCAGCGAGGTTGGTGCCGTCGAGCCGCGCCACGACGGGCAGCTTTAAGCCAAGTTCCTTGTATCCGTTGATCACGCCCTGGGCGATGATGTCGATTCGCGCCATTCCACCGAAGATGTTCACCAGGATCGCTTTGACAGCGGGGTCTTCGATGATCACTTTAAGCGCGTTCACCACACGACTTGGGTCGTTGACAGTTCCGATGTCAAGAAAGTTTGCAGGCTCACCGCCGGCCAGTTTGATTGTGTCCATCGTCGCCATGGCGAGACCGGCGCCGTTGACGAGGCAGCCAATGTTGCCATCGAGCTTGATGTAGCTGCCGATACCGAGCTCTCTTGCTTCCACCTCGAGTGGATCTTCCTCGTCGACGTCGCGCAGGTCGGCGATATCTTTGTGGCGATAGAGGGCGCTGTCGTCAACATTGAACTTGGCGTCAAGTGCGAGCAGCCGTCCATCTGTCGTAACAACCATCGGGTTGATCTCGGCCAGTGAGGCGTCCTTGGCCAAGAATGCGTTGTAGAGACCGATCATCAGTCCTGTCGCACTACGCAACTGCTCCCCGCTGAGGTCAAGCGCGAACGCCAGCTCGCGCGCCATGTACGGCTGAAAGCCGGTGGCTGGATCGACAGCTACCCGGTAAATCTGTTCCGGCGTTTTCGCCGCGACCTCCTCGATGTCCATGCCGCCCGCGGCGCTCGCCATCATGACCGGCATACCGGCCGCGCTGTCGACCAGCACTGCGAGGTATAGCTCGCGCTCGATCTGCATTTGCTCTTCCACGAGCACGCTCTTGACCTTTTGGCCCTCCGGGCCGGTCTGGTGGGTGACGAGCTGCATGCCAAGGATCTGGCCGGCAACTATCTCTGCTTCATCGGGACTGTTGGCGAGCTTGACTCCTCCGCCTTTGCCACGGCCGCCGGCGTGAATCTGCGCCTTGACCACCACCTTGCCACCCAGCTCTTCGGCGATCTGGCGAGCGTCAGCCGGCGTGCGCGCAACGCGTCCCTTGGGTACCGGCACGCCGAACTCCGACAGGATCTGCTTCGCCTGGTACTCGTGAATCTTCATCAAAGACTCCAACCGTGCGGCATCAAGTGCAGCATGACATAACGTCGACAATAAGGGAGTCAGGGGAGAAAGTCCAAAATCGACTCTAGCACAGGGGATGCTGGGACGTTCCCTATCCCACTCGCTCGATCACGGCGGCGATTCCCTGGCCACCACCGATGCACATCGTTTCGAGCGCAAATTGCGACCCGCGACGCTCCATTTCGTTGAGCATCGTCGCCATAATGCGGACGCCTGTCGCGCCGACGGGATGGCCGATTGAGATGCCCGATCCATTGACGTTTGTCCGATCGAAGTCCTTTTCGGTGAAGCCCCACTCTCGCGTGCAGGCCAGCACCTGGGCGGCGAACGCCTCGTTGAGCTCGATCAGGTCGATGTCGCTCAGCGTCAGCCCGCAGCGTTCCAGCGCTCTTTTGGTCGCCGGCACTGGACCGATACCCATATACGCCGGATGAACACCGGCAACGCCCCACGAGCGGAGCTTGCCCATCGGCTTCAATCCCAGTTCGGCCGCCCGCTCGGGCGTGGTGACGATGCAGCAGGCAGCCGCGTCGTTTTCGCCGCTCGCATTGCCGGCCGTTACGGTTGCCTCGGGGTCCTGCCGGGCTCGCACTGCCCGCAGTGAGGCCAGCTTTTCGAGGGTCGTGTCGGACCGGGGATGCTCGTCACGACCAAATAGAACGCCCTCTCCCTTCTTGGAAGGGACGGACACCGGCACGATCTCGTTGTCAAACTTTCCAGATTCGATCGCGGCGATAGCGCGCTGGTGGCTGCGCAGCGCGTACTCGTCCTGCTCTTCGCGCGGGATGTTGTACTGGCGGCGCAGGTTTTCGGCCGTCTCCAGCATGCCGCCGTCCACCGGGTATCGATAGGTGCCCGCGGTCACGCGACCGCGGTCGAGGCGGTCCATCAGCTTGATCTCACCCCGGTTCGGCCCCCAGCGCGCGTTGGTCGTATAGAACTCGGCGTTGCTCATGCTTTCCACGCCGCCGGCAAGTACGACGTCCGCCACGCCCGTCTGCACCTCCATCGCTGCGAGGCATATCGCCTGCAATCCGGAGCCACAGCGGCGGTCCAGCTGAAAGCCCGGGACCTCCACCGGCAGGCCGGCGTGCAGCGGCGCCAGCCGCCCCATGGCCGGTGTTTCCCCGTTTGGGTAGCAGTGCCCCCAAATGCTGTCGTCCACACTGGCGGGAGGAAGCCCAGAACGCGCCAGGACTTGCTCAATCACCAGTCCCGCCAGGGTTTCGGCCGAAACGTCGCGCAGGCTGCCGCCGTAGCGGCCGACGGGGGTGCGGAGCGGCATGCAAATCACGGCGTCTCGCATTGGGCTTCTCCTTTAATATCTTTTGGGGGCGGGTCTGTCGGGTTAATCCTAGGCCCGCCCCCGCGGTCCGTCAAAACGGACCGCTCTCTCCGTCGGTGCTACGCTCGGAATTGATTTCGCTTTGCTCGAGGATCGCGCCATGGTTGCTCCTGAACACGGGCCCGCCCCCGGAGACTACCGCGCGGGGAGGCTCTTAGCCCGGCCGGCGAGCGCCGTCTGCGCGTCACCTGCGGCTGGTGACCACTTTCCGGTCGCGGCCGATGGCTGGAGCGGTGTACTCTTCGTACCGGCCTCGGCTTCGAGCAGGGAGGCCATCCCACTCATGGTTGCGCTCCACGGCGCGGGCGGGCGGGGGCAGCGCATGCTGCAGCGTTGGCGAGAGACGGCGGAGCGACATGGTGTCGCAATTCTGGCGCCGGATTCGGTGGCGCCGACCTGGGACGTGCTTCGCGGCGGCTACGGCCCAGACGTACAGTGCATCGATCGCGCGTTGTCGTTTGCCTTCACGGCTTTAGCCGCTGACAAGGAGCACATCCTGATAGAGGGGTTCTCGGACGGGGCCTCGTACGCCTTGTCGCTCGGGCTGGCGAACGGAGACCTGTTCACGCACGTCCTCGCAAACTCGCCGGGCTTTTGCAGCCCGCCGTCGCTGGTTGGCAAACCGCGACTATTGTTAACGCACGGCACAGGCGACCAGGTTCTGGCCATAGATTTCACCAGCCGCATGCTGGCGCCCAGGCTACGGCACGCGGGGTACGACGTGACGTATCGCGAGTTCGAGGGGGGCCATTCGCTATTGCCCGAGACAATGCAACAGTCGTTGCAGTGGGCCGGCGTCGACGCTGCTCACGGCGCAGACTAACAGCCGCTTGCCGTTTGTTCGGCGACGCACTACCTCGTGCCCGCCTTGAATCGTATACTGGCCCAGCGGCGCGCACACGAGTGTCACGTGCGACCGGGGCGGAGCGGCAATGCCTGGCAAGACCAACGACGGCAACTACTTCGAGGACTTTACCGTTGGACAGGTGCTGGCGCACGCGGTTCCGCGCACGTTAACCCACGGTGATAGTTCCCTGTACGTGGCGCTCACAGGCGATCGTACGCCGCTGCACTGCGACGCGGAATTTGCGCGGCGCCTTGGCTTTCGCCGCGAGACAATCAACGATCTGCTCGTTTTCCACACCGTGTT
This sequence comes from Chloroflexota bacterium, assembly GCA_036741355.1. Taxonomy (GTDB): domain Bacteria; phylum Chloroflexota; class Dehalococcoidia; order CAUJGQ01; family CAUJGQ01; genus JBBRGK01. Next base: position 28,843 of record DAINSK010000034.1, read on the forward strand.
CGGCAAAAGCGTCGGTGACGTGTCATTGAACGCCGTCGCCAACCTGGGCTACGCCGACGTTCTTTTCAGCGAGCCTGTCTATCCCGGGGACACGTTGCGCGCCGAGTCGAAGGTCGTCGGGTTGAAAGAGACGTCGAGCGGTGTGACCGGCATCGTTTACGTTCAAACGCGCGGTTTCAACCAGCATGGCCGCTCCGTTATCGAGTTCTACCGGTGGGTGATGGTCAATAAGCGCGATCCGAAGACTCTGACCGGCGCCGACACCGTGCCGGAGCTACCAGCGTCGGTCCCGGTCGACCGGCTGCGTGTGCCGAGTGCTCTTCGCGCCGATCGGTTTGACGCTTCCGCCACCGGCGGACGCTTCTTTTTCGAAGATTATGCCCCCGGTGAGCGCATCTACCACGCCGACGGCATGACGGTAGAGGAGTCAGAGCATGCACTGGCGACGCGCCTCTACCAGAACCTCGCGCGGGTTCACTTCAACGGTCACCAGATGCAAGACTCGCGCTTTGGCCGGCGGCTGATGTACGGCGGTCACGTCATCTCGATTGCCCGCGCCCTCTCGTTCAACGGGCTTGAGAACGCGCTCGGTATGCTTGCCTGGAACGCCGGTTCGCACGTCAACCCGATGTTTGCCGGCGATACGCTGTACGCATGGAGCGACGTGCTGGAAACTGCCGATCTGCCGCGGGAGCCATCGCTCGGCGCCCTTCGGCTGCGGCTGAACGCGGTCAAGAACGTCGATCCCAGAGCGGAATCATTTGAGGCGCGACAGCGCGACGAAGGTTCGGGCCGGGAGAGGTACAACCCGGCAGTGGTGCTGGACCTCGATTACTGGCTGTTGATGCCGCGCCGCACACCGGCATGACGGTCTCGACAAGTGGAGCATTAGCGGAAATGAGCACAGCGGCAGCCAGAGATCAAACCATCGCCGACGCCGAAGCTTTGCTAAGCGCAGCGGAGCGCGTGATGGACCGCGCGCTCGATCGAGCGCGGGAAACGACCGACCACGGCAAGTCGATCGACGAACACCAGGTGCAGGCCGAGCGCCTAGCCTACGTCGCAACGGAGCTACGGGCCGCGCGCGAGCTTCTGAGCTACTCGCATCTGGCGGGCGAAGCCGGCCACGCCGGGCCGGAACTCGCCTCGATGGCGGTCGCCTTCACCGCGGAGGTTGTACAGAAGCTGCGTTCCCAGGCCGAAGCAGCGCCAACCGATTTTGGTACCGACGACCGGCTGCTCGCCGCCGATCTCTCGACCGCGAAAGTTCTTCAGACCATCCGCTCTGGTATGGACGAGGAACGACTGCGGGCTATCGGCCGGCACACGATCGAAACGCGCGGCGCTAACCGGATCTGGCTCAACGACGAAACCGCCGAGATGACCCGGGATCACGTGCGGTCGTTCGCCCGAATCGAAGTTGCACCGCTGGCCGAGCGCATACACCGCAACGACGAGCTTGTGCCCGACGAATTGATCCGCAAGATCTCGGATATGGGCCTATTCGCCGCCTCGATTCCGGAGCGCTACGGCGGCACGGAGATGGGCTACCTGGTCATGGTGGTCACCACCGAGGAGCTATCCTCGGTGTCGCTTGGCGCGGCGGGCAGCCTCAATACCCGGCCGGAGATACTCATAAAAGCGTTGCTTCAGGGCGGTACGGAGGAACAGCGCCAACAGTGGCTGCCCCGCATTGCGGCAGGCGAGGTTCTGGTAGCGATCGCGGTAACCGAGCCGGACATCGGCTCCGATGTCGCAGGGGTCGCGTGCAAGGCCGAGCGGGGCGAAGCCGGCGGCAAGCAAGGATGGCTGATCAACGGCAACAAAGCCTGGTCCACGTTCTCCGGTCGCGCCGATTTGCTGGCGCTGTTGGCGCGGACCAACCCGGACCGTTCTAGCGGCGCACGCGGGCTCTCCCTGTTCATCGTCGAGAAGCAACCAGAATACGGCTACGAGTTCGAACAGCACCAGCCAGGAGGCGGCGCTATCAGCGGCAAAGCGATCGCGACGCCGGGCTACCGCGGCATGCACTCATTCATGCTCAACTTCGACAACTACTTCGTTCCGGAAGATAACCTGGTGGGTGGCGATCAAGGGCTCAATCGCGGTTTCTATCTGCAGATGGCGGGCTTCGAGATGGGGCGGTTGCAGACCGGCGGTCGCGCCTGTGGTGTCGCCCAGGCGGCGCTGGAGCAGACTGCAGCCTATGTGTCCGACCGCAAGCAGTTCGGGGCGCCGATCGGCGAGTTCCAGTTAACGCAGTACAAGATCGGCCGTATGGCAACACACCTCGCCGCCGCCCGCCAGCTTACATACACCGCCGCGCGGGCGATGGAGGCAAACGAGCGGGCGACTCTCGAAGCCGCAATGGCGAAGCTGTTCGCCTGCGACGTTGCCGTCTGGACGACCCAGGAAGGGCAGCTACTGCACGGCGGCTGGGGCTACGCCGAGGAGACGCCGATCTCTCGCTACGTCGCCGACGCCCAGGTGCTTCCTATCTTCGAAGGGGCGAAGCCGATCCTCGAGCTGAAGGTCATCGCGCGGAACCTGCTGGTCTGAAACTGGCTCTCCTATCATTTTCGGGAGGCGACGAATGGCACACACCATCACGATTCGGCGCTCGGAGCTGACGCTCCCCGGCCACAACATGCGCATGTTGGAAAAAGCGGCGGCTTCGGACGCCGACGAGATCATGGCCGACTGTGAAGACGCCTGTCCCCTGTCGGCAAAGGGCGACGAGGTCCGCGGCGTGATCTCGGAAGCGTTCAACACGCTCGATTGGGGCACCAAGTTTGTGACCTTCCGGCCGAACAACACCCAGTCGCCGTTCTTTAAGGGCGACATCGAGTACGTCGTTACGCACGCAGTGGACAAGTTCCACGGCATTATCCTGCCGAAGACGTTCGAGCCCTCCCAGATTGAGGAGGTGGACGAGCTGCTCACGAAGTATGAGAAGCAGGCCGGATGGACCCGGAAAATCCAGATAGAAGCGCTGATCGAGACGGCGATGGCCGTGGAGAACGCCTTCAAGATCGCCACCGCCTCCGACCGTATGGCGGGGCTGATCTTTGGTATCGCCGACTACGCGGCGGACATCGGCATCGCCGATGCCTACGAAGGCCAGAACATTCGCTTCCTCTATGCGAAGCAGCGCGTGGTCAATGCGGCGAAAGCTGCCGGCATCGACGCCGTCGACAACGTCCATCTCAAAGTTCGCGAGATGGAAGACCTGCGCCGCATGACCGAAGAGTCCGCGGGGTACGGCTACGACGGACGTTGGGCCATCCACCCATCGCACATCCCGGTGATCAACGAAATCTACACGCCGACCGACGCCCAGGTGGAACACGCCAAGAAAGTTGTTGAGCTGTATGAGCAGGCCGACTTGCAGGGGCTTGGCGCGATCAGCGACCCCGACAACGGCGAAATGATCGACGAAGCGACGATCAAGATCGCCTTCAAACAACTGCTGAAGGCGTTCAAGGCGGGCAAGGTCGAAGAGGCGTTTATCCAAAAAGCCGCGCGAAGCGCGGCGCACACCGGCTACAACTTCCTCGGTGCTCTCACGTTGACCAACGCCTGATAGCGGATCTCTGTGCGCCGTCTCACGTGGAGCGGGTACTGGACGCTGACGATCGTCGGCGTCTACATCTCCGCGCTCGGCCCGGGTCTGCCGAGTCTGGCAGCGCGTGCGGGCGTGCCGCTGGCGCAGGCTGGCACGCTCTTCACCGCGGTCTTTGCGGGCGGACTGATCACGTCCGTAGGCGCCGGTCGGGCGATGGATCGGTTCGGTCGCAAGCCCCTGTTGTTGGCAGGCAGCGCCGCCAACGGGCTCGGAGCGCTCTTCCTATCGCTGTCGACCACCTGGCCGCAGATGCTTGTCTCCGCATTCCTGCTGGGCGTCGGCGACACGATGATCATCCTCGGCTATCACGTTCTATTTTCCGACCTTTACCAGCCCGCTGCCGGATCCGCGCTGAACCGCCTCAACGTCTTCTTTGGCGTTGGCGCACTCATCGGACCGGCGGTGGCCGGAGCTTCGCTGCTCGCGGTTGGTGACATCCGTTTCGCCCTGTGGACAGTGACCGCGGCCCAGGCAGCATCAATGGTCGTGGTGCTTCGGGCACAGCTTCCGTCGATGCCGGTTGCGCCCGCCGACGAGCAACAGCTTGGATTGCGACAACTCCTGCGTCGGCCCTTGCTGTGGCTGCTGGCCTTGCTGTTGTTTCTTTACGTCGGCCTCGAGGTTGGATTGGGGAATTGGACGTTCACCTACCTCCGAAGCGGCGGCGTTGGCGTTGCGAGCGCCTCGGCGGTGACGTCGGGGTACTGGCTCGCGCTGACGCTGAGCCGCGCCGTCAGTCCATTTGCGCTGCGAAGGTTGCCAGAACTGAGATTCCTGGCGGTAACGGCGGCCGGTGCGACCGTTCTTGCACTTGCCCTGGTGGTATTTGCCGGTTGGCGGCCGGGCGGCGCCGTGCTTATCCCGCTCGTCGGGTTTGGTTTCGGCCCGGTGTGGCCGCTCGTCTTTGCGGTCGCGACCGGCGCCTACCGGCACGGGGCCGGCGCGGCTTCCGGGCTGCTGGCCACGGCAGGGTCAATTGGTGGATTGCTGGGTCCATGGCTCCAGGGGCTTCTATTGCTACAGCATGGGCCGCACTGGGGAATGGCGTATACCTTCGCCGGTGCAGCCGGCATGTTGGTAATTAGTACGGCCCTGGTACTCGTGCCGGCCGCTGGTGGGATTCGCTCCGGCGATCTCGCTAATACAACGGGTGGGCATCACCGGAGATGACCGAATGCCCGACGGCCGAGCGCTATTGCACGACCACGAGCAGGTGCATCCCCATGTCATAGTGCACCATCTTTTTCCCCCCGATGTCCGAGGTAATGAAGCAGGCCAGTTCATAGGTCCCAGGCGTAAGGTTCGCATCGAATGCTGCCGTTTGTCCGGCAGGCACATCCTCCACGTGCCCAGCTACCCCCTGCACGTAGTCCAGTTCTTCGGTCTCCTGGCCGGAGCGCTTGAGCCCGAGCATCTGCTCGAGCTTTGGCTGTGTCTGCGGATACACCCAGACTTCGTGCTGGTAGTCCTTACTGCGGTTAATCAACTGGACGTGCACGCGTCCCGCCGGAACGGTCGACCGATTCACCGTGAAGGAGAAATCATTCGCTGAGACGGCGAGTATCAGCTCCCCATCTGTCGTCGTGGCATTCGCCGCAACGGACGCCACCGGCGCAGGCGACTTCACGTAGGTGTTCTTGGTGCTGCCCCCACAAGCAGCCAGCACTGCTGCCAACGACATCAGCGCGCCGAGTACGGCGTATGATCCACAGTGCAGATCCCGATACCTCAAGGCTTTCCTCCTGGCGTCGCCTGAGCGACGTCCTAAGCCTCAGCATGCGGCAGCACAGTGCCGCGGTCTGTCGGGTGAAGGCAGACTTATTCTGTGGGGCGTTCTCCTCTGTAAACAATCACGTTACCGTGATCAGCGACAACTCTTGTTCAGCAGCCTGCCAGGAGACCGTGCGTTTGAAGCAATCTTCCTCCACATCCGCACCGACAGCTGACAGCCAGGAAGGGCGGACGGGTGTCTTCGCGGAACGCGACCGCATTGAAAAGCTGGGGCGGATTCGGCAACTCGTCTTTGGCTCACTGGATGGCTTGCTGGTGCCGCTCGGGGTCGTAAGCGGCGTGGCCGCCGGCAGCGGTACGACGAAAGCCGTCATCGTCGCCGGTCTCGCCGAAGCCTTCGCTGGTGCCGTCTCAATGGGCGCTGGCGAGTTTATCTCCGCTCGCTCCCAAGCCCAGGTGCAGCACCACGAGGTGCAAAAAGAGCTTGAGGGGCTGCGCAGCGACCCGGTCTACGAACTGCACGAAATGGTGCAGCTCCTGGAACACGAAGGGGTCAGTGCCGAGGACGCGAAGCTGATCGCGGACACGCTGGCGCGCCATCCACAAGCCTATGCCAAGACGATGGTCGAAAAGGAACTCGGTATACCGTATCAGCCAGAAACCGTGAAGATTCCTGCAGCGTTAACGATGGGTGTCTCCTATCTCATCGCCGCTATCGTGCCGCTGATCGCCTACTTCTTCCTCCCGCTCAAGTCGGCGTTTGTTGCGTCCCTGGGGCTGACCTTTCTTGCGTTGGTCCTCGTGGGCGTGGTCAAGGGTCGCTTGGCAAGTGTGCAGCTCGTGAGCAGTGTGCTCGAGGTGCTCATTGTGGGTGCGGTGTCAGGGCTGGGTGGGTATGTGCTCGGGAATGTGCTGCCCGGCATCTTCGGCTATTAACTGGGGCGACGTGAAAGCCAGGCTATTTTCAGAGCGGGCAGACTCGGTATAGGCAGCACTCGGTCTTTGCAGCCCGGCGTAAACATATATTGGCGGTTTCACGCGCCTGATGCCGTCCGTGTGCCAGGTTGCCGTCTAAGAAGCGGTCGCCGCACCGTAGCGCTTACCCCTTCACTAAGGTGAAGAATAGTCCGAATGCCGCGGCGCTCATGCCGCCAAACGTGCACCAGACGAGTACCGATGACAGGATGCCGCTGCGGTACTCGCCCATAACCTTACGGTTGCGGGCTACCCGCGCGATCAAGAAGACCAACGGGACCGCCGCGATGCCGTTGAACACCGCCGTAAACACCAACGCCTTGATAGGGTCTATCCCGACAAAGTTCAGCCCGAGCCCGATAAGCGTTGCGCCCGCAATGACGCCGTAGAACGCCCATCCTTTGCTCAGCCGCAGACTTAAGCCTTCATGCCATTTGAACGCTTCACAGAGTGCGTACGATGCCGACCCCGAGAGGACGGGAATCGCAAGCAGCCCCAGGCCGATGACCCCGCTCGCGAAGATGAGCTTGGATAGGTACCCGGCATTGGGAAACGTGTGGACCAGCGGCTCAAGCGCTTTCGCAGCGTCCGCTGCCGTCGCCACGTTCGTGATTCCGTGCGCGTGCAGTACCGTCGCGCCTACGACGATGATGCACCACGTCGCAATCTCCGAGACAAACATGCCGACCGCGGTGTCGATGCGCAAATTGCGGATGAACGTTCTCGTGACGTTGAGATGGCCGCGTGTACGCGTCATCCGCTGCTGCTGCTCCTCTTCCACCTCCTGAGATGCCTGCCAGAAGAACATGTACGGCGTAATCGTCGTACCGAGTACGCCGGTAATGATGAAAAGAAAGCTCGAACTGAACTCGATGTGGGGCACGAACGTCGCCCTGAGCAGCACCTGCCAGGGCTCAGCGACAATCAGCGCGGTCACGAGATAGGCGACGAGCGCCAGAGCCAACCACTTCAGCACCCGCGCGTAGGTCCGGTAAGAGACGTAGACCTGGAGGACCAGAATGAGCGCCGCGTAGGCGGGCGCCAGGATGACGATGTGCAGCGGTAGTAGCAGATGTGTACTCTCCGCCAGAGCCCCGATGTCTGCCCCGATGTTGATGACGTTGGCCACGACCACCAGCGCGACGACGAGGAAGAGAATGACTTTGTGGTACCGCTCGCGGACCACGGCGGCGAGCCCTTTGCCGGTCACCGCGCCGATGCGGGCGCATGCCTCCTGCACGGCCGTCTGAAACGGCAGCATGAAGACGGCCGTCCACAGCTGGGAATAGCCGAACTGAGCGCCGGTTTGGGTATAGGTCGCAATGCCTGAGGGGTCATCATCCGCGGCACCCGTGATCAGGCCGGGCCCGAGAATGCGGAGGGGGCGGCGAAAGCTGCCGTGAAGCCCGACCACGAACCCATGCCATCCACCGAGCTCCGGTGACTGCTCCGATGCAGCAGCCTTGTCGACAGGCCGATCCGCCGGCACGTCCCGTCCTTCCTGGGTCCTGCCAGCCGCGTTCGGTGGACAGGCCACACCGCGGCAGCGCGCACTCGAATCGGCCGCCGCTGCCTGGAGGAAGTGTAAACCTTCCGGTTTCGGTCTCTCGCCGGGGACCCATCATGACAACGAGGTCATGCGAACCGTGGCAGAACGCCATCCGTTCACGAGGCGTCGACACTTGCCGTCTCCGGGGAGGACGTGCTTAGGTAGTGAAGAGC
>DAINSK010000035.1:0-5883 GCA_036741355.1 Chloroflexota bacterium
GGACCCGGGCCCGCGCGCGATCGTCGCCTATTTTGCGCTGGTGGACGAAAGCCGGGTAACACTGGGCGAACGGACGACCTGGCAGCCCGCCTGGTATCGTATCGCGGATCTGCCAGATCTCGCATTCGCCAACAACGCCATCGTCGCGTATGCGCTGCAACGGCTACAGGCAAAACTCGGCTACAGCAACGTGGTGTATGCGCTACTCCCCGAACGCTTCACCCTTACTCAATTGCAGCGCGTTTACCAGGCGATCCTCGGCAGTCCGCTCGACAAGCGCAACTTCCGCAAACGTGCCCTGTCGCTAGGCTTCGTCGAGCCGACGAGCGAGGTGGAGCGCACCGGCGCCCACCGACCCGCGCGTCTCTACCGCTTCTCCCGCCGGGAGCCGCTAACGTTCTAGCGCAGCGAGTACGCGGCTACTGAGACGGCTTACCGCCGCACCACCGGAGATGGCAGATCGCCGTGGTGCTTCGTTGGAAGAGATGGGCGGCGGAATGGTGATACCTTAGATGCATGACGAAGACTGAGCTTCACCGCCTCGTGGACCGGCTCCCGGACGATGTTGTCGCGCGCCTTGAGCAGGGCTCCGCGGTTACGCTGACGGTGACCGACGATGGGGGTCGGCTCGTCCTGCATGAGATCGAACCGGAGCAGGCTTGGTTCTGGACGGCCGGCTGGCAGCGGGGTGAGCGCGAGGTAGATGCCGAAATCGCCGCAGGCCAATTGGAACGCTTCAGTGACGACGAAGAGTTTTTGGCAGCGCTGACAGCCGACCTCAAGCCGCTCGAGTAGCGGTGCCAACGTACGAACGATCGCCCCGTTTCCGTCGTGATTTTGATGCCCTGGACCCGGCAGAGCAGCGTGCGGTTCTTGCAGCGGTACGGCAATTTGTCGATGGCCTACGTGAGGGCACGTTCGATCCACGCTTGCGCGTCAAGCGCGTGCACGGGCATGAGGCGATCTGGGAGTTGACTTGGGCAGCCGACGGCCGAGCCACATTCATGTACGGCGAGGAGATCCAGGGCGGTGAGCCTCACATCATCTGGCGGCGAGTGGGGACGCACGCCATCTTTCGCCGGCCCTGACGGGCTTTCGCAGGTGTGGACGGGTCACCGACCCGCGCGTCTCTACCGATTCTCCCGCCGCGAACCACTCACTTTTTAGGCATACCGTCTTCAAGGTCGGTGACATCGTCGCGGGCAAATGCGTGTGGACGGCTACCCGGCATTGTGCTTGACGTATTGCTCGAGTGCCTCTCGCGCAAGGTCACTGACCGATCGCCCTTCCCGCGCCGCCCGGGCGCGGAGCTGTTTGAAAAGCTGCGAACTCGCACGGAAACTGACTCGAGGAGACACTCCGCGGCCGAGCGAGGGCCGGCCGACATGTTCTACACGGGCTTGGCTGAGGTCATAGCCAGCTTCGGCCTCCGCGGCCAGCGCCTCAATCGTGGATTCTGTGAGTACGTCGCCTCCTGTCGTACGCCACGTCCGCGTCTTGGTCTTCCTACGGGAACGCTTTATCGTCGCCATGACTTCGCCTCGTCGTAATCAGCTTGGTACTTTGGCCGCAAAGGCATCGCGTGGATAGCGAGCAGACCCCCCGAGGCCAATTTCACGGCCATTACCTCCAGCGATACTCCCGCCGCATCGTCCCCCAGGTAGATTAGCCGGTCGGTCGCGCTCCCCGTGGCGCCTGCTGGCGGTGCTTCGCGCAGTACCCGCCCGCAGTGCTCGATGACGTATCGGCTACGATCGCGGCTAATCCGGTGTTTGCTCGCGGCGCGGGTGAAGCGGACAATCACACTTCTACCGTACGTCCCCTATTCTGTCCGACACAAGAAGTCAAATTCGTAAGCGCGGACCTGCCAAAAAGCTTCAGCTTGCCGGCAATGTGCATTTGTTCGATGGCCAGGGCAACCGGCGCCTATCCCTCGCCGGCGAAGGAGCACTCAATGTTCTCGATCCCGAAGGAGTGCTCCGCTTCCGCGCCGGACACACGGTGATAGCCACGCAGAACGGCCCGGCATTCAGTGGCGAACAGCTTGATGAAAACGGTTCGGTCAGCACGTTGCCTGCTACACCCTGAGGCTGCCCGCCGCGATCTTTGCTTTCCAAAGTCTGGTGCCCGCCGCGGCGACGTGCCTCGTTTCGTGGTTCACCGATCTGAAATAAAACCACGAGAAGTTGACTTCGTGTACAGGTTGACACTTACTCCGCCCTGTGATAATACTTAGTGTAGTGAAGACACTTACTTGATCGGCGCTGCCGCTGGGTGCGACGTCTGGGTCTGCACCTACCGGCAACGGCAAAGGGCGATGGAGAACACGATGACCACACTGACAGCGGAATCCAGCGGCGCCGCACTTGCTGACGAAAGCTGTGAAACCGGTCTCGGAACGATCCCGCTCGTGCAGGAACGGAACTTCCCAAGCTGGCAGATCGACATCCCCGCCGCCTATCGCGGCGTCAGCATCGAGGAGCTCAGCCGCCGCATCCGCGCGGCGCGTGCGTCACTCGAGGGCAAAGCCGTCATCCTCGGCCACCACTATCAGCGCGAGGACATCATCCAATTCGCTGACGTGCGTGGCGACTCGCTCAAGCTGGCGCAATGGGCGTCGGAACAACGCGGCGTGCCGTTCATCGTCTTCTGCGGTGTCCACTTCATGGCCGAGAGCGCCGACATCCTCACCGGCCCGGACCAGCAGGTGATCCTGCCAAACCTTGCCGCGGGCTGCTCGATGGCGGACATGGCGCGGCCCAACGACGTCTACAAAGCCTGGGAGGCGATCTCCCGCGAAGGCGTAAACGACGTCATCCCTGTTACCTACGTCAACTCGGCCGCGACGCTCAAAGCGTTTGTGGGCCGCAACGGCGGCATCGTTTGCACGTCGGGCAACGCCGAGGCGGCGCTCAACTGGGCGTTCGCGCGCGGCCGGCGCGTATTCTTCTTTCCCGACCAGCACCTGGGCCGAAACACGGCCGTGAAGATGGGCATTCCCGAGGATGAGATGGTCCTCTGGGACTACGACTGGCCCTTTGACGGCCTGGGCGGCAACCGCATTGAACAGCTTCAGAGCAGCCGCGTCATCCTCTGGCAGGGCCACTGCTCGGTCCACGCCCGTTTCTCAGTTGAACAGATCCAGCAGGCCCGCATCGATCACCCGGACGTCCAGGTCGTCGTGCATCCGGAGTGCCGGCTGGACGTCGTCCGCGCCGCCGACTGCTCCGGCTCGACCGAGTTCATTTGTAAGGTTGTCCGCGAGTCGCCGGCCGGCAGCACGTGGGGCATCGGCACGGAGATCAACCTCGTGCAGCGGCTCGCGAACGAAAACCCGGACAAGACCGTCTTCTGCCTCGACCCGATCGTCTGCCCCTGCTCAACCATGTATCGCGTCCATCCCGCCTACCTCTGCTGGGTGCTCGAGGAGCTGGCACAGGGACGGGTGGTGAATCGCATCCAGGTGGACGGCGAAACCGCACACTGGGCGCGGATCGCTCTCGACCGTATGCTCCAGGTTCGGTAACCGTCATGTCGCGTTACGATTGCGTCATCGTCGGATCGGGCGTTGCCGGCCTCTCCTCGGCACTGGCGCTCGCGCCACACGGTCGCGTCCTGCTGCTCACCAAAGGAGCGATTGAAGACTCGGCAACGCGCTACGCCCAGGGCGGGATCGCGGCCGCGCTCGGCGCGGAAGACTCTGCCGCCGCGCACCTGAAAGACACGATCGATGCCGGCGCGGGATTAGTCGACGAGCACGCCGCCCGGTTGCTGACAGCCGGCGCGACCGGTAGAATCGCGAACCTGCTCGACCTCGGCGTGCCGTTCGACCGCGAGAATGGGCGCATCGCACTTGGTCGCGAGGCCGCACACAGCGCGTTCCGCATCGTCCACGCCGGAGGCGACGCGACCGGTCTATATCTCGAGCGGACGCTGGTCGACCGAGTCCGCGCATCACGGGTCGAGGTGCACGAGCACCGAATGGTGACCGGCATCCTGACCGGCTACGGCGGGGTGGCGGGCGCTGATGTACTGGACTGCGAGAGCGGCACAACCGAGCGTATCGACACTGCCGCGCTGGTGCTCGCGACCGGCGGCGCGGGCCGGCTTTACCGCTACACGACCAATCCCGACGTCGCGACCGGCGACGGCATCGCCCTCGCCTTTGACGCGGGGGCCGAACTGATGGACCTGGAGTTCATCCAGTTCCATCCCACTGCCCTGCGCCTTCCGGGCGTCCCATCGCTGCTGATATCTGAGGCGGCGCGTGGGGAAGGCGCTGTGCTGCGGGACAGGTCTGGCCGCGCTTTCATGGCGGACTACGACCGGCGGGCAGAATTGGCGCCTCGCGACGTGGTGGCGCGTGCCATCCAACAACAGATGGCGCGCACCGGCGCAGACCACGTCTTTCTCGACCTCACGGACTTGCCCGCTGAGTTCGTCCGCGCACGCTTCCCGCATATCGACCAGACCTGTCGCGAACACGGCCTGGACCTCACGCGCGAACCGCTGCCGGTTGCTCCCGCGGCCCACTACACGATGGGCGGCGTGCGGACCGGACCCGGTGGTGAAACCAATGTGAGAGGCCTGTTCGCCTGCGGTGAGGTCGCCTGCACCGGCGTTCACGGCGCCAACCGGCTTGCGAGCAATTCCCTGCTGGAAGGGCTCGTCTTCGGCCGTCGCACCGCAGAAAGCGTCCTGGCCGGCGTGTCACCCGCGCCGGGTGACTCCTCGGCGGTGGCCCTTCCCGACGCATCCGCGGGCGAAACCCGGCCACCGACGCTGCAGGAGCTGCAGTACTTGATGTGGGACAAAGCCGGCATCGTGCGAACCGGCAGGGGGCTTGATCTAGCGCGTATGGCGCTTTCCGCCTGGCAGCACAGCCTGCCTCCGGCTGTGGACCGCGCCGGATACGAGCGACACAACCTGGTGCTGACGGGCAGGTTGGTGGTTGAGGCGGCATTGATGCGGCAGGAAAGTCGCGGCGCCCACTATCGCAGCGACTTCCCGGAGCCCTCTACCGGCGGCCTGCGGCACTTTGTCTTTAAGAAGGCCCCGCACGATGCAGAGTGAGACGCTCAGCCTTCCGCTGGCCGAGGAGTTGGACAGGCAACAGGTAGATGAGAGCGTTCGGCGGGCGCTGGCCGAAGACGGCGCGTGGCAGGACGTGACCACGGCCGCGACGGTCACCAACGAACAACAGGGTCGCGCGACGGTGCTGGTCAAAGGTGACGGCGTGATCGCCGGACTGCCGGTGATGGGCGCGGCGTTTGCAGCGGTGGACCCAGCGCTCGTCTTTACAGCATTGTGCGCCGACGGCGACCGGGTGCAGCGCGGCGACCGCGCCGCAACTGTAGAGGGCTCATACGCCTCGATGCTCCGCGGCGAGCGTACGGCGCTCAACTTCCTCCAGCACCTCTCCGGTATTGCAACCATCACGGCGCGCGCGGTCGCCGGCACGAAGGGTTACACGGCCCGCATTCTCGATACCCGTAAGACCACGCCGGGGCTGCGCTACCTGGAGAGATACGCGGTTCGCATGGGCGGCGGCCACAACCACCGCTACAACCTTGCCGACGGCGTGCTGATCAAGGACAACCACCTGGCGGCGTTGCGGGCGCGCGGCATGGGCATTGCGGACGCGGTGCGACTGGCGCGAGAGCGGGCGCCGCACACGCTTCGCGTCGAGCTCGAAGTCACGAACCTGGCGGAGGTCGATGAGGCGCTGGCAGCGGGCGCCGATATCATCATGTTCGACAATATGAGCGCAGAACAGATGACTGAAGCAGCCGCGCGCTGTCGCGGTCGCGCCCTGACCGAGGCCTCCGGCAACGTCACCCCGGAGACGGTGCAGCGGGTGGCGCAGACGGGCGTGGATTTTAT
>DAINSK010000035.1:5983-36595 GCA_036741355.1 Chloroflexota bacterium
GCAACGTCACCCCGGAGACGGTGCAGCGGGTGGCGCAGACGGGCGTGGATTTTATATCGCTCGGCGCCCTCACCCACTCGGCGCCGATCCTGGACATCAGCCTGGAACTGGGGCTGGTGTACTGAGGCCTACGACGATAGATCTGCCTGGTGCCGGGTTTGGATGGCATCCGCTACATCCGCCACCGAGAGGTGGTTGAGCCACCGGCCGCGTTAGGCGGTGTAGTCGCCCGATCCGACGTCCGATTGCTGCATGAAGCGCACCATCCCCACCGGTCCCAGCGCCTGCCGCAACGCCTCCAAGCCGGCGAGCCGGATCTTCTCCATCGAGCGCTGCTCCGTGCTCATTGGGCGGTGTAATGATCGTGAGCTCGGCTGTGGCGCCGACTCCGTCTACGGCTCGATTCTGGTGATCCCCGATATACGGTCGAAGTCTCTGTCGTAGCTGTACAGCTCGGCGATGCCCTCGTTCTGCATATAGGCGACGCTCAACGCGTCTTCGAAGTCGAGTGATGGTCGCGCTGCAAAGATGTCTAGCGCCACGAGGTAGACCCGCTTATTCGGCAACTTCAGACCACGCAGCGGAATGATGGGAGCAAGGCGATCCCGGATGTCGTCGTGCGGGAGACCGTAATGAGCGCGTGACGAGAGGACGAATACGACCTCGCAAATGATGGCCTCGCTTGTCTGTGCTTCCTCGTCACCGCGCTCAAGCCGCTGCAGAAGCGAGTAGCACGCGACGGCCTTCGCAGGATCGTCGTTGGCCAGGTGGCGTAGGAATATGTTGGTGTCCAGCCATCTCATTGATTCTGCAACTTCCGCATCGTCCGCACGGCGTGTTCCTCCTTTGCCTCACGTATCATCTTCTCGAAATCCTCGGGTCGGTTGATGGGTTTTACGGAGCCAAAGGTAGATGCCAGCGTGAACGCAGCCGGCAGCAGATGTACCTTGTCCCCCTCGATTCGGAACGTCAGCTTGCTGTGTGGCTTGATCCCGAGCAGGCGGCGAACCTCGGCCGGGACTGTGACCTGTCCTCGCTGGGTAACAGTCGTTGTAAACTCTCTCATCTCATACCCTCTCCAAGGCTGCATTGAGTGTATGCATAATCAGTGAATTGCGGCACTCGCATTGGGATGAATGTGAAGGCGTGACCGGCGGACAGGCGAATAAGCTATCGCGCTCGACCGGGGTCGGCGCCGCCGTAGATCCGGCGCACGATGTCCTCGATCTCGGGCTCTTCGATGGTCAGGTCGCGCAGGCGGACGCGAGCGGCGACGGCGGCGATCAGCGCCGCGGCGGTCGTTTCGGACCGGTGGAAACGGAGCCACTGGCGCGGTCCGTCCACCTTTTCGACGATCGCCCCGGGCACATCTATTGGCGGCGCCGGCTCTTCCAGGTCCACCACCAGCATGCGCTCGTCGCCAAAGCGCTCCTTGATGGCGGACAGACTGCCATCGTAGATGAGGTGGCCGCGGTCGATGATCATCACGCGCGAACAGAGCCGCTCGATATCCGAAATGTCGTGCGTCGTCAGCAACACGGTCACGCCGCGTTCGCGGTTCAACTCGGCCAGAAATTCCCGGATCCGCGCTTTCACGACGACGTCGAGACCGATGGTTGGCTCGTCGAGGTACAGGATCTCCGGGTCGTGCAGCAGCGACGCTGCCAGGTCGCCGCGCATGCGCTGGCCCAATGACAGCTGGCGAACGGGCGTGTCGAGCACCGGTCCGAGGTCTAACAACTCGACGAACGTGTCCAGGTTTACGCGAAAACGTTCGACCGGCACCCGATAGATATAGCGGAGCAGGTCAAATGAGTCGCGCAGCGGCAGGTCCCACCAGAGCTGCGTGCGCTGACCGAATACCATGCCGATGTGGCGCGTCAGCTCGATGCGGCGGCGCGACGGGTCGAGACCGGCCACGCGAACCAGACCGCTGCTGGGCACGAGGATGCCGGTGAGCATCTTGATCGTGGTGGATTTGCCGGCTCCGTTGGGGCCGATGTAGCCGACCATTTCGCCCGGCTGGATCGAGAACGAGATGCCGTCAACCGCGCGCACGTCGATCGTTTCGCGCGCGAGCTTTCCCAGCAAGCCGCGGGCTCCTTGGCGCTTGCGAGAGACGGCAAACCGCTTCTCCAGGTTTTCGACGCTAACGATTGGGGCCATGGTGGAGAAACCTCACCCCCTACCCCTCTCCATCAATTTTGATGGAGAGGGGCGATCCGTTAACTTCCCGTGCTGCGGTAGTGGCGAACGCCGAAGTTCCAGATGCGCCCTGCAACGACGACCAGAACGATGGCGACGACCGGCGAAGCGAAGCGCACAAACTCCGGCGCTCCGAGCGGGTCCGGCTTGCCGAGGACGTAGAGCGACGGGAAGTAATTTACGAAGGCGAGCGGTACGACGAAGATGACCAACCGCTGTATCCAGGCTCCGAAGACCTGCAACGGGTATTGTGTCAGTAACTGACCCCCGTGCGTGACCAAGTTGATAACCTCCATGGAGCGGACCGCCCAGAAGGCACTGGTGGCGCCAACTACCCAGACCGACGCGAAGATCGGGATCGACCAGACCGGCATCAGCGTCAGTACAAGGACCCTGCCGGCGGTCCAGTGGATGTCCGTCCTTGCCAGTGCGAGGGCGAACACCAGGGCACCCTGGCCAAATGCGCCGAATCGACGCAGTGTGAAGTCCAGCGTAACCACCTGGAACAGCGCCCCGAGTGGGCGGATCAGCACCATGTCGAAATCGCCGCTCTGGATCAGCACAGGTAGCTGGTCTAGCTGCCCGACGGCAATGTCGCTCAGTTGAAAGGCCATGTACGAGGTCCCATAGAGAAAGGCGACCTCGCCCAGCGACCAGCCGGCCAGGTATGGAAGGTGAGCGAAGATCACCAGCACCACGGCGAAGTCGGTAAAAGAGAGCGAGAAAGAGCCAACGAGCTGTAATACGAAAGAGACACGGTACTGAAGCTGCGCCCGCATACGCGCCGCCATGATATGGACGTAGATACTCAGCAGGTCAGCCACCCTGGATCACCACTTTGCGCGTAGCTGCGGCGAGCATCAGCCGCCCGACCAGCAGCAAAACGACCGCCCAGCCGGCCTGGAATGCCAGTGCCGCCGCCAGGTCTAGTCCCTGCGCCTTCTCCAGGAATACGTTCACCGGCGTGGCAAGCATCGCTGCAAACGGCAGCATCTCGCTAACCGTCCTCAGAGCGCCCGGAAAGAATGCAATTGGTATGGCGAAGCCCGAGAAGAATGTCCACACAGCCTGCATGATCGTCCCAACGCCGCGGTAGTCGAGCAGCCAGAACGCCGAGAGGTTGACCATGAAGCGCAGTGCGAAGCTGACGCAAACCCCGAGCTCCACGCTCAGCGCAAAGGCGAGCCACGTCCACGGATGCTGCGGAAAACGCAGGTGAAAAGCGAGCGCCCCGACGATGAACGGCGGGATTCCACGAAAGATCA
Organism: Chloroflexota bacterium; assembly: GCA_036741355.1. Lineage (GTDB taxonomy): Bacteria > Chloroflexota > Dehalococcoidia > CAUJGQ01 > CAUJGQ01 > JBBRGK01. Next base: position 9,454 of record DAINSK010000035.1, read on the forward strand.
GGTGATAGACGGAACGTCCGAGGTCCTGCGCGAGCCAGTAGAACTGGTAATCGATCGGCCTTGAAAAATCTGTCACCACCGCGCCGGAGCGTACACCGAGCGCGATCTCCCACCAACCCCACAGGAAGATCGCCATGATGATCCCCTGGGAGACGAACGTGTACGTCAACGTATCGCTGAGGTCGTAGCCGCCGACGTCGGCGTGACCGCTAAACAGCGCCACGAACACGTAGGCGCGTAGGAAGCCGAATACCGTGTTGGTGACGACTCCGGCAAAAGTAGCGGCGCGGTAGGTCGCGTAACGCCGAAAGCCGCGCAGGCCGACCTGCCAATAGAGCGATGCCGCATCGCAGGTCGCACGTGCAGACATCTGCCGGCCGCTCCCCTCGCCCGCCCGGGCGACGTGCTATTTCGACGGCACGCAGAATGCCCGGTCACCCCAAAATGGGGGCCGGGTTGATCCACTTGCGCGGACGCACGCCGGAGTATATCAGCCGCCTGAGAACGATGCTACCGCCGGAGTAGTCCCGTGGATCCAGTACCTGCGCCCACCTCAAGGGCGCCATCGCCAACTACGATGGCGCCGCCGACCTGCTCACCCACTACGACGACTCGCCGCTGGACTGAGAAGCGGCCGGCGCAAGCACCACCCCCCAATCGGAGCGAAGGGGGCGTACCTGAAAGTCCTCAACCGCCAAGCGCAGCAAATCCGCCAAATTAATCAAGCCGGTCGGCAGGTGAGCCCTGGTGAGCTCGGGCCTGCCTACCATAGCGCCGGCATAGAGGTGCAGGTGAGGAACGACTACGTGGCTGTGTCCCGCGGGATGCCAGTGATACGCGATGATATCGCGGTGATCGCCATCTTTGAGGGCATAGATGTAGCCGGCAGTCTGAACTTCCCAGTTTTCGACATCATCCGTGCTCTGAACGAGGCGGTACTCTGTGTCCACCGACAGTAATATTCGTGCTGGTCCACGCATCGGAGCCGGAACCTGACCGAGTGTTAGCAAGCGGGGTGACTGGGCGGGCTCCCTTCCGCCCCGTCCTATCCGCAGAACCGCATTGGTCACACACGAGAGCTGTCGCTGTAGCTCGCCAGTGAACGTTGCAACGGCAAGAGCCGGGGTTTTACCTGACACCCGCGATCACGGCTGCCACGTTCATCACTTCGGGCCGGTCCGGATCGTCGTCGTAATAGCCAGCGTCCCAGCGCTCGAGGAATTCCGCGCCGCTGGTGCCCAGGTACATCTGAGCGCGGGCGTTTAGCAGCTCCCAGCCTTCTTCTAACGTCATCTCGTCCGGCCCGGGATCGTAGTCAGATTTCCTTTTCTTCGCCCTGGTTACCATCACCGCACCGCCTTGTTATCTGTATTGTCGCACGCCGGCGCGAGGATGGGCAGGGCCGGACCCGCTCGTGCGATGCGGCTGCCCGCTCACCCCTCCTCGAAGCTCGCGGAGTCGAACTTGAGCGTGCGGGCGTTTTCTGTGATCACGCGCTGCACGTCTTCAGAGAAGCCTTCGCTGTCCGCCTTCAGCTCCAGCGTGAGCTCGACGCTCACGCCCGGCTTCATCAGCCGTGCCACGATCTCGTTGGCGATCTGCTGCGCCTGCGTACTGAGTTTGAGCGGGTCGAGCCTGGCGCTGCCGTGGAAGCGGCGCGGCAGACGCGGCGCGGGCGGCGCGGGCGGCGCCTGCGACGCTCCTTCTGCAACACCCGGCCGCCGTGGCTCCGACGCGGGCTGCGGCTCGACGGTCGCGGTTGACTGCGGCGCTTCCTGCCCCTTTTCGCGTGCGATCTGCGCCGCGGCGGCATCACGGCCGACGAGCACAGCGTCGGCGTTCAAATAGGCGCTGCCGGGGCGACCGAAGACGAGTCCGACGAAGCTGCCATCGCCGCGCACGCCCTGGGCGTAGCCGAAGAAGTCGGTCGAGGCCATCCCTTCGCGCACCGTGGCCAGCAGCACTTCCTCGTCGCGCAGGCGCGGAAAGTAGAGGTAGCTGCAGAGGTCGCGCCAGACCGTTTGTAGCGCTACGTGGGTCACGCCGTCTGTAAAGTAGAGCTGTGCGAGCCAGCGCTCCAGGTGCAGGGGCGCCCAGACGGTGACCAGCGCGTCCTCGACCCGCAGCTTGGCGGCGGCACGGGCCGCCACGCCGCCGCCGGACGACAGCTCTGCGCGGCCGCTATCCAGCGCCGAAGCTTTCCAGCGCACCTGGCCGCCATCTTGCACGTCCGCGCCGGGCGTCAGCAGCCAGCGATAGGCGTTTTGCAGCTTCGCCTCCACGCCTGCCTCGGCATCCCGCTGGCTGTTGGCCGCCTGCCGCTTGCGACCCGCGTCGAGGTCGAGCCGGTCGGCGTCTTCCAGCACCGACTTCCAGGCAAGCATGCGGCGCGTCTCGTCCACCAGCGCCTCGCGGTCGGCAGCGTCACAGGCGAGGAAGACGAGCATGTTGCGATACTGACGCGGCGCGTTGCCGCGCGTCTCCAGCAGGCGCTGCGCCTCGGGCTGCGCCGTGCCGCCGCCGCGCTCGTGGGCGAAGCGCGGCGAGAGCACCACCAGCCGCGCCTGGGCCTGGTCGCCCACATCACCGGTGTCCTGTGGGCAGACGTGGACGCCACCGAAGTCGTGGCTGCTGCCGGCCAGCTGCTTCAGCCGCGCTTCCAACTCGCGCCAGACCTCGGGCGCCTGCACCTTCTCGGCGCGGTCGGCGACGGTGCGGTTGAGGTTGGGCTGCACGGCGAACCAGTAGCGGCCGGTGTCGGAGGCGTAGAGGTAGGCGAGGCGCGAGCGCATGCTGACCAGCGTCTCGCGGTACGTGCCGGCGCTCTGATCCGGCTCCAGCACCCCGAGCAGCACGTGCGTGTCCTCGACACCGGGGGCGGCCTTCTGCGGCGGGCTGCCGAGGAAGACGGCGCGCGCCGCCCGCTGGCAGGCCTGGTAGCGCCCCCAGAGCGGTCGCGCGTCGTCCATCCGCTTCGGCTCTGAGCCTTCGCCGGCCACGTCCTTGTCGATCACCGCGCCCCACTGCTCGCTGAGGTAGGTGAGCAGCTCGGCGCGCACGGCCGGGTCGTCGAGCGGCAGGGAGCCGGGCATGATCAGCGGCGAGCGGTCGCCGCGCTGCCAGAGCGCGTGGATCACTGCCGCCATCAGCCGCAGCACGCCGCGCGTGCGTTGGAAGTTGGCGAGCGTGGACCAGTCCTGGTAGAGCCGGTCGAACAGCTCCGGGTGGACGGGATAGCACTCACGCAGCCGTTCCAGGTAGGCGGGCTCGCTCGCCTCGCGCGGCAGGTCGGAGCGGTTGCGGCGGTACGCCTCCCAGAACGCCTCACAGACCTGGTCGCGGCGGGCGAGGTCCTCGGGCGAGAGAGCGTCGAACAGCCGCCGCCGCACGACCTCGAAGCCGTCCTCGGGCGTCACCGGCTCGTAGGGGACGGAGATGCGCTCGAACGCCTTCTCGATGCGCCGCTTCGCCTCCTCGCCCGCCTGGCCGCCCAGCTCGACGTCCGACTCGGGGATCGTCGCCACCAGCAGGGCGCGCGGCGTCGCCTTGACTGCCTCAGTGAGCTGCTGCATGAAGGTCAGGTTCGCCTCGAAGCTGCCGGCTGGCGGGTTTCGGACGCCCTTCAGTTGACGCACGAAGGCGACGAACTCGTCGATCAGGATCAGCGCCGGCGCGTGCTCGCTGAGCAGCCGGTGCAGCTTCTCGCTACCCGGCGCTAGACCGCGCTGATCTTCCTCCAGAACCAGCTTCAGCCCCGCGGCGCCGCCGAGCTGGTAGGCGATCTCGCCCCAGAGCGTGTTGACCTGCACGCCCAGCTCGGGCACGTCGCGCATCGCCCCGGCCGCGGTGGAGCCGATGCCGACGAAGACGGCGACGGTAGGCCGCCCAACCTCGGCCGCGCTCAGCTTCGCCTCGGCCAGCAGCCCGACCACCTCGTCGGGCGGCGCGGGCGTGGCGAGCGTGGCGGCCAGGTGGTAGAGGGCGATCAGGGTGTGCGTCTTGCCGCCGCCGAACGAGGTCTTGAGCTGGATCACCGGGTCGCCGTCGCCCGCGGCCAAGCGATGCAGGGCGTGGACCAGCAGCCGTCGCATCGAGTTGGTAAGGAAGGTGCGCTGGAAGAAGCGGCCGGGGTCCTGGTACTCGACCGTGGCGCGGCGGGCGACCACCTGCGAGAGGTCGGCGGCGAACTCGGCGCGGCGGTACGTGCCCTCGGCCACGTCGGCGTTGGGCATTGCCACTTCCCGCCAGGGCGGGAGGGACCTCTCCCCCGGCCCCTCCCCGATGCGGGGAGGGGAGCTTGGTACGGGATTGGATGCTACTGTGCGGGGCTTGCGGCGAGCCTTTGGCGTCTTTGACGCCTCGGGCTTCGGACGCGGCTGTATGGTCTCGGGCGGCGGTTGGGGAGGTGCTGGGGCTTGAAGCACGGCGCGGGGCGCGTTGAGGGTGGTAATGAGCGTGCGGACTTCGGTGGCGCGGGGGGTGTCGCCCAGGGCGGTGAGCAGCTCGTAGACCTGGCCGAGGCGGGAGGCAGCGGTGATCGGGTCGTCGAGGCGCTGGTCGAAGTGGGCCCAGTCGTTGCGCAGATCGACCAGGCCGGAGAGCAGCGTGCGCAGGTTGCGGTTGCGGCCGCGCTGCTGCGGGAAGCAGTCGAGGTTCTGCCGCATGACGCGGGCCAGGTCCTGCGGCTCCAGCGACTTAAGCAGCGCGTCGTAGTCGTCCTGTTTCATCGCGCCGGCGCGGCGGCGCGCCAGCTCGTCGCGAAACTTCTGCACCGACATATCGGAGAGCGCCGGTAGCACCAGCTTCTCGGGCCACTCTTTGCCGGCGTTGCCGTGGTCGCGCAGCTCGCGGTGCACGATCGGCGCCATGGCCTCGCACGCCAGCACCAGCGCCCGGCCCAGCAGCGTGTGCGTCTCAGCCATGATGACCCCTATCTCTCCGGCCCCGATGGCCGCCTTGTATCTTAGCTGCCCCGATGGGCCCCCATCTCCCCGGCCCTCTTCCCCCAATCCTAGGGGAAGAGGGAGCTATGGCGGGGCCGCGCCCCGCTCACAGCAGCCGCTCCTGGCCCTGGCTGCCGCGCTTCGCCGCCTCCTCCAGCAGGCCGGCCCACTCGACCGCGAGCTGGTTGTAGAGCCCGGCGGCGGCGCGCTCGCCCGCCTTCTCGGCGGTGAGGAACAGCTCGGCCAGCAGCGCCGGCATCTCGCAGGCGCGCGGGTTCAGTTGCAGCACGGCGTCCGCGGCGGCGCCGCGCCCTTCTTTGTCGAGCAGCGCCGCCAGCAGCCCGGCCGCGCCGAACAGCGTCGGATGCTGCAGGAACGGCTCGGCGTTCTCCTGCCAGCGCTCCAGCAGCCGCTCGGGGCGCCAGAGCTTTACGCGGCCGCCGCCGGACTCCACCAGCGCGGCGCGCTCCAGCGCGTTGGGCGCGGTGCCCTTGGCGCGGGCGAGGTCCTGCGCCTCGCCGAAGAGCCCCTCGCGGAAGCCGCACTGCTCCAGCCAGACGAGCGCCCACTGGGTCTCGCTGTCGTAGTCTCCCTGCCGCTCGCGGAAGTAGGCGTCGATCTGGCCGTTGATGATCTGCAAGGCCTCGCGCACGGCGAGGCGGCTGCCGTCGGCCTTCTGCACCTCGGGGTAGCGCGAGTAGACGGCCATACCGGGGCCGATCGCCGCCTGCTGCAGGTCCACCGGCGCGACGCCGCCGGAGACGAGGGCGTGCAGCGCGTCCGGAAGCTCGCCCTCCAGCTCGTGCAGGAACTCGGCACGCCCCACCGGCCGCGCCCCCTCCGGCCGCGGCCGGCAGACGAGCACGATCGAGGAGGCAAGAGCGTTGGTACCGCTCGCCACCATCCGGTTGGATAGCTCGCTGCGCATCGGCCAGGTACCGGTGATCTGAAAGCGGGCGCCGAGCAGCCCTTCGAGCATCGTCTCCCAGCCCGTGGAGGCGGATCCCGCCGTGGCGCCATCGCCGCCGGCCTGGCTCTCGGCCTGCTTGAAGGCGTAGTAGACGGTCATCGGGTAGTCGGGCGCCTGGGCGTCGTGCAGCCGTACGAAAGCCGCGCGTAGCCCCGTTTCGAAGAACTCCTCTGCCTCTTTTTTGCCACCTTTGAAGCGATAGGGCGTGGCGACCAGCTCCTGCGCCTTGGGCACAAGCAGCGTCGAGAACAGGTCCGGGTAAATATCCTGCAGCGAGCGCCGCAGCCAGACATAGAAGAAGTCCGAGAGGTCCGCGTAACCGATATTGTCGTAATAGGGTGGGTCAGTCGACACAACGAGGTTGTTGGGACTGTGGGAGCGGCCAGACGCATCTTCCTGATATACCTGCGCCTGCGCGAATGGCTGAACTTGATCAAGAACCTCGCAAAGCGAGTTAATAGTGCCCTGAATGTCTCCGCCAGCGCCTGCGAGGGGATTAGTTTCTGTAAAGTCCCAGACCATAGGTAGTGCCTGCCGCACAAACGTGTGGCCCATTCTTCCCATTCCCGGTTCCCACGAGCATAGGCTGGTATTACGGTCCAACGCCTTATCCACGCCCATTGCGAGATACGTTCCTATCGCATCGCCGTAGGCCTGTACACCTACGCCGCCCTCGGCCAGTTGTAGACTGTCGTCAGGCAAACCAGCGATCACCGCATCTCGGTGCGCTCGGGCGCGCGCCTCATCCACGAGATCGCTGAAGGTCGTGAGCGCGACGAGCTGGCGGCGGGTGAAGAGCTTGTCGAATGTGTCGAGTCCGTAATTCACGCACCAAATATTGCGTGGATCGTCTGCGAGCGGTTCATGGGGTGCGTTCTCGGGTGGCTTGATTCGGGCATGCGTCTCCTGCTCCGGCGTCGGCCTCAGGTAAACACGCTGGCGTTCCCCTTCCGCCACGACCGCCATGAGCTGAGCGCTCATCCGACCGGCCTTTGCCTCACACTTGATGTGCTGCTCCTCTGCCGCATGTCCGCAAGCGAGGCAACTGAACCGTGCGCCCCGCGCCAGCTTTGGAGATTCGGGCGGAGTTCCGGATCCGGTCTTGACCTCGAAGCGCACCACGGGCGGCTTCACTGAGCGGTCCACCTGCGGCTCGACCCATGCCTGCTTGCCCGGCTTGGTTGAGAGCGCGAAGGAGCGCACCAGCGGCATTTGGGCGCCACAGGCCGGGTTGGGGCATTTGACCGTCCGCGCCCACAGCCAGGCGATCACCGTCGCCTCGCGGCCGTCCGGGAGCCTCGCCTTCGGGTAGAGATGGCCGATGCGACGCTCGGCCTCGTCGCGCATCCACTTGCCGTAGTAGCGCACGTCGGCGGCCAGGCCGGCGGCGCCTTTCCAGGCCGCCCCCGCGCCGCGCCCCCGGTCCTGCGGGTTCACCGGCGGCCACCCGGCGAACTTCGGCGGGATCTCGATCAGCGCCTTGGTGATCAGCACGGCCACCGGGTTGAGGTCGCTGGCGTGCGCCTCCAGCCCCAGCCGCTGCGCTTCCAGCGGGATCGAGCCGCCGCCGCAGAACGGGTCCAGCACCGGCGGCGGTTTCCCATCGGTGGCGGCGTCGATCAGGCCGCGCGCCGTGGTCAGCACGTACTCGTCGTTGCTGTTCTCCCACTTCACCAGCTTTCCAATGAAGGCGAACAGCCGGTGGCGCCGCTGCTCTCCCGGGGGAAGACCATCCCATTCGGGCGGTAGTGGATCCGGCGGCGGCAGCGCGTCGATCCGCTCAAGGAGCGCGGGCGGCACGTCCGGCTGGTCGGGGTCGTCGACGATTGAGGCGAACAGCACGGCGCGGCAGGTCGCGAGCGGCCGGCGCGCCCACCAGAGGTGCAGCGTCGAGGGATGGCCGTGGCGGATCGACTTCTCGCGCGCCGATTCCGCATTGATAGCTTTGAGCGGCAGCGCCACCTCGATCAGCTTTTTGCGCATGCACGGTCCCCCGCCGCTCTGACAGCCGGCCTATCGCGTAGCCAAAGCGCTGCCAGGAAAACTCGCGGCCGTTCGATAGTACCCGACAGGGCAGGTGCATGAAAGGCGCAACCGGATCACGAAAGCTCGGTGCTCACGTCGAATCCACGCTTCAACAGGTCCGCGGCAATCGAGTTCCAGACTTCGCGGGCATCCCGAACGGCCTGGCTGGCCTCGGTCGCTGTTACGGTTAGCCGTGCATCCGGATAGCGGACCGCGACTGCATACTCGATGAGAAGTCCGAAGGCAGGATAACTGACTTTGACGTCCCAGCCTGCCGGGAGACGATCGCGGAGCTCATCGAGATCATGGATCTTCGCCACGGGTACACCCGAAAAGATGAGCGCGGCCTTCAGAACCTTCTCGATCGCCTGCTGGGCGGAGAAGCAGGCATGCCGCGGTTGGCCACTCAGGCTTGCGGTGGTAGCTTGGGCAAATTCCAGATCCTCTCGGGCCGACAGCAGCCAGTCGCGGACCTGCTGCAGCCGGCTACTCCCGGTCATACAGGACCCGACCCTCGCGCAACGCCGAATAGAGGACACTGCTCGGCAGGTCGCCGCGCTCGGCGATATCTTCAGGATCGGTGACCAGCACGTCCTTTCCGATCGGTATGTCCACGAGCGCTTTTCTAATCTGTGCCGCGGCCTCCCGGCGGTCCGTGACCGCGGGAAGGACGACAAGCAGGTCCACGTCGCTATCCACTGCCTGCTGACCGCGTGCATATGAACCGAAGAGGATCACCCGCAGCGGGCGGAACTCGTGCACGATCCGGTCGGTCATCTCGCGGATTAACACCGCAGCGGGTATCTCAGTTCCCTGAGCGATGGTGGCTTCAGCTGTCGGCGACCCGGCAGCAGGCGGAGCCACGGTCTGTATGTCGAGTACAGGAGCTAGGTGCGAGCCGTCAATACCTTCCCCCTGTGCCGCGGCCTCCACTGTGGGCCGCAGTTCTACAGCGCGAAGGGTCAATAGCGCATCTACGACGAGCGTGGTCAGCGGCTCCCGTGCCGTCGTCTCCGGCAGGAGGCCGTGTGCAACCTCATTGCGGAGGTTCTTGCCCTGCTGCTCGGTGAACAAGAACTGCAGGTAGAAGACGAAATCCTCGCCCAGACCCTGCCGCAACAGATCAGTCTTGAGTACGTCGCCGAGCGTAATGGCCTGCATCACACCGTCGCGGATACCAGTCGTGGGCAGCCCCATCTTTCCGATCAGGCGGCGCAGGGTATCTTCCACCTGCGGGACCAGCACGTGCAGAGCGCTGATGTAATCGCGGGCGAAGTAGCGCTCGATCCCAGTACGCAGTAACGGCAGCTTATCTTCGTCAAACACCACGCCCGACGCGAGAAAATCGACGATCGCATCGGCGGTCCACCGGCCCAGATCGGCCATACGTCGGTATAAGCGGGCCAGATAGACGGCCGCGAGATCGACGTGAATGCCGTAATGCAGGAACAGTTCGGTAGTCCGTTTCTCCTCGTCGGTGTAGGCAGTAGCAATGCGCCGCGGTCCATTGAAGATGGCACGTGGGAAGATGTGCGAGAGCGGGAATTCCTTTTGCGCTCCCTCGGCAGCTACCGCTACTGAGCGCTTGTCTGGGGCGCGATCCCACAGCTGTATGAAGCGGGCCAGCGACTCCGCCGGAGCAAGCTTGGCCAGTTCGTCGGCCAGCGTATCGAGTTCGGTGAAATCCAGCCGAACCGGTGTTCCCAGCGCGCCCATCTCCGATAGGCCTGCTTCGTTCGCCCGTTCGATCCGGCGCTTCAGGTCGTCCAGCCGGTCGGTGATGCCCTTGCTCATGTAGTGTTGAAACGCTTCGTGCAGGAACATGCTTTGCACCAGGCGCGAATCGCCCGCGCGGAGAGACGCCTGCTCTTCGATGACCTCGCCAAGGGCGAGGTCGGCCTGGTGCTCCGCCGCAGGATCTTTCAGGCGGCGCGCGAACTCGGCCAGCCGAGCGTATGCTACCCGCGCCTGGAATAGCCTATCGCTCCCGGCGGTTCGATAGGCGTCAGCCGCCATCTCGGCGTACCGCCTGCCGGCCTGCAGTTCTGCCTCGGATACCAGGCGCTTGGGCAGGCTGAGCAGCCAGCAGAGTAGACGCATGGTCAGTGGCGGATAACCCTCGCTGGCTGAGCAGTCCAGTTCCTGCAACAACGCCCGCTTTGCGGCATCGATCAGCGGTTGGTTGCGTAAAGCCAGTGCGAGCTGCAAAGCCCGCGCAATCGCATCGACCCGCTCGGACATGCCAGGGCGCGCAAGCCAGGGGACGCTATCGAGGTAGGCCTGCGCCGCTGCAAGCGCCCAGCGATATCCGCCCTGGAGCGACCACAGCAGGTCCGCGTAGCGAGCGCGGTGGACTGCCGACGGCGTGGCCTGTTCCCGCTGAGCTAGGTAGTCGAACAAGCTATCGCGGTCCGGCATCGCGGCGACGTTCGGAAACACGGGCACCTCAGGCGTTCCGAGCACTGGTGTCCACCTGGCTTGGTGAGACAGGTCCGGGTCGGGCAGCTCGGTACGGAAAGTCCAGGCCAGCTCCTCGTACCTGATCGGCTGTAGCTCCGGGGTTTCGGCCAGATCGGTATCTTCAGCGCGGATGCGAAGCTTGCGAACGCCATCAGCACGAACATACGGCCTTTGGCCGGGATCAGCTTCGAGCTCGGAAAGCAGAGTATCGAACGCTGCAAGCAGAGAGGCAACCGCCTCCGTTATACTAAGGCCGCCACGAGTCTCGCTAGCCATGCTCAATGCCTCGGCTGCCCTAATGAAGCGCAGTTCGATCATACCGCGCTGCAAGCGCAGCCGCCTCAGTCGCCGGGAACGGGGACGGCGGCTCCCTCCAGCAGCTTGTCGATATCGAAGGTCACCGCGGTGACGCCGAACAGGGGACCAATGGCACGCTGCCCTGCGGTCGGGTCCTGTACGAAGCGCACCGACTCGACGGCACCGTCGCGCACCAGCGCGATCGCTAGATAGTAGTCGTCGCGCGTGTTCATGGCTACAAGCAACTCGTTTCGCGTCAGCGAAACCGTCTCCTGATCGGCCTGGCGGCCCTTCACTTCGATCAGCCGGCTGCGCCCGCAGCCGGGGTCCCAGGATTCGATGTCGAAGCCTCGGTCGTGTTCATGCACATCCTTCGGCACGCGACCGGCTGCGATTTCGGCTGCCATAACCGCGTCCATCGCCAGAAGCTCGATCAGCCGCCGCGCCGCCGGGTCGGCTGTGGGCGCCGCCGCGGCCGGAAGCAGCGTGCTGGGCGGCACCACCAGAGCGGCGGCGCGCACGATCGGCGGCTGCGGGCTGAGCAGGCACTCACGGTCGAGCTCGTCCATGCGCCGGTTGAGACGCACCCGCAACTCTTCGGCCTGGGCCTCCGCCCGATCCGGATTCATGCGAGGCTGTCTCCCCGCGAGCTCCTGATCGCGCAACCACGCCGCGCGCCCGTCCTGGTGCACGATCTCACCGGTCAATCGCTCGTAGACCGCATCGCGCACCTTCACTACCTGTTCATTGCGAAAGTCGAGCACGCGGCGCAGATGCGGCTCTACCAGGTGGGAGACGGCGAACAGCCGTGCTTCGGCCTCGGGGTCGCGGCGCGCCAGCGCCCCGCCGCGCAAGGCGGGTAGAGCCGGCTGTTCAGCCTCGTTCGGCGCGTCGTAGTCCAGATGAGGGGCGGAGCCGGCGTTGTGCGCTATGCCTTGCGCATCGAGCTCGACGAAATGAAACTCACGCGAGGCAAGCCTCCTGTCGCCCGCGCGATTCAGCGTACCATCCACGATATCCTGCTGCAGGCATACGAGCGCCCGCGGCCCCGCGGCCTCCGCCTCCTGCCTGCGGTCAACGAGGACCGCTCCCCGGCGCAGGACGCTGCCAAAGCGCTCGATCAGCAGGTCAATCACGCCTTCCAACAACGGGTGACCGGGCGTGAGCAATTCGGCCGGTCCGGGCTTGCCGTCCATGTACATTAGGCGGCGCTCGAAGCAGATGCGTTCGTAGCGGCGCAACACCGGCGGGCCGGCGGCGCGGCCGGGATCGCGGCGTTGAAGCTCGGCCGGTACGTGTGAAATCTGGTACCGCTGCGGTTCGCGCTCGTAAATCGTGCCGCCAATGGTGCGGAACGCTTCAAGAAAGAAGGCGGCGATCGAACGGGGTACCAGCCGCATGATCTCAGCCCGCTGCAGGAGGCCGCGGGCACGCAGCACCTGCTCCATGCCGAACTGCTGCGCGTTCAACGCCCGCTCACGCAGCAGCTTCTCCAGGCTGTCGCGGTCCACGGCGCCCTCGATCCGCTCCTCCAACCGGCGCTTGACCTCCGGGTCGTCGCCGTAGCGGATCGCATCCATCAGCAGCTCTCGCAACGGCCGGTCCTGGAATAGTTCGCCGAGCACATCGAACACTCTGCCGCCCAGCGCCTCAGCTTCACTGGCGAGCTTCTCCAGCAGACGCTGGTAGACAGCGCCTTCGCGCGTCTCATGCGCCACCAGGTTCCAGACGTGGCAGACCTCGCGCTGGCCGAAGCGGTGGATGCGGCCGAAGCGCTGCTCCAGCCGGTTGGGGTTCCAGGGCAGGTCGTAGTTCACCATAAGGTGAGCCCGCTGCAGATTCACGCCCTCACCGGCGGCGTCGGTGGCGACAAGGACGATGGCGTCCTCGTCGTTGAGGAACCGCTCCTGTTCGGCGCGGCGCTCTTCGCGGCCCAGCCCGCCGTGGATGCGCACGACGCGCTCATGCGAGCTGAGGTAGGTGCCGATGCGATCGACCAGGTACTCCAGCGTGTCGCGGTGTTCCGTGAAGATGATCAGCTTACGACGGCGGCCCCGGGGGTCGAACATCTGCTCGCCGCGTTCCAGCAGCCCGCGCAACGCTACCCACTTGCTGTCGTGCTCGTGCTGCCGCACCTGCTTCGCCAGCACCACCAGGCGGTCGAGTACGTCGACTTCGCGATCCAGTTCGGCGACCGTGCGCGCCGTCGTGGCCTGATCGACGATCTGCTCGATCTCCTGCTCACCCTCATCCTCGAGCTCGTCTTCCAGTTCGTCCGCGTCGCGGGCGCGCCCTCGCGTCAGGGTGCTATCGTCAGAAAGTGACGCGACGTTGTGGCGAAGCTTCCACTCGCCGAGCGTCTCAGAGAGCCGCTTGCGGCGGCGCTCCAGCGAACGCAGGATCGCTTCCGGCGACGAGGCAAGCCGTCGCTGCAGCATCGTGAGTGCGAAGCCGACGACCGTGCCGCGCCGCTTCGCTTCGCCACCCTCGACGCCAAGCGCGTCGGCGCGATTCATCTCGGCGGAAACGTAGTGGGTGACGGACTCGTAGAGCCGCGACTCCAGCTCGCTCAGCGCATAGGCGACAGTGTAGGCGCGGCGCTCAGGGAACAGGCGGTGACCGTCGAAGTCGAGCAGCTCTTCTTTAGTGACGCGGTGCATGATGTCCGACACGTCAACGTGATGCGCCCCGGTGCGGAAGCGGCCCTCGAAGCGGTCGCCGTCGAGTAGCCGCAGGAAGAGCTGGAAATCCTCTTCCTTGCCGCGGTGCGGCGTCGCGGTGAGGAGCAGCAGGTCGCGCGTCTTTTGGGAAAGCGTCTGCACGAGCTGGTACCGTTCGGTTTCCTTGACCTCGCCGCCCGAGAAACTCGCGCTGCATTTGTGAGCCTCGTCCACGACGACCAGGTCCCAGTCGTCGGCGGCTTCCAGTCTCGCGCGGACTGCCTCGCGCTTGGCGTAATCGAGGCGCACGATGCTGTAAGGGCGCTCGTCCCACGGATTGCCGGTGGCGCTTTCCTCGACGTCGCCGCGCCCGACGATACCGAAGCGCAGCCCGAACTTCTGTTCCAGCTCGTCCTGCCACTGCTCGGCGAGCTGTCCCGGACAGACGATGAGGCACCGCTCAAGCGACGACCGCAGCACCAGCTCCTTGATCAGCAGGCCGGTCATGATCGTCTTGCCCGCGCCGGGGTCGTCGGCCAGCAAATAACGCAGCGGCTGACGCTGCAGCATTGTCTCGTAGACGGCCGTGATCTGGTGGGGCAGCGGCTCGACGGCTGAGGCGCTAAGCGCAAGCGCGGGGTCGAACAGATACGCGTTGTGGATGCGCAGTGCTTCGAGCACGAGCCGGAACAGGGCTCCGTCGGCGTCGTACACCCACGCGGAGCCGGCATCAGCAAGCTCCAGGCTGGGCTCTTGCCAGCGGTAGACGAGCGTGGTTTCCGGCCGGGTGCTGCCCTCCGGCGTGTAGGTCAGCGAGATGGCGCCGTCGCCGATCCACTCAACCCCGGCGATGCGAACCGGTCGGTCGTGCGCAACGCCGCGCACCACAGCACCCGGAGTGAGCTCTTCGAGTCTAGCGGGCATATAGGTTCGTCCATCGGGAAGTCTTTCCGCGGTGGGGAGGCGCGGACCCTCATAGTATTACGAGCGTCGTACACCGGCCAGCAGCCCCGCCGCATAGTGCAGCGCCCGCACCAGACGCAGGTTCGCATCACCGATGCGCCGTGACGCCGAAGGCCTCGGGGCGGCGTACCACGCGCGTGAACCCGGCCTCTTGCAGACGACGGATGACGCCGGGGGTGACCCGGCCGCCCGATCTGCTCTCCAGGTCGCCGATGTAGTGAAAGAGCCGGCCGCCCCGAGCGAGTATGCGGAACAGCTCGCGATAGAAAGCCAGCGAGTACAACTCTCCGGCCAGACCGATGACCGGAGGGTCGTGGATGATGCGTGAGAAGTGTCTATCGGGGAAGGAACGCACCTCTGCGTCGGCATCGCCGATGACGATCGTGATCTGCGGGTTGTCGAAGAGCGGATGCGACCAGGGATTCTGCCGAGCAATTTCGATCGCCGCCGGGTCGAGCTCGATCGTCACCACTTCGTCTGCCGTCTTCGCCGCTTCGATCGCGGTGTAGCCGAGGCCCGTGGCGGTGTCCAGCACTCTTCCCGTCAGCGGCGCGATAGCTTTGACCTTCGAGAGCGTGTCGCGGTAGGGCTCAGTGTCTTTGACGCGGTGCATGAGCGTGCCGGAGACGAGCGTCGTCGGTGCACCGGCCGTCGGCATCAGCGTGCGCAGCCAGTTGGTGTGCTCGGAACAGACCTTGATCTCGCGGATGCTGCGCGCCTCGACCGCGAAGCATTTCGTTGGCGATCGGGCGATCTCGGCGAGCGCCGTCCAGTCGAGCGTTTCACCGTTGGCAAAGAGGACGCCGTTGTGCTCCAGAAGCGCTTGGGACGTCGTGAGACCGAGGTCAACCGAGACGGACACGGCTCGATCGCCGCGTTGGCGGGCGCGCAGGATCGGTTCCACCTGATAGTGCGACAGGACGATGGGCGGGCAGCCCGTGCTCACCGGGAAGCACCACTGCATCATCATCTCGGCTCCGGCGTGCCTAAGTGCTTGGCGACGAAGGCGATCTGGGCCTCGACCTGTTTGATCGTCTCTTCGATTACGAGCGAGCGGTGGCCGGCGTCGAACCGGTACACGGCCGGCGGCCTGCCGAGTTCTTCCAACTTCTGAATGTAGTTGTTGATCTGGCGGATCGGACAGCGAGGATCGTTCTCGCCGGCCAGGATCATCAACGGCATCCGCATGTTTTCGACGTAGGTGATCGGCGACCGCTCGCGGTAGACCTCGGGGACTTCCTTCGGCGAGCCGCCAAAGAGTGATCGGTCGAAATCTTTGAGCGGTTCCATTTCGTCTTCATATGCTGCGACGTAGTCGGCCACCGGCACCGCCGCCAACCCGAGCGACCAGCGCTCGGGTTGCGTTCCGAGCCCGAGCAGCGTCAGATAGCCACCCCACGATGCACCTGCGAGCACGATCCGAGCCGGGTCGGCGATGCCTTCGCTCAGCGCCCAGTCGTGGACATTGGCGATGTCCTGGAGCTCGGTAAGCCCGGGATTTCGTTCGATGGCGTCGCGCCATGCTTTGCCGTACCCGGTGCTACCGCGGTAGTTGATGAGGATGACGGCGAAGCCGTGATCGACCCACGCCTGTACCAGCGGCGAAAACGTGTCGCGGTCCTGAGCCGTCGGACCTCCGTGAATTTCGAAGATTGTGGGATGCGGCCGGGGTTTCTCCGGCTCGGCGAGAAAGATCGGCACGCCGTCGACCTCATGATCGGTGTACGCCACGCCGCCGGGCGCCCGTTCGCCGGGCGGTCGCAGGAGTACCCTGCCGGCGGCCCGGATCTCGGTTGGCGTGGATGCGCGCGTCCACGCGTACCAGACCTCGCCGTCGGGCCGCACCTGGGCGCCGGCGATCGTGCCCGGCTCAGTTGAAATCAGATCCACCGTATGGTGCGACAGGTCGTAGCGATAGAGCTGAACGCGTCCCTGGAAGTCGTGCGAGAGCAGCAGCGCCGTTGCGTCAGGATACCATTTGGCGCCGACTTCACCTGGTAGATCGACGACAAGCTCCACCACATTGCCGGTCTCGGGCGACCAGATCAGCGGCCGCGGCATGTCCTGCCGCTCGTGGATCACCAGCATCCGCTGGTCGCCCGCGACCGGTGACCAGCCGGCGGGCCAAAGGCCTCGGCCGGCGCCGTCCCATAACTCGGCTATCGGAAAGCCATCGAGCTTGAGCACGCGGAGCGCGGGGTGACGGCTGTCGCCATGCTCGGAGTGACCGATGCACAGGAGCGATTCGTCACGCGAGAGGCCTCCGGTCCACGCGGACTCCCGGTGTTCGTAAAGCAGGCGGGGCGGCTCGTTTTCGCGGACAGCGTGGACAAAGCTGCCGTCGTCGGTCGCGGACCCCTGAACGGCGAACCCGCGCGCGATCTCCAATCCGGCGCTGTACGCGGGCGGCAACTCATGGGCGACGGTTCGACGCTCTGCACGGCCCGCAAACGGCTCGACTATCCAACGGCCGAACTCGTTGCCGCGCTCGTCGTCGAACCACCATACCCATTCACCCGTCGGGTCGAGCTCTCCGTGCAGCGTGCCCTCGGGGCGGTCGGTCGCCTGGCGGTGCGCATCGGCGCGGCGATCCCAGGTGTATAGCTCCCACTTACCGCTGGCGTTGGACGAGTAGAGCAGCCGATCGGGTTCGTCGCGCGCCCAGGCGGGGAGGGAGATACGGGCGGCGCGGAAGCGACGCCGCCAGGCAGCTTCGTCGTTGGACGCCATTCGCGCTCCTGACCGGCAAACGCCGTTACTTGGTCGAGTATACGGCGCATGTCTACGGAACATCAGGCGGCAGTCTGATCCGCAGTGCATCGCTTCAATGATGCCGAAACCCAGCCGTGTAGCCGCTTATATTGCAGTACCATATACGGAGTACCGACCAAACATTTCAGGAAGCTGCAGGGCATCTGAATGGCCGAAAAAGTTCAACGGCGCACGCCCTACCGTGTCGGGTTCGTGGTGACGCTCGTCCTCTTGATCGTAGCCGCGATCCTGACTCCGTTTGGTATTCGCAGCATGATGAACGAGGCGGGAGCGGTGACGCCGGAGGAGCGGATACCCTATAGCTTGACACCGCTCCTACCGCCTAACAGCAGCGACAATGACTATACGCGGCTTCACATCGACATTGTCGCCATAGACGAGGTCGGACACCTTGTGACCCTGCGCGTCTCCGGCACACACATCTGCCGTCAGAACTGCACCTCCCAGGACACGGTTCTCTTTTTCTCGTATGGCACGACCGCCCGGGGCGTCGATAGCTTCCCGCCATCAGAGTCGATTACGCTACCGCCCAATTTGAGGGAGGTGAGCGCCAAGTTTCAGCTTCCCGTCGATGGGGAAATTCAAGACTATCCATTCGACAAGTACAGCCTCAAGCTCGCGGTCGCCGTTCAGCGGACCGATTCCAGCGGCAACGTGGTATCTCTCACCCCGGATCAGGAACGCGGCCACCTCGTGATGACCCTTCAGCAACACCTGACGCGGACGGTGATGCCCCGGCCGAAGCCGATCGATCCGAGCACCGTACAACCGAACGCGGGCGACATAGAGTACCTGTACGTCAACACGATGACGTTGAGCCGGCCCGTCTACCTCCAGATCCTGGTGGTGTTGGCAGTGTTGCTCATTGCGGCCGCGGCATTCTTTGCGGTGACATTGTGCCCGTTCGATCAGCTCATCATAAACACCGGGGCAGTGGTGCTCGGCATTTGGGCAGTACGTTCGCTCCTGCTGGGCGGTTTCCCGCCGGACGCAACCTTCGTCGATCTTGCCTTGCTAGTGTCGATATTCACGGCGCTGGTTGGGATTACAGTTCGGGCGTTGAACCATATGCACGAGCGCAGCGGCTGGTACCTCCTCCCATGGCACAACCACCTGAAGCCCAAGCCCCAGGCAGTGGCCACGGACGACGTGACGCCTGTCAGCGACAAGACTGGGGAGGCGGCGGCGCCGAAGACGGTCTGATCTTCAGCGACCGTCCCTCCGGAATCCGTTTTTCGTCAGAACCAATCCGACGGATTATTGGATAACGTTCGATTCAACTGGTAATGCCAGGCGGACTGCCAGGTCCAATCCGCCGCGACGGCTTCATTACAAAGGCACGTCCTCGCCGCCGACGAGAGCTCGGGAAGGACCGACCAGACAAGCTAAGCAGCATTCCGCGACGGGGGCGAACTACTCCGAGACAATGAATTTGGCGCGGCGGGCTCGCACTAATGCCAAGCGCAGCGAAGACAACTCGGAAAGGCACAATCCCCCGCATGAGCAACCCGATCGCATTCCTGGACGAGAGCGGCGACGAGAGCGGCAAGCTAGCGCGCGGCGCGAGCCCGCTGTTCATGGTTGGGCTGGCGGTGTTTCTCGATAGCGACGAGGCGGCGCGCTGCGATGCCCGTATCGACCGGCTGCGCAGTGAGTTGGTGAAGCCGGCGCGCTACGAGTTCCACTTCCGGTCGAACCCGCACGCCGTCCGGCGCGCGTTCCTGCAAGCGGTGGCGCCGTTCGCCTTCACCTACTACGCGGTGACGCTGGAGAAGCCCGACACGCCGGCGGCACATCTGCCCCTGTACCTTGCTGCCTGCGCCCGCGTTTGTACGCTCGCCGGCGAGGCGCTCAAGGATGCGCGGCTCATCGTGGACGCGGGCAACCCGGCCGAGTCGCACGCCGCCGACAGACGACGGCGATCCGGCAGCGGGTGAATGGTGAAGCCGGCCGCATCGTGCTCGCCGAGGTACGGGCTCAAGATTCCGCCCGGCACAATCTTGTACAGCTCGCCGACTACGTGACGGGAATACAGCGCCGGCGTGAAGAAAAACGGCGCGGGGCCGGCGAGTACAGCCTGATCCTGGCCGCGCGGGAAGGGCCGTGCGTGAGGGAGCGGCTATGAGCAGCAACACGAAACCCCGCGGCGAACTGCCGTGGGGCCTTGTGCGTCCCGGCGCCTATCCGCGGACCTGCCGCGGCACGCGACTATTTACAGCCACTATTCGGACGACCGGGCGATTCACTTACAGAATAGCTCATATACGCCATTCTGACAACCCGAACCACAAAAATAGGACACCCAGGGATACAGGATGAACGACACGCCCGGCTCTCAGCACTCCTATTCGAACGAGCGGCCGTAGATTTACATCCTAGCGCGTCAGACGTTGCATCGCGGCATGGGTCACCCTGGAAGCAGCGCGGCCTAGCATACTCCGAGTAAAGCATGCAGTGCACTGAGGGGAGGACAACCGAGATGGCTGAAGTATCGCCGGCTGCAATTCGGGAGATAGAGGCAGCGCTAGCACGTTACGAACGAGAGGTGCGAGCTGCTGGCCTCGCGCCGGACACTGTGAAAACCTACCTGCAACATGCAAAGCAATTCGTTCGTTGGCTCAACGGTGATTTCACGCCAGGTCGAAGGGCGCCTGCCTGAGTCACAGCACAATCGAAAGTGACCCACTACCCATTGTCGAGGCTGGTCGAGTGCGCGACGGAAATGATCTCGATCATGCCGGCCGGTTAGCCGGCTTGCGCCCGCTCGCTTCCCATTCGCGCTGCCGCGCGAGGATTTCGTCGTCGAACGTGAAGTCGAACTGAAACTGCTTGCGGCCGCCTTCGCGGAACCAGGCGTACGTCACCGGCATCTCTTCATGGATGCGGCGTTTCGGCTGCCAGCCGAGCCGCTCACGCGACTTTGAAAGGTCGAAAAAGCGGCTGCCGATCTCCCATTCGTTCCAGTCGGACAGCTTGTCACGCGTCGCCCGGTCGGAAAGTCCAAGCTCGCGGTCGATGTGAATGACGTTCGCCTCCCGGCCCATCGCCGTGCCTATCGCGCGCATCAACCCGTTGTAGCTGATCGCCTCAGTGCCCGCGAGCGTGAACGACTCGCCAATCGCGTCCGGGTTCCCCAGCGCCGCCACCATCGCGTCAACCACGTCGTCCACATGAACGAGGTGGAGGAACGGCAGACCATCCCCAGGGACGATGCAAGGCCGGTCGCGCTCGATCCGTTCGAAGTACGCGGGTTCGCGTCCCGCGATCGCGTTTCCGGGGCCGTATACGTGGGAAAAGCGCAGCACCGTCACCGGTAGTCCATCAATTCGGTGGAGATCGAAGAGCATCCGCTCGGCGAGCGCCTTGCCGGCGCCGTAGGGACCGCGCACATTCCGTTCGGGGTCGGTTTCGGTGGGAAAATGCTCGTGGATCGGCTGCAGATCGCTGACCCGGTACGCGGCAATGGAGCTGGTGAACAGGTACTGCTGAACCCGGCCGGCCAACGCCGCGAGCACGGGCTCGACGTCGGCGGGGCCGTACGCCGTGTTGTCGAAAACAGCATCCACCTCGACCCCGAAGAGCGCGGCCGCGAACGGTTCTCGATCGCTGCGAACGGCGTGCACGCGGCGCACCCCTTCGGGATACGGCACCGGATGGCTGTTAATCACCGTCACTTCGTGTCCCAACGCGTACAGCCTACGCACGAGCTGCAGCCCGACAAAGCGGTTGCCACCGGTTACCAGCACGCGCACAGCAGTCCTCGCTTCGGCTCAGCTATTCCGCCAGGTGCCCGCGGAGCTTCGGCGGCATGCCATCGACCGCATCCGGCTTCCCCGCGACCGCTGATAACAGTACGATACAGCCCGGCGCTTTGGATATGGTCATGGTCCCGGCATTAAAAACGCCCACCCTCCGGCTTGTTCGCAGGGAGCCACCCGTGGAAGGATCGTCATGACCGGGCGGATACGACGCGGCCTCCCCTTGGCCCCGCTGCTATGCCTGGCGGTCGCCGCGCTGGGGTTGCCGGTTGCGCCCGCGCCTACGGTGCTCGCACGCACCGCGGACACTCCGGGCTGCCCGATGACAGGCAAAGGTGCGGATACGGTGCCGGACATTTACGAGGCGTTAACGCCCGAACAACGTGTCGGGCAGTTGTTCATGGTTGGGCTGGCAAGCGGAGCGAGCGACAGCGACGCGGCGCTGACGAATGACGCGATCCAGACGTATCACGCGGGCAACGTCGTACTCTACGGCAGCGGTTGGAGCTCCGGTTCGGCGGTACGTTCTTTCGCGCCGGTGGCGACATGGTGCTCACCGTCCAGCCCACAGATATTCAGCCAATGACCGCGGCGGTACTGCAGGCGATGAGCCAGGATCCGGCTTTTGCGGCGCGCATCGAGACATCGGTACGACGGGTGCTCGCGACGAAGAATACGTTCAGTCTGCTTCCGAAAATGGAGGCGTGCGATCCACTTGTGCAGCACAACGTCGCTTAGCAAGCTCCCCTTCCCTCGCAGGGCAGTGGAGAACAAAACGGGGGTTAGGAGGGACAACCATCATGCAGGTGATCCGTAACGACCCGAGCGCCATCGAGCCGACGACCGCGCCGATCTTCCGAGGCTCGGTCGGCCGGCGCGGGCTGGTGGGACCGGAACAGAGCGAGCAGCTACACGTTGGCCTGGTGACCTTTGACGCGGGCGGGCGAAACGTCTTCCATACACATACCTTCGACCAGGTGCTATACGTCACCGCGGGCGAGGGGATCGTCGCGAACGAGCAGCAACAACACCGCATTCGCTCCGGAGACCTGGTAGTCATTCCCGCGGGCGAAAAACACTGGCACGGCGCGACGGAACAGACAGCGATGGCGCATCTCGCGATCGGAACGCCTGGCACGACGCAGATCGTGGAGTAGGCGGCGGAACCTCACCCCCCATCCCCCTCTCCATTGGCTCGCGCCAGCGGAGAGGGGGCGAGCCTTTGTACAGACCGGACAGCGTCCAGCGGTCCCTCGTACGCCTCGTGGTACCCCTCTCCACGGCGGTGGAGAGGGGTCGGCCGCAGGCCGGGGGTGAGGTCCCCGGGCCCGGCCTCAATACCCGCGTTCCCGCGTCACCAGGTTTACCAGTTGCTCGTTGCGCACGTAGCGACCAAGGTTCTCTTTGCAGATGTCAATCTGCCGGCGCAGGAAATGCTGACTGGCCGCGCTGATGTGCGGCGTGACGATCACCTGAGGCAGCCGCCACAATTCGCTCTCAACGGGCAACGGCTCCCGGTCGAAGACGTCGAGGGCGGCTCCGGCTATCCGGCCGTCCTTGATCGCCGCGATCAGCGCCGCCTCGTCGACCAGCGTGCCGCGGGCGATGTTGATAAGGAAGGCGCCGGACTTCATCTGCCCGAATGTCTCCGCATTCATCATCGCTCTGGTTTCGGGCGTCGCGGGGGCGGTCAGGACCACGAAATCACTTTCCGAGAGCAGCCTTTGCAGGTCGGCGGCCGGTAGCAGCAGATCGACGCCGTCGGTATTCGCCCGCGGGTGCGTCGCAGAACGACGGTTGGCGATCACGCGACAGCCGAACGCCTTTGCCAGCCGGGCCGTCTCGGTGCCGATCGCTCCCAGTCCCACGATGCCCACCGTTTTTCCGCGTAGCTCCGTGCCACCGTTTGGCCCCTCGACGAGCCGCTGCCAGCGACCCTGATCCTGCAGACGGACGTACTCGGCGGCGCGCTTGGCCAACATCAGTACGGTCATCATCACGTACTCGGCGATCGGCTGCGCGCTGGGTCCGCTGCCATTGGTGAAGATGACGGCGCGATCCAAATAGCCCCAGCGAACGTACTGTTCGACGCCGGCCGAGAGGGTATGGAACCAACGTAACTTTGGCGTGCGCGGCATCAGGTCGGCAGGCGCTTCGAAGGCGGCGATGACGACCTCCGCATCCGCGAGCATCCCTTTTAGCGCCTGCGCGTCGGGCTCGGGCGAATCGCCGCGCCCGGTGGCTAGAAACGGACGCTGTTCGCGCGAAATCTTCTGGATCCGCAGGCGCGGGTCGACCGCTTGTAACTCGTCGACCAGTGCATCGGGAACCGGCATGCCGGCGGTAAGAACGACGTGTACGGGTGTCACGGGAACCTCGCTGACGGTGCTGTGAAATGGCCTCATGTATTGTGGCGTATCCACGGCCGGCTGTCGCCTGCGAGCAGCTATAGTAGCTTCACCGACAGAGCCTTATCTCCTCCCCTTGGCGAGTATGCGAATGATCGTCCGGCTGACACCTTCCATCGGTAGGTAGACGAAACGGGTCCAACCGGGAACGACGACGACCTCCTGCCGACGCTCGATGCCGCGCACGACTGCCGCGCCCACTTCCGCGGCGGAAATGGTTGGCATCAGGTGCAACAGCTGCGTCCGTTTGTAGACACGGCGGGCTGTAACGTTTGCATCGAGTTCGTCGAGCATGTCGGTGCCGGTAAATCCGATCACGACGTCGGTGAGGTCGATCTTGTACGGCCCCAGCTCCGGCCGGAGCGCGGCTGTGAACAGACGTAGCGCGGCTTTTGTCCCGGAGTACGTGGCGAGCCCCGGCAGGCCGGAAACACCGGCGTATGAGGCGATGTTCACGATATGCCCCGATCGTCGCGCGGCCATTCCCTCCGCGACCAGCCGCGTGAGCACCACGGCGGCGCGATAGTTGACGTCGACGGCTTGCGCCAGCTCGTTCGGGTCGCTCTGCAAGAAGCCCCGACCGCCAAGCACGCCCGCGTTGTTGACCAGGACGTCGATGCGGCCGAAGTGCGACGCCGTTTTTATTGCCACCTGTCGAACCTGGTCCAGGTCCGACAGGTTCGCTGGAATCACCAGGGTACGGCTTTCACCGATCTCGGCGGCAACCGCTTTCAGTGCGTCGCCGTTGCGGGCCACGAGCGCCACCGAGGCGCCTCTCTGACCCAGCCGAAAGGGCGATCTCGCGGCCGATACCGTGTGACGCCCCCGTGACAAGTGCGACCTTCCCGTGTAGTTCCATTTGTGCCCCCGTAGTGGGTGCCATACGTCAATCGCCAGGCCGTGAGATGGCGAGTATACAACGCGCGTTGCGGCAGACTCCGCACGCGGCGGCATGACCGATACGCGGGCAGCGGTTAGAGTATTGGGGGCCGGTCGAACTCGGGCTCCAGCCCCCGCAGCACCGCCCGCGTCGGGAGATTGTGATGCCGCCTCTGCCCACCCGTGGCCCGCTTGCCGGGCTCACCGTGCTTGACCTGACCTGGGTGCTGGCCGGGCCGTACGCCTTGATGACGCTTTCCGACCTGGGCGCCGACGTCATCAAGGTCGAACGACCGCCGTACGGCGACATATCACGTACCATCGGCCCCAGCGAGCTGATCGGCGCATAAGGCCGAAGGGAGAAAGGAGATCCTGTATGGCGGAGACGCGCGCGTTAAGTGAGGGCTGCCACAAACGGGTGTCGTGGCTCCCCGCTACGCTTCTGCCCGCATCCCGTTCGGACAGAGTGGCCATCGGCAGCATCGTCGCCGGCAGCCTCCTCCGCGTCGTGTGGATCCTGCTCGCACATCCGCCCACCGATTATGTCTTCTCTGACATGCAGGGGTATGTCCAGCGGGCGCGCGCTGGCCGCGGGTACCAAGCTCGTGCGCTTTGATGCCTACTACCCGCCGGGGACGCATGTGTTGCTGGCAGTCCCGCTGAAGTTACATCTCGGCATGTGGGGTGGCGCCGTGCTCTGGTGTGCGCTTTCGTGCTTGGTGCCACTGCTGATGTGGCGGCTGGCACAGCACCTGCTCACCCCGAAGGCGGCCGCCATCACCGCCGTACTCTGCGCGTTCTGGCCGCTCTATATCACCTACGGTGGGTACTTCACGTCTGAGACCCCCGCCCTCGCTTTTCTGCTCGGAGCGCTCTGGCTCATCTATCGCGCCTGGCGCGCAGCGGGGCGGGCGGCATTGGCGTGGGGTGTGCTTGCCGGCCTGGTCGGCGGCATGGCTATCACCATGCGGCCCCAGGTCGCCTTGAACCTGCTGCTTGTGGTCGCGCTCTTCGTGCTGCGGTTCCGCCAGCAGGCTCTGGCTCTGGTGGGGATTGGCGTGGGTACGCTCCTTCCCCTAGCGGGTGTCGTACTGCTGAACAGTGCTGCAGCCGGCAAGCCGACGGGGATCAGTGAGAATAGCGGCCAAGTCTTCTACCAGGGGCACTGCGATACCCACCTCGAAACGATGCTAGATAAGCCCTCGGGCTTGACGTACTCTTTCCTAAGCCCGGTCGATTACGCGCTACGGAGAGGAAAAGACTACTACTTCGACAACCACTTCTTCTGGGATCAGTCCTTCATGTTTGCGCAGGGGTGGGCCTGTATTCGCCGGGATGGTCTTGGCCATGTTCGTCGTCTGCTCCGCAACGTCGTCGACATGACCGCCACCACTGTCCCGTGGCCGCAGAATTTCTCAGCCGTCACCGGTCGGAACGCGGTTGCAAAGCACGAACGCGAGGTGGTCGAGGCGGCCAACTTCGCCTATGCGGTCCTGCTGCCCTGGGTCGTGATCGAAACGATCCGGCTGATCCGGCGGCGCCAAGCCGCGGGGTGGTGGCCTGGCGAGACGGTCTTGCTTGCGCAGCTCGCGTGCGTCGTCCCCATGGCCATCTTGTTCGTCGGCGACCCCCGGTATCGGAGCACCTACGATGTTTTCGGTCTGGCCCTGCTAGCTTCCCTTCTCGCCGGTCGAGTACAGCCTGTTCCGGCGGGCGAGCGATAGCGCGGCATGCCGCTGAAGGTCGTCAAGCACCCAGAGGCCAAGCTGGGGTTGCGGTCTATGGCCACTAAGGCGCAGAACGCCGAAGAGTGGGAGCAACTGACGCCGAATACACGGTGGACGTGGCCCGCCATGACGGGGTTACGGCGAGCGCCATGCGGGAGAAAAAGCTACCTGAGATCCGTGCTCCGCCGTCTCCAGAGGGCAGCAAGGGCTGCCCGTCAGCGTAGAGGGGACCCCCAGCCATCGCGGGCCTGCCGAGTTGGCGATCAAGTGCCGTCAGGAACGGGGCCAGGAAGGCCGCGCACCGCTGGGCCAGCGCCGCTGCAAGGGGAGCGCCCGCCGGCGCTGCAGGAACCGATTCGGTAGGCTTCATAGCGAACAGCCCTCGTGGTGTAGCTCGGGTCTTTGCAAACGCCGAGCCTACGCCGGAGGGCTGTTCTTGTCGCTACTTACCCCGACTACATTCGGGGTGTGTCATGCTCTTGTATCGAAATTGAAGCTCGTGAAGAGAGCGGAAGCTAGTTCGGTCTGATGCACCGATCGGGCGGGACGGCCGCCGTCCCGCCCGATCGGTGCGCTCGTGGACCTGGGCGCGTTAGCGCTGCCGGCCGCCCAGTTGCCAGGCGGCTGCAGAGAGAAGCAAGACGCCGATACCGGCTAAGGCGAGCATGCCGGCTATCGGACGGTTCTGACCGCCGATGAGGCCGCCGGTGCCGGCGCTAGGCAACGCGCGTGCCGCAGATGCCTGCGCAGGTGTCGCCGCGCGCGGGCTAATTAATGCAGCCGGCACATTGGAACGCGCGGCGGCCTCGGTGAACGGAACTGCTGCAGGCGGATTCGCAGCGGGAACGCTTACGTTCGGCGGGCCGGCGGGCGCCGCTGTGGTGGCCGGATTCGTTGGCGCAGCGGGACCCGTGTTAGCTGCCGCCACGATCGGTACGCCGCTCGTAACGGGTGCTACGACCGCCACGACGGGACCCGTGTTAGCTGCCGCCACGACCGGTGCGCCACTCGTAACGATCGTACCAGGCGTCCCGGTCGTACCAGTGGTGCCGGTCGTGACAATCGTACCAGACGTCCCGGTCGTACCAGTGGTGCCGGTCGTGACAATCGTGACAATCGTGCCGGAGGTGCCGGACGTGCCGGAGGTGCCGGACGTGCCGGAGGTGCCGGACGTGCCGGAGGTGCCGGAGGTGCCGGACGTGCCGGAGGTGCCGGTCGTGGCGGTGGTGCCGGTCGTGGCGGTGGTGCCGGTCGTGGCGGTGGTGCCGGTCGTGGCGGTG
>DAINSK010000036.1:0-34100 GCA_036741355.1 Chloroflexota bacterium
CGCCGCGCTATGAGCTGGAAGTCGACCTCTCGGAGGTGGTTAGCGGTGCCTCACTCCCGGAGGTTGGCGAAGCCTGGCCCGTTGTCGCCCGTGGAGCCGGCCGTCATCCGCTCGCGCATTCGGCGGATCCGTGCAACTCATTCTTGACACGACATATGATCACAAACTACAGTCGCCGCAATTGCGCGGCCGGCTGACCCGGCCGCATGGTACTGGTGATCAACGGTGCTCGCCTGGCTCGCATAAGCTCGTGATGACGTCCGCGCGCGATCTACCGCTGCTCCAGCGTCTGTGCGAGGGCGATGCCATCGCCCCTGCGGAATTCTGCGCATTTATCGGGTAGGACGGACGACCAGCATGGAGCTAACGCATGGTTAAGGCAGAGGTAGGAGTCCGGGACAAGGGTCTGACGCCGGTCGAAGCGTGGCTCAATGCTCGCTCCCGGCTGCCCGACCTGCGTGTCTACGCGCTGCATGTGCTGTGTCGCGCCGACGAACCGATTTGCGCTTCCCGCCTTCGCCTGCAACCAAGGGCAACGAGGTGATCGACATCGTGCTGGAGCACAACGGGAGCGGCGCAGAGGCCCCGGAGAAGCACGGTGAGTGATGCCCGCGAGTTCGAGGAGCGCTTTCGGCGCGAGCTGCCTCACTTGGCTGAGGAGGATGTGTGCGCGCTGGCACGGATCCTTGCGCGCCTGATCGATGCGTACCAACCCGAGCGCATCTACCTCTTTGGCTCCAAGGCGCGCGGCGATGCTGGACCCGACAGCGACTTCGACCTGCTGGTTGTCGTCCCCGATTCCGCTCCGGCCGAGTGCAAGCGGAGCAGCCTCGCCTACGAAGTGCTTCGGGGCACAGGCACCGCAGCCGATGTCCTGGTGTGGACACGGGGAGCATTCGAGAGCCGGCTTCATCTTGCTGCCTCGCTCCCGGCAACGGTCGTGCGTGAGGGGGCGCTACTCCATGCCGCATGACCCGCTCCTCGTCACAGAGACAAAGGCCTGGTTCATCAAAGCCGCGGACGACTTGCGGGCTGCCGAGCACGAGTTCACTGCCATCCCTCCGTTGCTTGGCGACATCGTCTTTCACTGCCAGCAGGGTGCGGAGAAGGCGATGAAGGGCTTCCTCACCCGGCACAATCGCCCTTTTCGCAAGACTCACAGCCTTGAAGAGATCGGCGAGCAATGTCTGGAGATCGACGTGACGCTCAAGCCTCTCGTCGATCGCGCGGTGCCGCTGACGGAATACGCTTGGAGGTTTCGCGACCCGGGCGAACCGGATGGGCCGTCGGTGGCTGAAGCCCGGGATGCGCTTGCCCTTGCGCGTGAGGTCTACGAAGCGATCCTCAGCCGCTTGCCCGAGGAGGTCAGACCGTGACCATCCTCGTCGAACGCTGTGCCGCGTCCGCCGCCGATCCATTTGTCGAACTTTTGGAACCGGCGCGGAACTGAGAGTATGGCGCCGGCGATAGACCTGCCGGGCACTGGATAGCCAACCGCCATGGGGACGGGATCATGGAATTATTGGTGGAACAGCCCGGTGCCTTCGTGGGCCGCCGTCAGTTCTCGTCGAGTTCGAGCACCTCGCGGATCGCCTCGACTACCTCGCGCACCAGCGATGGCGGTAGAAGGGTCAGTGGACCCTGGACGAGGCGGCGATTGTCGATCGCCCGCAGTTGATCGATCAGCAGGTCTGAGTTGCGCGGCAGTTGCCCGGACGCGGGGACGTGAACGCGGAGGGGCTCGGCGCCGAGCATCACGTTCGTAGTGAGCGGGATGATCAGCGTAGAGGGATGCCCTGCGCCCAACAGCGCCTGCGCCTGCACGATGAGCACCGGGCGGGTCTTACCCGGCTCGGTGCCGTGCGGTGGGTCGAGTTTCGCCAGCCAAACTTCGCCCCTATTCGGCATCCGGGTCCCGCTCGATGGCCGCGAACTCGGCGTTGACGAGCATGCTCTCCTCGCGCACCTTGTGAGATGCCTCCACCAGTCGCCTGACACGGAGCTGCGCCCGTGTTTCCTGGTTCATCTGCTCGATGGCACGACGAATGTATTCCGCCCTGGTGAGCGACAGCGCTCGAGCACAGTCGCCACTTGCGTTCACCAGGGCGTCGGATAGCTTCAACGAGATTGCTGCCATGATATATCCCACAGATACATAGATCGGATATGCAGTCAGTATATCTGTTTGTTCCAATATTGCCAAGCCCGCCGCCTGCGCTAGAATTCAAACCGCTGTACGTCGCCGGCGCGGCGGCCGAAAGGAATGACTTATGGCCAGGCTCGATGGCAAGGTCGCATTGATCACCGGCGGGGCGCGCGGACAGGGCGCAGCCGAAGGAGCGCTGTTCGCGGCGGAGGGCGCGGCGGTCGTAATTACCGACGTGCTCGATGCCGACGGGGAGAAGACCGCGGCGTCGTTCGGCGGCCGGTATCTGCACCACGACGTCACGAGTGAGGGGGAATGGGCCGCGGTGGTGAAGGAGGTGATGGACCGGCACGGGCGGCTGGATGTGCTGGTGAACAACGCCGGCATCTGGATCACCGGCCGGCTCACCGATGCAACCCTGGCCGATTACCGGCGCGTGATTGACGTCAACCAGGTGGGCGTATTTCTCGGCATGCAGGCAGCGGCGAGATCGATGATCGCTGCTCGCTCGGGCTCGATCATCAACATCTCATCGGTCGCGGGGTTGCGCGGCTCGGGAGCCGGATTCGCCTACGGCGCCAGCAAGTGGGCAGTTCGCGGGATGACGAAAACCGCCGCGCGCGAGCTTGGGCCTTACGGTATCCGCGTCAACTCGATTCACCCGGGCCTGATCGAGACGGCGATGTTGCACCAGCTTCCGGGCATCGATTCGGGCGACACCGACCGCTATCTGCGAAATATCCCCCTTGGTCGGGTCGCCGATGCGGACGAGGTCGCGAAGCTGGCGCTGTTTCTCGCCTCCGACGACAGCAGCTACTCGACCGGAGCGGAGTTCATCGTCGATGGCGGTATGACCTCTTAGCTGGACGTACATGTTTCGATAAGCGAAGCCTCGGAATTCGATAGGAGATTCACCATGCCGGACAACCTTCGATCGCTGCGCCAGGTCGCACTAATCACGCGCGATCTCGACGAATGCCTGCGCTTCTGGACCCGAGCGTTCGGGTTGGAGGAGTGCTTCCGCGACGACCTCAGCCGCTACGGTCTGCGCAACGTGCTCCTGCCGATCGGTCATGCCTTTCTCGAGCTTCTCGCGGCCGACGACCCCAACAGCGCCGGAGCCCGCTTTCTCGACCGTCAAGGCGAGGGGCTGTACATGGCGATCTTCCAGGTGGCCGACGTCGCCGCGCTCGAGCGACACCTGGCCGACCAGCAGGTGCCCGTCGTCGAGCGCATCGACCGACCCCAGCACAAGGCCGTGCAACTGCATCCCAAAGCGATGGGCCGGGTGATGACGTCGTTCGAGCACGGAACCTCGGTGGAGGAGTGGCCCGCGGCCGGTCCCAACTGGCGGCCGCACGTACACACAGAACTGCTGAGCGGCATCGCCGGCGTTGGCTTCATTACTGACGACGCCGACCGCGACGTCGGTCGCTGGCACCGGCTGTTCGGCGTGGTACCGTCGCGCTACTGGGTGCAGGACGGGATGCGTATCGCCCAGGTTCCCCTCGGCTCGGGCGAAACGTTTGTGGAGTTCCAGCAACCGGTCGAGCAGGATGCGGCTGGGGGACGCTACCTGGAGCGGCACGGGCCCGGCATGTATTACTGGGCACTGGAGACCCCCGACCTCGACCGATCGACCAAACAGGCCGTTAGTGCCGGAGCCCAGGTCATCCGAGAGGACCGGAACAACGAAGGCGGTCGTTCTACGTGGCTCCATCCCCGATCGACACACGGCGTGCTGACCGAGTTGATCGAGAGGAAGTAGAAAAACGCTGTTCATGGGTACGCGCCGGTCTCAGGCTTTTGCGGTTGCGGCGCGGTGTCTCGCCAGCAATCCGCGGGCGATCGTCAGGCGCAGGATCTCCGTCGTGCCCTCGGCTATGCGCCAGGCGCGAATCTGACGGTAGAGGAGGGCAAGCGGGTGCCCTTCGACCACGGCCGCGCCGCCGGTGAGCTGAATAGCGCGGTCCACGATCCGCGTCACAGCCTCGGTGGCAAGTGACTTGGCCATCGCCGCTTCAACCTCGACATCCTCCCCGGCTTCCGCGGTGCGGGCGGCGGCGTAGAGGGCGGCGCGAGCAGCAAACAGGTCGGTCGCGCTTTCGGCGATCATCGCCTGCACCTGTTCGCGATCCGCCAACGGCGTCCCGGTGCGGTGGGGCTGATCTACCTGGCTGAGCGTGTAGTCGAGCGTCCAGCGTGCTGCCCCGCACGCCCCGGCAGCGACGCCAAGGCGCATGGTCGTAATGTTTTCCAGCGCACGCGGCAGGCCCTTGCCGATCTCTCCGAGCACGTCCGCCGGCGATACGGCAACGTCGCGAAACTCAAACTCGCCGTGAAGACCGCCGTCGAGCGTGCGCAGCTCTCGCCGGAGCGACACGCCGGCGGCGGTGCGGCGGACGATGAACACGGCGGCACCCGTTGGACCGCCTTCGTTTTCGGTCACGTTTGCCACGGTGAGTAGAAGGTCAGCGTGAGGACCGCCGGTCACGAACGACTTCACACCTGAGATGTGGAACGTGTCGCCTCGGCGAACCGCGGTGGTCCGCGGTCCTTCCCGTGCGTCGGTGAACGCGAAGGCAGCCGCGAGCTCGCCTCGAAGCACCGGCAGCAGAAAGCGCTCCCGCTGATCCGGCGTTCCCTGGCGGAGCATGCCGCCACCCCCGCCGAGCACGAATCGGCCCAACACGCTGCCAGAAGCGGCGATCTCTTCGCGCAGAGCCGTTTGTCCGAGCGGTCCGAGCCCGGCGCCGCCGACGTCGGCAGGCTGTGTCAGGCGAAAGAATCCAAGCTCGCTCGAGCGAGTCCGTGCCCAACGCCGCAGTTCAGGCGTCGCATCTGCCTCTTCGACGATGCCGTGCTCCCGCTCTGCAGATAACAGTTCGTCGTTCAGAAAGGCGCGGAGACGTTGTCGCAGCATTTCGAGCTCAGGTGGCAGCGTATCCACTGACATGGCGGGCTCCAGGGCAGGATGGGTCTCCAGTATAGGCGTCTCGGCTTTACGAAGCCGTTCGGTCGCTAATGCCCGAAACGCTGCAACGGGATCGACGATAAGCCGTCGATTCGTGCGATGTCTGCAGGAGTCCTAAGCGGACCGCCGTTCCTCCACCATCAGTTCCGGGGTGGGGGATGCTCCGGCTGGCACATCGGCGACATGCTCCTGGCGCGGCACTTCGGCGAGCAGTAGCGCGACGGCGGGCCGAGAGCGCATGAAGCTACAGGGCACTCAAGTCGAAGCCGGCAACGAGCGGATTCCTGATGCGTACGCCCTCAAACAGGGCGCCGTCGCTGAAGTCCTCGCTGAGCACGGTAGATACGAAGTTGACCTTCGCTGTGGCCCAAATGAGGGCATCCCAATACGGGAACTGGTACTGGCGAGCGCCACGGACGGCCTCCAGAACGATTGCCGGCGTGATCGCAAACACCGTCCATGAACGCGCCCAGTGCGCGACACTCCGCTCGGCCTGCTCCGGTGCAATGGGCACCTTAAGCTTGCGCGTGGCGTTCCAGTAGTACTCCCCCAGCACCTGCGTACTGAGCGCACCCGCGTTTAGCGATTCCAATCCTAGCAATAGCGCGCGCGAGCGCCGGCGCTTGGCGTTTTCCTCAACGTCGTAGACATACAGCAGGATGTTGGTATTAACCAGATAGCCGCTTGAACCGTTCGTCGTACATCTCCTCGCGCGACCAGTGGCGCTTTTCACCTGTAGGCGGGATCGTCCGCGCCCGCTCGTCAATGAACGCCATCTCCTCCTCGAATGCCATGTGGTCACGTGGCGACGTCCATACTCCACGCGCGATCTGTTCGATGCCCTTGCGGATCAGCGCTGATTCAGTCAGGCCCAGCGCTGCCGCCTGGCGTTTCAACAGTGCCTCCTGTTCTTCGGTGATGTAGGCTTGCTTGCGAATCATGCGTCCCATACCACGCCTCCATACATCGCAGTATACATCGCGCTGCCCTCGATTGACTGCCCAGCGGCTTCCCCGCCGTTCCCTCGGTGACCGACAGCGCAATCGACCCGTACGATGATCGTCTATGTCGCTTCGCCGTAAAATCCGGCTGCTTGCCCTGTTCAACTTCTTCGACGCGTTCCGGTTTTCGGGCGCGATCCTGATCATCTACTTCGCTCGGGTGTCGGGCTCGTACGCGCTCGGGATGAGCGTTTTTTCCATCAACAGCATCTCTCAATTGGTGTTCGATATCCCAACCGGGATGATCTCAGATGCGCTCGGCCGAAAGCCGGTGATCATCTGCGGAGCGATCGCCAGCGCCGGTTTCACCGTGTTTTACGCCATCGGTCAGAACTACTGGTACCTATTCGTGGGCGCCGCGATAGAGGGGCTCGCCCGCGCCCTTTACAGTGGCACCCGCAGCGCGTTGCTGTACGAGACATTGGTGGAGCACGACGCGGTGGACCGTTACGCCGAATACTCGGGCAAAATTAATTCGCTGGCGCCGGCCGCATTTGCGATCGCGGCGTTGGCCGGCAGCGTCATCGCTGCATACTCGTTTCACCTTGTCTTTTGGGTCACGCTGATTCCCCAGTTCATCGCTCTATGCATAACGCTGGCGATTTACGAACCGAAAGTCGTGCTCAGGACAAAGGGCACGATGGTTGCTGGCCTGCGCGAATCCGCCGCCGAGTTCATGCGCAACCGGCGGCTGGCGCTGATCACGCTGGGCACCGCGCTTCGCGAAGCGTTCGGGGAGTCGGCGTTCCAATATCAGCCCGCGTTTTACCTGACCGTATGGCCCACCTGGGCGCTGGGCATCGCAGGAAGCCTGACACACGCCGGTTCCGCCGTCAGCTTCTATCTGTCGGGCAGGGTGATCGCAAGATTCCAGGCGCTGCGGGTGCTGATGGGCGAAATCATCATCGGCCGTGCGATCAACGCGGTCGCGCTGATTTTTGCGACGGTCGCGTCACCGCTTTTGATGTCGGTGACCTCGCTCTTTTATGGTCCAAGCCAGGTAGCACGCGAGACCTTGTTGCAGCAGGAGTTCACCGAGCGCCAGCGGGCGACGATGGGGTCCGTCGCGTCGCAGGTCAGCAACGTGTTGTTTGCGGTCGTCGCGGTACTGGTTGGTCTGTGCGCTGATCGGATCGGTCCCATAAGCACCCTGCTGCTGCTGCAGGGGCTGGTCTTGTTGCCGCTGTGGCTATACATCCGCGTATTCCGTCACCATAGCCGTAGCGAAGAGCGACGATGACCGGTTGCTCGACGGTCGATGCCGCCCCTGCAACACTGGCGTAGACAGTGCCGCCACTACGCGGTCCAGGGAGGACACGACACCTTGACGGAGAACAAACTCCCTACGCGCTCTGAAGATTTCAACGAGTGGTTCAACCAGCTGGTGCTCCGGGCAGAGCTCGCCGACTACGCTCCTGTACGCGGCACTATGGTCGTGCGCCCGTACGGCTGGTCGCTCTGGGAGAACATCCAGCAGGCGCTCGACCGCCGCTTCAAGGCGACAGGCCACCTCAACGCCGGGTTCCCGATGTTGATCCCGATGTCGTTTTTCGAGCGCGAGAAGGAGCACGTCGAGGGGTTCGCGCCAGAGCTCGCCGTCGTCACCCACGGCGGCGGCGAAGAGCTGGCAGAGCCGCTCGCGGTTCGACCCACCTCCGAGACGATCATCGGCCACATGTACGCGAAATGGATTAAGTCCTATCGCGACCTTCCGGTCCTGATCAACCTCTGGAACAGCGTTCTGCGCTGGGAGAAGCGGACAAAGCTCTTCCTGCGCACGTCGGAGTTCTACTGGCAGGAAGGGCATACCGCCCACGCCACCTCCGCAGAAGCCGAAGAAGAGACGCTCCGCATGCTCGACATTTACGAGGACTTCGCCGTCAACGAGGCCGCCATTCCGGTCATTAAAGGGCAGAAAAGCGAGGGTGAGCGGTTCGCGGGCGCCGAACGCACGTACGCGATCGAAGCGATGATGGGCGATTACCGCGCCCTGCAGTCGGGCACATCGCATTACTTTGGCCAGAACTTCGCCCGCGCTTTCGATATCCAGTATCTGGACGCGAACAACGTCCTGGAGTACTGCTGGACGACCTCGTGGGGTCTATCAACTCGGTTCATCGGCGCCATCATCATGGTCCACGGGGACGACAACGGTTTGATATTGCCGCCGAAGCTGGCACCCTACCAGGTGGTCGTCGTACCTATTTTCAAGAACGGTGAGGAACGGGCGCTGGTGATGGCCGAGGTGGATAAACTCAGCGCAGAATTAGGGGATGTCCGGGTGCGCGTGGACGCGCGGGAGAACCTGACCCCGGGCTTCAAATTCAACGAATGGGAGATGCGCGGCGTGCCCCTCCGCATCGAGATCGGACCCCGTGACGTCGCCCAGGGCACCGTTGCTCTCGCCCGGCGCGATCACCCCGGAAAAGAGGGCAAGTCGTTTGTACCGCGTGCCGGAATCGCAGTCCGCGTGCGAGAGACGCTGGTGGAGGTCCAGCAGTCAATGTACGAACGTGCCCTCAAATTCAGGGAAGATCATACCTACAATCCCGCGGACTACGGTGAGTTCAAGGAGGCGATCGAACGCGGCTTCGCGTTCGCCTGGTGGTGTGGGGACCCCGACTGTGAAACATCCATCAAGGAAGAGACCCGTGCCACGAACCGGTGCATCCCGCTGGAGCAGCCCGGCGGTTCTGGTCGCTGCATCTTCTGCGGCCGGGATGCCCGTCAGAAGGCGATCTTTGCGCGGGCGTATTAGTTCGGGCACCTGGCCATAGGCAGTCAGCGGTGATCGGTTGTTGGCGCCCGGCGAGCGGGCGCTGGAATCAAAGGAGCATGGAGATGGCACAGGACTATAGCGCTTACCAACACCTGGTGTGCGAGCGGGTTGAGGACGGGATCTTGAAGATCACGATCAACAACCCCGAGAGCCTGAACGCGATCACCCCGCCGATACACACCGAATTGAGCCGAATCTGGTTCGACGTGGCCGCCGATCATGAGACCAGAGTGGTGATGCTGACCGGCGCCGGGAGGGCGTTCTCTGCCGGCGGCGACGTCCACAACATGCGCGCCGTTTGGGGTAATCGCGATATTGCCGGCCTGATGCAAGAAGCCAAACAGATCATCTACGGCATGCTCGAAGTGCCGCAGCCGCTGATCGCGCTTGTCAACGGCCACGCGGTGGGATTGGGAGCGACGCTGGCGCTCACGTGCGACATCGTCTACGCGGCCGAAAGCGCCCGCATCGGCGATCGGCACGTGAACGTCGGCCTTGTGGCGGGCGACGGCGGGGCGCTCATCTGGCCGCTGCTCGTCGGCCCCCACCGCGCCAAGCAGTTCCTCATGACCGGCGAGTTGATTCCAGCGAGCGACGCGGCCGCAATGGGGCTGATTAATAGAGCCGTGCCGGCCGATCAGTTGGAGACGACTGGACTGGAAATGGCCAGACAGCTAGCGTCCCTGGCTCCGCTGGCCGTCAGTTGGACGAAGCTTTCGGTGAACAAGACGCTCAAGCTGGTCGCGAACGCCGCTTTCGACACGTCGCTGGCATGGGAGGCTGCCAGCATGATGAGCAAGGACCACCTCGAAGCGGTGACGGCGTTCATCGAGAAGCGGCCAGCTAACTTCATCGCCCGCTGAGCACCGCCCGAGCGGGTCCCGGCTTTGCCCGAGCGTGCTCGCGTCGCCGGCCGGCCGATGTAATAACGTCGACCGATCAAGTGCGTCCAGCTAAGCAAGGCGCACGACGGCACTTTCACGAACTTCGGCGACGTCCTGTGCGCCGATAAGTAGCCACCGGCCGCTTGAGGAATTGCGAACCGATTCCGGCGCGGAGTACAAATGTCGCGATAAGGGAGGTTCGCAATGGCCAGCTTGACCGCGGAGTGGCTTTCTCAGCAGATCGTCGAACACACCCCGGACGCCGTAATCTTCGCCGACCATGAAGGTCTGGTTCGCCTCTGGAACATGGGCGCGGAGGTCATGTTCGGCTACACCGCCGACGAGGCGATCGGCCAGAACCTGGAGCTGATCATCCCCGAGCGCCTGCGCCAGCGCCATAACGAGGGCTACGCGAAGACGATGCAGACCGGCGAGACGCGCTACGGCGGCGGAGAGTTGCTCGCCGTTCCGGCGACGCGCAAGGACGGCACGCGCATCTCGATCGAGTTCAGCATCGCCCTGCTGAAAGATGATGCCGGCAAGGTATTGGGCGCGATCGCGGTGCTGCGCGACGTGAGCGGCCGCTGGCAGAAAGAGCGCGAGCTGAACCAGCGGCTGGGCGAGCTGGAAGCGAAAGTCAAGGCCTACCCGTCAAGCTGAACCGATCGGCTACCATGAGGCGACGCGACCGGTGCGTCGCCGGGACCCGGGCAGCGCATGACGTAGCTGAATGAATTTCGATAAAGGCCGGGTCCGCGCGGGACACCATGGGCGTGCGGGCTTCTAAGATAACGAATTGGAGGATGTCATGAGTCAACAGTCTGGCGATAGCCGGCCGAAGAAGCCGAATGCGACCGATCAATCGAAGGACATAGCGGGCTCGACCGTCCAGACGGCCACGCCCCTGCACTTCTCGGGAGACGACCCAACTCTCGACGAGCTGGATTCTGCCGGCGCGGATTCGTTTCCGGCGAGCGATCCCCCTTCGATGACGTCGCCGACGAAGCGCATCTGATGTCGATTCGACAAGGCGTACGATGTCCACGGTCTGAGTCATTCGCGTAAACCTACGTATCGTGGACCACAATGAACCCCGCTTCTTCCTCGAACCCGGTTCGCGCGCCTCGCGCCAGGTGGCTGGACGTGCTCGAAGTTGTCGCTGCTGAAGCGTATGGCGAAGGCGCATACGTCGGGCAGGAATGCTTCATGAGCGCCGGCGAGATACTTGCGCTGGGCAGGGCCGCAGGCCTGACTTCAGGCAGCCACCTGCTGGACCTTTGCTGCGGCTCGGCCGGTCCGGCTCTGTTTCTGGCGCGGGCGACCGGATGCCGCGTCGTGGGTATCGACCAGGATGCCGAGGCCGCGCGTCTTGCCGCGAAGCGATGGGATGCGGCTGGGATGAGCGGTTCAGGCTCGTTTCTCTCGGCCGACGTCCTGCGTGCGCCGGTGCGCGGTCCGTTCGATGCGGTCATGCTGCTGGAATCACTGATGGGATTCGCAGACAAGAGATCGTTATTCCGAACCGTGCACCGGCTACTGCGCCCCGGTGGCACCTTTCTACTTACTGACGAGACCGGTTTGCCGCTGACTGTCGACGAAATAGACCGAATGCCGGGAGGAGACAGAGTCTCGTTCGTCTCGGCCGAGTGGCTGATGTCGTTGCTCGGCGACGCCGGCTTCCACGTGCGATCCGTAGAGGACTGCACCGAGGCGCATGCGACCGTCGCGGAGCGACTGGCACTGGCGTTCTTCCGTGACAGCGACGAGGTTAAGGGGTGGGTCGGGCACGAGCGATGGCGAATTATGGCGGTAGCTCACCGCCAGTGGGCGCTATGGTTCGCAACCGGGCGCCTGCGGAACCTGCAGATCGTCGCCGAACGGCTGCCATAGATGGCCCGTTAGCGTGCAGCGACCACGCGCTCCGGTTCGATAGTGATAGACTCGGTCTCACGTGGCGGCCCCCGGCCGAGCCGGCATTCACTCGACGGCCGATTGCAACGAGTTATTGCAGGACGAAGCGATGACGACGACAGAGAATGCCACCGAGCCTGTGGCAGTCGATCGGACCCATAAGACCTTCATCGACTACATGGAGAAGACGCGCGAACATTACCTCTCACAGGGCTTCAACAACCCGTACGCGTGGGCGTACCACCGGGAAGTTCCGTTTGCCCGCCTCGAAAAGCCGCTACCGGAATGCCGGGTAGCCGTGATCACGACGGCGGCGCGTTATCAGCCGGACAAGGGCGATCAGGGTCCACACGCGCCCTACAA
The DNA here is from genome assembly GCA_036741355.1 of Chloroflexota bacterium. GTDB lineage: Bacteria > Chloroflexota > Dehalococcoidia > CAUJGQ01 > CAUJGQ01 > JBBRGK01. The sequence continues at coordinate 12,059 of DAINSK010000036.1, forward strand.
CCAAGAGGCGAAGTTTCACGCGGTCTTCACGGACCCGGTCGACCGGCCGGCGGACCTGCGCATCTCGCATATCGGCTACGACCGCGCCAACACCGTTCCGGACGACATCGACGCCTACTTTCCACTTGCCAGGCTCAAGGAGTTCGTGGCAGAGGGCCGCATCGGCAGCTTATCGCCGCGCTTCTACTCCGTTCCTACGTTGCGCAGCCAGCGCAATACGGACGAGCGTGACGCGCCGGAGATCGTGCGGCTTTGCCGCGAAGACGGGGTTGACGTCGCAGTCTTGACCGCCATCTGACCGGTGTGCCACCAGACCGTGAGTCTGGTTGCGCGACATCTCGAAGCGAACGGTATTCCGACTGTCATCCTTGGCAGCGCCCGTGACATTGTCGAGCACTGCGGTGTGCCGCGGTTCGTCTTTTCAGATTTCCCGCTCGGCAATCCGTGCGGCCGGCCACACGACCAGCCGATGCAAAAGAGCATCGTGGGGCTGGCGCTGGACGTGCTGGAATCGTCAGCCGCCGCACGCACGACGGTGCAGACGCCGTTCATTTGGAGCGACGATCAGTCCTGGCGCGGGCGATATTTGAGCGATCCCGCGGGAGAGATCGGTTAGATGGTCGAAACCGCGTCGGTACCCGTCGTCGTCTATTCCACGCCGCTATGCGGTCCCTGCGAGGAGCTGAAGTCGTATCTGCGGTCGCGCGGAGTTCAGTTCCGCGTGCGGGACGTGCTGATCGAGGAAGAGGCGGCCGATGAGCTGGAACGCCGCGATATCTGGTCTACGCCCGCGCTATCGGTCGGCGACAGGTTCGTCGAAGGCTTCGACCGGGCACGAGTCGACGCCCTGCTCGGTCTGTAAATTCGCTCCGGCAATTCCTCTCCAGGGCATTAGCACTTCGCGCATTCATCATAGGAATCCGGTGATCACGCGCCGCATTCGCGGCAGGATCAGCCCGAGAATGAGCCCCAGTACGCCGGCGACGAGCAATGCCCACGACAGGCTTGTATTCGAGTGCCAGAACAGGTAGTTGATGCGGACTTTGCTCCCGTTCTGGACCAGGAAGACCACGAACAACGTCAGAACGGCTGCCAGGCTGCAAAGGCGGATGATCAGCCGGTGGTTTGTGCGGGGTGACTCGGTTGGAGCCGTCAATATGCCCTCCTGTCTACGTCGGGACCGGTAGTGTACTACGACGGATTATCCACCATAAAGGCTAAGCTAACTGCCGTGGCTTCTGAAAACGCGGGGTGTGGAGGCCAACATGGGTACGATTGACGGGAAAGTGGCGGTCGTCACGGGCGGCGCCAGTGGCATCGGCGAAGGCACGGTGCGGCTGTTCGTTAGGGAAGGCGCAAGAGTCGTGATCGCCGATATTCAAGACGCCCGCGGTCAGAAGCTGGCCGAGGAGCTGGGAACATCGGCCAGCTACTATCACACCGACGTGAGCCGGGAGAGCGACGTCCGTGACGCCATCCAACACGGGATTTCGAAATGGGGCCGTTTGGACTGCATGTTTAACAACGCCGGCTTCGGCGGCGTTTCCGGGCCGATCGAGAGCACTGACATGGATGCCTACGACAACACCGTGAGTGTGCTACTCCGCGGTGTGGTGCTGGGGATGAAGTACGCGGCTCCGGTGATGAAGGCGCAGGGCAGCGGCAGTATCATAAGCACGGCCAGCGTTGCCGGGCTCGGCGTCGGTTATGGACCCCACATCTACAGCGCCTGCAAGGCCGCGGTCGTTCACCTCACTAAATCGGTCGCAAACGAGCTGGCCGAAAACGGCGTGCGGGTGAACGCGATTGCCCCCGGCGGCATCGCGACGCCTATCTTCGGCAAAGGTATGGGGCTGACCCCCGAGCAGGCCGACCTGACGATCGAGCTGATGAAGGTTCGGCTCGCTGAGGCGCAGCCGATCACGCGCGCGGGATTGCCATCGGATATCGCCGAGGCAGCCCTCTGGCTCGTCAGCGACGCATCGAGCTTCGTCACCGGCCACACGCTGCTGGTAGACGGCGGACTGCTCACCGGCCGGCGGTGGTCCGAGCGCCAGGCGCTGGCCCAGCAGCGCCGCGCCCAGTTCGGCGCCGTGCCGGCGTAAACTGGAGGTAGGAACCGAGTCTTCGGACGTGGCGGAACCCAGTTGCGCGTGCTGCAGATCGTCCGACTTATGCTCCCTAGGACCGCTTCCTTCGCACACTACTGAGAGAGGCCAGAGCGCAACGCGGCCGCTCCCTGGCAGGGATGAAGGGGACCCCGCCCTACAGGCTGAGACTTTGGGCGTACGGAAGAGCGGCGGTCCAGCGGCCCTATCAGTGTCCTTCCGGCATATTCCATAAAGGATGTCGCCACATGGCTCAGGCTCTCCTTCTCTTTTTGGTGAGGCCCAATAGCGAGGCGCAGTTTGCGGCGAACACGGTGAGCGGTCATGCGTGCCCAGTTTCCGTGCGATACCACGGACCCCAGCGCGGATGCGGTGTCGCGCCGTGAATAGCGACTTCCGTCCACAGGAGAATGTCGAGAATCCGGACTTTGGACAGATGTACGGGAATCTGCTGCCCCTTGAAGCGGCCAACGGTTGGGACGACTGACACGACGCCATCCACATAGGCCTTGAGTTCAGTCAGCACGGCCTGGTTGCGCTTCCCGAGCTCCCTGAGGCCGCGTTGGACGGCGATCATCCGCGCCGAGTAGAATGCCGGCGTTTCCGGACGCTCACCCAGACGCCGTTCGTCGATGCCGAGACATTCTCGGACATAGCTGTCTGACACCCCGACAAAACGTGGCCTTTTGAGAAAGAGCACCTTGCTGGCGGCCATGTCCGTCAACCACTTGTGTGCGGAGATGACCTCGACGAGCCGTCCGAGCGTTGCTAACCCTACCGCCACCGCCTCATCGGACCCATCGATGAGGTCCAGCGTCGTCGGGATGGCGCGGAGTTCAGGGAGTGGTTGGCCGACGAACTGGTTCCAGGCGGCCCGTGAGGACCGGGCAAACATGGCACTGTTCATGGCGTGCACATGGTCCCCGGTGATGACGTCATCGGCAGCGGCGAAGCGAGTAGCTGCGTAGTCGTAGTCGGCGTAGGCGTCCCGTTCCACAAACGTCCGGAGCCGCCACTTGCAGTGAGGGATGAGCCGACCAGCCGGCAGCGACAGCGAGAGGTCCTCCACGTGCAGTCTCCTCAAGGCGCGGCAAGCCCGCCAATCTGCGGACCCAGTGCTACACCGCGTGCATCACTCGTAGCCGCAGGAGGACGAAGCTCGCGCGACCGTGCATCTGGCGCTGAATCCGAGACGAGAGGCTTCCGGTTGCCCGTTTTGGCCACCGCATCAGTCGCATCAAGCGCGAAGACCTGGATCGCGTTTACGGTCCAAGAGAACCCGCTACGTTAGCGAGTGAACAACTCGTCGGAACGCGAGCAGCGGTATGTTCACACTTTCAGCATTTGAGCCGTTTCAGGCGCCGGCGTCTCCGGTTACCCCGGCCGTCGCGCGGTTGAGCACGCGGTCGAGGAAGGCGCCGAGTACCTGGTTATACTCCGCGGCGGCCTCGTAATAGACGTTGTGCGGCGCCCCCTTGACCACGTGGTACTGCGAGCCGGGCACAAGCTTGTGCAGCCGCTCGGCGGCCGGGCGCGCGCCATCGAGCTCGCCGACGATGACCAGCATGGGCGAACTCACCGAGCCGATACGCTCGCCGAGCGTGGCATTTTCAGCAGTTCGACGGCTGCGCGCCCGTGGGTGGCGCATCGCCTCGAGACGCGTAGCAGTGGAGCGGATGCGAAGATAGCGCTCGTACATGCGCGGCTGCTGTTGTTTGAACCCATCGGTCAGCGAATCGCCGATCGGGAGGAAGAGCGTTTCAAGGTCTAGTGGCCGCGCTTCAGGCAGCGGCGCGTTCGCGTCCCGAATACCTGAGCCCGACGGGATCAGCGCCGCCGCGTCGCCCGGGTGGCGCGCCGACCAACGTAGGAGCGTGTTGCCGCCCATGGAGTTTCCGGCCAGGACCGGCCGTTCAATACGCATCGCGGCCAAAAACGCTTCGAGTTCGTCCGCCCGGTCCGGCTCTTCTTGGTCCCGCGGCGAGTTCGATGAGTGACCGTGGTTGACGCTGTCAAAGGCGATCACCCGGAAGCGGTCGCGGAACGCGGCGAACTGCTGGAACCACGCCTCGCCGCACGAGCTGTTGCCGTGAAGGAAGACAAGCGGCAGTCCGCTACCCTCCTCCTGGTAGTAGATATCGGTACCGTTCACTTCGATCCAGGGCATCTCCTGACCTCCATTGCTCGCTATGGTGCCTCGCCACGATACATCGCGTCGCGCGACTCGCGGAAGGCCTCCCACCCTTTTTCGCGGAGCACCCGCAGGTGCTCGTTCAGCCCTACGTCGCCGGATGTCGGTTCGCTCAACGCCTTGACCAGCGGATCGGAGCGATAGTCGAGCGCCGCCCGGAAGCCGGCCAGCTCGTGGACGCGGTTGACCAGGATCTTGTTCGTGCGCACGGTCTTTTGGGGAAGGGCTGCCAGCTTGCGGGCCATCTTCTCGGCCTCTTCCATTAAATGTGCCGCCGGCACCACTCGGTTGACGAGACCGATGCGCTGCGCCTCGTACGCGTCGACCATCTCGCCGAGCATCAGGAGCTCTTTCGCCTGCTTTGGCCCGACCAGGAACGGCGTGATCAGAATCGGGGGCCCGAAGCCGTGGCGGATCTGGATCTCCCCCAGTTTCGCGTCGTCCGCGGCGATGGTGATGTCGCAGATGCCGGCAAGCTCGCAGCCCTGGCCCACGGCGTGGCCGTTGACGGCCGCGATCACGGGTTTCGGCATCTCCCAGATCGTCATATAGATTTCCATCGCGCCGGGTGTCGGATCGTCGTCCGGCGGCGGTGTCGACTGGATATCGCCCCCGGCGCAGAAGGCGCGTCCCGCGCCCGTGAGGATAACGGCTTTGACGTCGTCGTCGGCATTCGCCTGCAGCAGCGCCCACATGAGCCGGCGCCGAATCGACCAGTTCACGGCATTCAATACAACCGGTCGGTTGAGGATGATACGCGCGAATCCTTCATCCTTCTCGAACAGCACGTCGTCGAGCGAGGGTGGCGGAATCACGATTCCGTCTGGTGTGGTCACGATCTCCTCCTGTCGCCGGTCAGTATCCCACAGACGGCGGTCCGAATGGCCGAACGCGGGCCAATGCGGCGCGGCGGTTATTGCTCGTGGTCGTCGTTGTGTCCGGCGTGCGCATTGGCGTGGCCGTCGTGCGAATGATCCGCGTTCTCACTGTCTTCGCCGGGGGTGCAAAGCCCATTCCTCATTCGAACAGCCATGTGCACACTATGGTACCCAAAATTGACACTCCGATCAGATGTCGCTAAGGTTGCCGGTGCCATGCTGCGGCGGCGCAGCGGGATCGGTGGCAGGCGGAATGCCGGCAAAGGGGCGAGACGTGGTTACTGCAAGTGAAGCGGCTGTCTTAATCGAGCGGCACGACCGAGTTGCCGTCATTTCATTGAACCGGCCCGAGCGATTGAACGCCTGGAGCGCCGACCTCGGCAACGCGCTGCTGGAGCGCTTGCATGAAGCGGCAGCGGACGATTCGATCGGGGGCGTGATCCTGACCGGCTGCCGGCCGCGGTTTCTCCGCCGGCGCGGACCTCAAGAACCCGAAAACTCACACCGTCGAGTCCATGGAAGACCACCTCGCGTCACGACAACGAATGCCCGTGTTCGATGTAATCGAGAAGTACCCCAAGCCCATCATCAGCGCGGTCAACGGCTACGCGGTCGGTATTGGCTGCCTGGTGCCGCTCTGTTGCGACTTCATCCTGGCGAGTGAGAAGGCGGTCTTCTGCCTGCCGCAAGTGAGCCTCGGGATCCTGCCTGCTTACGGCGGCACGTTACGCCTGGCGCGCTACGTTGGCCGCGGCAATGCGTTGAACATCGCGCTCACCGGTCGCAAGGTCGGCGCCGAAGAGGCTTTGCGGATGGGCATCGTCGTCAGCGTGCACGCGCCAGAAGAGTTGCTGCCGGAGGCGATCCGTACGATGGCAGCGATCGCCTCGATGCCCGTTCACGCTGTACGCCTGGCGCGCGAATCGCTGTTTCACGGCTACGAATCGGGCCTGGCGGCGACTGAGCAGGCCGACGCTTTCCGCTTCATGGCATTGGCTCAAACGAGGGACACGGCCGGCCGCCACCAGGCCTGGCGGGATGGACGGCGGACGTAGACCGCCGGTCACGGAGGCTTCCCGCGTGTTGCCGATGCTCTCGGATGTCACCGTCATAGAAATCTCCAACTCCATTGCGACGTCGTACGCCGGCCGGCTGCTGGCAGACCTCGGAGCCCAGGTGATCGCGCTCGAGCCGGTTCAAGGCAACCGGCTGCGGTACGACGGGAACCTTGCACCGCACCTGGACGAGTACCTTTGTGCAAACAAGCTCTCGGCGGCGATGGACTATGACGCGGCTGGTGACGCGCGGCTGGCGGCATCGATCTGCGAGCGTGCGGACATCGTTCTCTTTGACCGCAGTGTTCCCTACTTTGATCGCTGGCTGCTGCGGGAGTGCGTTTACAAGCGCAGTGACGTCGTGCTCACAGTGGTGACGCCCTGGGGTCTGGAGAGCCCGTACTCACATCTCTGTGAAGACGAGCTGCTGCTGTTTGCGATAAGCGGCATTGCTTCGGTCACCCCCGAGGAGCCGGAGAACCAGACGGTCGAGCGGCCGATGCAGCTTTACGGCCACCAGGCCCAGTTCGTCGGCGGGCTGACGGCGGCTGTCGCATCGATGCAAGGCTGGTTCGCGACGCGCAAGAGCCATGAGGCCTTGTTGCTTGACGTCGCCGTGCTCGACGCACTTACGTCGATGCCGATCATCTCCCAGGCGGCCGTGTTTGCCGGCCATGTGCCGCCGAAGGCGCCGTCAGAACGTCCCCAGACGGTGCCGCGCGGTTTCCTGCGCTGCCGGGACGGTTACGTATACACACAGGGAGGAGACGACAACTGGCGCGGCTGGGCTCAACTACTGGGCCGCCCCGAGTGGGAACAGCCGCCTCTTTCCGAGCCTTCCGGCCGCGAGCAGCGCTGGTCCGAGCTGAACGATGCCGTTCAGGCGTGGCTGGAAGGGCAATCAAATGCCGGCGTCTACCGTGCCCTCCAGGCAAATGGGATCACCTGTTTCCCGGTCAATTCCATCGGCCAGGTCGTCGCTAACAGCCAGGTCGTCGCGCGCGATATCTTCGAATCAATTGGCGGCGCGGACGGGCGCGAGTTCCGCGTCCCGCGGACGCCTTTCCGCCTTCTGAAGGCGGATTTCGAGGCCGTGCCGGATGTCTCGCATGCGCTGGGAGCCGATCTGGAGCGGGTTCAAACCATGCTGGGGGTGCACGGCTCGGTGGCGCTGGCGGAGGGCTGAATAGAGTGACGACAGAACTGCCCCTCGAAGGCATCCGTATTGCGGACTTTAGCTGGGTCCTGGCAGGTCCCCACTGCACCAAGTGGCTGGGCGCCCTGGGGGCTGAGGTCATAAAGGTCGAGTCGCACTACCGGCCCGACCGATTCCGCGCTGTCAGCCCGTTTGTCGATAACCAAGCCTCGATAAACAGCAGCGTCGCCTTCAACATGCTCAACTACTCGAAGCGCGACTGCACGATCAACCTCGGGACCGACGAAGGTCAACGACTGGCGCAGCAACTGGCGACCTCCAGCGACGTCGTGATCGAAAACTTCTCGACCGGCGTCGCCGAACGCCTTGGGCTCGACTACGACGATCTGTCTCGAACGAATCCGGCCCTGGTCATGGTTTCGTGCTCGGGTTTAGGCCGGACGGGTCCGGACGCGAAAATGCGCGCCTTTGGGAAGTCTATCCATGCTTTCACCGGCCACACGCATCTCACGGGCTGGCCCGGGACGCCTCCGCGTGGCATCGGTGGTACGTGGACCGACCCTGTCACCGGTGTGACTGCGGTGCTTGCCATCCTCGCCGGGCTGGCACATGCGCGACGTACGGGCCGCGGCGTATACATAGAACTTTCGATGGCCGAGGCGACCATGGCGCTGATGGCCGAACCGTTCCTGGAGTACTTCGCGACCGGCCTAGAGCCGGCCGCCCAAGGCAACCTCTCTGCGGGGTGCGCTGCGCACAATACCTTCCGCTGCCGGGATGGCGGCTGGATCGCGATCACCGCTCACGGCGCTGCCGAGTGGAACTCGTTGTACAGTGCGGCCGGCCTGCCCGCCGCACTGGCAGGACTGGAGGCAGAGGAAGCGCGCGCGGCCCGGCGTGACGAGATCGACGCGGCTCTCGACGCCTGGTGCGCCGGAAGCGATCGGGACGCGGCGGTCGCTCTGCTCGTCGGTGAGGGTGTGTGCTGCGCCCCGGTAAAGCGATTCGACGAGTTGCTGTCCGACCAGCACTTCCGGGCCCGCGGCCTGATGAAACCCCTGTTCAACGAGGGCGTGGGGAACTACCACATCGTGAAGCTGCCGTGGCAGACTGCTCCGCCGATGGAACTGCGCTACACCCCCACCCCAAGGCTGGGCCAGGATAACGACTACGTATTTAAAGAAGTGCTCGGGCTCTCCACCGAGGAGATCGACCGGCTCACGACTGCCGATGTGCTCGTCTAGGCGTTCGCGCTCGACGGTGTAGGCAGACGGATCAAATCAGAGAGGATGGTCAGCACGATGACAAGCGCTGGAGCAGTTGACGAGATCCTGGGTGAATGGCGCGCGGTCAATCGCGCCTCTGGTTCCGCGGGCAGTATTCACGACGACGAGACGGCGCGCAAGCTGGGATTCCGCGGCGGGTTCGTCGGCGGAGTCACGCTCGTGGCCTACGTTGTAGAAGGCTGGCGCCGGCGTGAAGGCCTGACCCTGTCGCTGTGCCCTTTCACGGTGACAATCGACCTGCGTGCCCCCGTTTACGAAGGGGAGAACGCGCGGGTCACAGCCCGAAAAGACGGAAGGCGCTGGGCGTATTCGATCGAAACCGACTCGAGCGGAGTGACAACCACCGGCGCGATCGACGTCTCAGAGACGCCCCCAACGGGCGAAACCGTGGTCGCTCCTCCCGAGACCGATCGCTTGCTGGACGGCATTGACCTGGATCACATCGAACGACAGGACAAATTATTCAGCCGCGCCGATACGGCCGCATTCTACACTGATGTTCTTCAGACACCCGTGATAGGCGTCGGCGACCTGCCGGTGAGCATCGGCATGTGGTCCAACCCAATGACGCAGATCATTGAGCGCCTGAAGGCCACGCACACAACTGTTCACCGGAGCAGCGAGATGTTCATCGAGCGTATGCCGGCCGCTGACGTCCCCTACACGTTTCTCACCACGGTCGAGGCGATCACGCCTCGCGGCCCGGGGAAGTCTCTCGTGCACGTTCGTTGTGAAATCGTGGACGCGCTCGGAAGCCGCCTGGCAGTGATTCAACATCGAAGCGCTGTTCGTCGAAGAGATTGACGGCCGGCAGCCGATCCTTTCCATCGTGCCAGGGCAGGCGATAATCATCACCGTGATGAGCCTCAACTTCCTCGGCGACGGAATTCGCGATTGGTTCGATCCGCGGACGCGCTATCGGCTGTAAGGTCTATTCCGTTCGCAACGGCCGGTCGGCACTGCGACAGGAGTGACTCCAGAGGCGGTGCACGCCGTCATAGCTACATTCCGATCAAGTCAGCCTTGGCGGTGATGTTGCGCATCAGCCGCGCCGTGGCGGCGTCTACCATCACACCGTCGATTGCGACTGCACCGAGACCGTTTTGCTCGGCGTTGGCATAGCCGGCGATCAGCTTGCGAGCGCGTTCAACCTGTTCTTGTGTGGGCGAAAAGAGCTCGTTGGCGACCTTGATCTGGCCCGGGTGGATGGCCCATTTGCCGGTGCAACCCAGGATCTGGGCGCGTTTGCACTGGGTACGGTAGCCTTCGGTGTCCTGAAAGTCGGCGAAGGGGCCATCGATCGCCTCGATGCCGGCAGCGCGGGCGGCGATGATGACCTTATTGCGGGCGTAGTGCCAGATATCGGCCGGGTAGTCGGCGTTCGAGCCGCCGATCTGATCGACTGTGATCCCCTGAGAGGCCGAATAGTCACCGGGGCCAAAGATCAGTGCTTCCAGTCGCGGCGTTGCTTTGGCGATCTTTTCGGCGTTGATCATCGCATCGACCTCTTCGATCAGGACCTCGAGGCCGATGCGGCGCGGACGGCGCAGCCGCAGTTCGATCTGGGTGAGCAGCACGTCGACCCAGCGAACGTCCTCCGCGCGCTTCACCTTGGGGATGATGATGACGTCGAGGAACTCGCCGGCCTCCTCGACGACCTCGATAATATCCTGGTAGCACCACTCGGTCTCGAGGTTGTTAATCCGCACCGCGCGGGTCTTGCGTCCCCAGTCGAGCGTCTTGAGCGCGTGGATGGCCTTTGCCCGCGCCGGCACTTTTTCAGACGGCGCGCAGGCGTCTTCGAGGTCAAGAAAAACGAGGTCGGCGTCACTCTCGGCGGCCCGCTCAATCATGTGCTCGTTACTGGCAGGCGTGGAAAGCTCCGATCGGCGGAGTCGCGGCATGGTGATGTTCCTTCGTAAGATCTGACCTCCATGCTAGGGTGGCTGACGATGACCGGCAAATTGGGTGGAGACGTGGGGCCACGGGACCGGGCATTGGGGCCAGCCACGGCGGGCTGGTCAAGACTCACAGAATGCGAAATCGCAGCTATCCGGTCGCCGTTAGCCGCGCCGTCGGGCGCGCGAGCTTCTCCTTTAGAAGCCGCTCGATCCGCGCCTGTGCGTCGCCGCGGGCAAGCAGAGTGGAGACGTATTGATTCAAACTGACCCTTTCGCGCATCGCTGCTTCCACCAGCGAACGATGGAGCGACTTCGGCAAGCGCACATTGAATTTACCGCTGTATTCCTCGGGGTAAGACGGCAAAGGAACATCATTGCCCGCCTCATACTCGGTTTCTATCCACAGCCGCCGCGCGTCTTCCGCCATGGAGGGAAGCTCGTCTAGGCTTTCGACCTGCGTCATGCACCCTGGCAGGTCGGGGAAAAGCACGACGTAGCCTCCGTCCGGATCGGCGACCGCGTTGAAGGGGTAGTGAAGTGCGAGGTATTCCGCTAAGGGTCTTCGAGAGCTGACACGCATCGTTTTAGTCCAATCCAAGCCGGCTGCAGATCTGGTCCAGGTATACGCGCTTCACCTTTTCGTTATGCCGCGGCACAACAATGGTTCGTTCGCCTCGCTTTGTGAAGCTGACATGTACTAACCAACAAGTCGTGCATGAGAGTTGCCGCTCTATCTTCGTGGCATGCCGGTACTTGGTCGTTGGGCCGAACGGATTCCTACTCAGATGTCCGGCGAGGCGCCGCTCTGGGAGTATACTGCGCCTCGAAGGCATCGACAAAACGATCGGCCGGCCGCACGGCGTTCGGGAAAGGCGGGTGAGCGCGATGATTGTAAGACTTGACCATATCGGTGTGGTGGCGAATTCGTGGGAAGAGGCGCAGGAGGTGCTGCTGCACCAGATGGGCTTCACGCTCAACGAGGTGCGCACAAGGATGCCAGAGGGCAACTACTTCGCTCCGGAGAACGCCAAAATCTATTTCATCGACGTCGGATCTGGCGAGACGCAGCTCGAGATCCTGCTACCACAGGACAGGGTAAGCGGCATGGGCAAGTTCCTCGCCAAGCGCGGCCCTGGCCTGCACCACCTTGGCTACGCCGTCGACGACGTCGAAGCCGAATCGCGGCGCCTGACCGAGGCGGGCCTGCAGCAGATTCCGATCGACGGGTTGAGGTCCGCGTCGTTCTTCTATCCGCGCAGCGCGATGGGCATCCTCACCGAGCTGGTGCCGGTCCGCACGTTGACCCGGGTCCACAGTTCGGTTTAGGCGGAAATCGCTCCTTCCGAACACTTTCGCGTTGAAGCATAAGGAAGAACAGCCATGGCGATCTGGCGACAAGCGCCCGAGGTCGAGCCTGCCCAGGCGGGCATGGATGGCGGCATCGTCGAGGAGATGGCGGACCGTTTCTCCGAGGCAACCGATCGAGGCGAGCTGTTCTCCGGCGCCCAGATGGCCGTTTACCGCAACGGCCGCCTGGTTCTCGACATCGGAGGTGGTACCGCTCGAGAACGAACCGGCGTACCCGTGACTCCTGACACGATGTTCGTGATCTTCAGCTCGACGAAAGGCATGGCGGCGCTGGCGATGTGGATGCTGCACGAGCGCGGCGCCTTTGAATTCGACGACCCGGTCGTGAAATACTGGCCTTCGTTTGCCTCGCACGTGCCCGAGAAGGCCCACGTCACGATTCGCCACATCATGGGTCACCGCGGCGGATTTCCTAACGGGCCGGAATGGTTCACGGCGCGGTGGTGGGGTAACCGCGAGGCGCTCGTCCGCGCCATGGAAGAGGTGCCGCTGGTCTGGAAGCCGGGCGAGTTCAATGGCTATCACGCGCTGAACTTTGGCTGGATGGTGAACGAGCTCTGCATCCGGACGGATGCGCGAGGACGCGACATCGGCCATTTTCTGAGGGACGAGGCCTTCGGGCCGCTCGGCATCGAAGACGCGTACGTTGGCTTGCCCGATGACGCGGCGCTTGAGGAACGTGTCGCCTGGGTAGAGGAGCCGGAGCAGCCAATGACCGTCGCGCAGGCGACCGGTGTGTCGACAAGCAGCGCCTCGCTTGCGGCAGACCGCGTCTTCCGTTCGCCGCAAATTGATGACCGGCATCGCGAGACACCAGAGTTGAGCATTCCCTGGAACCGCCCGTCGGTGCATCGCGCCGTGACTCCCGCGGGAGGCGGGATCAGTACGGCCCGCGATCTGGCGAAGATGTACGCGGCACTTGCGCTCGGCGGAGAGATGGACGGCGTCCGGGTCGTTCAACAGGGGAGCCTTGAGCAGGCAATCGTGCCGACCACTTCTCCGGGAGAGATCGACAAGACGCTCGGTATGCCAATGCGATGGGGCACCGGTTGGCATGTCGGCAGCGCAGCGGAAGGCGCGTCGATGCGGACGTTCGGACACGGCGGCAGAGGCGGGCAGATAGGTTGGGCCGACCTCGATCGCCGCCTCGCCTTCGGGTTCACCACGACCGGTCAACTCAAGGCAGCGGAGTACCAGCAATGGCTGCTGGGGCTCCAGAGCCTCGCATTCCGCGCCTGCGGCGTGTGAGCCGGCCTCAGCCCGGTACCACTTCCGGCACTTTTGCCTGCTGCAGCAGCCTGGTGAAGGCGGCCACGTCGGTCTTGATGGCGCCGTCCAGGTCCTTGATCTGGGCATCGATCCGTCCGGATAGCGCGTCGAAGACCTCGTAGGACTGGCGCGTAGGCGCACCGTCGGCGCTGGCGATCACGGCAGAGAGGTGAGCCAGCTTTGCATTCAGCCGCCCCGGGTAGTTGAGGCGGTCCGATTCGCCGCTCGCGCGGGTCTGGGCCAGTTCCTCTTCGATCGCACTCAATCGGTTATTTAGCTGCTTCGCGGCATCCTGCAATGCGGTTGCCTTTGGCCTGCCTTTAGCGCGATCGAGCCACTCGTCTATCTGCCGGCGGACACTGCGGATTCGGAGCACCGCATCATGCGTTTCGGTCAGCTTGTCTCGCACCTGCAGCAGCAGTTCGGTCTGCCCGTCCAGATCCTCCCGCGTAGCTGTGACGCGCGGATCTTTGCGGATTTCGAACGGACCCGTGTACGTCTGCCCGCCCACACTCAGCCGAACCTGGTAGTTGCCCGGGGCAACCAGCGGTCCCGCGAGGCTGCGTTCGGTCGGGATGTCGCCCGGCAGCTTCTTCGCGTCGGGATAGCGCATATTCCAGACAAACCGGTTGATTCCCGGCTCCTTCGAAACCTTGCGGTCTTCAGCCGGGATGAGGGCGGTTATCTCTTCCGGCTCTTCCTCATCGGCCGCGGGCGAAGGCTCAACAGGTTGCGTTTCAGTCTCAAGCTTTGTGCTTGTAAAGGCGCGGATCAGGGCGCCTTTCGCGTCCATGAACTCGAGCCTCACCGTGCTGCACGGCCGCTCTTTGAGGAAGTAGGAGACGATCACGCCTTCGGGCGGATTCTTGCCGGCATCCAGCAGCACACGGTCCGCTTCGCCGTCCGCGCGCCTTTGCTCGACATAACTGATACCGCCGAGTCCGCTGCTGTAATTGACCCCGGGCAAGATTTTGGCGGCGCCGCCCCCGCGCACGCGAACGGTCGTGCGCGGCTCGAACAGGTGTGCGGGCTTCTGTTGGATTTCGGGCGTCAGTTCACGCAGGGGCGATAGGTCGTCCAGGATCCAGAACGAACGCCCATGGGTCGCGGCGATGAGGTCTGATCCCTTCACCTGCAGGTCGTAGACCGGTGCCACCGGAAGGTTCAACTGGAACGGCTCCCACGTCTCGCCTTCGTCGAAGGAGACGTAGAGCCCGGTCTCCGTACCGGCGTATAGCAGGCCGCGGCGGGCCGGGTCCCCGCGGATTACGCGCGTGAAGTCGGTGTCGGGAATGCCGTTCGTAATTGTCTGCCACGTCAGTCCGTAATCGCTGGTCTTGTAAAGATAGGGGTGGGTGTCGTCGAGCTTGTAGCGGGTGGCGGCGAGGTACGCCGTGGCCGGGTCGTGCGGCGACGCCTCTATGTTGTTGACGGTCCCCCACTCGGGGAAACCTTGCGGCGTCACGTCGTGCCAGCTTTTGCCGCCGTCGCGCGAGAGGTGGACGAGGCCGTCGTCGGAGCCCGCCCAGAAGACGCCGCGTTCGTGTGGTGATTCGGTGAAGGCGAAGATCGTGCAGTAATGCTCCGCCCCGGTCGTGTCTTTTGTGATCGGCCCGCCCGACGCTTCCTGCTTCGTCTTGTCGTCGCGGGTGAGGTCCGGACTGATGACCTCCCAGCTCATCCCTTCATCCGTAGAGCGAAATACGCGATTGCCGCAGGCATAGAGCACGTCCGGGTCGTGCGGCGAGATCAGGATCGGATAGGTCCATTGGAACCGGTACTTGAGGTCTTTGGGCGCCCAGCCTCCGTAAAACTCAGGCCAGGCGGTGATGATGCGTGTTTGTCCGGTCTCGTGGTCGTAGCGCAGCATCGCGCCGCCGCCTCCGGGCGAGCTACCGATCGCGCCGGAATAGACGATGTTGGGATTATCCGGCCGCACCTGGATGTGCCCGCTCTCGGCGTGGCCGGTGACGACGCAATCGCTGATCGGGATGCCGCCCTTACTGGTCTGGCTGGGCACGCTGATTGCGGAGTTGTCCTGCTGGGTGCCGTAGACGCGGTAAGGGAAGCGGGTGTCGGTATCGAGGTGGTAAAACTGGGCGGTAGGCTGGTTGTAGATCGTAGACCAGGTGCCGCCGCCGTTGAACGACACGCAGGCGCCGCCGTCGTTACCCTCGATCATCCTCTGCGGGTTGGCCGGATCGATCCACAGGTCGTGATTGTCCCCGTGCGGCGTCGGCACCTCGGCAAACGTCTCGCCGCCGTCAACCGATTTGAAGCAGCGGCCGGCGAGCGCCCAGACGGTGTTCGGGTCCTGCGGGTCGGCAAAGACGTGCATGTAGTACCAACGCCGGCCCTGGATCTCGCGGTCGTTGCTGACCTTCTGCCAGGTTCCGCCGCCGTCGTCGGAGCGGAAAAGGCCGCCGTTTTCGGCCTCGACCAGAGCCCAGACGCGGTCGCGCTTCGCGGGCGAGACCGCGACGCCGATGCGCCCCTTGACACCTTTCGGCAGCCCCGGCCGGTCGCTGATATCGGTCCAGGAATCGCCGCCGTCGGTGGTGACGTACAGGCTGCTGCCCGGACCGCCGCTGGTCAGGCTCCACGGCGTGCGGCGCGCCTCCCAGATGGCAGCAAAGATGATGCGCGGGTTGTTGGGGTCCATTGAAAGGTCGATGGCGCCCGCGTCTTCAGACCGAAACAGTATCTGCTCCCAGGTACGGCCGCCGTCGAGCGATCGGTAGACGCCGCGTTCGCTGTTCGGACCAAAGGCGTGGCCCAGCGCCGCAACGTAAACGACGTCCGGGTTCTGCGGATGGATACGAATGCGCGCGATGTGGCGTGTGTCCTTCAGCCCCAGGTGCTTCCATGTCTTGCCCCCGTCCGTCGATCGGTAGACCCCGTCGCCGTGCGAGACGTCGCCCCTGATGCAACACTCGCCCATCCCGACGTAGATCACGTTGGCATCCGACGGTGCAACGGCGATCGCGCCGACAGCGGCGGTGCTGAAAAATCCGTCGGAGACGTTACGCCAGTACGTGCCGCCGTCGGTGGTCTTCCAAACACCGCCTGCCGCCGCCCCGAAGTAGAACGTCATCGGCTCGACCGGGTCTCCGGCAACCGCGACCACGCGCCCGCCGCGATGAGGACCGATATTGCGCCATTCAATGCCGTGTAACTGGTCGGTATTCACTCGCATCGCACTCTTCTCCAGATCGAGATTTCAGCGTCGGCATCAATAATGCGGGCAGGCCGGGAACTCGATCAATCTGAGCGTATGAGGCCAGATGTGAGCGTGGTCAGACCGGATTGGACAAAGAGGATTTCAAATTGTCCCCGTCCTCGACCGTTAGGACGCTACTCCTAATAATGACAGCGCGGCCCGCAATGAGAAGGCGCCGCTTGGCCGAACGATGCTTGCCGCAATCCTCTCCATCGTTCCGTTCTTCTCCACGCTGCTGGGCGGCGCGGCCGTTCTGCGCCTGCGTCACCGCTTGCACCCGATCATGGGTTTCGCGGCCGGAGTAGTCGTAGCGACGGCGCTCGCCGACCTCCTGCCCGAGGCAAACGATCAAGTGGGCGCGGGCGGGACGCTGTTCGTCGGGGCGGCGGCCGCCGCGGGCTACCTGGCGTTTTCCGCGCTGGAAGCGTTGTTACATCGCCAGAGCTGGGAGCATCAACACCCGCCGCTCGAAGATCCGCACGGTCCGCATGAGCATGAGGACACCGTCCACGACATCGGGAGCTGGCTGGGAATACTGCCACCGCTCGGACTGATCTTACACAGCGTCATGGACGGGCTTGCAATCGGTCTCGGGTTTCAAGCGGGCAACACCGTCGGCGTGACCATCGCATTGGCGGTCATTGCCCACGACTTCGCCGACGGCATGAACGTCGTGACGCTGGCCTTTTCCAGCGGCAAGAGCAAGTCGACGGCGATGGTCGTCCTGGGGCTTGACGCGCTCGCGCCGGTCCTCGGCGCCGCAATCGGTTCGATCGCGCCGCTCTCGCACAAGGGATTGGGGACGTTATTGGCGTTCTTTGCCGGAGTATTCGTCGCGATCGGCGCCGGGCACTTGCTGCCAGAAGCGCAACATCAGCAGCCGGGAAAGGCTCCCGCGGTCGTCGGCATGGCGGCCCTCGGCGTCGCATTCGCGGTTGCGGTTCGCGCCCTTGCGCCGTGAACTCCCATGCGTGCGCGTCAACGTGTTGCAGAGCACGACCACCGCCCGGCGACTAAAGTCGCGGGCTGCGCAGACGAAGTCCGCCGGCGCGGACTGGCCCAACCGGCGGCGGCCGGTTTCGTTAGGTAAGCCCGCGGTTTCAACCGCCGGGCGGTCGGGTGCTCGACCGATCAAGCACGCAGGCTTAAGTACGGCGCGTATTATGGCACTATTGGAATCCACCCTGGAGGTGTCTTTATGGTTACTCAGCTCCCCCACTCAGAGCCCCTTGTCGGGCAGGTCCTGAAGCCTCGCGACTTCGGCATCACGCGGCCCCTGGTCGAGGACTACCTGACCGGGCTCGGTATCGAGCCACGGTCAGAGTTGCCGCTCATGCTTGCCAATGCCGTCGACACCGGAGGCAGACTGCTGTTCTCGCAGCAACGCGGCCACCTGTGGCTACGCCAGGAGTGGGAGTTCTACACACCGCTCGAAGAGGCCGTGACGTACGTTGCCGAAGGGCGGGTCCTCGATATCTATTCACGCAAGGAGCGAACGATCCTCTTAACCGAAACCGTGTTGCGGACGCCCGGTCGCGGGCGGATCGTCTCGGTGCAGCGCCATCACCAGAGTTTCCTGCTGTCTGAAACCGGCGAAGTTAGGCTGCGTGACCCGAAAGTGAAAGAGGGAGCCCGGACCTTTGAGAAGCCCGCCGGTCGCCACCTTGGATCGATCGAAGCGACGATTACGCTCGGAATGTGCGGTAAATTCTTTCACGGTGCGAGCAGCTATCATTCCGACGCGGAGCGTTCGAGTGAGCTTGGCTTCCGAGACGTTGTCGTCGGCGGTCGTATGACCATGGGCTACATCGGCGAGGTGCTCGAACGCGCGCTGGGGGATCGCTGGACTCAGACGGGCCGTTTGGTGGTGAAGTTTACCAACGTCCTCTGGCCGGATGAACCGATCCGTACGCAGGCGGTCGTCACCGGACTCTCCTTTGACACGGCTGACCGGGAAGGCGTATTTGGCTGGGTAGAGAAGCAGGATGGGACGATCGTCCTGGTGGCCGAAGGCAGCGTCGCGCGCTGATTCTGCGCCAGTCCAGCCATCGACCTAACGCGGACCGGCCTCCCGAATTGCCGTCCAGACTTTTTGCGGCGTCAGCGGCGGGTCGAGGTGTTTCACACCGAGGGGCGCCAGGGCGTCCATTACCGCGTTGACGATCGCGGGGACGCTGCCGATCGTGCCGGCTTCGCCGACGCCTTTCATGCCGAGCGGAGTGAGTGGCGACGGTGTTACGGTATGACCGATGTTCATGCGCGGAAAGTGTTCGGCCTTTGGCAGCGCGTAATCCATGAACGTGCCCGAAATGAGCTGTCCGTCGTCGTCGTAGACGACCTCCTCCATCAGTGCCTGACCAACACCCTGTGCAACACCACCCTGCACTTGCCCGGCGACGATTAACGGGTTGATCACCGGGCCGCAGTCGTCCACGCCGTCGAAGCGCAGCATCATCACGCGGCCTGTCTCGCGGTCTATTTCGACCATGCAGAGGTAGGCGCCGAACGGAAACGTCATGCCGCGCGAACCATAAAATTTTTGCGCCTCCAGCCCCGGGTCGTCGCCCTCGAGCGGCGAGCTGTACGCGTGGGCGGCCACGCGGGCAAAGGCGACGCCGCGATCGGGGGCGTCGACCGGCTCGACGCGGCCGTCACGAAAGCGCAGATCTTCCTCGTTTGCCTCCATCATGCCCGCGGCTATGCGCCGCATCTTGGCTTCGATCTCGCGTAGGGCGATGTAGATTGCGGAGCCGCCCATGACCACGCTGCGGCTGCCAAATGTGCCGACCCCTTGCGGCACGATCGCGGTGTCGTGTTCGTGCAGGGTCACCTGGTTGGGGTCGATGCCCAATACCTCAGCCGCCAGTTGGGAGAAGACGGTCTCGTGACCCTGGCCGTGCGCCGACACTCCGGTAATCAACTCGACCGCGCCGCTCCGGTCCACGCGCACCGCGCCGTACTCCCAGGCAGCATCGCCGCCGCCGCTGTGCGCCGCCGGCGGGCCGCAGCTCTCGACGTAGGTGGAGAGGCCGATGCCGACCAATCTTCCCTCGGCTCGGGCCGCTTCTCGTTGCCGGCTCAATTCTTGGAAGTCCACCTGAACGAGCAGAGCATCCAGAGCTTTGGCATAGTCGCCGCTGTCGTAGGTGATTCCGGTCGGCGTACGGTACGGAAAGGCGTCGGGCGGGATGAAGTTCTTCTTACGAAGCTCGATGGGGTCCATCTCCAGTTCGCGGGCGAGGAGGTCTATCGCCCGCTCGGCGAAATAGACTGCCTCGGGCCGCCCGGCGCCGCGATAGGCGCCGGTTGGCGTTTTGTTGGTCAGCGCTTCGGTCAGCCAGGCGCGGATCGCCGGGATGCGGTAGACGTTGCTGCATAGCCGCATGGTGTTGCCGAGCAGGCCGGCCGTGCTCATGTCGCAGGTGTGCCCGAGGTCGGCGATAACGCGCAGCTTGAGTCCCAGCAGCGTGCCGTCTCGTTTTGCCGCAAGCTCGACGTAGCCTACCTGGCCGCGGCCGTGGCTCGTGCCGGTAAACGACTCGAGGCGTGACTCGATCCACTTCACCGGCCGTCCCAGCCGCATCGCCATGAAGCATGCGAGTGCCTCCTCATGGTAGACGTTGCCTTTGGCGCCGAAGCCGCCGCCCATCTCAGGCGCGATCACGCGGATCTGTCCTTCGGGCAGACCGGTCATGCGCGATAACGTGAGGCGCACGCGATGGGGAGCCTGCGACGTGCTCCAAACCGTCAGCTTGCGGTCCCACTTCTCGTAGGCGGCGACCACCCCGCGCGTCTCGATCGCGGACGGCGCCAGGCGGGCGCAGGTCATGCGCTGCTTGATCACGACGTCGGCCTGGGCAAAGGCCGCATCGATATAGCCCTCGCCGAACTCGGCGTCGCGGACGACGGCGTTGCCGGGAAAGTCATCCCATAGCTGCGGAGCGCCGGGCTCGAGGGCGGCTTCCGGATCGGTCACCGCCGGCAACGCCTCGTAGTCGACATATACGGCGTCGGCCGCGTCGGCAACCAGGTAACGATCTTCGGCGAGCACGGCGGCGACGGCTTCGCCCACTTTCCGCACCTTCTCGCGGGCAAGCAGGAAGCGCGGCGGTTGTCGGTAGCCGCCGTTGGGTGGAAACGCAGGCGCGAACTGTTCCGCCTCTTCGCCGGTGACGACGGCGACGACGCCGGGCATCGCGAGCGCAGTGGAAGCATCGACGCCGAGGATGCGGGCGTGGGCGTGGGGCGAGCGCACGAACGCCATGTGCAACATGCCCGGCAGGTGAATATCGTCGATGAAATCGGCGCTGCCGGTGATCAGTTTCGGGTCCTCTCGCCGCTTGATCGGCGTACCGTACCAGCGCGCGTGCAGAAATGGTCCCGGCTGATGATCGTCGCTCACGAAAATGCCCTCTCGTGCTGGATGGATTCAGGGTTCTTATACGGGTAAGGATATCATGGTGGAGAACGGTGACACGACCCATGGTTGAAAGCAAAGTAGCGATGTACCGCGCCGCCCGTAGCGTTTGGCGTATGGCTGGTTTCAACGGAAATGCGGCCGGCCGATTCGTCGGTGAGCGCGCTAACTTCAGTTCCCAGGTAAATTGATGCTCCGACCGCCGCGGCGAAAGCCATGCCGAGACCCGGCGCGATGAAGCCGGCCTTGGAGCCGGTTGCGCCGATAATCACGACGTCCGCTCGGGCAGGCAAGGGGCCCTCGGTTCCGGTTACCTCGGTCTGGTTCTGAAGCCAATGCAGGGGTGCGAACGCGCCCGACGGTCCGGTGGCTTAGGTTGGGGCATGGCCACCGATTTGTCTTTCAGCCGGTGCTCCCGGCCGCGACTTCCGTGCGTGCCTGCAGGCCGAACGCCTCGGCGAGTAATTCGTACGAGTGTACCCGCGCGGCAAAATCGTACGTGATCGTGACAACGACGAACTCGTCCACGTCGTATTGCTCGCCCAGGGCCAGAAGCCTTGCTTTGACCTGGCCGGGGTCACCGTAGATCGACGTCTCCCGCATGTGATCGAGGTACGGACGGTCGGCCGCGGTATAGGGATGGGCCATCGCCTCCTCGGGGGACGGAATGCCGCGCCGCCCGCCCTGCTGGGCCATCAACCGCCAGCCCCACCGGCTCCAGGCAAGCCTTTCGGCCTCAGCTTCGGAGTCGGCGCAGATTACTGAAACGCCGATGCTGGCCCGAGGTTCCGGCAGCACCGGAGACGGACGGAAGTTCTTTCGGTACGCGCGGATGATCTCCTCGCCGCCGGCGGGGCTGATGAACTGGGCGAAGGAGAACGCTCAGCCGAGATGGGCGGCGTAGGTGGCGCCGTAACTGGTTGAACCCAGCAGCCAAAGCTCCGGCATGCCGGCGCCGCGCGGCATCGCGTGGATGCCGCGGAACGGGTGGTTTGGCGGGAAGTCGTCCGCGAGGAAGCCGTACAACTCCATGAGCTGTTCTGGGAACTGCTCGACGCTCAACGCGCCGGGTCCGTGCGCGAGGGCGGCGGCAGTGCGCCCGTCGCTGCCGGGGGCGCGACCGACGCCGAGGTCGATGCGGCCCGGATACAGCGTCTCCAGCATGGCGAACGTCTCGGCCACTTTCAGCGGGC
>DAINSK010000037.1:0-33842 GCA_036741355.1 Chloroflexota bacterium
CTGCCGGCGGAGCGTTTGGAGGCGAGCAGTCGCAGCGACTTCAGCGGAAAGCGGCTCCCCTCAAGGATTCGGAGGAACTCGCGTCCCACGAGGCCTGTAGCGCCAACGACGGCGACGCTGTACTGTCTGCCTGCCATGCCGGTCACCATTTCCTGGGGGTGATTGCGTAGGAACGAATGCCGCGAGTTCAACCGTGCACCGTCTGATCATATTACTGCCCGCGCCGTATGCGGTTCAACGGCCGACCGGGCAGACATGGTATACTCGCCGGCACCGGGAATGGTGCTGTGATGCCCGAACTCAAACACCGCTTCGTCCAGACGAACGGCATCCGTATGCACATCGCAGAGCAGGGCGAAGGTCCGCTGGTGATCATGTGCCACGGGTTCCCGGAGTCGTGGTATTCGTGGCGCCATCAACTCAAAGCCCTCGCGGATGCCGGCTACCACGCGGTTGCGCCCGACATGCGCGGCTACGGGCAGACCGACCGGCCCGAAGAGATCAATAAGTACACGCAGTTCCACTTTGTCGGCGACGTCATCGGCGTGATGGACGCGCTGGGCGAGCAGACGGCGGTGATCGCGGGCCACGACTGGGGCGCTCCGGTCGCTTGGAACACCGCCATGATGCGCCCCGACCGCATCCGTGGTGTCATCGGACTCAGCGTCCCGTACACGCCACGCGGCCCGGTCAGCACGCTCGCCGCTCGTCGCGCGGCACTGGGCGACCGCTTCTACATGGTCTATTTTCAGGAGCCGGGCGTCGCCGAAGCGGATCTAGAGCAGGATGTGCGGTCATCGGTGCTTGGCGCCCTGATCGGCGCCTCAGGCGACGCACCGCCCGGCCAGGGCTGGAAGGCGATCGTCCCCGAGAGCGGCTTTTCCGAACGCATTCCACACGATGTACCGTTGCCGCCGTGGCTGACAAAAGAGGATGTCGACTTCTACACGAACGAATTCGAGCGGACCGGCTACCGCGGCGGTTTGAACTGGTACCGGACCATCGACTTGACCTGGGAATTGACCGCGCCGTTTTCGGGCGCCAAGGTCACGCCGCCCGCCTTATATATGGCGGGAGATAAGGATGTTGTCGTCTCGTTTCCGGGCATGAAAGAGCTGATTCCGGCGCTGAAGGCATTCATCCCAAACCTGACGAAGACGATCATGCTCCCCGGCTGCGGCCACTGGACCCAGCAAGAGCGCCCCGAGGAAGTAAACGCCGCGATACTCGAGTTCCTGCAGTCGCTGCCGGCCGTGGGGAGGCAGTAGGCACGAGGCAGTAAGCAGTAAGCAGTCGCGCCGGGGAACCCAACCCTCGGCGCTCCGAGAGCCCCCTAACTCCCCGGCCCTCTTTCCCCCAATGCTAGGGGCAAGAGGGAGCTTATACGGGAAGGCAGTAATGGGTTCGCGGCTTATGAGAATGTCGAGCTAGCCGGGGGCTCACCCCACGACTGCCCACTGCCCACTGCCGACTGCCTACTGCCCGCGGCCGAAGGCCGCCTACGCCACCAGTCCCATCAGCCGATCGAGACCCATAACAAGCTCGTGGCGGTTCATCACCTGACGCACGGCGAGCAAGACGCCCGGAAGGAACGACTCGCGGCTGGTGGTGTCGTGGCGCAGCGTCAGCGTCTGCCCCAGGGCGCCGAAGATCACTTCCTGGTGAGCGACCAGCCCTTGCAGCCGCACGCTGTGGATCGATACGCCGCCTTCCAGACCGCCGCGAGTCCCCGGCAGCGTCACCTTGGTGGTCTCCGGATGCTGGAAGGGCCGTCCTCGCGACTGCAGCATTTCGCGCACCGTTGCGACGGCAGTACCCGAAGGCGCGTCGACTTTCTGTTCGTGATGGAGCTCGATCACCTCCGCGTAATCAAAGAACGGCGCCGCGATGCTGCACAGGTGCATGAGGAGAACGGCTCCCAGCGCAAAGTTGGCCGCGACTACGGCTCCAATTCGATGCTGCGAGCAGTCGCGCGCAAGCACGCCTAGCAGGTGTTCGGGCAGGCCGCTGGTACCGATCACGGGCCGCACGCCGGCGGCCAGCGCGGCAGGAGCCACCAATTCGGTCCATTCGTGGAAAGTGAAGTCCACCACGACGTCGGCCCTTGCCTCGGAGAAGAGCTGTCGCGGGTCGGCACTTTGGGGCACCTCGTCGCCGGACGGCAACCGAAAGCGATCGCTTTCGGCAAACTTCTCCAGAACGCCGACAACCCGCATATCCGGCTGACCCGAGACTCCGGCGACTATCTCGCGGCCCATCTTGCCTGTGCCGCTGACGATCACGCGGAGCGGTTCTTCTGTCGCGTGCGATCCTTCACTCATGTGGTGCCTCCTGGTTTACCGAACCGACGCTCCTAACCCTCGTCTCCCTTCCCGGTGCGGGAAGGGACGATTATTGGGAGCAGGGTTCGGGCTGGGGTGCAGCGCCCGGGGGCGCCCCCGGCGCCACTACCGCAGCTTCTGATCCGAAGAGATCCGTGTTCAAGCTCCCCTTCCCTCGTTAGGGAAGGGGCTGGGGGTTAGGTCTCCCGCCAATGCCCTCGGCCATGTCCGGCAACGGCGGCAGCTCGTCCGGGTGTTCGAGGCCAAAGTATTCGAGAAAACGCATCGTCGTGCCGAACAACACCGGATGGCCAACCGTCTCCGCCCGGCCAACCTCTTCCACAAGGTCGCGGGAACGAAGCGTGGACAGCGCTCGCTCAGAGTTGACGCCGCGGATCGCTTCGATCGTGCTGCGCGTCACGGGCTGGCGATAGGCCACGATCGCCAGCGTCTCCAGGGCGGCCCCGGACAGCCGCTGCTCCGCCGCGGCGCCCAGGAATCGCTCGACGTATGGTCCCAACTCCGGCGCCGATATGAGCTGGACGCGTTCGCCTGCGCGCTGCACCCGAACGCCGCGTTCGCGGCATCGCTCGGCGAGATCGTCGATCGCCGCTTCGATTGCCGCTGTGCCGGTGTTGAGGGCACTTGCCAGGACGGCGGCATCGACCGGTTCATCTGCCACAAATAGCAAGCTCTCGACCGCCGCCACGAGGTCAGCAGGCGGATCGAGCGGCATCGCGCCCGGGGGAGCGGCGCGGAGGTTCCTGCCGGCTCCGCTCAGATCGTCCTCGCGGCGAGCCGGGTCTCTGCCATTCCGATGAACGTTGCTTTCGTTTGCGGTCATAGGCTGATCGTCGGTCGGGGCTGCGATACCTCTCAGGATGCGGGCGGGCGGGCCGATTTTTCGTTCACACGCAACAGGAATCGATCGCGCTGAATGATGAAGCGCTCGTGATCGGCGGTGCCGATACTCTCCCATGGGTCGAAGGCCTCGATACGGAACACGAGCCGGCGGCCGTCTATTTCTATCAGTTCGGCCCGCGCCCGCACTTTAGCGCCGAGCGGTGTCGCGGCGTTGTGTTTGAAGCTCATACCCATACCAACGGTCGCCGATCCCTCCGGCAACAGCTGGTCCACCGCGTTCAGGGCGGCGTTTTCCATCACGCCGACCATCGCCGCGGTCGAGAACACGTCTACCGCCGCGCCGAAACGTGCCGACCCCTGTTCCGGGCCCCCTATCAGCTCCGCCTCACCGACGAGCCCCGGCTGTAATTCCTCAGCCATCTCTTTCTCGTTCCTTTCTCGGCTTGCTGCCGGCACCCGCGCAAGTATACGCGGATACCACGTGCCCAACCGGCCGGGCCCCCCTCTAGCCCGCCACCGGCAGCAAGCCCAGAACCGCCGCCCGCGCTTCAGCGGCCACAAACAGCGAGCCGGTGGCGAGAATCAGGTCGCCGCTGCCGGCTTCCGACCGCGCCATATCCATCGCAGACTCCACGTCCGGAGCTAGCCTGACCATCAATCCCTGGTCCTGAAATGCCTGGCCAACACCTCCCGCTGAAGCGGATCGCGGATGCCGGGACGCTGTTGCGATGACGATCGGGTTCAGCGCCACGAATGGGATCGCGAACTCCGCGGGATCTTTGTCGCTCGACGTTCCAACAACAAGATACAGAGCACGATGCACCAGATCCTCGCGGATTGTCTGGACCAGCCTGCGGGCCGAGTCGGCAGTGTGGGCGCCGTCGACGACGATCAAGGGCGCGCGCTTGAGCACTTCCACCCGTCCGGGCCAGCGCACGGCTGCCAACGCCGTCGCGGCCTGTTGGGGCGTCAATTCGACGCCCTGATCGGCCAGCTGTTCGACGCCAAGTACCGCGGTGGCAGCGTTCTCGGTCTGGAAGCGTCCGAGCAGCGGCAGCTTCAGCCGGTACTCCGACCGCGGCGTCCGCAGGCGGAACTCCTGTCCGTCAAGGCTGCAGCGACCGCGTGAGAGCTGGCACACCGCGGCCACCACTTCGAGCGGAACGCTTTTATCCGCACACGCCGCACGGATCACCTCAGCGGCCGACTCGCGCTGGGGCGCCATCACCGCGCGAGCACCGGTCCGCAGGATACCGGTCTTATCGGCGGCGATCTTCGCGACGGTGTCGCCGAGCACCGCAGTGTGCTCCAAACCGATCGGCGTGAACACGCAGAGCTCTTTCTCGTCGAGGACGTTGGTTGAATCCAGCGTACCGCCCAAACCGACCTCGACCACCTGCCAACCGGCGTCATGCTCGCGGAAGAAGAGAAACCCGAGCGTGGTCAAGAGATCGAACGTTGTCAACCGCCCGCCGAACGCCCCCACCGCCTCGGCGTCCGGCCGCACAGCCGTTGCGAGCGCGGCGAACTCGTCCTCGGTAGTGAGTTCGCCGTCGACGCGCATCCGCTCCCTGATCGTGTGCAAGTGCGGGCTCGTTTGAAGACCCGTACGCTTGCCGGCGGTGCGCAGCAGTTCGGCGATCATCAGCGCGGTGCTTCCCTTCCCCTTGCTGCCGGTGATGTGGACCGTGCCCCGTCCGCGCTGGGGATCCCCCAGCCGCTGTAGCAGCGCTCGCAGCGGCGCAAGCTGACGCCGTTCAGCGGGCGCCTCCTGATACGGTACGACACCGGAGTTGCCGAACGAGAGAATCCACTCCACGGCTTCGCCGAACGTCATCAGCCGGGCCTCCAAACAGCTCTCACATCAGCGTGGCGCGCAATGCGGGGCGAGGCAAGGCCCGGCTGGAGGTCGTAAGCCCGTACTTCCGTATGCTCCGAATAGCGCCGCCCAAGATACTTCACGCGGCGTATTCTTACAGCCCGCTCCGCATGGCACCCTCGAACAAGAGCCACGGGAGCCACCGCTTGCCGGCAAACACGCGGGTGGTTGCCGGCAAGCGGTGCGAAGGAGGATGTACATGAAAGTAACAAATCTGCCGGTTGGAATTATCGCGGGAGGTGTCATCGCCGCTGCCGCCCTTACGGGTGCGTTCAGTATGACGCACGCTCAGGGCGGCGTAGACCAGGTGCCTGGAGTAACGGCTACCGCGGCGCCGGGCAGGGGCGCCGGCGCCGGAGAGGGCACAGCCGAGGCGCGCGCCACCGGCATACCGGGAGCCGGCACTGCCCCCGCTGGAGCCAGTGCAGCCGCAACGGTAATCGTCAGCGGCAGCGCCACCGGAAATAGGCCATCGCCGATAGGTGTCACCGGAACGGCGCCTCCATCCGTCAGTGTCCCAAACGCCACCCTGCAAGGCGCCGTTGCGGCCACGATACCCATACCGGGAAGCAGTAATCCCACCGTGTCGGGTTCCGTGACCACTCCCCGCGGCGTGCTTACGGTTAACACGCCCGGGGCCCTGTTTGGCACGGCCGGCGGAGCGATCCAGGTTTCGGTCGCTGGAAACGTGGTTACGATCGCGGCGAGCACGGGTGCTGCAGCCGCCGGTCGCGTGGTGGAAGTCTGCTTGGACAACGTTTGCCAAACGGTCACGCTCGGGGTGGCCGGGACCGCGTCGTTCACGCTCCCCGGGGTCATGGCCGGTGGGCCCCGACCGGGCGCCGCGGTAGTTGCTCAAGCGCCGCGCGGTCCGGACGTCCCCGTCGCCGTTCGAGCGCTGCCGGCAACCGGGACGTCCGGACCGCCCAATCCGGGAACCGAGACCGGCATCGCCACGCTCTTGATAACGGCAGCCGTGCTTTCGCTGATGGGCGCCGCGGCGTGGATCGAGAGTCGATTCCGGGGGTAACCGACACCGCCAGAGTAAGGCAGGTTGAGCGGGGCGGCCGGTGGCTGCCCCGCTTTTCCGATGCCCGTGAGTTCGGGGTAACAAGCCACGCCTGTAGAATGATCTTATGACTATACATCTATAGTGTGCGTGCCCGAAGGCCACCTTTACGTTATAATAGTATTACAGTGTGGAACCTTTTTGGGGAGTAATGACCGCGCATGGTTGACCAACTGACCCGCCCGGGATCCGGCAAAGTTTCCGGCGCGTACGACGCTTCGAAAATCCAGGTCCTAGAAGGTCTCGAGGCCGTACGCAGGCGCCCGGGTATGTACATCGGCAGCACCGACTCGCGTGGTCTACACCACCTTGTCTGCGAGATAGTCGACAACAGCGTCGACGAGGCGATGGCCGGATTCGGCGATCGCATCAATGTAAAACTGCAACGCAGCGGGTGGGTGCAGGTCCAGGACTTCGGCCGCGGCATCCCCGTTGACACGCACCAGAAAACCGATCGCTCCGCACTCGAAACAGTGATGACCGTGCTGCACGCCGGTGCCAAGTTCGGAGGCGGCGGCTACAAGGTTTCCGGCGGTTTGCACGGCGTCGGCGCCTCGGTGGTGAACGCCCTCGCCTCCGAGATGTGGGTTGAGGTTCGCCGCAACGGCAAGGTGTGGCGCCAGGACTATCAGCGTGGCATACCGCAAGGCGAAGTGCGCCCGGCCGGCAAAGCCACGTATTCCGGCACAACCACCGCCTGGCTGTTCGATTCCGACGTCTTCAAGACCGCTGAGGGCGCGGTCAATTATGATTTCGATACGCTCGCACAGCGCTTCCGCGAGATGGCCTACCTGATCAAGGGTCTGTGGATCCACCTCGAGGAAGAGGAGACTGAGCGCGAGATCAACTTCTACTTCGAGGGCGGTATTCAGAGCTTCGTTCGGCACATCAACGCCGACCGCGACGTGGTCAACAAGACGCCGATCTACATCGAGAAGGAACGCGACGGCGTCACGGTTGAGGTCGCGATCCAGTACAACACCGGCTTCACAGAGTCCTGCTTCACGTTCGCCAATACGATCAATACCGTGGACGGCGGTACGCACCTCACGGGCTTCCGCACGGCGCTCACCCGCGCGATCAACGACTATGCCCGCAAGCAAAAGCTGCTCAAGGAGAACGAGAACGCGCTCTCCGGCGACGACGTGCGCGAAGGGATCGTCGCCGTGGTAAGCGTCAAACTGCCGGAGCCGCAGTTCGAAGGGCAGACAAAGGCCAAGCTCGGTAACGCTGAAGTCGAGGGTATCACCCGTGCGATCGTCTCAGAAGGTTTGACGCAGTTCCTCGAAGAGCACCCCGCCGAGACCAAGAAGGTCATCGAGAAATGCCTCACGTCGCAACGAGCCCGCATCGCAGCGCAGCACGCGCGCGACACCGTCATCCGCAAGGGCGCCCTCGAGGGCACGATGCTCCCGGGAAAACTGGCCGACTGTTCCGAGCGCAATCCCGAGTTCTGTGAGCTCTACCTGGTCGAGGGCGACTCGGCCGGAGGCAGCGCCAAGGGCGGTCGCGACCGCCGAACGCAGGCAATCCTGCCGCTCCGCGGCAAGATCCTCAACGTCGAGCGCGCCCGGGTAGATAAGATGCTGGCCCACGAGGAGATTCGGTCGCTGATTACGGCGATGGGCTGCGGCTTCGGCGCGGAGGTACGGATTGACAAGCTTCGATACCATCGCGTCGTGATCATGACCGACGCCGACGTTGACGGCGCCCATATCCGTACGCTGCTGCTCACGTTCTTCTTTCGGAACATGCGCGAGGTGATCGAGTCGGGCTATCTCTACATCGCCCAGCCGCCGCTGTACAAGATCTCGCATGGCAAGCAGTCCGTTTACGTCTACAGCGACAAGGAAAAAGACGCCTACGTCGCCAAGATCAAAGACGGGCGCCAGCCGGGCATCCAGCGGTACAAGGGTCTGGGCGAGATGAACCCGGAGCAGCTCTGGGAGACAACGATGGACCCGGAGCGACGCACGATGCTTAAGGTGAACATCGAGAACGCGGCTGAGGCCGACCGCCTCTTCACGGAGCTGATGGGCGACGACGTCTCGTACCGCAAGAGCTTCATCCAGTCACACAGCAGCCAGGTGCGCAACCTGGACGTGTAATCTCGCTTCAGGTACAGAGTCCGAATAGTGGCCCGGGAGTATTTATTCCGGGCACTGCCGTTTGCCGTCGCTAGTCGCGGCCGCTGCGTCCGGACAGGATGATCGCGGAGCGAGGCGGAAGCTCGAAATTATCCAGGAACACGGTATCGGGAGGCGGCTCGGCCATATCACCCTCTTCGCCTGGTAGCTGGTAACGTGGATCGGCGGTGGAGAGGATCACTCCTAACCCCCGGCCGGGAGACCTCACCCCCGTCCCCTCTCCATGGCGATTGAGAGGGGAGCTTAAATTCACGCCTAAGTGCCGAACGCTTCCTTCAGGGAAGGCAAATTTGAATTTAGTAGCCAGGTCTGTTAACCGAATCCGTAGCGGCGCATTGCTACGCCGGGGAAGGGGGTGAGGTCCGCGCCCAAGGTCCGCGACCAGCAATCGAAATTCGTCGCCCCACCACCGCAAAACTGCCACGACATGCTCGCCGAGCGCCACCGACTCGGTGTTGTGGCGGTCGTTATGCGACAGCACCGCATCGGTTCGCCGCAGGGTCAACAGGTCGCGGTGGAGGCGAAGGGTACCTGCGTGCGTGTCGCATTCACGCCAATCGAGCTTGGAGCTTTGGAACGCGGCCTCCGACTGCGGATCAGGGATCTGGTTGCGCAGACCCTCATCGCGAAAGGCGCTTAAGCCGGCAAATTCGGCACGCCGCCCCTCCGTCACCAGCCGCCCGAGGTCTGGACCGTGGTCGGTGAAGTAGAGGAAGGGCGTCGACGCGCTGAATTCCTGGCCCATGAACAACAGCGGCGTTTCGGGCGCGAACAGCAGCAGCGCCGTCGCGGCGCGAAAAAGGTCTGGTGCAACCAGGTGGTTCAAGCGTTCGCCGAAGGCACGATTGCCGACTTGGTCGTGATTCTGCAGGCAGAAAACGAAGGCGCTGGCTGGTTCCGAGGTGATCATCGTGCCGCGAGGCGTGCCGTGTCGCCGGGTCGGTTGACCCTGGTAAAGGAAGCCATCGCGCACGGTCCGCGCGACCTCGGCTGCGCCGCCACCGAAATCCTCGTAGTATCCCTCGTGCTCGCCGGTCAGTGTGACCTGCACGGCGTGGTGAAAATCATCTGCCCAGACGGCGTCGAGTCCGTGGCCGCCCTCTCCGGGCGGCGTCACCAGCCTGACGTCGTTGGCGTCGTTCTCGGCGATCAGCACCACGCCGCGTGGCGCCGCGACCCCTCGACAGCGAGTGGACAGCTCTCCCAGGAGGTGGACCTCGCCCCGGTCGTAGACCGTATGCGTCGCATCGAGGCGCAGACCGTCGATGTGGTACTCGCGCAGCCAGTACTCGGCGTTTTGCAGCACATACTCCCGAACCAGGCGCGAATGATCGCCGTCGTAGTTCAGCGCCTCGCCCCATGGGGTGCTGTAGCGGTCCGTGAAGTAATAGGGGCTGAACGCCCGCAGGTAGTTACCATCCGGACCCAGGTGGTTGTAGACGACGTCGAGGATTACCCCCAGCCCGCGGGCATGGGCGGCGTTCACCAACCTCCACAGCCCTTCTGGTCCACCATAAGCTCGGCTCGGGGCATAGAGCGACACCCCGTCGTAGCCCCAGTTTCGTTCACCGGGGAAGTCGGCGACCGGCATCAACTCGATCGCCGTCACACCCAGGTCGTGCAGATAGTCGAGGCGGTCGATCGTGGCTTCGAACGTTCCCTCGGCGGTAAACGTACCGGTATGAAGCTCGTAAAGCGCGAGCCCCTCCCGGGAGAGACCGGGCCAGTCCTCGTCCGTCCAGCGAAAGGCCGCGGTATCGATCACGGCCGACGGACCGTGGACGCCTCGGGGCTGAGAACGCGAACACGGGTCCGGGAAGCTGTCACCGCCGTCGAGCCGGTACGTATAGAGTGTACCCGTCGGAAAATCCGACGCCTCGGCGACGAACAGCCCTTCGACAGACGCATCACTGACCATTTCGACTCGGCGCGTACCGTCCTGGGCGTTTAGCTCGACTTCGACGCGTCTCGCCGCCGGCGCCCACACGCTGAACGTCGTGCAACCGGCGGAAATGGTTGCTCCCAGCGCCGGCAGTGGTCGATTATCAGCGACATCGGGCATTTCCAGTCAATCCAACGCACGAGCACAAACGCCTCGTGACATTACCGATTCTATGGTGGCAGCCGCCGGAGGGTCTGTAACCCACTTGGGGCTACTTATTTGCTATAGTGAGACGTCGAGCGCGGTTCGTTTAGCAATCCCCGCCGCGCGTTTAAGGAGAGGTCCATGCGTTGCACGTCCCGGCTGAAAAAGACGGTTCTGCGCGGCTGTGCGCCGTTGCTCGCGCTCGCCATTCTGGGAATTATATCCGGTGGTCAACGGGCCGTTTCGGGCACTCCGGCTCTCGCCCAGGGAGCACCGTCGCTGATCAACGTCGAGTTCGGTCCATCAGAGATCTGGATCCCATCGTCAGATGCGATCACCGCCCTGCATCAGTGTGTCAACACCAGTTTCACCTGCGTCCAACAGGTGATGCAGCAGGACGGCGCTTCCGACGACGCCGTCGCCTTCTACCGGCTCACCGCCTGGTTCCTCTCCGACATCAAGGACACGGGCACCATCCAGCTTGCCACGGTTTTCAACCCCTGGCGGGCGAACGAAAACAGCCAGCCGGCCCTCCTGGGCGGTATCCCGCCGGTTCTTCTTCCAGAGACCGCCGCTAACAGCGACAACTTCGAAATTACCGTTGAGCACACCACCGCATTCGCCGGACTGAAGGCAACCTTCCCCAACGTCATGTTCTGGGCACCCGGTCCCACGCTCGAAAGCATGGACACGCTGCCCGACGGTGGGCAGCGTTTCGTCTTCGACTACCGGCTGCTCGACGGCTGCCACGCCTGCGCGATCGTCGGCACCGCCCGCTTCGCCTTCGACTTCGCCCCCGACGGAACCACTGCAGGCAACCGTTTCCTCGGCATCGGCCCGGCACCCGCGGTGGGAAACTGAGGAGGCAGACCGCCTACTTTCCGATCGTAAACGCTGGCATCACCTCCCCGACGAACAGCTTCATCGATGAAAGCGATTGTTCGTGGGTGAGGCTGCCCCAGGCAAACGACAGCCCCATGTAGTTGCAGCCGCTGTCGGCGAAAGCTCGTTCGATCATGCCCCGCACGCGTTCCGGTGAGCCGATCAGTAGCGTTTCGCTCTCCAACAGCGCCGCGTACTGCCCGCGGCGGGCGTAGGTCGTGTCGCCGAACGCTTCCCATAGCTGGTTGAAGCTCCGGAACCAATCGCGGAAGGCGGTTGCCGCGATCGCCCGCGCCTCCTCGTCCGATCGAGCAAGAAAGATCTGGCGGTTCATGCCGACTCGCGGCCGCTTGACCTGGGGGTTGAGCCGGTTGGGGTCGTCGCGGTGCTCGGTCCAGACGCGTTCGTAGAGATCGGTGCCCTCGCGCATCGCTTTCGCGGGTCCGAGACGCATCAGGTTCATCCCGTGTTCGGCCGCCCACGGGATACTTTCCATCGTGCTCGTCGCGTACCAGAGCGGGGGATACGGCTGCTGCTTTGGCCGCAGCACCAGCGGCACATCGTCGAACGAGTAAAACTGCCCCTTGAACGACAACCTGCTGTTCGTAAAGCCCGCCAACAGCACCGATAGCTCCTCGCGGAAGATCTCACGGGTTTGCGACGCATCGACGCCGTGGTAGCCAAGCTCATAGGGCGAAACGCCGCGCCCGACGCCCAGCTCCAGCCGGCCGCCGGACATCTGGTCGAGCATGCACAGTTCACCGAGCAAGCGCAGTGGACTATAGAGCGGCAGCAGGCAGACCAGCGGGCCGAGTCGCAGGCGCGTTGTTCGTTGTGCGACGGCGCTCAGAAATAGCAGCGGCGACGGCGCTAGGCCCAACGGCGTGAAATGGTGCTCGGCCAGGTGGTAGCAGAAAAAGCCCGATCGGTCGGCGTATTCCAACAGTTGCAGCCGCTGCTCGTAGATCTGCTCCAATGGAGCGTCTCGGCTGTCGATCCAGTCGAATACCCCGAACTCGACGGCTGGTTCGGTCTGCTGCATATGAATTCTCCCATGTAATAATAGGGCACCATGCTGACGCTCACCTTTATCCGTCACGGCCAGACCGCTTGCAGCCTGGAAGACCGCTTCTGCGGCTCCATCGATATCCCGTTGAACGAGACCGGCGAGCAGATGGCCCAGGCACTCGCGGATGCGTACTCGTCCGAGCCCTGGGCCGCCCTGTACACCAGCCCGCTGTTACGCGCCCGCCAGACCATCGAACCTCTTGCGAAGCGGCTGGGGATGGAGGTGCAGGTCCTCGACGGGTTACGCGAGATCGGCTACGGGGACTGGGAAGGTCTGCAGTCGTCCGCGATCCATCAGAAGTTTCCCGCTGAGATGGCCGCGTGGGCGACGGATCCCGAACACGTGTCACCCCCGGGCGGCGAGACCGCCGCGCAGCTTTCTGCACGTGCGATGGCGGCAGTGCAACTGATCCGCGACCTGCACGCCGACGGCCACGTCCTCGCCGTCGCCCACAAGGCGACGATCCGCGTGATCGTCTGCGCCCTGCTCGGTATCGACGTAGGACTCTACCGTATGCGCGTGGCACAGGAAGTCGGCGCCGCCACGTCATTTCAGTTCAAGGACACGGGGCCGCTCTTGCTGACGCTGAATGACGCGTCGATGTTGCCCCCGCATCTACGCCATGTCGGGGGAACGTGAGCCGGCTTTGCCGGCGGGCAGTCGGCCCCCTATCTCCCCAGCCCTCTTTCCCCCAATGCTAGGGGCAAGAGGGAGCTTAGGCCGAGTGGTGGTGGGACGATTCGGTGCAGGACGGCGTGCGGGACGCCCGACGCAGCCCGCACCGAGCACGCAGGGGTCGCCCCTTCCCCCCAGGATTGGGGTGGAAGAGGAGGGGGGATAGGGGGCCGTCCGACCACTCACGGCGAATTGGTATGAGCGACAAGTTGCGGAGAATGTGAGATGGCAAAGTCTATGGCTGGGGACGCGAAGAAGCCGAAGGCGTTTTCATACCACTGGGGTACCGGCGTCGTGGCAGAAGAGGCGCAGGTAGAAGGCGAGTATCACGTTCCGACGATCCAGTTGTTGAAGTACACCGAAGGCGAAGCCGCGGGCAATGTGAGCGTCCGGTTTTGCCACTACAGCCACCGCGGCGCCTTCCAACGCTCGCCGTTGTTGGTGTCCGCAGCCGAGATCGATCAGCTCCGCGAGGCGCTCCGCTCAACGCCAGAGCTACTAACGCTGCTACGGCGGCTGGTGGACTGACTAGGATGGGTTCCGTTTTCACCATCGGCCATAGCAACTACCTGATCGCAACCGGCTCTGTTTGACGTGCCCAAGGAGAGCATATGGAGATCTGCACGATCGGTTTTACCAAGAAGTCCGCCGCGCAGTTCTTCGGAGCCCTGGGAGACGCGGGCATCCAGCAACTCGTGGACATTCGTCTCAATAACGTGTCCGCGCTCGCGGGATTTACCAGAAGAGGCGATCTGCCGTTCTTTCTGCGCGAGCTGTGCGGAGCCGGCTACGTGCATGAGCCTCTGCTGGCACCGACCCAGGACCTGTTGGACGACTATAGAAAGAACGGTACCGATTGGAGCGAATATGAACGGCGATTCAACGCTCTGATGACAGAGCGCCGCGTCGAAGAAGTGATCGATCGCAACTTCTTTTCCACGCCTACCGTTTTGCTCTGCAGCGAACCGACCGCCGGCACATGTCACCGGCGGCTCGTAGTCGAGTACCTCAGCGCAAAATGGGGCCCGATAGCGGTATCGCATTTGTGATAAGCACGGCCTTAGTGACGGCGCGGGGTGGGGGGCTCGGGACGACCGGTGTGTGCCACTGCCGCCCGTGGACCAAGGTCGCGGGCTCATCCTACGAAGTCCGCCTACGCGGACTACTGCTTAGATTCCCCGCCGGCAGGTTTGGTCGGCGGGCTCCGGCCGCTCCGCCGACGGGTCCCGCAACCGGCGCAGGCCGGTTTTGTGAGATGAGCCCGCGGTTTCAACCGCCGGGCGACCGGGCGTGCTGAAACCGCTGGGCGGTTCGGCGTGCGAGCGGGCCAGGAACGAGGGGACGAATGACGGGTGCCGAAGAGGAGCGGTTGCGGGCAGTGGCCGATGGCAGCGCCGCCTGGCAGCAGTGGGGGCCGTACCTGGCCGAGCGCCAGTGGGGGACGGTGCGCGAGGACTACTCGCCCGGTGGCAGCGCCTGGAGCTACCTGCCGCACGACCAGGCCCGCTCCCGCGCCTACCGCTGGGGCGAGGACGGCCTGCTCGGGCTGTGTGACGACGAGAGCCTGCTCTGCCTGGCGCCCGCGCTGTGGAACGGCCGCGACGCCATCCTCAAGGAGCGGCTGTTCGGGCTGACGGGTGAGGAAGGCAACCACGGCGAGGACGTCAAAGAGGCGTACTTCTTCCTGGACAGCACCCCCACCCATTCCTACATGACCGCCCTCTACAAGTATCCGCAGGCGGCCTTCCCGTACGCGGAGCTGGTGGAGGAGAACCGGCGGCGGGAACGCGGTGCGCCGGAGTACGAGCTGTGGGACACGGGCGTGTTCGCAGACGAGCGCTACTTCGACGTGCTGGTGGGCTATGCCAAGGCGGCGCCACGGGATGTGCTCGTGCGCTATACGGTCAGCAACCGCGGCCCGGAGGCGGCGACGCTGTGGCTGCTGCCGACGCTGTGGTGCCGCAACACCTGGAGCTGGGGTAGCGGACGCCAGAAGCCGCGGCTTACGGAGCTACCTGGTCCGGCGGGCAGCCGCTGCATCAGGGTCAACCACCCGGCATGGGAGGGTGTGCGCTACTGGCTGGTGTGTGAAGGCGCCGAGCGGCTCCTCTTCACGGAGAACGAGAGCAATGCCGAGCGGCTGTGGGGAGTAGCCAGCGCCGGTCCCTATGTGAAGGACGCCTTCCACCGGCACATCGTTGGTGGCGACAAGCAGGCGGTGAACCCGACGCAGCAAGGGACCAAGGCGGCGGCGGTGTACCGGCTGGAGCTGGCCGCGGGTGAGACGCGGACGGTACGGCTGCGGCTGTCGGACGGCGAGGTGAGCGACCCGTTTGCTGACTTCGACGCGCTGTTCGACCTGCGTAAGCAGGAGGCCGACGAGTTCTACGCCGCGCTCAACACTCCAGAAGTCACGGACGACATGCGCGCGGTGCAGCGACATGCGTTCGCGGGACTGCTGTGGAGCAAACAGTTTTACTACTACGAAGTTCCTGTGTGGCTGGACGGCGATCCCGCGATGCCCTCGCCACCGCCGGAACGAAAGCACGGCCGCAACAGCGACTGGAGTCACCTGAACACCTCACAGATCCTGTCAATGCCGGACACCTGGGAGTACCCCTGGTTCGCGGCCTGGGACATGGGCTTCCAGTGCATCGCGCTAGCCCTAATCGATCCCGCGTTCGCCAAGTCGCAGCTCGTCAACCTCACACGCGAGTGGTACATGCACCCCAACGGGCAGCTACCCGCCTATGAGTGGGCTTTTGGCGACGTCAACCCGCCCGTCCACGCCTGGGCGGCGTGGCGCGTCTATCGCATCGAGCGGCGCATGACCGGGAAGGCTGACACCGCTTTTCTCGAGCGGGTCTTTCACAAGCTGCTGCTCAACTTCACCTGGTGGGTCAACCGCAAGGACGTCGCTGGCCGGAACGTCTTCCAGGGCGGCTTCCTCGGCATGGATAACATCGGCGTTTTCGACCGCAGCGCGCCGCTGCCGAATGGGGAGTACCTGGAGCAATCGGACGGTACAGCATGGATGGGCATGTACAGCCTCAACATGCTGACCATTGCACTGGAGTTGGCCCGCACCAATCCGGTCTATGAGGATATCGCGACCAAGTTTTTCGAGCACTTTCTCTACATCGCCGGCGCGATGAACAACATCGGAGGCGAACAGATCTCCCTGTGGGACGACCAGGACAACTTTTTCTATGACGTTCTCGCGCTGCCAAACGGACAGATGGAACAGTTGAAGGTGCGGTCGCTCGTCGGCTTGATCCCGCTGCTTACGGTCGAGACGGTAGAGCCGGCCACGCTCGACGCTCTGTCGGAGTTTCGGAAACGGCTCGAGTGGTTCCTCGAGCACCGGCCGCAACTGGCAGGTCTCGTTTCCCGCTGGTACGAGCCCGGCGCTGGAGAGCGGCGCTTGCTTGCGCTGGTCCGCGGCTTCCGCATGACGGAGCTGCTGAAACGTATGCTCGACCCCAACGAGTTTCTCAGTGACTACGGCGTTCGATCGCTGAGCAAGTTCCATCTTGACCACCCGTTCACCGTCAACCTCGGTGGGGTGGTGGCGTCGGTCGATTACGAACCGGGCGAATCGACAACCGGCTTGTTCGGTGGCAACTCGAACTGGCGCGGACCCGTCTGGTTTCCGGTGAACTATTTGCTGATCGAGGCGCTGCAGCGATTCCACTACTATTACGGCGATGACTTCAAGGTTGAGTGTCCCACGGGTTCGGGCCAATACATGACGCTGAACGAAGTCGCCAATGATCTGTCGCACCGGCTTATGCGGCTTTTTTTGCGCGACGCCAGCGGCAGGCGCCCGTTCCGCGGCAATCACGAAGTGGTCCAGACACACCCGAACTGGCGCGACTGTATCCTTTTCTACGAGTATTTCCATGGAGACTCGGGGGCGGGACTCGGATCCAGCCATCAGACCGGCTGGACCGGTCTCGTGGCGAAGCTGATCGAACAACAAGGACGGGTGATGTCCGGCGAGTTATGACGGGGCGGGGCTTGGATGACAGACAGCCGGCGTCGGAACCAGATCCTGGGGCGACGTCCGATTTCGAAATGAACGAGGACGGACTGATGGTCGCGACGGAGGCGTTCTTGCTACGCCGCGGCTACTGCTGCGGCAACGGCTGCCTGAACTGCCCTTACCGCGGCACCGCGGAGGACCGAAGACCGCTCTGGATGCGAGACGCTAGGGAAGAGGCCGGGGGTTAGCCCGTCCCTCGCGATCCGCACGAAACTTCGCCCTGGCCCGGCGCACGCGGAAAGCCTGCGAGAGCGCGAGCAGCAGCGGGAAGGGCAGCAGCACCAGCGCCCCAATGAAGATGTAGTGGTCGAACTTCGTCACGGCGTTGCCGAAGATGTAGCCCAACATCGTGACGATCGTGATCCAGGATATCGCGCCCGTGATGTTGAAAAGCGCAAAGCGCGGGTACGTCATCCGGGCGGCTCCGGCCACGATCGGGGCAAACGTGCGCAGGCCTGAAAAAAACCGCGCAATAAAGATGGTCTTGCCACCGTGCCGTTCGTAAAAACGTTCCGCCTTCTCCAGGTGCTCGCGCCTGAACCAGAACGAATTCTCTCGCTGAAACAGCCGTTTGCCGGCCTGGTGTCCGATCCAGTAGCCGGTAGCATCGCCGAGCACGGCGCCTGCAATCAGGACCGCCAGCAGCACCACGATGTTTAACTGCCCACGCGCTGCCAGCAGCCCGGCCGAGACCAGCAAGGTGTCGCCGGGCAGGAAAAAGCCGACGAGCAAACCCGTCTCCGCGAACATTATCGCGAACAGACCGATGTACCCGATGCTGTGGATGAGTTGGGCGTTGCTCATAGTTGGCGTTCAGGGTACCACGGCCACGAACCCTCTCGAAGCCCCTCTAACGAAGACCTGCTTCGGGGGTATGGTGTAGAGGGCCACACTTTCCACCGAAGCGATGACGGCTCTATAGTCGTACAACCGGGCCTCGTAGTTATGCTCGGTGCCATTTCGAAAGGATGTCCATGCGGTCCGCTGCTGAACTCATGCGGGCATATTACGAGGCTCTCAACGAGCCGAACCTTGACGCACTGGAGGGACTTTTCCATCCGGACGCCGAGTGGCGGTTTCCAGGCAGCACGCTTCACGGCGGCGCGCCTGTCAGGATGGTAATGCAGCGTTCGCTTGCGACCGGCCTTAGGATGCACCACGTCATCAGGCACATGGTCGAACAAGCAAATGTCGCCCTCTGCGAGTTGGTCGCCACGAATGTCGTCGACGGCAACGCCTACACCATCCGCGGCGCCGTCGTTTGCGAAGCGCGCGGGGGTAAAATTATCCGCCTCGCCGCCTACCCCGACGCCGGCGAAATGACCGCGTTCCTGAACGCCGTCGAAGCCGCTGTGGCCGCAAGGGCGTAACCGCATTCATGTTGTCAGTAAGGCCGGTCAGCGCCGTCCGGAGGCGTCTTCGCCGTCTTGCGGCCGGATGAGCAGCACGGGCGCGCCCGAACGGACCAGGCGTTCGGTTGTGCTGCCCATGACGAGCCGCCGCAATCCCCCGTGACCGTGCGTGCTCATGACCACGAGGTCGACGCCCTGGTGCAGGGCGAATTCGATCAGGTTGTCTTCCACATCGCCGCGGAGCAGCAACGTCTCAACTTGCGCTCCGCTCGACAGCCGACGCTTGACCTCATCCAGGTACAGCATGCCGTGCTCGGTTACACCCTCGTCTTCGCTTTCGAGGCCCGGCACGAACTCATTGCCGGGAATGGCTCGCGAAAGGAAAGGGGCAACACGCACCAGCGTCACGACGCCGTTGGTCGCTTCCGCAAGCCTGACAGCCGGTTCGAGCGCCGCTTCGGCGAGCTCCGAACCATCCAGCGGCACCATCATGCTCTTCAAGAAAACGGACCGCGCCGCGCTGCCCGGTTCGGGCGGCTTTACCACTAGCACGGGCTTAACGCTGGAACGAATGACTTTGTCGGCCACGCCGCCGACCAGCCAGTGCTTTAGTCCACCGTGACCGTGGCTGGCGATCGCGACGATTCCCACCTCGGGGCGCTCGGCCGTCGCGAGGATCTCGTCGACCGGGTCGCCGATGGCGACGAGCGGAGTCGCAATCACGCCCCGTGCCCCGAGATCGGCGACCACCGCTCCCAGGTACTCTTCTTCCCGCTGCTGGTGAATCCGCTCCAGGCGCTCGTGGATGTCCTTCGAAGGCCCCGACAACTCGTCTCGCCGTTTGTCCACTACGGTCACCAGCAACAGCGAGCAGCCCAATGCGGCGGCGATCGCCTCCGCGTATGGCAGCGCGGCAGCCGATGCCTCAGATCCATCCAAAGGGACCAGCATTACCGTCTGATCTGCAGGCTGCTCCATCGTTCCCGTCCTTTCGCACACAATGCGTGCGCCCGTCCTACGTATCGTCGTGTTACAGCCAATTCGGCGTCAAATCGGTGCCGGCGGTCGGCAGTGGTGCCGGGGTTGAGGTCCGCGCTCCCCACGACTGCCTACTGCCCCGCTGCGCGCCCGACTGCCACGCGGCGAAGCCGCGCTACCGCGTCTGCCTTGGCACTCTAGGCAGGATCTGGGTGACGACTTCATACGAGTTCGTGCCGAGCGCGGCTGCAACATCTTCGGCGGTGATGGACTCGGCGCCCTGGCGGCCGATCAACACCACTTCATCGCCTTCGCGAACATCGCGAATATCGGTCACGTCGATCATCGTCATGTCCATCGCCACCACGCCGACGATTGGCGCCCTCTGGCCGCGCACCAGCACGTGTCCCCAGTTGGCCGGGGATCGTCGGAAGCCGTCGCCGTAACCCACCGGCAGGATGGCGATGCGGGAGGCTCGGTCCGTAATGAAGTGACGGCCGTAGCTAACGCTAGTGCCGGCCGGCACACTTTTCACCTGTGCAACCCGTGTTTTGAACGAGAGCGCCGGTCGTAATTCGATGGCCGTTT
Source organism: Chloroflexota bacterium (assembly GCA_036741355.1). Classification (GTDB taxonomy): domain Bacteria; phylum Chloroflexota; class Dehalococcoidia; order CAUJGQ01; family CAUJGQ01; genus JBBRGK01. The sequence goes on from DAINSK010000037.1 coordinate 19,956, forward strand.
CGCCGCGCGACATGGGATACAGGCCGTACAGCGCCATTCCAACGCGTACGAGGTTCCCCGCGAAGGGCAACTGCCGCATTACCGCGGCGCTGTTTTCCATGTGGACGTAGCGAAAGTGGTGGCCGGCCGCATCCAGTTGCTTCAGCAGCGCCTGGAACCTTTCGCCCTGCTTCATGGCGAAATCGACGTCTGTGTCAGACGTGGCCATGTGGCTGAAGAAGCCCTCGACGCGAATGCCCGGGAGTGCGGCGACCGTTTCGACGAAGGCAGACACGTCTTCGGGCAGTACGCCGAGGCGGGTCATGCCGGTATCCACCTTTATATGAACGACGATCTCCCGTCCCAGGTCGCGGGCGACGCGGGAGAAGTGCTCCGCGACCGGCAGGGAAAAGAGTGTTGCACGTATACCCGAAAGCGCGAGATCGCGCGCCTGCCAGGGCGGCGCGTAACCGAGAATGAGGATGGGCGTCGTGATCCCTTCGGCGCGCAGGTCCAACGCTTCGTTCAGGCTGGCGACACCAAGCATTGCGACGCCATTGAGGGCCGCCGTGCGCGCCACCCATCGGGCGCCGTGTCCATAGGCGTCTGCTTTGAGCACTGCCATGACTTCAGCCGGCGCTGCCGCCGCCTTGAGCGCCGCCAGGTTCGATCGGATGGCGTCGAGGTCGACTTCCACCCAAGTGGGCCGCTCGTTCGGAACGTAGGTGCGGCGCCGCCAACCCTCGTCCTGGCGTACCAGACCCTCGCGCGCCCGTTCCGGTTCCGGCAGCAGCAGTTCCACGACGCGTTCCATCCGCGCGGTGTCGCTACCCTTGACGAGGACGGTGGCCGTGGCCCCCTTTCCCCCGTATTGATTGGAAGGGGCCACCCCAAACCCCAGCACCGCGTCCGCGCTGTCCATTGCGCTGTATGTCATGACGATGCGTTCGGGTTCGCTCGCACGCGCGCGCAGCTCGCGGCCTAGAACTGCCATGTCGCGCCCCTGAAGCACCAGGAGGTCCAGCCCTGAAAGGCGGCTCACTAAATCCGACGGCAGATCGGCGACCTGGCGAACGCCACTGACCTCCCCTAACACCGCCGTGTGAGGACGAGGGAACAAGTCGAGCGTCTCCAGTGCAAGCGCCAACGAGGCCGCGTTCGCGCTGAACGTGTCGTCCAGGATTGCGAGGCCGCCGAGTCCTGCGAGCGGTGAAAGCCGGCCCGGTTGCGGAGCCAGTCCATCAAGCAGCGCGGCCGTCTCTTCAAGTCCGCGCCCTAGACCGATTGCGGCGGCAACGGCCGCCACCGTCGCATAGATTGCTCCAAGTCCGACCGCGGACACACGAATCTGGATGGTAAGACCGCGGTAGCAGACACTGACAACGCTTCCGTGGGCAGTTTGCTCGACGATTGCGCCGGCAACGTCCACACCTTCTCGCAAGCCATAGCGCACAACACGGCGCTCGCCGGCTGCACCACCTATCTCCAGCAACGCCGCCAGATCGGCGTCGTCGCCGTTCACAACGAGCACGCCGCCCGGAGCGAGAGAGGCGATGAACCCCGCTAGTCCTTTCCGAAAGGATGTACTGGCCGGGTCTTCAGCGACCGGAGAAGCGGAGCTCGTAATCACCGCCATGTCGGGTCGTAGCAGTTGCCCCAGCCGCTCCAGTTCGGCCGCTGAGCCGCCCGCAACCTCGAGTACAGCCAGGCTCTGGTCCGGCCGAAGCTCGCCGAGCGCGAGCGGGATGCCCAGCTCGTCGTTGCGGTTGCCGTTGCTAAAGATGTCAGAATTGCCACCGTCGCCGCCCAGGGCACGAAGCAGCGCCGCACGGGCGCTGGACTTGCCCACGCCGCCGATGATGGCCATCCTGTAGGGGTGGTGTGCTTCGAGCGCGTGGGTCGCCCAGTCCAGAAGTGCCGCGCGTGTATCGCTCACCTTGACGAACGTCGCACCCGCGGCAGCCGAGCCAACCAGATCTTCGGGCAGGTATTCACAGAGGATCCCGGATGCGCCCCGCGCAACGGCATCGTTGATAAACTCGTGGCCATCGCCCTTATCGGTGCGCAGCGCCACGAACAGCTCACCCGGTGATATGGTGCGGCTGTCGTTGGAGAAGGCCACGAACTGTCGGACGAACACCGGGCCGGCAGTCTCGGCGCCGTGCCGGGTCATCGCCCGCAGGAGGTTTTCGAGCTCAATCATGCGGAATCGTTTTCCTCCCCCGGCTCCGCCGCCCTGCACCTATAGCGATTCGCTCTCCGACGCTGCCGCCGTGCAACCGCTGCCGGCTGCGCGCCCCGGCTTCGCGTTCCGGCTGCGCGCCGCGACTGAGCGCCCACCACTACTGCCGGGCTGCGCGCCCGACTGCCCACTGCCTGAGGTTGCGATATGCCCTTAGCGCTGGCCGGTGGGCTGCGGGTCAATTATACGCGGGAGGGTTCCGGCCCCCCGTTGTTGATGCTGCATGGCTGGGCCAACAGCTCGCTGACCCTGCAACCGCTTGCGCACGCGCTCACCGATGTCCGCGATGTCTACGCTCCTGACCTGCCTGGCTTCGGCCGCACCGAGACACCGAAAGAGCCTGAGGGCTGGGACACCGCCCGACACGCGGCGTTTATCGTCGAGTTGATGGACAAGCTTAAGCTTGAACGCGCTGACTTTTTCGGACACTCGCACGGCGGCCGGATCGCCACGTATCTGGCGGCCACATCACCTGATCGCGTCACCCGGCTGATCCTTGCGGGCAGCACCGGGTTGCACTCTCACCTCACGCCATTTGAGCGTTTGCAGCGAACGACTCGCCGTGCGCTGATAACGTCAGCCCACCGGGCGGCCGCGCGCGGCTGGCTCGGAAAAGGCGGCCCTCAGCGGGCGCGCGCTCTATCTGAGCGCTATGCCTCGGCCGACTACCGCGCCGCGGGCCCCATGCGGCCAACGATGGCGCGCGTCCTTGCCGACGATCTCGAGCCACTATTGCCCCATATCGAGGCTCCGACGCTGCTGATCTGGGGGGCGCTCGACCGGGAAACGCCGCTCGAACTGGGACAGCGATCGCGCCGCTTGATCAACGGCTCGTCGCTGGTCGTGGTTCCCAACGCCGCTCACCACGTGTTCCAGGACGCCCCACAACAGGTGGAGGCCGCGATCCGCTCGTTTCTGCTGCGGCATGAGGGAGAGGCGGCATGAGCTGGTGGCGCGCCCTGATACTGGGGGCGCTCGCAGCGGTCCCATGGTACCGGTGGGCGTGGCTCCGTCTGCGCCGCGCCGTCCATATCCTGCAGCTCGAAGAGTACGATAACCGCCGGGCGCTGCTCTGGGCGCGGCGCTACTGGCTCGCCGACGAGGCTCCTGTTCCACTGGCGGTCGCCACCGTGCTGTTCGTGTTGGCGGTGGCGCTGGTCCTGATTGCCGGCGGGGGCTCGAGCCCGCACACGTCGGGTATTCTCTGGGCCGCCGCACTGTGGACGGGAGTCGGCGGCATCGCCGGTCTCCGAAGCGTTCTCATGAGCCGGACGGCCCCGAAAAAGCCCCTCGCCGTGACCACGCGCGTAAAACGGCTGTTCGGGGCGATCGCGATCGCGCTGCTGTTTTTGGCGGCCGTGCTGTTACTCGCAGGCTGGGCGGCCGGCGCGCCGGGCAGGGTCGCGTTCGTCGTCGTACCGCTTGTCGCCTGGCTCAGCGTGGCGGCGGGCCCTATACCTGCGGCACTTGCGAACCTGCTCGCGCTGCCGGTGGAGAGCGCAAACCGGCGCCGCTATTGCAACGAGGCCGCCGCGCGGCTGCGCGCTGTGTCGCCGCGGATCGTGGCGATCACCGGCAGTTACGGCAAGACCACCACCAAGGAATTGACCGCCGCGGTGCTCGAGACGCGGTACCGCGTACTCAAGACGCCGGCCAGCTTCAACACGATTATGGGAATCACGCGCGTCATCCGCGAACAACTACGAGACGAACACGAAGTGTTCGTGGTCGAAATGGGCGCATACACGCGCGGCGAGATTCGGGAGCTCTGCCATTTCGTCGGCGGCCCCGAGCTCAGTGCTATCGTCGGGATCAACGAGCAGCACCTGGAACGCATGGGTTCGATCGCGAACACGATTCGCGCCAAGTACGAGATCGTCGAGGGCACGAGGCCCGGCGGCGTCTCGGTATTCAACGTCGACAACCGCTATTGCGATGAACTGGCCGATAAAACAGCTCACGTTCGCGTCGTGCGCGTGGGGACGTGCGAGCGCGATCGACGCCTCGACTTGTGGGCAGACAACGTCAGCGTCAACCCGAAACTGATGCGCTTCGACGTGCATGACGGCGACCAGACCGTGACTGTTCGGACGCGGATTCTGGGGCGTCACCTGGTACCAAACTTTCTGATCGCTCTCGCATTCGGTAAAGAGATGGGCGTCGATCTGAAGCAGGCCGTCGTACGTCTGGGCAGGGTCGAGCCCGTCGGCCACCGCCTTGCGGTGACGGAAGCGAACGGCATGATCGTGATCGACGACGCCTATAGCTCAAACGTTGACGGCGCCCGCGCCGCGCTGGCTCTTCTATCCGAGCTGCCGGCCCAGCGCCGCTTTATGGTGACCCCGGGGATCGTCGAACTGGGGCCGGTGGAAAAAGAGCGTAACCGGGAGCTTGGAGCGTGCGCGGCGGCGGTTTGCGATACGTTACTGGTCGTCGGGACCGAGCCCGGCCGGTACGTGCGCGAAGGCGCAGAAGCCGCGGGGCTGCCCAAGGAAAGCGTTGTCGCGTGTGCCGACCTCGCCGCCGCGCAAGCCTACCTCCGCGATCACATGCAGACAGGCGACGCCGTGCTTTTCGAGAACGACCTGCCGGATAATTACGCGTGAGGCCGGGTGACCCCCCTCTCTCCCGACCTCTCTCCCCCCGAAGCAGGGGGAGAGAGGAGCTTGGGCGGGAGTGTTGCACTCGCTGAAGCAACACTGGATCGCCCCTTTCCCTGCATCGGGGCAGCGCAGCGTGTCCTCTTGAGGGAAAGGGGAGGGGGATAGGGGTAAACGAGTGCCAAAGCGCATCGCTCTCTTCTTCGGCAGCCGATCTGTGGAACACGGCGTTTCGGTTGTGACCGCTCGCGCTGTGTGGGAAGCCCTTGGCAAAGCAGGCTTTGAGACGTTGCCGGTGTACATCAGCCAGGAAGGCGCGTGGCGGCTGGGAAGAGATTTTCTCGATACGAGGCCCTTCGGACTCGAGCTGTACACCGACGTTAGCCGTTACGAACGATCGTTCGCCGGCCAGGCAACCGAAGTGACGCTGCTGCCGCAACCCGCGCCTGCCGGCCCGCGGCTGGTCACGCCGCCCGGCGCCCAGCGACCTGCCGAATTTCCTTTTGACGTCGCATTTCTCGCCACGCATGGGACGTTCGGGGAGGACGGCACGCTGCAAGGGCTGTTCGAGCTGGCATCGGTCCCGTATACAGGGTCCGACGTCGCCGCTTCGTCCGCCGGCATGGACAAGTCGCTGACGAAGAAAATCTTCGCCGGGGCCGGTTTTCGACAGGTGAAGTCGGTCACTATAACCCGACGCGAATGGGAAGACAATTCGACCGGCGTTCTGGAGCGCTTCCAGACCGGGCTGACCTACCCACTGTTCGTCAAGCCGAACGGCCTTGGCTCGAGCAAAGGCGTCAATCCTGCGCCCGACGAGGATCAACTGTTCCTCGCGCTCGGCGTAGCCGCGGATGTCGACGATCGCATCATTGTCGAACAGGGCATCGAGAATCCGACCGAGATCAATGTTGCTGTTATGGGCTGGGGCGAGCAGGTCCAGGCATCGCTTTGCGAACAACCGAAGGGCGGCGACTGGCAGGACTACGGCCGCAAATACATAGAGGGCGGCAGCAAGCTGCTCGGGTCAGTTGCGGGAGCCGGGCGTAAGGTTCCGGCCGAGATTCCCGACGCGCTCGCGGCTGAGGTGCGCGACCTGGCGAAACGCGCGTTTATCGCCCTGGGCTGTGCCGGCGCAGCGCGCGTCGACTTCCTCATCGCCGCCGACGAGACCATCTACCTCAACGAGATCAACACAATCCCCGGCGCACTATCGCTCGAACTCTGGCAGGCGTCCGGCGTGCCGCCCAAAGACGTGGTCACGCACCTCGTCGAGATCGCCGAGGCCCGCCACGCGGAGCGAAACCGCTCCAACCGGCACATGTCGGCGATATAGCTCCCCATCCCCGACCCCGCGTCGCCTAACCCCCAGCCCTGGCGGCCCCCTAACCTCCGGCCCCTTCCGCCCCAATTCTGGGGGGAAGGGGAGCTTGAACGCGGATCTTTGTGCTGCAAACGCCGCAGTTTGGGCGCATTGCCATGCGCCCAAACCGGCGCTGCAACCAAATCCGAACTCATCTCCCAACAATCGTCCCTTCCCGGCATTAGGGAACCAGTACCCCCCGTTAGGCGTAGGGGTAGGATAAGAGGGTTAGGTGCGCCGCTACACCAAGAAATTCGCCCCCTGCAAGACGATCCAAACCGCGGGAACCGCCCACATCGAGGTGATGTGAACGAGGCTGATGGCGTGCTGTTTGTGGCGGCGGCGCAAGACCAGCATGGCAACCGTCGTGCCCAGAACGAGGCCCAGCGCCAGGTAGTTGACCATCATGAAGCGGTCGCCAAACGTCAGATAGCCGACCGGCGGAATCGACGACGTGAGCGTGAGGTGATACACGATGGCGCCGAGCAACGCGCTCGTGCCGATGAAGATCCGCTGCAGGGCATCTTCGGGGTCGGTGAACAGCGCGAAGAAGCCGATCACGACGATGACAACACCGGGAAAGATGCCTTTGACCCATGACGATATAATCGGGCGCTGGATGGTCACGCTGAACGTATAGCGGCTGTAGGTCTGGTCGTAAATGGTGTAGAGGTCGTCCGAGACGTTCGCCTCCCAACCGTTGGAGACCTGCCAGCCGGAACTGAAGACGCCGGGATGGAGACCGGAGGTTTTGCTGTCCACGTCGTACACCAGTTGGTTGCTGGGGAGGTTCTGGTCCTCGATTGCGAAGCTTAGCTTGTACTTCTCGAACGGATACGACGTGAGCTTCAGATTGTTGTAGAGCGTCGCCTGGATCCGATAGTAGCGCGCGTTCGGGTCATTCCCCTCCTCGTACTTCTGGGTGGCCGTCCCATTCATGATGTCGAACCTGCCGGGATCGCACGGCTGGTCGCAGGTCAGGTTCAGGTACAGGTCGAATGCATACGAGTCGTCGCTAACGTGCACGTTCGTGATGGCGAGCAGGTAAACGCCCGCGTGAACGTGCAGCGGACCCGTCCCCGGTTGCGCGGCCGGCGTCGGCGCTGGCGGCGGCCTCGGTGTTGCCGCGGGCCCCGGCCGCCTCGCCGGTGTCGGTGTTCGAGCCGGCCTCCCCTGGGCTTGGACGGTGCCAATCGGTTCTGCCGGCGGCCAGAGAAGTACTATACCTGCCACGGCAAACCCGGCGGCAGCCACCAGCAAAATGAGGTAACCGCGGAGTGAAACTCGTCTCAAACTGCACCGCTGGAGATCGAAGCAGGGAAGGATAAGGCTGCTTAAGAGTTACCGAAGCGCGAGGGTCTGTCAAGCGTGCGAGGAGACCGTTTTGCCGTTCCGTTTCGTCCGCGTTCCGGATGTCACCAACTGCTTACACCCCGGTTACCGGAACGAGACCGCGACGTAACAGCGCTCCGCGAAGCTGATCGTGTGCAGAGCACTATCAGCCCCAAGCAGCGATGCCCATGCTGTTGTTTGAACTGATGGTCGAAGCGCGGATTGCCGACCTGGATCGGGAGTTCGATGCGATCCGCAACCGCACCGGCCTATTAGGGGTCGCCTCACGAAACGGAAAAATCGTACGCTAAGGCGCCCCTCTACCCACGTGAGGCGGACACCGGCCGAAGCGGCCGGTACGTGCCGGGCTGCGACCCGACGGTCGGCTGGGTGCTGGTGGCCGCGCCCGGCGGCACGACCTTCAGTGGCGCACAGGGTAGCCTGTACACGCTGCAGGCCGGCGATGACGCCTATGAGTCGCTCAGCCCTAATACCGGCGTCGCCGCCGGCGAGGGCTACTGGGCCTACTTCGCCGGTCCCGCCACCGTCGCTCTCTCTGGCCAGAGCACGTCAAACGCGGCCATCCAGGCGCCGGCGGGCGTGTGGGTGATGGTCGGCAACCCGAGCGCGACCGATACGCTCGCCGTCCACGGCGCGGACACCGTGTTTGTCTACGACGCGGCCGGCGGACAGTACAGCCAGACGACGACCCTCAACCCCGGCCAGGGAGCCTGGGCGCTGAGCTACAGCGGCGGCACGATCACCATCGAGCCGTGAGCGACGGAGGCCGACAAACGGTGAGATCTTAACGGAACACTGGGGGACGAGATGAAGCACCTGGGTAGAGACCGGTTCAAGATCGGCATGCTGCTGGCGGCGGTGGTCGTCGTCGCCCTGCCGTTCGGCATCAGATCCGGCAGCCAGCGCACGTCGGCGCAGTCCGCGCCGTCCGGTCCCATTCTCCATACGCAGGACGTCTATATCATTACAGGCCTGACTACGAGCGACGCAGCCGGCGCGCCCGTCAGCGTGTTGCGCTCGCTGGTCGACCAAGCCGAGTCAGCGCTTGGCGCTCCAGTTGCCTTGAACGGCGGGCTCACGTTCCGCCGCACGTCGGCAGTGACCGGCCGCGCGGTGCACGCCGACGGACGAGTAATAGCGAACATTTCGCTGGACTTCGGGGTACTTACCAGAGATGACATGCCCGACTTCGAGGCGCTGGTGGCCGTGTCGTCGGCAGATATTAGCCAAGCGCCGGTCAACCTGGCGCCTGCCGACGATGGAGGCGCCATGAACTCGGCCGCCGAGCTCGCTCAGCAGGTCATCATTGATCCCGCCGCCGGTGTAATTCTCGGTGGCATCGCAGGAGGCGGTGTCGGGTTCGGCCTAGCCGGTGGCGCGGCCTGGGCGCTGGATAGGTATGGTGGTCCAGCCCTCGGCCCCGCTGCTGCTGAGGCCGCCGGCATTATGGTGCCGCTCGCTACGACAGTAGGCGCCGTGGGCGGCGCGGTCTACGGTTGGGGTCTTGGTGTCAAGGCGGGCGAGGACCTGGCGCGGAGGAACAATATGGCGGCGTGTTTCCCTCGTAACTCCGCGTCAATCGCGTGGCTGCAGACCTCTGGCGACGATTGCCCGACGACGACGCACACGCCAATACCGACTCCGTGCATACGCCGGCAATCCCAGCCCCTGCCCCGCTAACCGCCGCGTGGCGGCTATTCATAAGCAAGAAGCTAACTGACGCCAGATTCCAGATGTCAGTTTCTGGAGCGCAGGGCGCAGGCCGCCAGACCCAGGCTCGCGCCGCCCGTGCCACGGCCGCCCAGCGCCCGCCCTCCGCACCCGCTGCCCCTCCCTACCGCCGAACACCGTTAGCGACGGCGCCGGCCGTCAAACGGAACACACCACCGTCGCACTCGGCCTCGCCGGCCTTAACGAGAGCGTCGAGCGCCAACCGCGCCTCTGCCGATGTCCAGCCGAACGTAGCAGTGAGATCGGCAAGACGCGCGGCGATCAGGGTGCGCAAAAACTGGCGCGCCGCAGACAGGTAACAGGCGGCGCGGTCGCGCCCGCGTGGTATGGGAAAGGCGCGAACGGTCAGCTCCAGTACGGCGCTGGGCCAGCCTGTCCCTTGCTCCTCGGTGCCGTAATTCGTGACGATCAGCGCTCGGCCAAGCTCGCCCAATGCTTTCGAGAAGCGCGCGGCGCCGCGCTTGCCTTCCATTCCGGCGACACGGCGCAGGATCGCGGCCGGCGTTGGGCCGCTATCGAGGATGATCGCCACGACACGGCGGGCATCGGCGCTGAGCGGTGCCTCGCGAAAGTCGTCCGGCTCACCACCGCGCGGGTATAGCTCGGCGAGCAACGCGGGAGAGAGGAACGACGGGCGCCCACGCAGAAAGCGGCCATACCAGGCCATGCCCTGTCGCGGCAACTCGTCCTTCCAGCCCCAGACGCGTTCGACGTCGGGATTCCAACCACTCTCTTGCAGACCAGGCGAGCCGTGCCGTACTGCCTCAAGCAGCGATGGAAGCGCGATACCATCTTTCGGGAACAGGAGCGCGAAGCCCATATCCGCTACGAAGGCGGCGGCGCCCTGAAGGCTGCTCACTGGTGGCCGGGTGTGCCACCAGCGTTCGCTACGTTCTGCCTCAACGTCGACCATATCGAAGAGCCTAGCACACCGGTGCAGCCCGGCCGTCACCGCTACGCCGTCGACCGGGCGAATTAGAAGCGCACGACTGCGGGTCAGGGGTCATGCTCCGCAGTCTAGCGGCGCCAGCGCCTTCGCCGTGCGGACACGGTTGCGCTGGTGGTTGCGATACCAGCAATATGACAGGAAGAGAGGCCGCTGCCATCGGCCGAAAGCGCGGTGATTGATGGCAATGGGCGCGGAATCTGCAGCAGCGACGGCTGAGACGCACCCATATCGCTGGGCCGCGCTCGCCGTCTGCACAGTGCTGATCGGCATCGTCTCGGTCGTTTGGCACACCTTCTCCCTTTTCCTTGTCGCGCTCACAGGCAGCTTCGGCTGGTCGCGGGCGGAGACGTCGCTCGGGTTCACGATCTTCGTGATCGTCAGCGGCATCACCGGCCCGAACACCGGCCAGCTCATCGCCCGCTACGGCGCCCGCCGCGTCGTCACGATCGGTGGCTTGGTGCTTGCGACCGGCCTGGTGGCCACCAGCCGCATGCAGACGCTGTGGCAGTTCTACCTCTTCTTCGGCGTGATCGGCGGCGTCGGCTTCAACATGGCCGGCTGGGTGCCGGTGGTGACGCTGCTGCAGACATGGTTCCGCGAGCGGCTCGGCATGGCGACTGGGATCGCCTCGGCGGGGGTCGGCGTCGGCATCATGGTGCTGGTACCGGCGATCCAGGAGTCGATCCTGCAGTTCGGCTGGCGCGTCACGTACCTGCTGACCGCGGTGGTGATGCTGATGGCTGTGCTGCCGGCAGCGGCGTTCATCCGCGAGGGGCCACTGGGACGCCGGCGAGGCGCTGGTCTTCCCGGCGCGTCGCGCCCAGAAGATGAACCGGGCGTGGTCGATCGCGACTGGGTGCGCCGCCCCTGGTCGCTGGCGCTGGCGCTGCATACGCGCCGCTTCTGGTACCTGTTGGTCGCCTTCTTCCTCGCCTCGTTCTCCAGCCAGCAGATCCTGGCGCACCACGTCGCCTACCTACGCGGCACCGGCGTCGGCGCGCTCGCGGCGGCGAGCATCGTCGGCGTGATCGGCGTCACCAGCGTGCCGGCGCGCATCAGTTGGGGCGCGGCATCCGACCGCATTGGCCGCGAGCTGACCTACACGCTCGCCGCCGCGATGCTGGTGGCCGCGATCGCGGTGCTCTGGCTGGTGTCGGTCGTGCCGGGCGGCGCCTGGCTGGCGTACCTCTACGCGGTGCTGATGGGCGTGGGCTACGTCTCGAGCTCCACGATGCCGCCGATCCTGACCGCCGACATGTTCCGTGGCGCCGCCTACGCCGCGATCTTCGGCGGCATCCAGCTCGCCTCCAACGGTGGCACGGGCGTCGGCGCCTTCAGCGCCGGCTTCATCTACGACCATACCGGTAGCTACGATCTCGCCTTCGCGATCGCGATCGCAGGCGTGTTCGTGAGCGCAGCCTGTGTCTGGCTGGCGGCGCCGCGCCTGGTGCGCCGCGCCGTCCGCCGCCCGGCCCCGGTTGCGTTGTCCGCGGACGCGAGTCCCGGCTCGGTATCGCAGCCCGGTGTAGGCGCGGGCCGCGAACGTTGAAGCGGGCCCCGGTTACGGCCGGCGCAAGGAGATCGGCCGTAGCAGCCGTACGCCCGTGTGCTCGGTCAGTGCGGCGCGCTGGGCGAGCGCCTGGCGCGCCGCATGCCAGCGTTCGCGCTGCAGCAGGTCGGACGGCTCGGGACCGGCGCCTCGAGTCAACTGCCAGTGGGAGATGTCGTGATAGCGCGACAGCATGTAGAGTTGCGGGTTCTCGGCGATGATCCCCCGCCAAAGGCAGAGGTGTCGCGAGCCCATCGTTTCAAACCACGGCCAGATCACCTCTTCAGAAAGGCGCGCGAACTCGGCGTCGTCACGCGGGCGCACGCGGAACGTACGCAGCGCATACAGGCCGGGCCGATCTTCCGGCGTATCGTCGAGCGGCATGCGCCGGCTGAGCGGTTGTAAGCCGACCAGGTCGGTGTCGCGCGTCATCGCGGCGCGGTCCGCGACTGCCTGCCTGCCCTCCAGTGAAAGTCCCTCTGATCGGGTGCCTACCTGCTGCGATTCCGGCCAGCCGCGCGATTCCTGCCAGTGCGCGAGGCTGTCGTAGCGCGTCATCAGGACGATGCGTTCTGCACCGCCCATCACCACGTTCCACAAGCCGAGGGCACGTCCGTCGCGTTGTTCAAGCGCCGGCCAGATGCTGCCCTCGCTCAGCTCGACGAAGCGGCGAACGTTGGCGCGATCGACCAGAAACGTGCGTAGTGTGTAGATCAATGCCCCACCTCCGCTGCAATTGCCGGCATTGTGGCACAGTTTCGCAACGGGCACCGTGTATCACGCGATCTACAATCAGGCGGAGACCAGGAGGTTGGCATGGAGAGTAGATGGCAATCTTGTGTTCCATTCGCGCGCGTATTTGTTGCAATTGGAACGCTGCTGCTGGCCGGCGTGGGTGTGGCCGGCTCTGCCTATGCCCAAACGCCACCGGCGGTAGAAATCGCTCAGGCTGACAACGGCAAGACGTTCCATGTGAGCGTGGGACAAACCGTGACGGTGCGGTTGGGCACGGAGTTGGACTGGACCGTCACCGTTGCGCCGCCTGGCATTCTTCCGCTCGCACCGGGGGTAAACACTCTCGTTCGCGGCGTCCAGGCCATTTACCGGGCCGCTCAGCCGGGCACGGTGACCGTAAGTGCCGAGGGCCGGCCGCATTGCAACCCCGGCCAGGCTTGCCCCCAGTTCATCCAATCGGTGAAAGCAACGGTGGTCGTAGATGCTGCTCCGGGAGGCGGCCCCGGCACCGTCGCGCCCACCGCTGCGCCTGTGTCCGGGCCACGGCCAACGGCTCCCGGCACGACATCGCCTGGTGCTGCAGCGACCAGGCCGGCGGCTGTGGCCGCGCTGCCGAACACCGGAACGGGCTCCGAGAGTGGCGCGGGCACGGCAAGGGGGGCAGTGACGTTACGTGTAATTCTGATCTGTGCCGCTCTGCTGGGAACGGGAGCGCTTGCCTGGCGAACGACGCGTTCCGCCGACGACTAATGCCCGGCGCTATCTCGCCGGTGACCTAACCGGCGAGCGGGCGGAGGTGCTCGACGCCACGCATCGTGACAACGCGGTATCCCATGCCGGTCAGCGCACCCCGAAGAGACTCCCAGCGCGCGTAGTCGCCCTCGCGCGAAGAGCGCCGCAGGCTGCGCAGCAAAGACGGCTGCTCCGCATCGACAAACGGCTCGCCCAGGCGGGGACGCAGTGCGTGCAGGGTCGAGGCCATTTCCCTTGCTCGCATCGGGCGTGTCCTTCGATATTTCCGTTATATCATAACGCCGTTCTGATACGCCAATCGGATACTCTCATATATCCACTGAAAGATCAATGCGTGTTTTATGTAAGAAATTAGCTGCCTCCACGCCTGCGATCCACTGAGTTTGACACCATGTCACGGGTGGAGTAGCGTCGGACAGGTTGTAGGTGGAAAAATTCAAGCGACGCGATCGGTCGCGGTAGGAGAAGGCCATGACACTGGTCGAATTCATTCACGCCGAACTGCGACGGCTCCATACAGCGCTCGACAAAAGCATGGAAGACCTGACGCCTGCCCAATGGCATACCGTCCCCGGCGCTAGTGGCAGGGCAAACACGATCGGCTTCGAGCTCTGGCACTACGTGCGCACCGAA
>DAINSK010000038.1:0-33363 GCA_036741355.1 Chloroflexota bacterium
CCGGGAGCGCCGTAGCGCTGCAGCGAACGCAGCCAGAGCTCGTAATCCTCGCAACAGCTAAGCGACTCGTCCCAGCCGCCGAGCTCCAGCAGCGCCGCGCGGCGGTAGATTGCGGTGCTGGCGTTCGGGATCATCTCGCTCGTAAAGAATAGCCGCGCGCATCGGACAGGGTCGGGACAGAAGAAGTTGGCCACATCCTCGCCAACCAGGTAGCGACCCTCCTCGTCGATCTTGAGCGCGTTCCCGTGCGCGGCCCAGAACTCGGGGTGCGCGACCAGGTAGCGATAGCGCTGCTCGACGCCACTGGCAACGAGAATGTCATCGTCATCCAGCTCCACGAGAAACTCTCCGCGAGCGTACCTAGCGGCGCTATTCCGAGCGGCCGCCACGCCCCCTCGCACATCGTGCCACAAGGGTCTGATCCGCTCATCAGCCTTCGCCGCCTCGGCAAGGTAGGCGGCGGTCCCATCAGTGGAGGCATCGTCGACGATCACATGCTCATACGGCACGGAGAGACGCAGCGCCCGCACGCTCGCGATCGCCTCCGGAAGGAAGCTCTCGCAGCGGTTTCTGGTTGGCGTAAGAATCGAGATCACTGGAAGGTGCTGCACCTATCGAGTGTAGCGCGTGCGGCACGGCCCTCACCCCGTGCGACCAGCGTACACTCCCCGGAGGAGCAAGTGACATGATCGAGGCGGAAAGGGCACAACGCATCCGCGACGAGGCAGCGCGGATCCTGACTCAGAATCGTCGCACCGGCCACGCCGCCTGGAATGACCAGGACTACGCCTGCGTCGTACCGTCGCCAAACTCCTACCCGTTCCAGTGGTTTTGGGACTCCTGCTTCCATGCGATTGCACTGACGCACGTGAACCTCGATTGGGCCCGTGACGAGCTGGTTACGCTGCTCAAAGCGGCGCAGCCGAACGGTTTTATTCCGCACCAGATCCTCTGGGAGAAGGACCGCTACCCGGAGGCCGCAGCGCGGCAGTCGGAGAAATTTGGCGACCGCTACACCAGCTCGTCGATTCAGCCGCCTGTGCTGGCGACTGCACTGGAACGTGTGTACCGAGCGACTGGCGATCGCCGGTTCCTTGCGCATTGCCTGCCGGCGACTGCCGCCTATTACCGCTGGCTGGGCGATGCGCGCGATCCGGACGGCGACGACCTGATCGCGATCATCCAGCCGGACGAGTCGGGCGTCGACGCCTCGCCCAAGTTCGATCCGCTGATGAACTATCCGAAGAACAACGACGACCTTGTGCGGTGGATCGATTGGCTCTACACGCGATACGCGCCGCTCCGCTTCAATGACCACGCGATCCTGGCGTTGGACCTCTTTCAGGTTGAAGAGCTGATCACGAACGTCTTTTACGTGCTCGGACTGCAGGCGCTCGCCCGGCTCTGCGACGGCGATGAGGCGGCAGAATTCGCCACCCGGGCGCGCAAGGTTCAGGATGCGTTGGTGGCGAAGTGTTATGACGAGGAGTTCGGAGCGTTCTTTGACCTGGCCGGATCCGACGAGCGGCAGTTGCGTGCGATGACGATCACCGCGCTGTGTCCGATCGCGATCCCGAGCCTTGACCGCGCCATCGTCGACCGCCTGGTGGGGCATCTCAGCGATCCGCTTACGTTTGCGCTGCCATACCCCGTGCCCTCGGTTTCCAAACAAGAGCCATCGTTCATGCCGGGCAACGCTCGCGGGTTCATCTGGCGTGGACCCAGCTGGATCAATAGCAACTGGCTTATCAATGAAGGGCTGCGGGCGCATGGATACGCTGACCTGAGCCAGCACCTGGTCGATCGGACCTGTGAGATGATCGGGCGATCGGGTTTCCGCGAATACTACGAGCCCTTTACCGGCGAAGGCTTTGGCTCGCGCGACCACAGCTGGAGCACACTGGTCGTTGACATGATGGACGGTCCGGTCGAGGCCTAGCAGGGTCTTCCACTGCCTGGCTGCGCGCCCTACTGCCTACTGCCCGGCGGCAAAGTCGCTTCGCGTTCGGCCAACGCCTCACGGTACAAGGTCAGAAAGCGGTCGATCACCGGCGGCCACGTGTAAGCCGAGGCGTATCGGCGGGCAGCCGCTCCGAGCCGCCCGCGCTCAGCCGCGTCGCCGAGGAGGCGGACTAGCGCGGCAGCGGCGGCGGCCGTGTCGTTTTCTGGAACGAGCACGGCTCCCTCGCGAAGCAGCTCGGCGTTGGCGCCCACGCGGTGCGTCAGCACCGGCACACTCGCGTTCATCGCCTCAAAGAATACCAGGCCGAACGCTTCGTAGTGCGAGAAGAGCGCGAACAGGTCGCCGCGATGGTACCAGCCGTTGACCTCGGCGTCTGTCAGCTCCCCGGTAATTAGTACGGCATCCTCCAGCCCCAGGGCGCGCACCTGTCGGCGGATCGCCTGCTCGCCGCCCTCGTCGCGCCCCACCAGTACGAGCCGCGCCGGCCGCAACAGCCGGGGGAGTGCGGCGGCGAAGGCGTCGATCAACATGGCCTGGTTCTTGTGCTCGCCCAGCCGGCCTACACATAGCACCGTCAGCGGTGCGTTCGGCTCCCGCGGCTCCGCCGGGTTATCGTCCGGATCGACCGCCCAGGGAAGCAAGATCTGCTTGCGCGGCGCTACGCGATAGGTTGCGCGGACCCGCTCGATCTCGATTGTCGAGAGCGCGGTCACGCGGTCCGCCCGGCGGCAGAGTGCAATGTTGATGGGCCGAAGCCAGAACTTGTCTCGGGTAAGGGTGTGGAACGACGGTGAAAAGATCACGGCCGTGCCGGCAGGCGCGAAGCGGGCGCTGAAGTAGTGACCCCAGAACCAGCCGTCCCCGACCCAGTGCAGCACCGTGGGCCGAAAGTGTTCGATCGCCGCTTGAATTGCCCCCGGCGGAAACCAGACCAGAGGCACAGAGAAGTACGGCGGCGCGACGTGCGGTCGCCCCGGCAGCCGCAGCACCTCCACGCCGCCATCGATCAACTCTGTGGCCGGCAGCCCATCGAGATGTTTGCGCGGAAAAGCGAAGTGGGTGGTTAACACTCCCACCGCTTCGACGTCCGGCTGCGCCCGCATCCCCGCGGACAGCCGCTCGATTACGCGCTCGATGCCGCCAAGGTATGGCTTGTAGTAGGGGGTAAGGAACAAGACACGGAGGGGCATGGACCTCAATCGCCCGCGACCGGCCTGCGTAGCCGCAGCAGATCGGTGCGCTCGCGCCAGCGATGCAGGAAGCGGTTGAAGTTCTTCTTGCTCAGCGCCTCGCGTTGCTCCTCCCCCAGGCTGTTCCAGATGCGGTGGGGATGCACGACCAGCGGTAAACCAGGCACGCGCACGAGCAGATAACCATGGTTGCGGATCTGGTATGAGTAATCTATATCGAGGTTGCGGTAGAAGCGGTACTTCTCGTCCATCAGCTCGATTTCGGGCAAGAGCGCCCGCCGCATGGCGAAGAGGTAACCTTCGAGCGCGTCGACGTCGGTCTCTTCGGTAGCCTCGAAACATCGCAGGTCATCGGTTACTAACCCGTACGCACCGGCCGCGCCGATCCCAGGCTTGGCGAGCGCATCGCGGAGTGCAGGCAACGGATCACCCGTAAACTCAATGCTCGTATCGACAATCACGACGATGCTGCCGCGGGCCCGCTTAAAGATCGCGTTGCGCCCGGCGCCCTCTCCGAGGTTGTGATCGGCGACGACGACGCGCAGCCGCGGTTCGGAGGCCATGCGCTCTGCCAACCAGGCGCTCGTACCGTCGATAGAGCCGTTATCCACCACAAGTAACTCGAACGATGCCCCGTCACAGGCACAGAGGACGCTCTCGACGCAGCGACGCAGGTCATCGAGTGCATTGGTGACCACGATGCCGATCGTCGTCTCGACCAAGTCGGGCTCATGCAGCAGCGAAGGTATCTCGTCGGACCGCGTTATCACGGCGCCACTTTCGGGCGACGGCAGCGCTACCGCGTAGCTGCCCTCGACGGTGTCCCGCAATTCGAAGCCCTGCTCGCGAATGAGATCGCGCAGACGGTCGGCGTCGGTATAGTCGCCGCGGTGGCGCAACGCCTGTCGCTGACTGATTAACGCTTTGCATTGGTCCGTTGGGATAAGAGCATGCGCTTCGTTGAGGCCGAGCCCAAGCACCTGGTCGGCATCCAGCAAGATCGCTACCTTCGCCGCTTCGTCGCCTGGTGCGTGGAGCATCCGCCAGAGCGCGGCCAGCGCGGCAGGAAGATTCAGGTCGTCGGCAAGCGCCGCTTCGAAGGCGGCCACCCATGGATTTGACCAGGTCGTGTCCGGCTTGGGCGTGGCATTTTGAACTCGCCCGCGAAGGTGGGCGAGACCGCGCTGGGCTGCGCGGAGCGCCGCGAAGCTGAAATTGAGCCGGTGCCGGTAGTGAGCCGACAGGCAGAGGTAGCGAAAGGACAGCGGGTCAAAGCCACGGTTCTGGAGATCGTCGAGGGTATACGCATTACCGGAGGACTTTGCCATCTTCAGGCCGTCCACAAGCAGATGCTGACCGTGCACCCAGTGACCGGCAAAGCGACGGCCGGTCGCGGCCTCGCTCTGGGCGCGCTCGTCCTCGTGGTGCGGGAAGATGTTGTCCACGCCGCCGGTATGCAGGTCGAGCGTCTCGCCCAGGTGCTTGATTGCCATTGCGGAGCATTCGATGTGCCAGCCGGGGAAACCGGGCCCCCAGGGGCTGGGCCACTGTAACGTGCGGCCAGGTTCTGCACCTTTCCAGAGCGCGAAATCGCGGGGGTCGCGCTTATCTGGGTCTGCCTGTATGCGTACGGCCTCTTCCAGTTCCGTGCCGTTCACGTTGCCGGAGAGTACGCCGTAGCTCTCGAAGGAAGCCACATTGTAATAAACGTTGCTTCCGGCAAGGTAGGCATAACCGCGTTCAAGCAGTCGCTCGATGAGCGCGGTCATCTCCGGTATATGGTCGCTGGCGCGCGGGTTGACGGCGGCAGGGAGAATGCGAAGGCGCTCGAGATCGTTTCGATAGAGGGCTGTGTAATGCGCGGCGATCTCGGCAGGCGAACGCCCTTCGGCCAGTGCAGCGGCCACAACTTTATCTTCGCCAAGGTCGAGTTGGTCCTGGCGCATGTGGCCGACGTCGGTGATGTTGACGACCTGTCGGACCAGATAGCCGGAGCGCACGAACGTGCGGCGGAGCCAGTCGGCCATCAGGTATGAACGCAAGTTCCCGATATGCACCGGCCTGTACACGGTCGGGCCGCAGGTGTACATCGAAACCTCGGGCGGGTTCCCCGCCACAAACGGCTCAATGCTATGCGTGAGCGTGTTATAGAGCCTGAGCGGTATCACGTTTTCAACCTGGGAACTATGAGTGCCCGGCAATGATTCGCCCGGGTTACACAGCTCCTTCTCTATGGTACGCGCGTCCTCAGGCGAGCGGCGCCGGGAGGTTCAAACTCTCGCCTGCTCTGAATGTCTGCTCCTCGGTCTCTCCCATAACGGAAACGCCGCCCGCTCCCTGCACCTGCCAGCCGCGCACGCTGTGAATCAGCGCCGTGCGCTCGTCGATGCCGAGAAGCAGCGTACCGGGAATGCGGGACCGTCGTACGGCGTCAACCGCCCCCGGCCGATAGTGTTCGATTCGGTCGAAGTGCGGAATGACCGCCATGCCGGCCAGGATTCCCATCCCATGGATCGGCTCCCCCGCACGGCCAACGATGTTTTGAATCGACGCGCCCATCAGCATCGCTCCCGCGCTGCAGCCCGCGAGTGCAGCGCCGTCGCGCCAGGCGGTCCGCACCGCCTCCCAGAACGGTGTGTCGCTCATCGTTTCAACGAGATACCGTGGATTGCCGCCCGAAAAATAAATGAGGCGGGCACTTTGCACTAGTGACACGTAGCGCTCGTCGGCGCTCGCGCGGTCGAGCACAAAAGCCGGTTCAGCCGGCACGCTCAGCCTCTCTAGAAAGTGACGGATGCCGCTATCGGCCCACTCCTCCGGTTTCCCCGGCTCCAGCGCCGCCGCGGTTGGAACGATCACCACTGGCCCGCACTGGCGCGTAGCGTCCGCCAGCAGAGTTCGGTCAATCTCTGTCATATCGTCGAGAAATTCACCCGAGCCGACGAGAGCAAGTGGTCCTGCCATACTACTTCCCATCGGAACGTGACGTTGCCAGAATTGTAGCCTGAATATTACACTCGTTGCCGCCCATCCGGCGCGGCACTATGCTGACGCCATGACTGCCAGAAGTTTCGACCTTGCCCAGGTAAACATCGCCCTCCTACGTGAGCCGCTCGATTCGCCGCTGTTGGCTGATTTCGTGGCAGCGCTGGGACCCGTCAACGCGCTTGCGGATACCAGCCGAGGGTTCGTCTGGCGTTTGCAGACGGATGATGGCGACGCGACGGCGATTCGCGCGTTTGGAGACGATCGTCTGATCGTCAACATGTCGACCTGGGAGAGCATCGACGCGCTGGCGGACTTTGTCTACCGCAGCGCCCACACCGACGTGATGCGGCAGCGGCGAAAGTGGTTTCAGCAACTGGAGCAGATGTACACGGTCCTGTGGTGGGTACCCGCGGGACACCGTCCGACCGTGGCCCAGGCGGAAGAGCGTCTCAACCTCATCCGGGCCCTTGGCACATCGCCGCACGCTTTCACCTTCCGGGAACCCTCTCCTCCCCCGGGCTCTGATGAAGCGCTGCAGACCCGTGAGGACGATTACTGTCTCGCCTGACGCGGACGGCGGCACGCTGCTACATCTATATACTTATATAGCGCTGGTGTTGGCCGAGCCCACCTTCCTGGCTGCCAACTGCATGTGAGTACCAGTTGACAGGAAGCTCAGTCGCCCGCGGTGACAGCCGCATGCGGCGTCGCGTACTGGAAGTATCCGCGGCCGGACTTTCGGCCCAGGTGGCCTTGCAGGTACGCGGCAACCGTGCGAGATTGCGACCTGATGGCATCTCGGCGGTTGATCGGCATATGGCCGATAATCTGTAGCCGGGGCCAGGACGCTGGAATTCGGTCCCTGCGCGTCGCAGTATCGAAAAGCCATGGCGCCGGCCAAAAGAGGTGACGGATGACGTGGACGCCGGAATTGGAGCAGGTCAGGCTCATTCGCGAGCTGGGCAAACGCATGGGCGGCAAGGACGGTATTGCTCGTCAGCATGCTCAAGGCCGCCTCACCGTGCGAGAGCGGCTCGATCTGCTCGTCGATCCCAACTCGTTTCAAGAGATCGGGACGACTTCCGGTGTATCTACATACGACGAAGAAGAACAGCTCGTCTCGTTCCGTCCCGGCTCGTCGGTCAGGGGGTTCGGCCAGATCGGGGGCAGGCCCGTCATGGTGCAGGGAGGTGACTTCACCATACGAGGCGGCGCGGCGGACGGGGCGGTGCGTGGACCCAGTACTGATATCAACGGTTTGGCCGGCGCACTGCGCATCCCGTTCATCCGGCTCTTGGACGGTTCGGGCGGCAGCGTGCGCAACTATGACACCGAAAACCAGCCGGGTAGCGCCTCGTCGCTCGTGCACCACCGCATCGACCAGCTTGGGGAGCGACCGGTGGCCCTGGGCGTCACGGGTGTGCCGGGCACCTTCGACCTGCCGCAGAAGTACGATTTCTCACAGGTAGTCACCGCCCCAGAGAACCATCTCCTCACCGGGCTGGCGCAGGGAAACCTGCTGGCCCAGGTTCCGGTTGTTTCCGCCGTTTTGGGCTCGGTGGCGGGCGGCCCTGCCGTCGAGGTGGGCAATTGCCACTTCAGCATTATGACCGCGAACAGCGAAACCTTCGTCGGCGGTCCACCAATGGTTTTCCAGGCGCTGGGCGTGAAGATGACGAAGCAGGAGCTGGGGAATTTCCATATCCAGGCGGAGGCGTCCGGCGTCGTACACAACGTCGCCGAGGATGAGGCGGACGCCTTCCGCCAGATACGGCGCTTCCTCTCCTACCTCCCGTCGAACGTCTGGCAGCTACCTCCATGGGTGGAACCGGATGACGACCCGAATCGCCGTGACGAGGACCTGCTGTCGTTCATTCCGAGGCGTCGCCGCACGACCTACGAAGTCCGCAATCTAATCAAGAACGTGATGGACCGCGACTCCACCTTCGAAATCTCACAGCTCTACGGCCGTGCCCTGGTCACGATGCTTGCTCGGATCGACGGGTTCCCGGTCGCCGTCATCGCGAACGATTGCCGGCGAGATGGCGGCGCCATGACGCCGAGTGCGTGCATCAAGTTCGAGCACTTCGTCGACTTCGCCGACACGTTCCACCTGCCCGTCGTCTACTTTTGCGACGTACCCGGCTTCATGGTAGGGCTCGACTCGGAGAAAGCGGGGATCATTCGATTCGCCAATCGCGCCATGGCCGCGGTCCGAGAGGCGACGATCCCTTACATTACCATCGTCATACGCCGGCTCTATGGGGTGGCCGGGGGTAGCGCCAAGCGTGGTGGTATGGCGGTTCGCTATGCCTGGCCGTCTGCAGAGTCGGGGTCTCTGGTCGCTGAAGGCGGGGTCATGGCCGCCTTCCGGCGGGAGATCGAGGCTGCGCCTGACCCGGATGCGCGGCGGAAGGAGTTAGAGGAACGGTTCATCCGGATGGCGTCAATTCTACGACAGCCGGGTATCGCTGCACCGATGGAGATCGTCGATCCCAGAGATACGCGGCCTCTCATCATTGACTATGTTCGCAAGACCCACGCTGTAAACGCCACGCAGCTGGGTCCGAAAATTCGAGTTGGTATGCGGCCGTAACGGGTTGATAAGCACCATTACGAGCCGCACGGCGCGTAGTCAAGGAGCAAACTGGCTCGTCATGCCGGGTGCGTATGCCGCCAGTCGAAGCGATGCGCTTCATCGCCGACCAGGTAACCACCGCCCCGGATGACTCCGACGAGCTGCTCTTCCGTCACCTGTGCCGGAAGATAGTCGACGTACGCCAGCGCCGTCACCGGACTCACGTACGCTCGGGTGACGCCTGCCATGTGCCGAAGCAGTCCTTCCAGAACGCCGGCGCTGCCGAGGCCCTGGGGAAAACCTTGGATGGGAAAGGCCCTGGCGATCGGTTCTGCCCCAATAATGTCGGCGTCCGTCGCGATGGGCTCGGCCGCGCTAGGGACGGACGGCATCGCGTTGGGGTGGCGAGCTTGCTCTCCTGCCGGCGTTGCTAGGCCGTGTCGCTTCTTCGCCAGCCGGCGCGAAACGGTCCGGAACGACCACCAGTTCAGGAGGACTACGCTGACGATGACGAGGAAATGTGACATGGCTGGATGAGACCTTCCTGCTGGGGCGAACGTGCCGACCGACCTCCAACAGCGGATCCATTACCGCGGCGTTGCGGCCCTAACCGGCACTGACTGGGCGTGCCCTGTCCGGTCACGCTGATCCACCGATCCAGCCGTTGCCCGCTCTCGATTTGGACAACCCACCGACTGCCGCGCCGGCCAGGCTCGCGAGACCGCCCAAGTTCATGGAGTCGAGCGCCGAGGACGGCACCAGGATGACCGTGCCATTGCCGGACTTCATCACCTCGAACAGCATGTTCATGCCGCGCAGTTGCATGCCGTTGCGGTCAGATTCGTAGACCTTGGCCGCGTCGGCGAAGCTCTGTGCGACCCGCTTTTCGCTCTCGCCCAGCAGTACGCGGGCGGCACTCTCCCGCTCGGCCTGCGCGTAGCGGCTCATCGCGTCCATCAGCGAGGCGGGAATCTGGATGTCTCGGATCTGCACCGAGCCGACCTTGACGCCCCAGGGCTCCGTCTGCGCATCCAGCGTCTTGGCAAGATAGTCATCGATCGCCTGGCGGTCGGAGAGTAACTGGGCGAGGTTGGTGCGGCCGATGACGTCCCGCAGGGCCGCCTGCGCTCCCCCCAGCACCGCCGCCTTGTAATCCGCCACGCGGATCGCCGCCCACTCGGGGTTCACCACCTGCCAGAAGACGATCATGTCGACCGTTACCGAAGCGCCGTCCTTGGTCAAGGTTTGCTCGGCGCGGAGCGGTGAGGTGATGGTGCGCATGTCGATCGTGAACGGAGTGCGTTCGATGAACGGGACCAACAGGAACAGGCCGGGGCCGCGCACGCCGTTGAAGCGGCCCAGACGCAGCACCACCTTACGCTCCCATTCCGAGCAGATGCGCAGGCTGCTGGGGAGGATGATCAACGCGCCGAGAACGAGAATGATAACAAGAGCGATGAGGAGACCAATGAGGACGGCCATGACTACACCTCGCGATGCAGCGGCCGTGTGCGCCAGCGTGGGTCACAGCGAACAGGTGCCGGCGTCACGTAGCTCATGCGCTGCCTATCTAGTGTGGACCTTCGGTGCTAGGAAATACGGGTAACTACTGGCAGATTCGAGACAATGTAGGTTGCATGAGTCAGTCGGTGCCAAGGTGTTCCGCGACCCGCGCGGCGTGCGACCGCTCAAACTCTTCTGCATATGCTTCGCTATAAGCCACCAGCTCCGGAGCCGAGTAAACGCCGTGCGTGGCGTGTAGAAGGCTCATCATCGACCGATTGCCCCAGCGCCGCAGCTTCGCCGGCCCGACCTTCTCGGTTACGGGGGAGTGGAGCTCATCCGTCCGCGCCGTCGCCCGGGCGTGTGCGAGGCGCTCGTTCGTGACTGTGTCCGACGTAAGTATTGTCATCTTCATTCCTTAGCCCGTAGCCGATCACTTCGGCGAGCAAATTGCTGACGGCGTGAAACATAGCCAGTACGTGTAGTAAGATATGCAATCTACAAATGCTAACTGGTTGACCTCTGTAGTGTAACATACTTTTCGAAACATGACCTTTTATATACGACACAATTCTCGATCAAACACCGCTGCGACATCCGTGCCACTCCGGGCTAAATTCCCAGGACGCGACTAGCCGACAACAACTATTAAACCGATCAGTGCGCCATCACGTCGGTCTGTGAGCCGACCGGGCGGGTGACGCCGGGCTGGCCTGTTTTTTCGCCGGACGGTGGCCCACGTTATGGTCGGATTTTACAGACGTGCCGCCGGCCTGACCGGCTCGCCGAGGGTGAGCATGAGCCGATTCGCCCATGCGAAGAAGGCTGCTGCCTGAATGACGTCGAGGATGTCCAGCTCTTGCAGACCGAGATCGCGTAGCCGGCCCAGGTGAGTCTGGGTCGCGGCGGGCGGGGTCACCGTGAGCGCCGCGGCGAGATCGGTAACGGCCCGCCAGCGGTCGTCGAGCTCCGCGTCGATGCCATCGTCCAGGAGCCGCTGGACGTCTCCGGGTCGCTTGCTGAGCTGTGCAGCGTGGCGGCTGTGAACGGAGGCGCAGTAGATACAGCCGTTGACCCGCGAAGTCACGGCTGCCGATAGTTCCCGATCGGCTCGGGGGAGGCCGCCGTGGGTATAGAAGATGCCCATGTCCGTCGCGGTCCGTTCACCGAGCACGGCCGGATCCAGTGCTAGCAACCGGAAGTAGGGGGAATCAAGACGCTGACCCGGCAGGACCGCACGCTGCTCGTCGGTGGCGTTCTCGGCCTCGAACGGGACGAGCCACGGCACCCAGCCGAGCTGCTCCTGGGTGAATCCAGAGGTCGTTGCATCCTTCGGCCCGATCGTGCTGGCGGGCGCGGTTCGGTCATCGCCGCGCAGCAGCGACAGGCCGACAAATACCCGGATCTGGTAGCTGACGAAGGCGATGAGCTGTGAGACGGTGACGATCTCGGCATCCGAAATTCCGGCCGCCTGGAGCGCCTGCAGATCGGCCGGTGTCGCGGCTGCCGGCCGGATGACGAGCAGGTCGACATGCGTGAGAATAGCCCGGGTTCGTGCGGGCAGCCCGGCGGCATCCGGGCCGGTCAGGACGTCCGCGATCAGCTGCGCGGAGACGCCGGGCGTGGCGCGGAGGAGGGCGGTATAAAAGTCGAGGACTGCGGGTTCCTGGTGCAAGGCCGAGACGCGCATGGCGGTGGCGAAACGCTCGAAGCGAGAGACGGCGGTTACGGGAGTGCCTGCGAAAAGTGCCTCGTAGCTGCCCTGCGTATGACTGGTGGCCTCGAGGCGCTGGGCTCGCAGCTGCGCCAGCGCCGAGCCGTCGTGGATACGCAGGAGCGCGCCCAGAACATCGGCATGCGAAACGTCGGTTTGTATTATGTCGGGCTGTGCCATAGTCAGAAGCCTCTCCTTTTTAATGAAGTGCTGCTCGATCGCGGTATACGGTTCAGCCGCGGGTATTCGTGACCAGGTCGCGCCCGCTGTCGTGGTGCCGGGCCCGCCAGCCGAGGGCCGGCGCGACCTTGGTTGCGATCAGCTCAAGGGACCTCAGGGTCTTGTCGGGTGACGGGTCGACGGGGTGGACCTGAAGGATCAGGTCGGTTGCGGCTGAGAGTAGGGGCTCGGCGCGCAGGCTGGCGATCACGTCGTCGGGGCTGCCGGCGTGTACGTCCGCTCGTGAGAGCAGTTCCTCCACAGTTCGCTCGCCGCTGAAACCAGCCCGGTTGCTCACAAGTTTGGCGTGGCGGCGGATGCCGTCCTCGGCGTCGGCGAGCGTCGGGGCGACATAGACGGAGCGGGACAAGCCGATCCGAGGAGCGGCCGCGGTGGAGGTCCAGTGCGCTAGGTAGGCGTCGACGAGCGGCGCCTGCACCTCGCCGAGTGGCTGGTCCGCTGAAACTGCCGCACCGTCAACCGGTGTAGGGCGGACCGCGGTGCGCGCCAGCAGCAGCCCGCTGCCATGCTCGGCGGCGCGGATCGCGCCATCGACGCCGAACGTTGCCTCCCACAGGCGCGAGACGAGCCGCGCGGCGGGTGGGAACAGAACTGGGCCGTCGGGTATGAGCGCCTTCCCCGCCAGGGCATCACGCACGATGGCGAACGCGCGGACGTAATCGGCCTGCCGGCGGTCGAGGTCCCTGCCAAAGATGGAGAAGACTGCCGCGGCGCCACCCGTCCCGAAGCCGAGCTCCAGCCGTCCGTCGCTGAGGATGTCGAGGACGGCGGCGTCTTCGGCCAGCCGCACGGGATTCTCGAGCGGCAGGGTGATGATGCCGGTCGCCAATCGCAGGTGTTTCGTGCGGGCCGCGGCCGAGGCGAGGAAGACGAGCGGGGAGGGAAGCCCGCCGGAGTTGCGGGCGTGGTGCTGGGCAACCCAGCCGGTGTCGAACCCGAGCGCCTCGGCGGTCTCGAACAAGCGCAGAGCCCGGGCATACACCTCCGCCGGCGGCACCTCGTCGACCAGGCGCGTGAATACGCCGAGCCGGAAAGGAAGGCCGGAGAGGGGCTCGCCGGCACTGTGGATTGGATCGGTCTGGCTCATCGGCTATCTCCCGCGCGGCGCAAGAGCCGGTTGATGACTTCATCGAGCTTGCCCATGAAGCGGCCGCGGTCCCGCTGGTGAAAGGGCATGGGTCCGCCCGAGTAGGAGCTGGTGGCACGCAACAACTGCGCGACCTCGCGCGATGCAAGCAGGCCACCAATGGCGTCAGGGGTGAATTCGACGCCACGGAAGTCGATGGCGACGGCCCCGCGGGCGAGGACGCGTCCGGCCAGCGGCAGGTCTGCAGTCGTCACAATATCGCCGGGGCCGGCTGCGTCAGCAATCCAGTCGTCGGCGATATCGGACCCACCAGCAACTTGAACGAACGTGACACCGCCGCCATCAGGCACGCGGAGTGGCGAGTTTCCAACCAGGACCACCCGGATCGAGTACCGGGCGGCCACTCGGTAGGTTTCGTCCTTCACCGGACAGGCGTCGCCATCGACGTAGATCGTCATGTGACGGGTTCCATAACTGGTGGGGCTGGATACTGCTCTTCGGGAGGCCACGACTCGCGTCGCCGTCGCCAGAACAGCGCGTCATGCCAGCGAACCTCCGCCTGGTAGTAGGCGTGCTGCATCCAGAGATACGACCCGTAGGACCTGGCAACCGTCTCCGCATACACGGTGAGCGCCGCGGCGTCACCAGTTAGGAATCGCCGCAGAGCGCCCGCTGCCTGTTCACCGCTCCACAGCGCCGCGCCGATCCCATGCGACGAGAGCGGGTCGAAGGAAGCCGCCGCGTCGCCGACCGCGAGCCATCCTTCGCCGGCGACGGGGCTGAGCAGGGCGCTATCGGCCGCGACCAGGCGCGGCGGAGCCACCAGGCGGTAATCGTGCTCCCCGATGCGTGCCTGGGTGTGCTCCGTGGCGCCGACCAGCGTCTGCCAACCATCAACGGTACGGATATCATGAAGGAGCAGCAGGTCCGGCTCGCTCACGAACGCCGTCGCCAGCCGGCCATCCGGCAGTAGGCCCGAGTACCACCAACCGTCTCGGGCGGCCTCGACGAGCGTCGCGGCGTCCGATGCCGGCGGTCCCTCGGGCACGAGGAAGGCCACCACGGCAACCAGGCGGTCGCTGCGGCAGCGCCGCGCGCCCTGCCTGCGACCGAAGGCGCTTGCGCGTCCACTGGCGTCCACGACGAAGCCGGCAGTGAGCTGCGTCGCTCCACGCGGTCCCGCGAGCCGCAGCCGCCAGCCGGCGCCCTCGGCGACGACGGCGTCGACCATCCTCGTGCGGCAGCGATAGGTCGCGCCCGCCGCGCAGGCGGCTTCGATCAGCGCCGCGTCGAACCTGCGGCGATCGACGCGCCAGCCGTGTCCGAGCGGATCACGGATGAAGTCGTGCTCGACGAGCCCGCCATCGCCGCCCCAGGAAGAGCGATTGCCGTAGCACGCCAACGGCTGCGTTGCCAGCAACGCCTCGCGCAGTCCGAGCCGGTCCAACAGCGGCCCCACCGAGGGCGGCAGGCTCTCGCCGATCTTGTCGCCGCGCCCGGCTGACGCATCGACGATCAACACCGTCAGTCCGGAGCGTGCCAGTTCCATCGCCGTCGCGGCTCCTGCCGGTCCCGCTCCCAGCACGAGCAGATCGACGTGCGGCTCCGCGCCAGGGCTCACCCACCCTCTCCCTGGTAGTCGAGCTCTACCCACAACGTGTCGGGGAAGGAGGGGTCGCCGGCCGGCCCCGGCTGTGGGGTGACGACTCCCTGCCTGCTCCACTGCTGCACGAAGTTGTTGACGAAGCTGATCACCTGGTCGCGCTGGCTCCTGTCCGGCAGGTTGCGCAGCCACCTGGTACGCGCCGCGAATGCCGCCTGCTTCACAGGCGCTGGAGTCCCGGGCGCCATGATCGCCTGGTAACTCTGCGCGGTCAGCACGTCGTTTGGCACGCGTGCCGGCCAGAAGGTCGGTAGATAGGCGTTGATTAGCCCGACGTAGGCGGAAAGGCAGCTCGACGTATCCGTCTGCCAGGGAACCGCCATCCAGCGGCTGACGTCGCCGGGCCCGCTTGCGCTGAGCGGACCGCCGTCCGAGAGCACGATGGCGGAGGTCAGCGCGTCACCCCAGTCCGGCTCGGCACCGGCCCGGCGGCGCAGGCGGAAGGGCGCCTCGTACAACGACGGGATACGCATGGGCCAGGTCATCTCACAACCGGGATGGAACGGTCCGCCCACGCACTCGTCGAGCGCGGCCCGGTCCAGCGCCGCCGGCTGCTCCTGCAGCGGCAGATCTTCCAGTCGCTGTGCGAAGCGCAGCCCGCCCGCCGGCCAGTCGGCTTCGAAGTCACCCCCGTCCCACTGTTGCAGCCACTCGTACTGGATGGGCAGCACGGCCATCCACTGCCGGGGGTTCGAGGCGGGCAGCGTGATGCCGTCGCCGTAGTACGGCGGCAGCAGGTTGTCCTCCATGGTCAGGAAGGCCGGATTGCGAAAGCGACGAAACACGTCGTTGCGCAGGAAGCGGCTGCTCGCCAAGGGGTCGGCCAACCGGGCCAGCGTGTCGGGCGCCAGGAAGTCGCCGCCGGAGCCCCAGCCGAACGCGGCCGCAAAGCCCGCGTTGACCCATTGGTTCTGCACGTGCCGCTCGAACAGCGGGTAGATCTGGCGCGTGAACGACGGCCGCGGCGGGCGGCGCGCTGGTTCGAGCTGGGTCGCAACCTCGAAGACGACGTCGTACATGGTGACGACCGACTGGATGCCGGGCGCGTAGTCCGGCGGCGCCACAACCACCCAGGCGCCGGTAGCCTGGAGCACGCGGTCGCCGAGCCGCACGGTGGCCTCGACCGGCCCGTCGCTGATGTCGTCGTGCCAGAGATCGTTGTTGGCGAACGTGTTGGCGCGCAGACCAGGCAGGGCCGACGCGGAACTGCCGAAGCCGCCCAGCACAAGCAGGCGGCCGGTGTCGTCCGTACGCAGCTCGCCCAGGGGCACCGGCTGGTCGAAAAAGCGCCCGCTATCGAATGCGTAGCGGCCATCTCTGCCGCCGGTGTTGACGTTGCTCCCCGCGATCGTGCGCGGTCCGGGGTCGATGGTCAGCCGGTCGCGGTCGGCGCCGGCGAAGCTAGCGTTGCGGCGCGCGGAGCTGATCGGCGGCGAGGCCGGCACTCCGGCCGCGGGCGGATTGCCCGTCGCGCCGGGAATGTCAAAGGCAACGTCGAAGTTGTACCAGGCGGCCTTCTTGTTTGCGAGGTGAACGGTCCAGCTGATCTCCGCCTCGGCGCCCGTCAGCTCGCGCACGATGTTGTCATCGGCGTCAAGGCCGTAGATGCGGAACCGCGCCGCCTGCCGCTTGAGTCGCCCGCCGGCGTCCTTGTAGCCGCCTGTGGGGATCCCGACGGGACCGGGCACCTCGGGGCCGAGAGTGTACTCCGTGGGGCTGTTTCCAACCCGCGCCACGCCGATGGCGGGATGAATCGCGCAGCCCACGATCGTGGCCGCCTGCGCCGGGTGGGCCGCAAGCGCGCGCGAGCGGGTGCCGGGAGCGGCGGCAGTGGCCAGACCAATGGCGCCGTAGCGCAGAAATGTGCGCCGTTTCATGGCGGGGAACCTCGCGAAAGTAATGGAGCAGCGGTCCGAGGCTGCGCCACGGCAGGAAGCGCGCCGCCGGCTGATTGTACGGCGGTCGCAGGCGCTGCACCCGGGCCACGCGCATGATACCAGTCGCCGGCGGTCTGCGCGGGATCGGGCGCGGCTTGATGCGCGGGCCAGGGCTGTTCGGAGACAGCGGCACGGTCGGAGGATCGTCGCCACGCTGTGTCAACGGATGCGGTACGCTGCGGACGACAGCGCCGAGGAGTGAGCAGCGCATGACCAATCAGAACGACTTCAACCAACGCATCATCGCCGAATTCCACGCCAACGGCGGCACGGTCGGCGGGCCGTTCGCCGGGGCACCGATGCTCCTGCTCACCACGACGGGTGCTAAGAGCGGGACACTCCGCACCACGCCGTTGGTTTATCTACCCGATGGCGACCGCTTAGTCGTCATCGCCTCCAAGGGCGGCGCCCCGACACACCCGGCGTGGTACCACAACCTGGTGGCCAACCCGGACGTCACGGTGGAGGTGGGGTCGGAGACGCTCCCGGTCCGAGCGGCCGTCCTCTTCGGGGAGGAACGCGACCGGTTGTACGCCCGGCAGGCGGGG
This sequence comes from Chloroflexota bacterium, assembly GCA_036741355.1. Lineage (GTDB taxonomy): Bacteria > Chloroflexota > Dehalococcoidia > CAUJGQ01 > CAUJGQ01 > JBBRGK01. The sequence continues at coordinate 17,412 of DAINSK010000038.1, forward strand.
CTACGGCCTGCCTTCGCCGAGTACCAGGCGAAAACGACGCGCCGCATCCCGGTAGTCGCGCTGGAACGACGCCAGAGCTGACGTGTGGCCGGCCCGCCGGGTGCCGTTTCGGCGCTGGAGTCGGGCTACGTTGTCGGCGACCACTCATGTCCACCAGCAAGTAGAGGCAACTCCGGATGATGCTCGACGTTCTCAGCGAACCCGACGCGATTCAGCAGGCGTTCAATCAATTGCGCGGACGCTGGATCGAGGGCGCGGAGCCGCTCGATCGCACGGTCGGCTGGCAGGGTGGTCGCGGCACCTTCACCGTTTGGTGGCGAAAAGACGAGCGCATGTGGGCGGTGTTGGATCAATCCGCCAATTAGCGGTGTAAACAAGCACCTGAGGGGCCAGTTCGTGCGACCGATCAGCGTCAGTGCTTGTAGGCGGTCTGTTGCACGCGATCCAGGTTACTCAGGATGCTGTCCAGCGACGACGGGTTCTTGATAAAGTCGAGAATTCCCTGGTAAAACGCCGACTGCATCGCGTCGGGCATCCGGTCAGCCGCATCAAGGCGGATGGTCTTGGCGGAAGCCAGTAATTGTGCTGCTGCCCTTGCGACGTCGTCGGGATACATGTCCGAAGTCACCAGCTTGTTGGACGAGAGTGCTCCGCCCCGCTTCACCCAGATCGCCTGCGCTTCCGGCGTCGTCAGGTATTTGATCAGCGCCCGGGCCTGCGGCGTGTCGTGGAACATGCCAAACAGGTCAGCGGATACCTCGACCGAGTCCTTGTACTTCGGATCGATCGAGGGGAATGGGAAGAAGGTGAAATCCTCGCCCGGCTTGAGCGCCGGGTTCGCCTTGATGAAGAATTCGGTGATCGAGCTCGCCTGGTCCTCCATGTAGCACTTCGGTGGGCTGGTGAACATGGGGTTGCCCGCATCACCAAAGTTGGTGGTCAGCATAGCCTGCTTGCCGCCGTAGACCAGCTTTTCATTGCCGGCGATCTGTCCCCAGGTCTGCCATGCCTTCTTGATCTCCGGCGAGCTCCACTTGTGCCTTCCCTGGTACCAGTTGTCGTAGACGGCCGGACCGGACTGCCGCAGCACGATGGCTTCCACCCAGGCGGTTCCCGGCCAGCCGCTCGCGGCGCCGCTCTCGAGGCCAATGCACCACGGCGCCGTTCCGGTTGCGGCGATCTTATTTGAGAGCGCCAGCATGTCGTCCCACGTCCTGGGGTTCGACCCGCCGCTCACCTGCGAAAACATCTTCGGGTCGTACCAGATCTGGTCCTCCAGCGCCGCTCTGACGAAGATTCCGTACTGCTTGCCGTCTACCTGCGCGAGCTTCAACCAGCCGTCGGAGTACTGTTGCTTCATCGCCTTCTGGTCGAGAACCGGGTCCAGGTCCACAAGTTTGCCGCCGCGGGCGAACTGAGCCATCTGGTCGGGGCCGGGGAGACCGGCGATGTCGGGCGGGTTGCCGGCCTGCACGCGCGTAGTTAGAACGCCATTCAGATCGCTGACGCGTTCGTACTGAACCGTTACTCCGGACTGGACCTCGAACGGCTTCATCATCGCCAGGAAGCTGTCCTGCTCGCTGCCGCCCCAGGTTGCGAGCACGGTTACCTTCCCGCCGATCGCCGGCAGCGCCGCGCTCGCGGCAGGCGAACCGGTATTGGCATTGTTCGTGTTGTGGGTGCTGCTGCACGCCATGAGCAGCAGCCCTGCCACGCCTAACGCCAGCGGGCGCCGCGCCGTCCGATCTCGGTACACGAATCGCACACGTGCCTCCATGGTGGGTTAGCAGACGGCTGCCATGACGACAATGTACACGAAGTTGCAATTCAGAATCTCCCGCCAAGGACGCAGCCGCGGTTGCCCAAGCGGCCTCGGCGGAAGCAGATACAGGGCCAGCCAAGCGTACTCGGCGTCCGAGATGTCGGTGGCACAACGACGTCGTCGCATCCCCGAGCCTACCGCCCGGAGTCGCCGGGCTCTCAAGCCTGGCCGGATTCGGGATCACAGAGCGACCGGGCTTGGCACAGGAAGGTTATCCCGTAACGGCCGGCACGTGCCTTGCCCTAAGCGTCGCGGGAGCACCACTATGGACTGGGCCGGGCGCGGCAATTTCCTTGCCTTGCGAACGTCCGGAATGGAGTGCCATGACTGACTCAAAGATCATCTACACACACACGGATGAAGCTCCCCTCCTTGCGACGTACTCTTTCCTGCCCATCATTTCGGCTTATGCGGCGACTGCGGGGGTGGCCCTCGAGACGCGGGACATCTCGCTGGCCGGCCGGATCATCGCCAGCTTCCCCGAGTACCTCAATGCCAACCAGCGCATCGGCGACGCGCTCGCCGGGCTGGCCGCTCTGACACTCAAGCCCGAGGCGAACATCATCAAGTTGCCGAACATCAGCGCGTCCATGCCGCAGATGAAGGAGGCTATCGCCGAGCTCCAGGAGCAGGGCTACGCGCTGCCGGACTACCCCGACGCCCCGAAGACCGCTGAGGAGAAGGAGGTTCGGGCCCGCTACGACAGGGTTAAAGGCAGCGCCGTCAACCCTGTTCTCCGGGAGGGCAACTCTGACCGCCGCGCTCCCGCCTCGGTCAAGCAGTACGCCAGGATGCACCCGCACCCCATGGGCGCCTGGTCCTCAGACTCCAAGACAAACGTGGCGCACATGACCGCCGGCGACTTCCGCACCTCGGAGAAGTCCGTCGTGATCAAGTCGGACGACTCGTTGCGGATCGAACTGGTGGCCGATAACGGCACGACCACCGTGCTGCGCGAGTCCGTGCCGGTGCTGGCCGGTGAGGTTGTGGACGCCAGCTTCATGAGTGCCGCGGCGCTGCGCGAGTTCCTTACCGCACAGATCGACCGGGCCAAATCCGAGAACGTGCTTTTCTCGCTGCACTTGAAGGCCACGATGATGAAGGTGTCTGACCCGATCATCTTCGGCCACGGGGTGCGCGCGTTCTTTCCGACCCTCTTCGCCCGCTACGGCGAGGCGCTGGCCGCGGCCGGCGGCGATCCCGACGATGGCCTCGGCGCCCTACTCCAGGCGGCGCAGTCGCTTCCTGCAGAAGAGCGCAAGGGAATCGAAGCTGCAATCAGCCAGGACCTCGCTAACGGCCCGGCGCTCGCCATGGTCGATTCAGACAACGGGATCACCAACCTCCACGTCCCGAGCGACGTGATCGTTGACGCTTCGATGCCGGCCATGATCCGCAACTCCGGCCACATGTGGGGACCCGACGGCAAAGAGGCCGATACGCTTGCCGTCATTCCGGACCGCAGCTACGCCGGCATTTACCAGGTTGTCATCGACGACTGCCGTGCCAACGGCGCGTATGACCCGGCCACCATGGGGTCCGTTCCCAACGTCGGCCTCATGGCGCAGGCGGCCGAGGAGTACGGCAGCCACGACAAGACGTTCGAAATCACGACACCTGGTGTGGTCCGCGTGATTGGCCGTGCCGGCAACTCGCTAATCGAGCACAAAGTCGGCGCCGGAGACATCTGGCGCATGTGCCAGGCCAAGGACGTGCCGATCCGCGACTGGGTCAAGCTGGCGGTTTCCCGAGCGCGTATCACCGGCGCCCCGGCGGTGTTCTGGCTCGACGAAACCCGTCCTCACGACGCAAACCTCATCGCTAAAGTGCGTGCCTACCTGCCCGAGCACGACACCACCGGACTCCAGATCGAGATCATGGCGCCCGACGACGCGATCGCGTTTTCACTGCAGCGTATCCGCAGGGGCCAGGACACCATCTCAGTTACTGGAAACGTGCTGCGTGATTACCTCACCGACCTGTTCCCGATCATGGAGCTCGGAACTAGCGCCAAGATGCTCTCGATCGTCCCGCTCATCGCCGGGGGCGGGATGTTCGAGACGGGGGCCGGCGGGTCGGCGCCCAAGCACGTGGAGCAACTGCTCAAGCAAAACTACCTTCGCTGGGACAGCCTCGGCGAATTCCTCGCGCTCGCCGCGAGCTTCGAGCATCTGGCCCGAACCACCGGCAACGCCCGCGCACAGATCCTCGCCGACACACTGGACCGGGCAACGGCGAGATACCTGGACGAGAACAAGGCGCCGGCCCGCAGAGTCGGTCAAATCGACAACCGCGGCAGCCACTTCTACCTGGCGTTGTTCTGGGCCGAGGAACTCGCTGCGCAGGCTGAGGACGCTGACCTCGCCGCCGCCTTCGCGGAGCTCGCCAAGACGCTGCGGGCCAACGAGTCGACCATTGCCGCGGAGCTGCTGGCCGTCCAGCGCACTCCGGTGGACCTCGGCGGGTACTATCGCCCCGATCCTGCCAAGGCGGAGTCGGTAATGCGCCCGTCGAAGACATTCAACGAGGTCTTGTCGCGCCTCCGACACAAGTGAGGAGATGATCCTTACCATGGTTAGGAGCCGGACTCGTTTCCCATCGCCTCGGTTAGCATTGCCCTGAAAGGACAACAACGTATGGCCAGCATCTCGGCGGTAGACGAGAAGACGGGACGCAAGTTCTTCCTCGACGACCCGGACGACTATCAGCCCGGCGAAAAGCTCACGTTCCTTCTGAACCTCCACGGGGGCGGCTCCGTTGGCATGTGGCAACGCGAGTACTTCCCGGCCTACCTGTTCAAAGAGCGCCATCGTCTGGTTGTGGCGACTCCATCGGCCGCCACCAAGGAGCCATCGCGACGCTGGGTCGGCGAGGCCGACGACGAGCATCTTCAGAACATCGTCAACTACGTTTTTGAGAAGTACGGCATAGAGAGCGTCAGGTCGTTGTGGCTCGTTGGTCATTCCCAGGGCGGTATGACTGCCAATCGCCTGCTTAGCATCCCATTCTTTGCAGATCGGGTGGATGGCTGGCTGAGCCTTTCCGGCGGGCGGATCGGGCCGGCGCAGCGGTCGCCGAACGCCGGCAGGCCGGACAGCCCTCGGCCACCATGGGCAACGGAAGGTAACGGCGACCGCCCCCGGCCGGGCGTGGCAACTCCTCCCGACTGTGATATGTCCTTCATCTACGCGACCGGCGAGCACGAGATCGTTTTGCTGCCCGAGAACTCGCCCTGGGCCGAGAAGTACGGCGCCGGCCCCCGCAAACGGTTGGCCGACGTCGACGACGACGAACCGGGGCGGATCTACGACACGCGGGGAAACTCTACGCCCGCCTGGGGCCTCCTGCCGCGGCCCGGCACGGCGCAGGTGTACGTCTTCCCGGACGCGCGAGACGGGCGCCTGATCGCCGACGTGGTTCGGCTGGACAAAGGCCACACCGAGGGGCTCGAGCCGCGGATAACCGAAGCGCTCGTCAAGATGATGGTTGCCACACCGGGCGGGAAGGCGCAGCGATGAGTGTTGGGTAAGGAAACACAGGTCCAGGATTACCGGTAGCGACAGCCCGGCTGGCGCTGCGTGATATAATTACTAGGGAAGGTAACCTATTTATGACCCGCGAGGCACTCTCTGTTGATGTGAGCGGCAACCGCGAGCTCCTGTCCTTGGCTCAGGAAGTGAAACGCTCCGGGAAACCGCGCGTGCTCAGAGCTGATGGCGAGGAGCTGGCCCGGGTGTCCCCAGCAAAGCCACGTCGCCGCAGTCTTAAGGGTAGGCCGACCTTCGCTGAGGACCCGTTCTGGCGCGTCATCGGCATGGGTCGCTCTGGCGGGCCGTCCGACGCCTCCGAGCATGTAGACGAGATTCTGGCCGATTTTGAATTGGGCAACCAAGTGTGATTGGTCGCGCTTCCCTCCCCCGAAGCGCATTGGTTGACTCCGGCGCTACCTTGGCCCTTGCCGACAGCGACGATAAGCACCACGCTGACGCCGTTGCCATTCAGCATAACCTCGTGACCGCCCATGCCCGGCTCTACACCACCAATTTTCTCGTTGATGAAACCTACACGCTCATCCTGGCCCGTATGGGCTACCGTTTCGCGGTCCAATTCTTGACGGACGACCGGGACGGCACGATTACCATCGTGCGAATAGCCGCCGCCGATGAGCAGCGAGCCGAACAAATCCTCCGCCAGTACGACGATAAACGGTTCTCCTACACGGACGCGACGAGCTTCGCCGTGATGGAGCGACTTGGTATCGACGCTGCCTTTTCCTTCGACAGGAACTTTATCGAACATGGCCGCATCGCCGTGTTACGACCATAATTGCAGTCTCACAGTTTTTGCAAACTCACGGCCTCCCCTATCTCGTATAGAACGCAAACGACCAAGGCACGTATCATCCGCGTTACAAGAGGTGTACGCATGGCCGAGCGACTCCTTGTTATCACCAGTTGCACCGGAAAGAAGGCCGTCCATCATGCTGACCAGCTGCGCCTCCTCGACTTTCGAAACCCTGGACGCCTCGCAGAGCGCGAACGGTCTCTGGCAAAGTTGCAGCGCCCCGCCGGACAGATGTACACCGGGCGTCAGCATCAGCGCCTAATGGAAGGCGTTCGCCTGCTGCGACAAAAGTACGGCCACGACGCCGTGGACGTGCAAATCGTGTCCGCCGGTTATGGACTCGTGCCTGAAGGGCGCCTTATTGCCCCCTACGAGGCGACGTTCAATGACATGGGCCTCCCCGAAATGCGTGCCTGGGCCAAAACGCTGGGTATCGCGGTAGCTGTGCGCAAAACCACCGCTGAGTCTCCGTTGGTCATCTTCCTACTGGGCAGTCGCTACCTGGAAGCCGTCGCACCGCCGGTCGTGCCGGATCGCGGTCAGCGCTTCGTCTTCTTCGCGAAGCCGAGCGAAAACCAACGCCTACGGGCACCTGGCGTAACCGTCGTACCAGCCGGCAAGCCCGAGGCGACAGCCTACGGCGAAGGGCTGGTCGCGCTCAAGGGCAAGATGTTCGCGCTGCTGGCTAACGCTTTGGTGCAGCAGGGTGAACCGCTTTGGGTGGCGATTCGCCGGGACGATACTGCACACACGATCGTGAGCGCGTTGACGGCATAGAGGAGTACCCATGTCACGCCGCGATGACCTCGATCGTCTTTACCTTCTGCTCGCCGAAATGGAGAGGGGGCAAGGCGGTTACCGCTATCTCAACCAGAGTGACGGCCGAAGCGCGTGGCCGGAGCGCAGCGTCTATTTCTTCTTCGAACCGGGCGAACTCCGCGAGGATGGCGCTCATCTACGGGTTGTGCGAGCCGGCACGCACGCGCTGACCGCGACCTCGCGGACCACGCTGTGGAGGCGACTCGCGCAGCACCGCGGCCAATTGGGCGGAAGCCGAGCAGGCGGCGGCAACCACCGCGGCTCCATCTTCCGGCTGCACGTCGGCGCGGCGATCCTGAACCGCGGCGACTACTCGGATGCTGTGCGCGCGACGTGGGGGCAGGGGAATTCGGCAGCGGGTGCCGTGTTGGACACAGAGTTAGAGTTAGAGCGCGGGGTGAGCCAATTTATCGGTCGGATGCCGTTTCTATTTGTCGAAATTCCTGATGCACCCGGGAATACCAACCATCGGGGCACCATCGAGGCGGGCGCGATCGGCTTACTCAGCAATCGGGGCAAGCCACCCATCGATCCGCCGTCGCCGACGTGGCTGGGGTGCTATGCCGATCGACCGGCGATCAGGGAATCGGGCCTGTGGAACGTCAACCACGTGGAAGGAGCGTACGACCCGGCGTCTTTGGACATGCTGGAGAAGCACATTCGCGCGCATTGAGGCTCTCTATGAATAGCTCCCTCACGAACTGGCGCGACGAGCTCTTGGACCTAGCGAGCAGCGACGAGAAAGCGCTGGAGTTCCAGAACCACCGATACCGGTTCGTTGCCCGTATCGCGCGCCTGCGCACTGACCCGCTGCCGAAAGGCCAGCCGTCAGCGGTGGTCTACGGTGTCTGGCTGGTAGGCCACGCGAAGCCGGTGTACATCGGCCAGACCCGCGATGCGCGCCGCCGCCTATGGGACCTGCCTATCGGTGAGAGCCATCACCTCGCGAATACATTTCCGCCCGAAGTCTGGTCTCGGGTTGTGTGGGTCGACTGGGCGAGACTCCTTTCGGAACGAGCCGACTATCGAGCGATACTCGATAACGCAACAACACAACTGGCCGGTATCCCCGTATCCGGGGAGGCTGCCATCGGTCTTGCCATCGAATACCGTCTCCAACGGGACTTCACGCCGCTGTTCAACTCCCGCACGAAGGATCGCGACGGGAATTGGAGGGCACGAGATCTCGGTGCCTCACGGAGTCTCGGGGCACGAATGAGTACTCACGCGGAGCCCGCCATCGAGGCGGTGAAGAGCGCCTGGGAGGAGTTCGCCACAATCGCTTCTGACGGTCGGGAGAGTGTCGTCTGCGGCGACTGGGGGCTCGTGGTGTTTCCAGCCCAGATCTTTGCAAACGGCGCATAGTAGCTCGCCGGAGTGGAACAGACGACCATCACGGAGGTCGAAGGGATGCAGATAAAGTTCGGCGCAACGTCGGAACAGTGGGAGCGAGCGAAGGATGAGATGCGCGAGGTGCTCAACGCGGTCGCGGGCCGTCATGAAACTATCACGTACACCGACCTCATGCGCCAGATGCATGCCATGCATTTGGACCCGCACGACTACGCCGTGGCGCACCTGCTGGGCGAAATTTCGGCCGCCGACCACGAGGAGGGCCGCGGGATGCGCAGCGCGATGGTAGTCTCGATTGAGGAGAACTCGCCGGGTTCGGGATTCTTCGCGCTGGCGGTGAGTCTTGGGGAGGATGTCGCCGATCCGATGCGCTTCTGGGTCCAGCAGTTGGAAAAGGCGTATACCGACTGGTCGGGCGTGACGCCATCCGGCTAAGAAGGTCTGTGCCAGACGGCCTTCACTCAGGATCGTGATGGGAAATGCAAGGTGAGAGGCTCGGCAACCTACTTGACGGCTACGACTCACCGAAATTCGTCGAAAAAGCCCTCCTCAACTTCGAAGGTGCGGACCGGACGCAGTCCAAGCTCCAGCAACTCAAACATATTAACAAGCTTTTCGCCGTCTACTAGCTCTATGGGCGGCACCCCATCTCGGATGGCTTCCTTCTTCGCGTCCGCCGAGAACGAACCTGTTGTAAGGATGATACCTTTGTCTGCACGTCCCGCCATGGCACCTCGGAAATCACGAACCTGGCCTGACCCGACAGCGCTGGAGTCGTATCGTTTGCATTGAAACAGTACGCGGAAACTCACGAACGGATTAACTTGCACGACGCCATCACCATCAATGCCGCCATCACCAGTTCTTCCGGTAATTGTTACTTGTTGGAATCCCGATTCTCTAAGCAGTCTCTGACACACCCGTTCAAATCCAGCTGGTGGTAATGACTTCAGTGCCGCGAGCAACTCGACGCGATAATCGCTAATCGCTGTAGACGGTTGGGTCGCCGTATCGTCGGGCGCTGTATCCAGAGGCGCTGAATCTGCACTTGGATCGGTAGCCGGATGCGGAAACTGGACATGTACTTCGCGGAAAAGCTGAAGCGCCAGCTCATGAGTCAGGTGAGTCGAGTTGCCCTTCTCGGTCAGACGCCAGACGCCTCTCGACGACGAGTCCAAAAGGCCCGCCTTCGCAAGATAGAAACGCGCCCATGCCACTTGATTGCTGTAACGGGATTGACCATTCTTCGTCACCTGGCTTATTTCCGCCTCGGAAAGTCCGAGCAGCGAAACAATCCACTCCTCGACCTCGGCTGGGCGGCCCGAGCCGCCCAACGCCCGCACTGCGTCGAGCACCGGTGCGAAATAGCGCACGAACTGCGGCCCCTTGCTGGTAGATGCCTGTCTTACCATCTCCATCCCAAAACGTCGAACTGGCGTCACACCGCGCAACGATCTCAGGTCCACGCCGTCGGCTTATAGCCCTGCCAGCCAGGCTATCATTGTTCGCACGCGGTGTGACGGGCCCTACTCAGTTCACTCTCGACACTGAGCGTATGGCCCGCGCTTTCGCCGACATCGGAAGTTGAACATGCTGCCCTATAGCTACCATTGCACAAACATCGGGATGTCTGTGTCGCGGGTCCGTTCACGGGGTGCCGTATTCTCTGCCGCCGATGCCGCCCCGCGCCCGCGAGTACCGACGACGCGGGGGGCGCTCCACCGCCTGAAGGCTGAGCTACAGCGTTCAAAGAGTAGTGGTGGGTCTGACGGGACCCGGTTGCGGATCGTCCAGGTCCGAGCAGACGGGATGGTGGGCGAGTTGGACCCGGATACGGCCGCCGTCGCGGACCAGGCACACGGCTTCACCGCGGAACTCCGGCAGGTACGGTAGACGGCTCTTCGGTATGTCGACTCCTTCCTCGGGGACCAGTATCCCCACTCCACAGGTGTCCACGGAACCGGGTGAACTCCACAACCCGCGACTGGGATCGGTAACGCCACTGCTGAGGCAATTACGTCGCGTCGGTAACCGTTAGTTTTGAGGCCCTAGGCGGGCTCGACGGCGACTGCACGACCGCTTAGTCTGGATGGCGTACCTAATGAGCGCTGGATTGGGCCCTTGATGAGTACCTTCTCACACGTCGAGATTGGCTGCGCGTCACTCTCTTTGGCCTTAGGGGCGTTGCACGTGGGCGGTCCGCTAAGCCGAGACGAGCACACACTAGCCCTGCTCGCTCGAGACCTACACGTGACAGACGCCACGCTAACCGAGATTCGACAAGCCATTCTTGCAGGAGAGGATCCATTCGCCGACATCCTCTCGAAGGCGCGCGACTCCAGCCAACGCAGAAGGCGTGGGGCATTCTACACAAGCAGGTCGATTTCCGATGCCATGGTAGATTGGCTCTTGCGACAGCAAGTGGAACGAGTTGTGGACGCAGGCAGCGGCACGGGCCGCTTCGCCACTAGCGTCGCTCGCGCTGATCCCTCGATGAATGTCGTTGCGATCGACACCGATCCTGTTGCATCCCTCGCATGCCGAGCAGCTTTGAACGTGGTTGGAGCGAGGCGCGCAAGCGTCCAAAATCGCGACTACTGCCGACTGCGGCTCCCAGAATTTCGCGGACGAACCGGCTACATTGGAAATCCACCTTATGTCAGGCAGAGGGAGATCCCTCACTGGTCTCGGATTTGGAGCGGCGTGGCCGCGAAGCACTTCGGACACAGCGCAGCGGGGGCTGGATTGCACGTCCACTTTTTCTTGGCGACCGCGCTTCGCGCAAATCCGGGCGACATGGGATGCTTTTTGACCAGCGCGGAGTGGCTTGATACTCGGTACGGTTCGATAGTGCGCGATCTCCTTTCGCACCGCCTGGGCATACGCTCGCTCGACCTCTTCGATCCTCGGACGGAAATATTTCCTGCCGTGCTTAGTACCGCAGTAATCACCTGCTTCGAAGTCGGCTCGGTGAACGAAAACGTCAGGGTTCGGCACCTCCACAAACCAACAATCGACCATCCGGGTTGCGGAAGTCCGATGCCCATCACGTCCCTTCAGTCCGCCAGTCGATGGTCCCCGCTCGTTCGCCCAATTCGCAATGGGACCACGGATACGGCCCCTGAAGTACGCTTCGGAGACATCGTCCACATCCACAGGGGTGTAGCCACAGGTGCGAACGCCTTCTTCGTCATGTCCACTGACACAGCTCGCCGCCGAGGCCTGTCTCGATGGACTCTACCGGTCCTGAATCGCGGCGCCGCTGTCAAATCAGATCAGCCTGTCGTCCGGGCAGGCGAAGGGACTCAAGTGCTTCTCGTGGTCCCTCCAAACGTACATCGTTCACTTCACCCGGAGCTTGATAGCTACCTCAAACTGGGTGAACTAGGCAACGGATCTGCACCGGCCATTAGTGAACGCTATCTACTACGCACTCGTAACCCGTGGTGGTCCGTTAGGCCGGGGCAAATCCCGCCGATTGTTGCGACCTATATGTCCAGAAATACTCCCAGGTTCGCTGTCAACCAGGATGGCCTCATACCGTTGAACATCGTGCTCGGCGTATTCCCACCAGTCGACCTCGATGACCGAGAATTACTTGCCCTCGTAAATCTGCTTAACTCATTGAGCGACTCATTTCGAGGTGGCGGGCGAACCTACTTCGGCGGGCTGGAAAAGTTTGAGCCCTCGGATATGCTGGCGCTCCCGATTTCCGTCCCAGACCAGCTTCACCATCTCATCACAATGCTTCGCGAGGCTCGCATTGCAGAACTCACATCTCGAACAAGCCCGAGTCGCTGATCTCATCGATTGGAATAAGGCTGGGCGCTTGGATCTGAATCCGGCGTTTCAACGTCTCCAAGTCTGGACCCCAGATGGTCGCAGCTATCTCATCGACACGATTTTGCAAGGGCTGCCGATGCCCAAGGTTTTCATCCGAACGCGATTCTCAACTGGCCCACAAGAGGTCATTCGAGAGGTCGTCGACGGCCAACAACGCATCCGCGCTATCCTGGACTTCGCGGATGACAAGCTTCGATTGAACAAGCGAGCCGGCCAGTTCGCGGGTATGTATTATAGAGATTTAGACGAGGACACTAAACAGAATTATCTAGCATATCCGATTGCCCTTGAACAGCTCATCAATGCGTCAGATGAACTAGTTCTTGAGGTATTCGCAAGATTAAATACATACAGCGTGCCATTGAATGCTGCTGAACACCGCCATGCAAAGTTCCAGGGAGACTTCAAGTCCGCAGTTCATGAATTTTCATCCCGTCACTCGTCATTTTGGCAAAGTTTCGGGATACTCTCACTCCGTCAGCGCGTTCGCATGGAAGACGATCAACTCGCGGCAGAAATGTTCGGCTGCTTCATAGATGGCGTTGTAAACTCTGGGCGGCCGTACCTCGACGAGTTGTACAGGCGATTCGATGCCGATATTTCGAAGGAGAGAACTATCCTTAACAAGAGCGGTAAAGACAAGCTCCCAGACAGCCTTAAAGATGCCTCGAGTGTGCCGCTTCGAGCAGATGAAACCGTGGCTTTCATCACACGTCATTTCGACGGTGTCCTAAGGGGAGGCTTTTTCTCTCGCTCGCCTCAGCTTCTTATCCTATTCGCTGCCATAGGACACCTCATCCATGGGATACCCTTTGGAGATCTGGGTGATGCATTACCAAGCCGTCCACGGCTACAGGACATCGATTTGGAGCTGGCCGCTGCCAACCTTGTTCGTCTTGGAAATGTCATCGAAGAGGAGGACCAACCTCAGTATCTCCGTGAGTGGATTTCGGTTGCAGGCGGCGGTCAGACGACGAGAATAGCGAGCCGAAGCGTACGTTTTCGCTTCGTATGGAACGCCATTGTTGGCAATCAGCAAATATACTAATGAGGCCGATCCACCCCATCGTCAAGAGGTTCGAACGGGAGCTATCGCTGCTCGAGGCGATCTTTCTTCGCGAACAGACAGCCGTTATATCGGGTGGATTTTGGACTGCGGGTCGTGCACTGTCGGCGCAGGCCTACGTTACCATCCGCCTGACCGATGCATGGGGAAGATTCTGTCGTCGACTGATACTTACGTGTGCGTCTGGAATGGTATTCACGCTAGGTGGCACGCCTGTACCGCGCTCACCGAGGGTAAGGTCGGGTCAATCGCCCATTGAGGCACTCTGGGACCAGTATCCGAATCCCCGCAGGAAGCGGGAACAAGCCTGGGAGCCTGACTGGCACATAATTCAACAGGCGCTTGACGCGGCACGGCGCCTTGCCATTCAGAATGAATTGCAGGTGACGCTGGGACTGGGAATCACCTCCCCCGCCCCTGAAGAACTCAGGGCGGTTCGCAACTTTCTGGCGCACCGGTCGTCCGTCACCAACACCAAAATCGACGGGCTCCGGCAACGAATCGGGCTCGCTGCATCGTCAGAGCCGGAGCGCGTGCTGCGTTATGCTGCTGTGAACGGCAAAGCCCTGTTCCAAGACTGGTGCGATGATTTGCGACAACGTGCCCGCACGGCGGCTCAGTAGCCAGTCTATTAGGGAAGTTGAGTCAACACGGGCTCCCGGAGTCGCCCACTGCGAGCAACGGTCAAGAATTTTCGTGAGGAACTGGCCACGTCATTCGGTCAGTCCATCGAGTCTCTCGGTTCCAGGCCAACTGTTCACCACTGCACAAACATCGGCATCACGACGTGCACGTAGTTCTCTGAACCGACCGGGCGGATGACGCCGGGCTGGGACGGTCCCTGGGTTTCGAGCGCGACGTTGCCGTCGGAGAGGACGTTGAGCACGTCCTGCAGGTACTTGCTGTTAAAGGCGATCTTGCTCGCCTCACCCTCCACGGCGGCGTCGATCTCGCCGTTATTGTCGCCGACCTCTTCGGCGCGGGCCGATATCTGCAGCCGACCCGGCGTCAGCTCTTCGCCCGGCTGCACCTGCAACCGCACGATGCCGCTGCCGTCGCGGGCGAAGATGGCGGCGATCTTGGTCTCACGCAGGAACTCGCGCGCGTCCACGGTGGCGCGGGTGGTGTGCTGCTTGGGGATGAGCTGCGCGTAGTTGGGAAAGGCTCCTTGCTTCAGCTGCGCCACCATCTCCACTTCGTAGTCCTTGTTGACTACGCGGAAGAGGACGCTGCTGCGGTTCGGGTTGACCATCATCTCAACCGGCGTGTCCTCGTCGGTGAGCAGCCGGCTCAGCTCGTTCAGCGCCCGCGCCGGCACGATGATCTCGATCTTCTCCGGCACGGCGTCCTGCAGGCTCAGGTGGTACACCGCCAGCCGGAACCCATCGGCCGCGGCTAGCGTCAGCTCGGTGCCTTCCATTTGAAAGTCCACGCCGGTCAGCACGGGGCGTGAGTCGTCGGTGGCGGCAGCGAAGGCGACGTGCGCGATCGCGACTTTCAGCGCCTGGCGGTCGATGCGAATGCCGGCGTCGCTCTGCACGGCCGGGATGGGCGGAAAGTCGTCGGCGTCCATGGTGCCCATCGTCGCTTCGTTGCGTGCGCACGAGAGGTGCAGCGTCCGCGCCCGCTGTGGCAGCGACAGCGCGATCTGGTCCGACGGCAGCGAGTTGACGAAGTCAAGCAGCAGGCGGGCGGGCACGGTGGTCGTGCCTTCCTCCTCGATGCGCGCCCCCACCCAGCAGCTCAGCGCGATCTCCAAGTCGGTGGCCGCCAGTTTCAGCCGGCCGCCATCGGTGGTCAGCAGGACGTTTTGCGTGATCGGGAGCGTCGAGCGCGAGGCCACGGCCGGACGCACGATCGCGAGACCGCGGGCCAGGTTCTCCTGCAAGCACGACAGCTTCATATGATAACCCACCTACTCTTTTCAGCATTAGTTTGGCCGTTCCTAGAACTATATCGTACACCGAAAACCGCGTCCAGTGGAGTCAAAGCCCGCTCTACCTGACGATCGCGTATCATACGCGCGGCGGCTGCCACCGGCCCTCTTGCCGGACCCCTTTCCCTGGAGTATTCCGCCGTGAAGATTCCCTTCCCGCTGCAGGATGACGAGCAAACGTCGTGGCGCCCAACCCGTTCCGTTTTCACATGTCCTCGGCCGACCTCGTCCAGATCCAGGACATCACGGTCGGTCGCGACGGCGTCTGGGAATCGATGTTCGACTTCGCCGACAGCCAGTGCCAGACAGCCGGCGAGGACCAGCACTTCAGCTTCCGCGACGTCCCAAACCCACGCCACATCGGCGCCGTCGTCGAGCGCGAATCGCTCGAAGCCAAGGGGCGGCGCTTGGCGCCTGGGCAGTAGGCAGTCGGCAGTCGTGGACCTCACCGCCCCGCCGGGCCTAACCCCCGGCCCCTTCCCTTACCCCTACGCCTAACGGGAGGTACTGGAACCAGGGAAGGGGAGCTTGCTAAGCATTACCGTGCTGCAAAAGCCGCTGTACGTCGCCTTCCAGGTAACCACCTCATCGCCGCTGCACTCCAGCCCGAACGCAACTTCCAAGTATCGTCCCTTCCCGGCGCGGGAAGGGACAGGAGGGTTAGGCGCCCAGCCCCGACCGGTGCAGCCAACGATCGCCCCTCTCCGTTGCAGCGCAATGGAGAGGGGAAGCAACCGTCTTAATGGTAGGTGTTCGAACGATGGTTGGT
>DAINSK010000039.1:0-33022 GCA_036741355.1 Chloroflexota bacterium
ACTTGGATGCCCTGTTAGGAGGGCTCAAGGAGACAGGGGTGCCGGCGACGCACGCGTTTATCGACCACGTGACGGCCAAGGATGACGTGTTCATCCTCAGCGCATGATTCGTGGCTATCTGTCCTCTCCTAAGCGCCTGCCCGGCTAGGGGTCGCACGACGCGGCGCCATAAGAATATGTACCGTCCGTTACTCCCAGGGCAGCCCGTAGTTCGTTGACTTCCGCCAGCGTGCGGCACCGCGTCAGCTTGTGGGCATACGGCCGCAGGTGACGCGCCGTCGCCGCGCGACTGTGCAAGCTCTCCTCAGGTAAGGCATCGATCTGCGCGGGGGACATGGGCCGGTAGTAGGCAGCGCTCCAGCGCAGGAAGCGCAGCAGCCTCTGGAGCCCCCGGTACTGATTGGCGCCGCGACGGCTAGCCAGAACGTAGCGCCGCACAATGCGATAGAGAGCGATATACCAGGGCAGGTCCAGCCAGATAATGCGGTCCGCCGCCTGCAGGAGCAGGTCTGTCCAGCCCAGAAAGATGCCTTCGGTGACCCAGGCGGGCTGGGCGGCGATGCGCTGCACGCCGGTAACCCGGTCGGCATAGGGGCGTCTCCGCTCCGTGGCATCGAGGAAGTTCAGCACATCGAGGTGGTAGAGAGGCACACCCAGGTCGGCGGCGAGCCAGCAGGCCAGCGTGCTCTTGCCGGCGCCGCCACCGCCAATGATGTGCACCCGTCGCATCGGACGGGGGCGGGAACCGGACATCGCATTGATGGGGCCTGGTGTTGTCACACTCGAGCCGCCGCGAACGGTCTGGTGGTGCGACGGCAGACTACGAGGCCTGCCGTGCTTGCTCGGTCGCCCGGTCAGGCTCCCACAGCTTGCACCACCAGGGACCGCCAATAACCATATCGACATCGCGGTGGGCGCAGTAGCCGATCCCTTCCCTGAGCACTTTGTAGAACTTGCAGTTGTCGCACTGGTCCTGGTTGGTGCTCTCCGGCCACAGGTCAACCGCCTCGACGCGGTGTTTCAGCTCTTGCACCGACTGCGCCATAATCATCGCTCCTCGTGTTGGTGCTTGCGCATCTCAGCGCTCGGGTGCCGGTACCGTTCCGCAGCGCGGGTATGATCCATCTGGTGGAATTATACCTGTGCAGCGCGGGGCCGCCGATGTTCCGGCCCCGTGCCGGTGGTGAAGAAATGAAGGTGCGAACACGATGTGAGCGCTATGCCCCGCGGCCTCCCGACGGATTGGTTGCAACGGTGCCGGTCGGTGTCGATGATGTGCTCGCGGCCGATGCAACTGGCCGTGTGCGTAGGGCGCGAAGAGGAACGTGATGACTGTAGGACGCACGGCGGTAGTCACGGGGGCCGCACGCGGCATCGGCCTCGCCGTCGCAAATCGCCTGCACGCCGAGGGGACGGCGGTCGCGTTGGCCGATTTGAACGGCGACGAGACCCGCAGGCAGGCTGCGACGTTCGGCGATCGCGGCATGGCCTTAACCGTGGATGTGACCGACCCGGCGAACGTTGAGCAGATGGCCGCGGCTGTGGTGAAGCGCTGGGGCCGAATCGATATCCTCGTGAACTGCGCCGGCGTTCTCGGTCCGACCGCGCCGGTTGAAAACTACCCGTTGGACGCCTGGCGGCAGGTGCTCTCGACGAACCTCGACGGCGTATTCCTTTCGTGTCGTGCCGTGCTACCGCGTATGCAGGCGCTCGGGTGGGGTCGCATCGTCAACCTGGCTTCGATTGCCGGCAAGGAGGGCAATCCCAACGCGGCTGCCTACGCTGCATCCAAAGGCGGTGTGATCGCGTTCACCAAGGCCCTGGCAAAGGAGGTAGCGACGCGCGGAATCCTCGTGAACTGCGTGGCTCCCGCCCTGATCGACACCGAGATGACCCGCGATTTGCCGCCTGAGATGCGGGACTACGTCACCTCCCGAATCCCCATGGGCCGGGCCGGCACCGCGGCGGAGGTCGCCGCGCTCGTGGCGTGGTTGTGTTCGGAGGAGTGTTCCTTCTCCACCGGCGCCGTCTACGACATCTCCGGCGGCCGCGCGACATATTGATAACTTCGAGCACAGGCGGTCGACGGCATTGCATCGCCTCATTGAGGGATGCCGGGACAGGTCTATTCCTGAGCGACCGGGGTTAGTATGTGTAAACTAGGCGAATGGGGTGTCAATCGATGGACGGGATGGTGGCGGCGGTAAGCCGCAGCGCGACGCACACACTGACTAAGCCGAACCAGCAGAGCATCCGCCTGCTCACGGGACTGGGCGTCGAAGGCGACGCACATCAGGGCGAGCACGTGAAGCATCGCTCGCGTGCCGCGCGCAACCCGGACCAGCCAAACCTGCGCCAGGTGCATCTGATCCACGCTGAGCTGCACGACGAGTTACGGACCGCCGGCATCGACGTGGCGGCCGGAGAGATGGGCGAGAACCTCACGACGCGCGGCGTGGACCTGCTCGGATTACCGGCCGGCACGCGGCTGCATCTTGGGGACAGCGCCGTCGTCGAGGTGACCGGTCTGCGCGACCCCTGCGCCCAGTTGGACCGGATCTCCGCGGGGCTGATGATGGCGACACTCGATCGCGACGATCAGGGCAGGCTCGTGCGCAAGGCCGGCATCATGGCCATCGTCCTGACCGGCGGTGAGGTGCGGACCGGCGACCCCATCCGCGTCGAGCTGCCGCCGGAGCCGCACCGGTCGCTGGAGCCGGTTTGAGACGTTCCCTGGCAAGCTTGAAGCCCATCGCTGGGACGCAGCCAACATCCTTCGTGGCAAGACCGCTGTGCAGGACTACAAGGCAGGCAGATTTTGAATCGGGTGTTTATAGAGGACTGGGCCGCATCGTACGGCTCGCCGTACCTTGTGCCGGTCGAGCAGGAAGCAGCAGACGCCGAGCTCATCGAGGACGGTGCGTGCCTCGAGAGCCATCGCGGTGTGGCCGCGCCCGGCACCAGGGTCGCCTTCGTCGACGGGGTGCGACGGGCCGACGCGTGGCTCTACACGGAGGACGAATTGACCGGCATGGCCGGGCGGGCCATTGCTGGCACCCACGCTTGCGGCGCGGTAGTGCTAGGGGAGGACGGGCGGGCGGCTTTCGCGGACGCGATTGTTCAGCGCCTCGCAATCTGGGGAAATGGCATATCCGCGTCGCTTCCACCGGTGCCCGGGGGCTGGACATGGACCACGGCGTCGATCGCGGACGCGTCCCCGGACGCACCGCTGGTCGAGCTCCAGAACCGCATGCGCCAGGCGGAGGGGCGCCTTGCCGAGGATCTGGCCGGTCGCGACCTCGTCGTGGTCGTGGACGGTCCTCTCAACTTCATTCGGAGCCGCGATCTGCCCGTAACCGGGTATGTGAAGACCCATCATAGGGCCCTCCTGCAGCCGGAAATCCACCGCCTCATCCCCGGGCTCGAGACAGGCTGCCGGACGTCTATCTTTCGCCTGGGTGAGGATCGCTACTCGTTCTACTTGCGCCTCGCCGACACCGGGCCAGATGCCAACCCGTGGTCCGGGATCGTCCGGCTCGAGATCCCGCAGTCAGCGGGGCTCACGGATGCTACGCGGATCGCGACCTGGCTGGCTGGCGAGCTCCCGCGGTTTGCGGGGGTGCGTCACCGCGACCCACGAGCACCGCAGAACCTGCAACCCATCGGGGCGCTGGAGACCCACCTTCGCCACCTGATGGGCCACGCCGGGCTCACCTCTCGCGCCGTGCGAGAGGCCGTCGCCGCCCTGGCGCGGGGAAACTGAAGAAGGAGAGAACACGATGACCACTGCTGGAAGCGACCGAGCCGCCGAGGAAAGTCCGGCGGCCGTTGGGCTGATCGACGGGTCGCTGCCGGCAACCACCCGGCGATTCCACGTTGTGCTCAATGATGAGGCTGTCGTGCAACTTGACGACCTCGTGGCGTCTCGGCAGGAGCTTCCGGACGGCCGTCAGTTGTGGCACTACGGGATCGTGGTCGAAGGACGCGGCTCGATCGAAGGTGCCGAGATGTCTTCGGACACGCACCGCATCACGGCGGCCGGGACCATGCCCGGGATTACGTCGCGTCAGGTCGAGGTGCAGGTGCTGCGGACCATACCCGAACTCTGGCTTCCGCCCGAACCGGGCGCAATCGTCTGCCGGGCGTCCGGACGCCACCGCGACAGCGCGCTCTTTCTTGACCAGATGGACGCAGGGCTTCGGCTCCCGGCCGGGCTCGACCAGTCGGGAGAGCCGGTCTTTGTGGATTTCACCTTCCTCAACGGAGAGAAGGGCGGACATGTCTCGATCTCGGGCGTCTCGGGCGTCGCAACGAAGACGTCATACGCGCTGTTCTTGCTGTATTTACTCTTCGAGACGGACGCCGGGCGCCGGATGCTCGGCCCGCATGCGGCCAACACCCGGGCCCTGGTGTTCAACGTGAAAGGGGAAGACCTGCTCCACCTGGATCGACAGAATAGCCGCTTCGCGGCGCGGGAGGACGCCGCGCAGCAGTGGAACCGCCTGGGCGTTCCAACTCCAGGTGCTTTCGAGAACGTCGCGCTCTTCGCTCCCAAGATGCCGGGCGGGCACGGGGCCGTGGTGACCAACGTTGTCTCTCGGGCAACCGAGGAGGTGACGCCGTTTGGATGGCCACCGGCCGACTTCATCCGGGAAGGACTGCTCCGGTTCTGCTTTGCTGAGGACGAAGACCAGCGCGGGAACCAGGTCCCCTTCATCGAGCAGCGCGTCCGCGTCCAGCTCGCGCGATGGGCCTATCCGCTGGAGCAAACGCCCGGGGCGGTCGTGCTGTGCAAGCCGCCCGCCGGGACATCGTTTGTCTTCGACCGGATCGTCCAGGAGAGGCGCCAGCCGAGGAGGGCGGGTGACGGCAAACCGATCCGGAACTTCGATGACCTCATCGACTTCCTCTCGCAGGTAGCAAGTCCCGACGAGCAGCAGGCAGACCCGGACTGGACGGCGAACACGGCCTCGGGAACGCGAAGCGCCTTCCTTCGCAGGCTCTACGCGCAGGGCCCGAGACTCGGGCACCTAGTCTCAACGGGTGTGTCGCCCGTCCGGCTGGAGCGGTCGGTAACCGTCGTGGACATCCACTCGCTCCACGATTCGGCTCAGCGTTTTGTCGTCGGTGCGCTGCTCAGCCGCATCTTCGAGGAGAAGCAGGGGACTGGGCGCGAGCCGCTGCGGTTTATCGTCCTTGACGAGCTCAACAAGTACGCGCCTCGGACGGGTACAAGCCCCATCAAGGAGGTGCTCATCGACATCGCCGCGCGTGGTCGAAGTCTCGGCGTCATCCTCATCGGCGCACAGCAATCGGCCGCGGATGTTGACGGGAATATCATCCGCAATGCGGCCATCAAAGTCGTCGGGCGAATCGATGCCGGCGAGGCCGACGAGTACCGATTCCTCTCGCCGGAACTGCGCGAACGCGCCAGTCGGTTCCTTCCCGGAACGATGGTGATCGACCAGCCCCTCATCCCGGCGCCCCTGCCTGTGAGGTTTCCGTTCCCGGCGTTTGCGACGTGCGTCGCTGAAAGCCAGGCGGCCACACGCACCGACGCGGAGGAACATGCGCTGTTCGAGCGGCTGCGATGAAATTACTTCATACGAGCGACTGGCACCTGGGCCGGATGACGTATAACCACTCACGCGCAGACGACTATGACGCGGTGCTCAGCGAAATCGCGCAGCTAGCACGCGAGCAACGGCCCGACCTTATGCTCCACACCGGGGACCTGTTCGACGTCCCCCGGCCGGCGTACACGGACATAGAACGAGGGCTGAACGCGCTCCAGGAGCTCGCCGCTGTAGCACCAGTCGTTGTGCTCTGCGGGAATCACGACTCCCCCGCGCTCTTTAGGATCTTCTCCCGTCTTCTGGGCTCAAGGTCTCCGATACGGTTCATCGACCGTCCGCGTCACCCGAATGACGGTGGCATCCTTGAGTACCCCTCGGCTGCAGGGGAACGCATTCGCCTGGCGCCGCTGCCGTTTGTTCACCCGAACCGACTCGTCGACGCATTCGATTCCCCTGACACTTGGAACGCCGATTACGCCGATCGTGTGCAGGGTTTTGAAGACATCCTCGCGCAGGGTCTGCTCGCGGGGTCGGATCCAGCCCGGGACATCCTGCTCTTCGCAGCACACCTGCACGTTGGCGGCGCGAGCTATTCCGGTTCAGAACGCCAGGTAACCGTCAGCGACGCATATGCGACGCGCGCCGAACGACTTCCGGTCGTGAGCTACGCCGCCTTCGGCCACATCCACAAACCGCAACGGCTACCTGGGCCCGTGCCTGGCCGCTACGCGGGGTCACCGATCCAGCTCGATTTCGGTGAGGAAGGAGAAGAGAAGCAGGTCGTGCTGGTGGAAGCAGCCCCGGGCCGGCCAGCTGACATCGTGGAGGTGCGCCTGAAGTCCGGGCGTCCACTCAAACGAGTCGCTGGCACGATCGACGAGATCCGCGCACAGGCGCCAACCGTCGGCGACGCCCTTTGCCTGGTCACGGTCCGCACAGAGAGCCCTGTTCCGGACCTCTCGCGCCAGATGCGCGACCTTCTCCCCAACGCCACCGTTCTTGACGTGTTCGAAGTATCGGAGCGGTTAGCTGTGACGGTCGTCACCCGCGACTCTGTAGGAGGTCGTCCTGAACAGACCGTCCGCGAGTTGTTCGCGGAGTATCTCGACGGCCTTGCCATCCCTGGAAGGCAGCGAGCATTCGACGTGTTTAGCACGATCCTCGAGGCGTTGGCGGAAGAAACTCTGCCGCAGTTTGCGGAGGAAGATGCGCTCGCCGCTCCACTCCCTGGCCAGGAGGCGCGCTGATGCGGCCGCTCGTTCTCAAGATACGCGGGCTCCGGAGCTACCGCGAAGAGGTCGAGATCGACTTCCGCGACCGCGACCTGTTTGCGATCATCGGAGACACGGGCGCTGGCAAGTCGTCCATCCTCGACGCCCTCTGTTTCGCCCTGTACGGAACCGCGACCTGGTCCGGCAAGGCGGTCACCGACCTCATTTCGTCCGGCGCGGCGGCGCTCAGCGTTGAGCTCAGCTTTCGGGCCGACGACAGAATCTGGACGGTAAACCGCACGGCGCGGGCGGGGCCTGGCGCCTCACTCCACAAGCTCGTGGCGAACGACGACCCGTCTCTCCACTTCGATGCCGCTGCCACCGTTAATGAAAAGATCGAGGGGTTGGTTGGCCTTGACTACAAGGGGTTCCTCCGCGCGGTCGTGCTACCCCAGGGGCGATTCCAACAGCTCCTGCAAAGCACGCCCGGTGAGCGGAGCGCCGTGCTCAAAGCAATCTTCCGGGTGGACGAACTCGAGGCAGTCCGCGCCGCCGCGCTGACCGTCAGGAGCCGAGTCGTGGGGCCGTTAAGCGATGTCCGATACGAGCGCGCGAAGTACCTCGCCGATCCTTCATCTGCGGCGGACGCGGCGGACGGAGCCGCAGGGACGGCAAAGGACCGACTTGTCGTTGTCGAAGCAGCGGCGGTAGCAATAGGCGCCGCTCGCACGTCGGCGGACGACGACCGCAACCGTGCGACCCGCCTTGAGGCGCACGCGGACGCGATCTCCCGAGTGCGGCGTCCTGGTGACGCCCAGCAGATTCGTGGACTCGCGGCACTGGAGGCAGAACTCTCCCGGCTGCTCAACGACGCATTAGAACGCGCCGGTGCCCACGAGACCAGCGCGAGCGCTATCGCGGCGGAGCTGAACGCGGCTGACCAGCTCGGGTTGGGGGCTGCGGGCCTCTCTAGTGCCGTTACCACTCTCGAGAGCGCGATCGTTGCCCTTCCAGAGATCAATGATGAAGCCGCTGCGCTCGCCGGCGAGAGGGCGCGACTTGTGGAACTCGGGGGGAAGATATCCGCCGACGAGAACTCGTTCAAAAGACTGGAGCAGAAAGCGACCGACGCCCGAGCAGCAGCTCGGTTGGCCGAGCAGTTGGCAACCGGCGCGCGCGATAGCCTAGACGGAGCGCGCGCGGCACTGCAAACCGCTCGCAGACTTGTCGGCGAACGTGGTGCTGCTGTAAGCGAACACCAAGCAGCCGTCGAGGGGCACGAGAACCTCACAGCGCAGTTCTCCGCAGCGCAGGATGCTCACAGGGCTGCAGTGGATTCGCGGGTAGCAGCTGACGTGCAGCTTGAGGAGGTCCGGCGCAAGGACCATGCCGCGGCCGCGGCTGCAGGCCGTGGCCCCGGAGACCCGTGCCCCGTATGCACCAGGGAGCTTCCTTTCGGGTTCGCGCCGCCACATGCGGAGGGTGAAGCCGGCGCTCGACGGGCTCGCGATGAAGCTGCTCGCGAAGAGCAGGAGACTCTCGGAGCGAGCAAGCGCCTGGAGGGACTTGTCGAGGCTGCCGCACTTGCCGTTTCGAACGTCGCAAAGAAGCAAGCTGACGCCGAGGCGAAAGCGAAGACCTCGCTTGACCAGCTTGAACGCAGATTGCCGTCTGCACACCTCGCGGACGATGACGCCCTGCTGCTTGCCCCGCTCGTGGTTAAGGCTGGCGAAGCCGCCGACGCCTCGACAGGGGCCCGTACTGCGGCGCAGGAAGCAGAGCTCGCGGTGAACACAACCGGTACGGCGTTGGACGGGTTGCGCGAGCAGCTGTCTCGACGGACACCTGAACTGCACAGCCGCACCACTCGATTGGAAAACCGACGAAAGCAGCAGGCAGATGCGATCGCTGCCCTCCCGGTTGACGTGCGCCCCGAAGCCCCAGGAGGCTTGGCCGAGCTCGAAGAGGCCTGCGCGTTGGCGGCCCTCCGTCTCAAGACGATCCGCGAATCAGAGCAGGAACGGGACAGGGAGAACGACGTGGCGGGGTCGGCGCGGAAGGTGCGCGATGCCCTCGCAGCGCGTATCCACACGGAAGTGCGTTTGCCCGCTGCTGCAGTGGAACGAAACCAGGCCGCGCTGGAGCAATGCCTGGGAACGGTTGCGGCAGAACTCGATCTCCCGGCCCCGGTATCGTCTGGACCCCACGAAACCTTGACCGCCACCGCCGCGACAGCAGCGGCACGCGATGCGCGCGCCGGCGAATTGCTCAGGTCCTCTAAGGACGGCTCGGCGGACGCGGTGCTGCGCGCTGAGGAAGCGGGGGAACGAATTGCGAAAGCCCTCGCTGACGCGGGGTGCGCAGACGCCGAAGGCCTTCGCCAACAGACGATTGAGGTCGCCGCCGACTTGAGACAGGCGGAAGCCCAGAGGGACGACGCGATGCGGCAACAGCCAATTGTGGCCGCGTTGGATCTGCGGATTTCGGGCGCCAATGGCCTGGTTGCCGTGCTTGACGTGATCTACAGTCAGCTGTCCGACGCCAAGTTCATCGACTACGTGATTCGCCGCCGCCAGCTTGTCCTACTGGCCGTCGCCTCCGAGATCTTCGCGTCGATGACGAACGCGCGCTACGGCTTTGCCGAGGATTTCCGGATCGTCGACCGTTGGTCCGGCCAACCGCGCGACGTCATGACCCTGTCGGGTGGCGAGACGTTCCTTGCCAGCCTCTCGCTGGCGCTGGCGCTGGTCGAGCTCGCAGGACGGGGCGGCGGGCGCCTCGAAGCGGTTTTCCTGGACGAGGGATTCGGATCGCTCGATGCGAACACGCTCCCGGATGCGCTGAGGGCGCTTGAGCAACAGGCTTCCGGCGGACGGCTAGTAGCAGTCGTTAGCCACCTTCGAGCGGTCGCCGAGACGATCGACCACGTTCTTCAGGTGACGCGGCAGCCGGAGGGGAGTAAGGCGCGTTGGTTAACACCTCAGCAACGCGATGCATTGTTGAACAGCGATGCCGAGTCCGGACTCTTGACGTGATTCGGCCGCTTGTGGCGTTAGTGAGTCCGGGAGGCCCGCGCACCTGGTCGCCAATCATTCGGTGACTCTTGACGGGGCAGGGGTAGTAGTGAAGCAGAAAACCACGCTCTGGTCGCCTCGTCAGCGCGGGATCTAACCACGCTTGCCACATAACCCGCCTCACGCGTCTAGTTCATTACTCGCCGCCCCGATGTCACACGTCTCTTCGTCCAGATTACCGAAGCTGTCGCAGCGAAACGTAGTGCGGACGCCACCGACAGGAGTCGGCCATCAGCGCGGCCAAGCGCGTCCTTCAACAGTTCAGCCGCCAGGAGAATCCCAGGTAGTGCACCAACGAAGCCGATCTTAGCCGCGGGGTAGCTCTGGCCGAAAAGGAGCGGAGCGTTTGGAGGCACAGCGGCATCAGGAACAGCACGCCGACGAGGCTGGCAAACGCCGCGAAGCCTACGATGTTTGCGTTGTGGAACATGCGCTCGGTAAGCAGGCGCAGGTCGAGCAAGGCGGTGCGCCGCTTGCTACAATCTCGGCACAGATACAAACCCGACAGAGGAACGCGGGCATGTTCTTTGAGCTCAGGCAGTACCGGACCTTTCCAGGCCAGCGCGAAAACTGGGTGCGCTTCATGGAAGAGGAGATCATCCCATTCCAGGTCGCAAAGGGGATGGTGATCGTCGGCAGCTTCGTGGGGCAGGAAGAGGACGACCTCTACGTCTGGATCCGCCGCTTCGAGAGCGAGGACGAGCGCAAGCGCCTCTACGATGCCGTTTACCAGAGCGACCACTGGAAGACGAACATCGGCCCGCGCATTCCGCAGATGATGGACCGCGAGAAGATGAAGATTACCCGTATCGAGGCTACGCCGCACTCGGTGATCCAGTAGAGAGACTGGTCCCCGCGCGGGGCCTCGAGGTGTACTGCGTACACGTCACCCCGCGCCTGCCGGTCGTGTCGGGGCTGGGAACGTGACAGGCGGTGAATCGCCGACTGCGTTGTGGCCCATCGCGCTGCGGAGACGGGACTGATGGTAGTCCAGCGGCCACCCCTCCACCATCCGGCGGCCTTAAGGACCGCATCATCCGAGTCGCGGCCGCCGCGACGGGAGCTGCTTGCAACCCGACGTTGGCGTTAACCTACTTGCCTCTCCGTTCCCATACATACAGCCGATGAGATGAACCGCTTTCTAATAGCCAAATTGCCTCTTCCCCTTGAATTGTACGTACAATCGCCTCGACAAACAGGTGGCGGAATAGAAGCCTAATCCGTCTCAATTCCGCCGTAATTGCTTCCGCACTCGGGTCATTTTGCTGCCCTTCATCGACGAAATCAGCGATTGACTCAAAAGTGTTTTCGTACTCCACCTTGCTCGCCGAACATGGAATGATGAAACGTACTACTGCGGTTATTTCGTCAATCAAGTACAGCTCATCGTCAGCAAGAAGCTGGCTGGCCTCTTGCCTCGCCACCAATTTTCCCGCCCTAAATCTGCCATTCACGTGGCTAATGGAATAGCCACCGAAATGGTCAGACGCAAACTGCACGATCGTGTCGATAAAGGAGGATTCTTCCTCTCCCTCTCGACGAGGGAAGGCCCCCTCAAATTTGGTTATCCCGACTTCCTGAAGCCGTCGGATTATCGTGTCAGAATAGAATAAGTCATCAAGCGCCCGTCGAAGCTCCACCTGTCTGGTCAATGGAAGCAAGAACTCGTAGATTACGAGTTCGCCGTAGCGAAGGCGTTGATAGTCCGTGAATACTTTGCGGCTTTGCGTGGCCAGATGCTGGAAGCTGGTCAAGCTCAAGCGCAGGAAATCGCGCTTGACCCGCAGCATACCGCCCGGTTTCTCGATATACTCCTTCCATTGTTTAGAGATATAGGTAGTAACACTCGATTTCTTCCAGCCAGTGGCCGCGATGAAATCGTCTAAAGAGAACATGGACTGATCTTCCGCCCTACCGCGGAGGAAATTGTGAGCCTTTTCCTGGCGCTCCGGATTCCGCCCGCCTCTGTCGGGGTTCATACAAGCTCACCCCTCATTGGCAGCCCGAAGTAGAGTCGTACCCAGTCTTCGAGGTCTTCAAGTGAGACCGCTTTGCCCGTTGAAATTAAGTATTGGCGCATATTGCTGGAAAATCCGGCGCCGCTGAAGACCACGATGCCCGGAATCGGCCAGGCCGCGATATCGCTGATTGTGGCCGGAATCTTCTCCTCGGCAGAGCCGGCCTGCTCCTGTGCCTTACATTCAATGCCTAAAGTGCGACGTGTGACAGGGTCCCGAACCACCAAATCAATCATGCGTACGGCACCCCACAACCGGCGACCCACTCGAACCTCGGTTTGCGTATCTAATCCAAGGCTGACCGCGAGGTCACGCGTCTGTGCCACCAATCCGTGCCCAGTTGTAGTCGCTTTCTTCCGGCCCGGCATGAGCATCCTCTCTGCGGTAAACCCACTCAGGTGCTCGCATAGTTCCGAATTGCCAATTCCGTTATCTTTCCGCGACCACCTGAGTCGGAGTTTATCCTTCGTGCTGCGTAGAGCACGGTGAGGTTGTAATCCTTGTAGAGGTCCCGAACTAGCGGAACGTCGGAATTCGAGAGAAGGACGCGTGTCCCCTTCTCCGTGAGTGCGTGCACCGCGGTCGCAAGTCGGATTTGGTCGTCTTTAGTGAATGACGTATTCGTGTAGCTCGTGAAGTTCGCCGTACTGGTAAGCGGAGCGTAGGGCGGGTCCAGATAGGCGAAGTCGCCTGTCCCCGCATCAGCAAGGGTCTGATCGAAGTCACCGCAAACGAGCCTGGCCATCTGCAAGCGCTTGGAGACCCGAAGGAGATTTCGTGGCTCATACAGCCGAGGTGCGGCCGGGTGTCGGCCAAACGGTACATTAAATTCGCCTGCCCTATTGACACGGTATAGGCCATTGTATCCGGCCTTATTGAGGTAAATGAAACGGGCAGCACGCTGCGTGAGAGTCAACTGGCATTCATTAGTGCCTCTGATTTGATAATAACGGTCCTTGTTCAGTACATGAGGTTGCAGAATATCGAGAGCTGCCATGACGGAGTCAGGTTCATCGCGAATGGCCACATACAGATCGATTAAAGAACGATTAATATCGGAAATAATAGCATCTGTATACTTAGCGGTGCCTAAGGAAAAGAAAAGGGCGCCACTGCCAACAAATGGTTCATAATACGACCGAATGTTGCTTGGCGCCATACGCGTCAAGAGGGGGGCAAGGCTACGCTTGCCCCCCGCCCACTTTATGACCGGCATCACCGTCCCCGGTACTAACGCTGAGTCTCCGTCGAGCGGTATGTGGGGTTCTGGCGTGGTGATCCCTCCTTAGTAATAACGAACAAG
The DNA here is from genome assembly GCA_036741355.1 of Chloroflexota bacterium. GTDB lineage: Bacteria > Chloroflexota > Dehalococcoidia > CAUJGQ01 > CAUJGQ01 > JBBRGK01. Next base: position 13,183 of record DAINSK010000039.1, read on the forward strand.
TAATAACCGGCAGGACTCCATTCTTAGATCGCGCCGATCTCGCGCAGGACGTTCAGCTCGTCCAGTGAGTAGCCCAGGGCGCCGTAGACCTCGTGGTTGTGCTCGCCGAGTCGCGGCGCTGGGCCAATACGGCCCGGGTGCTCGGTGAACGCGTAGGGCGGTCCGGGTACGCGGAGCGGTTGGTGGAACCCCGGCTGGCTGACCTCCTGGAAGAAAGACCGCGCCGTGGTGTGCGGGTCGTCTAACCACTCTTCAGGACGGCGGATCATTCCCCATGGAAGGCCCAGGCTCTGGCCGAGCATCCATATCTGATCGGCGTCCAGCGTGGACATCGCCGCACGCATCGCCTCCATGACCTCTGACCCATGCGCCATGCGGTCGCTCGCGTCGCCGAACTGCTAAAATAGCTCGCCAAAGCCCGCCTCGTCGGCCCAATCCAGAAAGCGGCGCCATGCGTCTTCATTAAAGGTCTGGCCGTAGTTTGCCCACCTCCGGTCACGCGTGGGCTTGAATGTCGGCGCCGTGATCATCGGCGACGCGTGGCGCCCCGTCTGACGTTGCACCAGGTTTCCGGCGTAGAACCAGTGCGTGGCGGCAAACTCCGTGCACACGGAAACGCAATCGTGCACCGCGACGTCGATCCGCTGGCCGCGGCCGCTGCGCTCTCGCCACTGGAGCGCGGCGAGCAGGCCGATGACGGCGTGGTGGCTGGCGATGTGGTAGGCGTGGTTCTCACCCGGGCGCACCGGCGGGACCTCGTGGTCGTCGTAGCCGCAGGAGTTGATCACCCCGCCCATCGCCATCTGGATCAGGTCGCCCGAGGCGTAAGCGGCGTAGGGGCCATCCGGCCCCCACGGCGTGACCGAAACCATGACCAGTCCCGGGTTCGCGGTGCAGAGCGCGTCATAGCCGGCGCCGAGCGCATCGAGCGAACCCGGCACCGCCGTCTCGATGATCGCGTCGGCCTGAGCCGCAAGCTGCAGCCAGAGGGCGCGGCCTTCGCGTGTCGCCAGGTTTAACGTGACCGAGCGCTTGCTGGTGTTGTAATGCCAGAAGAAGAGCGAGCGCTCAATGTCGGGAACGTCGCCTGCAAACGGGCCGATCCGTCGCGTGGATGCCCCTTCCGGGGGCTCGACTTTGACCACGTGCGCGCCCATGTCTGCCAGCAGCTTGCCGGCCCACTCCGCCTGCTGATCGGCAAGCTCAACCACGCGCAGCCCTTCGAGCAGGAGGCGGGTCATGCCAGCACCTGCTCGTCGCGTAGTTGCGAGAGCCGATCGCCGCCGTAACCAAGGATGCCGAGCAACACGTCTTCGGTGTGCTCGCCCCAAAGCGGCGCACGTTTACGAATGCCGCCCGGCGTTTCAGACATCCGAATCGGCAGCCCGTCGATCTGATACTCCCCCAACAATTCATGCGCAACGCGCGGAAACATGCCGCGGTGTTCGATCTGCTCGTCGTGCTCGGTGAGGTCACGGTGATTTTGTACGACGCCGGCCGGAACGCCCGCGCGCTGCAACCGGCGCATCAACTCCTGCGCCAACTGGGTGCGGGTCCAGGCGTCGATCTCACGGTCAAGCTCGTCCTGGGCCGCAACCCGTGCCGGCATTCCCGCGAGCGATGCCGAAGTTGCCCACGCCGGCCGGCCCATCGTCTCCACCAGCGCGTCCCACTGGTCGTCGGTGTAGCAGGCGATGCCGATCCATCGGTCCCGTTCATACTCGTCGGCGCAGCGATAGACGCCGTGCGGAGCGGCAGCAGGGTGGCGCGAGCGGTTTCCCTGGGGCGCCGACTGGCGTCCGTTGACCTGGTAGTCGAGGATCGCGGTGCCGGTGAGCGTGATCGCCGACTCGATCTGGGAGAGGTCGACGTGCTCGCCACAGCCCGTCTGGGAGCGCTGATACAGCGCCATGAGCGCCGCAATCGCGGCCATGTAGCCGCCGGTGTGATCCATATAAGAGAAGCCCCAGCCCGCCGGTTGCATGCCGGGGAAACCCGAGAGGTGAGTGAGCCCGGACAGCGCCTGGACGGTCGGCCCGAACGTTCGCTGGCTCGCATACGGGCCGCGGTGTCCGGGCCCCGCCATCGAGATATAAATGATGTCGGACCGCACCTCGCGCATGCGCGTGAACGGCCAGCCCCAGCGCGCCAGCACCCCCGCTGAGAAGTTCTCCAACACGATGTCGGCGGTGCAAAGCAGGTCGCGAAAGACCGGCTTCGCCTCGTTGCGCTGCATGTTGAGGTTCACGGACCGCTTGTTGCGGTTGAAGTGGTTGAAATAGCCGCTCGAATCGAAGCCGTGCGCCCCCTGGCCGTGGGGATGCGGACCGAACGTCGTGCGGGCGAGGTCGGGGCGCGCCGCACTTTCGAGCCTAACGACGTCGGCGCCCATGTCGGCGAAGAGGCGCGACGCCTGCGGGCCGGCCATCGCCCACGAGAAATCCAGAACTCGTACGCCTTCGAGTGGCAGTGGCGCCATTGCGCACTCCGATTCCGGGAGAGTGAGATCATGCGGCCGCCACGCCTTCTCCGCGGGCTACCTGGCCGCCTCTCCTGTCGCAATATAGCTGTTTTGGCTTAGTGAAGCCTCGCTTACCGGCGAAGGTTCGACGGACTCTCCACCCAGTCGGGCCCGCTGGCGGGCCGAGAACATCGGCCCTCGGGCGGGCGCTACGGGCGCAAAGGTCATGAAGCCGATCGGTTTCGGCACATCATCGTAGATCGCTTCGATGCCACCGCGCATGAAGTACGTTTCGTGCCAGAAACCGGTGCCGCCAGAATCGCGCAGAAAGTTGGTCCACCATTTGCGGTGGGGCTGTGATCGGGTCCACGCCTCCAGCGAATCGAAGTCGCGCCACACCTGCCGCATGCCGATGTTCGGGGGAAGAAGTGAGTAGACGATGTTCTGGTGCAGCAGCAGGCCGTCCGGCTTCTCTGCGGCGGATTTTTGGATCTGAGGGCCAATGCCGATCAGAGTTTTGAGTCCGGTCAGGGCGTTGACGCGCATGCCGAGATAAATGACCACGAGGTCGGGATAGCCGGAAAGGTCGACCGTCTGCCGGTTTACTCGTTTGCGCGCGGGGCTGACGGGCTGGTTCATGGATGTCGCTCCTTTTCACGGAATCGCGCCTGCATGCGGAGGAGTATACGCTTCTTCTACTCAGCGTGGTCCGCCCTCGGGCCGCCGGATAGGGACGGTTTCATGCGCGTACTGGTGGTCGGCGGAACCGGCTTCATCGGGCCGTTCGTGTTGCAACGGTTGCGGTCCCTCGGTCACCAGGTGACGATCTACCACCGCGGCAAGACGGAGATCAGCCTCCCGTATGACATCCAGCACCTGCACGGAGACCGCCGCTACATTCCCGACTTCGCCGGCGACCTTCGTCGCCTGCGTCCCGAAGTCGTGATCGATATGCGGCCGATGACTGAAAGTGACGCCCGGGTCGTGGTGGACACGCTGCGCGGCATCGCCCGGCGAATCGTCGCGATTAGCAGCATGGACGTGTACCGTGCCTACGATCGCCTGCACCGCAAGGACCCGGGTCCGCCCGATCCCGTGCCGCTGTCTGAGGATGCGCCGCTCCGCGAAAAGCTCTATCCCTACCGGGGCTCCGGCCGCGAATACGAAGGTCGGTCGCTCGACGACTACGACAAGATTCCGGCCGAGCGGGCCGTCATGGGCGAGCCGGAGATGCCCGGAACCGTGCTGCGGCTGCCGATGGTGTACGGTCCCGGTGACAATCAGCACCGTCTGTTTGCGGAACTCAAGCGGATGGACGACGGCCGCCCCGCTATTCTCCTCGACGAAGGCCTGGCCTGCTGGCGCTGGACGCGCGGCTACGTCGAAGACGTGGCCGCCGCGATCGCGCTTGCAGCCACCGACGACCGCGCCTCCGGCCGCATCTACAACGTCGGCGAGGCCGACACGCTGTCTATGGAAGAGTGGGTGAGGGCGATCGGGTGCGAGGCCGGCTGGTCCGGCGAAGTCGTAATTGCGCCTCACGGCACGCTGCCGCGCGCGATGACCTGGGACATCGAAACGGCGCAGGACCTCGTGTGCGATACGACCCGTATCCGCGCCGAGCTTGGCTACGAGGACTCCGTTCCGCGCGACGAAGCGCTCCGCAGAACGATCGCCTGGGAGCGCCAGCACCCACCCGCCGAAGTACCCGAAGGGCTGTTCGACTACGCCGCCGAAGATGAGGTCTTAGCGGGGCTGGGGTGACCCCAATCCCCCGACCCCTTTCCCTCAAGAGGACACGCTTCGCTGCCCCGAGGCGGGGAAAGGGGCGAACGTTGTTTGCTACCCCAGGGATGGCGGGTTATTCGCTGCTTTGGCTCGGGCACGCAAAGCGTGCTGTACTTCGCGTTGCTGCCCGCATGCGTCTTTAGTGGCGAAACAGCCGCCCAAGCTCCCCTCTCCGCTTCGGAGAGGGGCTGGGGGAGAGGTTACCGCGCACACTACTTCTGATCCCCTTTCTGCACGGGGATGCCGAAGGGCGTGCGGTCCGGTTCGTAGTGGTCGTGGCGGCGCACGTTGGGCTGACGCGTCGGCCCGCCGGGACGGTCGTAACTGGGCGCGTCGAACACGCGGTAGCGAGAACCCGCGGGTGGTTTAGGCGGCTGCGGTGATTGTTGTTGCTCCGCCATTCATGAGCCTCCGGAAACTGGTCGAGGCTGACTGCTTCAATTGACATCCATATCAAACCACGGTACGGGTATGGCAGGCTAGCCGTGACTCGAGGCGGCGCGGGTGCAGCCGTTCTCAACGGCAAAGCTGATTACATTGGGCTGAACGGCATCGATCGCTGCCTGGGCGGCGTGCACCTGCATGGCGCCGAGGCTGCCCGGCGCTGGGATCGAGAGGCCGCCAGGCTGGTTGCCAGGGGCTGATCCGGCGTTTGCATCGTACCGGCGTTCGCGGCCCCTGCGGATGTCGTATCCTTGGTCCCGCGCGGGAATCCGTGTGGCTGCGGCCTGACGGCCGCGTTGAGGAGGGCGCGATGGCGAGGCTACCTTATCGCGACAAAGAGGACCTCCCTGAGGAGTACCGCTATCTGTTCGACAACCTGAGCCGGGAGAGCGGCCGGGTCGGCAACTTGTTCCGGACTCTCGGGCACAGCCCCCGGCTGTTGCACCAGTTCATGCGGCTCGGAAGCGATCTGCGGTCGCGTACACGCATCGACCCAAAGCTGCGTGAGCTGGCCATTCTCACCGTTGGGCATGTTACGAACGCGCCGTACGAGTACGTGCATCACATCGCCATCGGCCGGCGCGCCGGGCTAACCGAGCAGCAACTCGAAGGGTTGCCGGTCTGGGAGCGGCATCCGGCGTTCAACGAACAGGAGCGCGCCGTTATTCGCTACGCCGAGGACGTCACCCGCAACGTGCGCGTCTCGGACGAAGTCTTCGACGCCGTGCACGCGTTTCTTGACGACGAGCAGATGGTGGAACTGGCGTTGAACGTCGCCTATTACAACCTCGTCGTCCGCTTTCTCGAGCCGATGCAGGTGGAGCTTGAAGACGGGTAGTAGGCCGGCTGCGCCGGCGGGCGGTCGTGCCGGGGAACGGGGCCGCGAGTCCTCATCCCCCTAACCCCCTTCTCCCAATACTAGGAGAAGGGGGCAATCCTTGGTCGCGACGATGTTGGTGTCGCGGGTTCAAGGTTCCCTCTGGAACGCGGGGCATGCGTTTGGCATGCCGCATTGGCGATTAGCTCACCGCACCGAATTCAAGCTCCCCTCGCCCAGAATTGGGAGAGGGGCCGGGGGTGAGGGCACGCGGCGCCGGGGGTTAGGTCTCGCGGGCAAGGAGCAACACCGATGCCGAAAGCACGGGTGATCGGAGTCGAGACCTACTACGAATTGCGCGGTGGCTCACCGAGTCTTGTTACTCGATCTCGACGTCAAAGCCGGCGAGCAGGGTGAGCGCTTCCGGGAGCGAGAATTTCGCCTTCTTGATGTTGTTGCTCGTTGGGTTGATCGCATAGCCTGTGGCTTCGCGCAGGTCGGCTTTCGACAGGTTCGTGTGGAGGAACTTGCTGTCGGCGAAGTCGCTGCCTCGGCAGTCGCATTCGGATAGGTCGGCGTCGGCGAAATCGACGTCGCGGGCGGTGCAGCGTGTAAAAGCGCTGCCTTTCAATTTCAGCGCGGCGAAGTTCGAGAGGTTCAGCACGCATTCTGAAAATCCGACAGAGAGCGGCAGCTTCGATTCGCTCTGGTCGCCGGCCTTCGTCCAATCGACGCCGACCAGTTTTGAGCTGTGAAACTGAACCTCGATGAACCGCGAGTTGGGCACGTTGATGACGCTGAGGTCACAACTTTCGAAACGACAGCCGTGAAAGCCGCACCGGTAAAAAGTGCACTCGGCGAAGATGCAGCCCTGGAATACGCAACCTTCGAACTCGATCCTCGAAAACCGCTGGCCGCGCGCGATAAGCCGCGAGAACTTCTGCTTCTCATAGCGCTCGCCGTCCACGAATGAGGGCATATGTCTTGCCGCCGGTGACTGGTTTTCGCGGAGCATAGCACGGTTGACTCTTTCAACTGACCGCAAACATAATCTGACGCCTGAAGGTTCACGTCCCCCTAGCGTCTTACAGGATTGCCGGTTAGAGTTAATTTCGGTCGCCGTCTGTCGTGTTGCACGCGCCTGCCGGTCGCTGCCGCGCGGATTTCGCCGTGGAAACACCGGCCGCTCCGAAAGCGTTACGAAGGAGGTCGGGCACAGATGAGAAAACAGCTACCGCTATGGCGATCGCTACCGATTACCGGGCCGCTGCGGATGGTTCTGAGGCTGTCCGTGCTGGCGGGCGTAATCCTGGGGCTATTACTCACGCGACCGGCCCACGGTCAGGCAGCGCCGTTGCAGACTCGCGAAGTCCTCATTGGCCAGCTCGACTCGTTCACCGGCAACGGAGCGACCTTTGGTGAGAACAGCAAAGCCGCACTCGAGGTTGCGATCGACGACATAAATCGGGCAAGCGTCGCGATCGGATCGCCGTTCCGGTTTCGACTCGTGACCGCGGACACACAGCTCGACCCGTTGCTGGCGTTGCAGGGGCTTCAGTCTCTGGCCGCGCAGGGTGTACGCATCGTCATCGGCCCCGAGACGAGTGCGGAGTTGCAGGCGGTGCAGGCCTACGCCGACGCGAACAACATCCTGCTCCTCAGCCAGGGGAGTACCGCCTTCTCTCTCGCCAACCCCGGCGATAACACCTTCCGATTCGTGCCAAACGACCACCACGAAGCCATCGCTTTGAACTCCCTGCTCCAGGCAGATGACGTCAAGGCGATGGTGCCGATCTGGCGAGGCGACATCGGCAACGACGACATGGAGCAGGCGGTGACCTCGGTCTTTACGTTCACCGGAGGCACTATGCTCCAGGGTTTTCGTTACGTCCCGAGCACGGTGGACTTCACCGGCGCCGTCGCCTCGATCAGCGACCAGGTGAGCACGGCGATCGGACAATTCGGCCCGAACGTCGGCGTCTACCTCGCCGGCTTCGACGAAGCCGCGAGCATATTCCAGATCGCGGAGTCCGACCCGGTGCTGTCATCGGTGAAGTGGTATGGCAGCGATGGCACGGCGCTTACTGAAGCCCTGTTTACCAACCGGACTGCCGCTCGCTTCGCCGCCCGCGTGAGCTTTTCTTCTCCCTTGATCGGCCTCGAAGAGGAGCTGCGCGACCGCTGGCAGCCGGTTCAAGACGCCGTGGCCGCCAAGATCGGTCGTATTCCCGATGCCGGCGCCCTGGCTGCCTATGACGCGGTCCATGTTGCCGCGCTTGCCGACTTGATAACAGGCGACACTGCCGACTTCAATCTGCTAAAACAGGCGTTCACGGTGTTGGTGGACAGCTATTTCGGCATCACCGGCCCAACCGCGGTTGACGCGGCCGGCGACCGCATGTTCGCCGATTTCGACTTCTGGGCCATTCAAGATGACAACGGTGTCCTGGAGTGGACGAAGGTCGCGCATTACGCAAACAACCTGGAAGGTACGTCCGGCAGTTTGACTCGGCTCAAGTGAGGCCGCCTGACGCGGACCCAAACGCCACCAGCGACACGGCCGCAATCGCCCCGGTTTCGGGTCTAAGGGCGCCGGGGTCGCGACTACACGGGGAGAACGGCAGATGAAGCGGAACTCTCGATGGCAGCCCTGGGGCGTGCGAGCAGTGATGATGGTGGCCGGCCTCGTCGCGGTCCTCTCGGCCGGATTCGCACACGCTCCGAAGGCCGCCGCGCAACTTCAGGGCCTTGTTGTGTCGGCCGGCGGGCCGTACAGCGGCACCGTGGGCCAGCCGATCACCTTTACCGGCACGGCAACCAACTATCCGCTTAGTTCCACACTGAGCTGGTTCTGGGTCTTTCCGGACGGCAGTAACGCTTCCGGACAGGTAGTGAGCCGCCCCTTTTCCTCTCCCATATCCGGGCAAGTGTCGCTGCGCGTGGACACCAGCACGGGTTCATCCGGGTCGGACCGCACCAGCTTGTCGGTTGGAGGGCCATCGACAACGATCAGCGCAGGCGGGCCGTACAGGGGCGCGGCCGGGCAGCCGGTCGTGATGTCGGCGTCCGTCAACGGCAGTACTTTCTATCGCTTTTCGTGGAGTTACGGCGATGGGGCAACTGACGGACCGGCGGCGACAGTATCGCACGTGTACGCGGGTCCGGGAACTTATACGGTTACCGTGTCGGCTACCAGCCCGACCACCGGCCAGAGCGTCGGCCCGACGACAACGACGGCCACCATTGCCGGTGCCGCGCCGGTGATCGTTAACCCGGGCGGCCCATACAGCGGACAGGTTGGACAGTCGATCAGCTTCTTCGCCTTCACCTCGCCGGCGAACGCGGGCCTTAGCTACCTCTGGAGCTTCGGAGACGGCACCAGCGCAGCGGGTCAGTCGTCTGCGCACGTCTACCAGGTTGCCGGCAACTACTCGGTCTCGGTCAGCGTCAGCGGCGGAGGTCAGACGGGGACCGGCAGCACGCAGGCGTCGATCTCGGGGAACTTCACGGTCAGCGCGGGCGGGCCCTACACGGGCGCGGCCGGGCAGTCGATCAACCTCGGCGCCAGCGCGAACGGCAACCTCGCCACCGTGCAGTGGCGGTGGGACTTTGGCGACGGCACCAACTCCGGTGCGCCGCAGTTCAGCCCTTCGACAAGCCACACGTATGCAACCGGCGGACAATACACGCTCACCGTGACCGGTCTGGACGGCCCCACGGGGCAGACCGTGCAAACGGCGCGGACGACCGTCGTCGTAGCCGCCGGGCTGCAGGTGAGCGCGGGCGGCTCGTACAGCGGCACCGTTGGCCAGGCGCTCACGTTCAGCGCGTCGGCGACAAATCCGCCGTTCGACACGCAATATAGCTGGACCTTCGGCGACGGCACCAGCGGTGCCGGGCAGACCGTCACCCACGCCTTTAGCAGCGCCGGCGCCTACGTCATCACTCTCAGTGCGAGCAGCGCCAGCACGGGTCAGCGGAGCACTTCCAGCGCTACGGCAAACGTCGCCCTGCCACAGTCAATCGTCGTGACAATTAATGGACCTTCCCAGGGCACGACGGGAAGTACGCTGTCCTTCTCGGCAAGCGCAACCGGCAACTTCCCCGGAAGCCCGGTATTCCTCTGGAATTTCGGCGACGGCACGCCGCAGGTGCAGGCGCCCCAGGTACAGCACGCCTTCGCAAACGCCGGCACGTATACCGTGACCGTCACCGGCGCCAGCAACGTGAGCGGCGGCTTGAACAGCCAGTCGAGCACGACGGTGAACATCCAGCCGGCAGGGCCGAGCGTGACCTACCCGGCAGGCTGGAACCTCGTTTCTGCACCGGGCGGTACAACCTTCAGCCAGGCGTCGGGCGCGCTGTTCACCTTCCAGGCGGGAGACGCAAACTACCGCTCGCTCGCGCCGGCACAGGGGGTGTCGGCGGGTCTGGGCTACTGGGCATTCTTCACCGCCGCGACGACGGTCACCTTTAACGGTAACGGCTCGACGTCCGCGTCGATCTCAGCACCGGCCGGTCAGTACGTCATGATTGGCAACCCGAGCGCCGCCAATACCCTGAGGGTGACGGGCGCCGACTCGGTCATCGTGTACAACGCCACGTCCGGCGGTTACGCCAACGCGACGACCATCGCTCCGGGCCAGGGAGCCTGGGCGATAAGCAACGCGGGCGGGACGATCACCGTCGGACCGTAGCCGGCATACCGAACGTCGATCGAGTTGAACGACAGCCGGGGCACGCGCCCCGGCTGCTGCGTCTGTGCCGGCGTCGAAGCGTCACCGCAATTGCCGGTCAACACTGGGCCCGCGTCACTTTGCGACCGGCACACTGCCCCTCCGGATCAGCACCTGGTCAAGCGGGTAGATCGTGGCGGTGACGTGGATGGCTTCTGCGCTGGTAATGTGCCCCCCGATCATACTGTCGGGCTGGTATCCGTGGAGGTGCACGGGGTTCCCGGCGGTCGAGATAATCGGCTGCAGCGACGGGGCGGCCGCGTAAACCCCGTCCATCGTCCAGGTGGCCGGTCCGTAGTTCCCAAAGCGAAAGTAATCTTCCCCCACATAGCCGCCGCCCAGGTCCAGCCCCGTGGACGGAATGTTATACGAGACGGTCGTCTTCACCGGCCCAAACTGACCGCGCAGTTGGATGCCGGCTAACTCGATCCCCGCGTCACCGAGTTGCTGTTTTAACCAGCCGTGTACATCGTCGACGTTATCGAACTCCCAGGTGAACGCTGAATCCGGATTCCCCACGGCAACGGCCAGGAACGGAAACTGCCCGTCACTTCCCGCATCCCCATCGCTAAGGTCGAAGATCTGTGCCTGCGACGGACTGGCCGGATCGGCCCACCAGAAGTGGAGTGCTGCGGCGCTGCCGTCGGCGATTAACTCGCCCGTTCTGCCCGGCGTGTTAGTCGCTCCGACGCCTTCGGCGGGCCACCCCGGTGGAAACGCGGCCAGATCCCCCTGCACGCGGCGCACCGTGACGATATGTTCCAGGTCGCCGCTCAGGAACTGCTGCACCGTGTTGTAGACCAGCAGCGTCGGATGGTCGAACTGCTCCGCCGATATCTGCCCGACGAGGACCTGCGCTGCCGGGGCGGCGATGGCTCGGACCGAGGCAATCGCTGGTGTGCCCGCGGAGACGAGAAGGAGCAGCGCCGGCAGCAGAAACAGGCTTGGTGATCGCAGCCGGCGGCTACACGGAACGTCGAGTGAAGGTGTCCCGGGACGGAGTCGCGTCGTGAATCGAAACATCTGTACATTCCTCAACCGCGAGTGCGGCGCCGGGTGGCGCACGTGATCGGGAGTATAGCGCAGCGGCGAGGGGGGTTCCGCCATCTGAATCGCGTTATGCTATGCCGAAGATGGACACCCAGCCGCCGCGCCCACGAGTGTCCCGCGATACGCTTGCAAAGCTCGCGTCGCTGATCGCGCCGGGGAGCCGGCCTGCGAGTGTCCGCCCCCTGTTGGGTGGCGTTGACGCACTGACCGACGCCTTTGACCTCAATCTGCCAGACGGCGAGCGTCGGCAATTGGTGCTCCGCCGCTACCGTCGGACCGACCCCGCGCGCAAATTTCGACGAGCCCGACGCTGCTGGGACATGCTCGCCGCGCTCGATCGTCTGGACGTCCGCGCTCCCCGGCCGGTCTGGCTGGACACGGGCGGCGAGTTTTTCGGCGCGCCAGCGTTGGTAATGACGCGACTTGCGGGTCGGGGAGACCTTCGGCCGCGTAACCTCCAATCGTGGCTTCGGCAGTTGGGCCAGGAGCTGGCGGCGCTCCACCGTACGCCCATCGATCGCACAGACTTAGCGTTCTTACCGGGACCGGGAGCGATGCTGAAGCCATTGCCCGAACTACTCGCCGCCATGTCGGTATCTTTCGAGCCGTACAGCTGCGGCGGTAGGTTGGGTCCGGCCTTCGCGGAATGGAGAGGGCGAATCGACCATTTGGCCCCGGTACTCTGTCATGGCGATTACTGGGCAGGCAACACGCTTTGGGTTCGCGGCAGGCTTTCTGGAACCGTGGACTGGGATGAGGCGCGGGTCGAGGAGCCCGGAGCAGATGTCGGATACTGCCGCATGGACCTCGCGGTACAGTTCGGGCAAGAAGCGGCCGGCATCTTCCTGTCAGAATACGAGACGGCCGCCGGGCGTCGAATTCCGCAGCCGTTCTTCTGGGACCTGGTCGCACTCATCCGCTCAATACCATATTCGCCGGCATGGGTGCAGGGGCTCCACGAGCTAGGGAGACCAGATATCACCGTCGAGGCGCTCGCGGAGCGACTGGACGAATTTGGACTGGCCGCGCTGGCCGCGGCCTCAGCGGCGAGCTGATCTAAAGTCGTATCGGCGGTCATTGCATTTCAGCTACGGGGCGCCCCGGCGTCGCCGGGAGTCGCCACTGCGTGGCGCCTGCCGCGGTCGAGATGGTGGGTTCTGGAGTGAGATGACCCTGGTGCCGTCGAGGAGAAAGTCCTTCACGTTTTCCGTAATGATCGTGGCATTATGCTGGCGAGCCACCGAAGCGACCAACGCGTCGGTCGTAGAGACGTTGCGCCCGGCACGAGCAAGCGAGTAGCGCTGAACGCCCGCGTTCTCTGCCGTCTCGTGGGCTATTTCCCAATATGGGAGTGCCATTAGGAAGTTGCGCCAGACATCGCGACGCTCAGCGGGCAGACCGCTATAGAACTCAGCAACGTTGATCGCGCACACGCCCAGCTCGTCGCCGGCGTCTATCATGTCCAAAATCCGCGAACGCGTCGGCTCCCGGCCTTTGGAGAAGTCAATGATCGCGGTCGTATCCAGCAGGTATCTGCTCAACGGCGGCCCGAATTTCGGAGGTCATCCGACCTGCGTAGCTTCCGTACCCACGCGGCGGCACCGGCGCTTGATTGCCACTGTGGGATGGGAACGTCCGCGAGAGAGCCTGCCGCCTCCCTGGCTGCACTCGCGAGCCGAACGCGATTAAGCTTCTCCCGTAGGGCGTCTGCAAGGAACTGACTGCGCCGGCGTGGCCCCACGAGGTCATCTACCTCGTTAATCAATTCTCGAGGAATCACCACGTGGGTACGCTGGTTGTCCGATTCTATGGCTGGTTTATCGGTGGTGGTGTTCATCTCAATGACCTTATCAAGCGCGTGTGTGATGAGCAACTCCCACTGGTGATCCCATAGATAGTTCTAGGTCGTCTTGACTCGCCTCTTGACCGCAGAGTTACCATAAAATTGGTCGCGAAGTCCCGCCGCTTCAATCGCTGCGGCCGAAGGAAGACGAAATGGCGAAGATGGTCGATTGCGGCAAGGTCAACCCGGCATCAGGTTGCGGACATGTGATGCGCGCCGAGACCGAAGAGGAGACGCTGCGTCTGGTGGCCGAGCACGCCCAGAAGGAACACGGCATGCAGCCCACTCCCGAGCTCATGGCGATGGTCAAACAGCATATGCAGGAAGTGTGAGCATTCCGCTACGGACATCCGTTTCGTGGCCATGTGTCATGCCACGATGAGACCACCCCGTATACTCTCCTTGCATGGAGATCGAAGCGAAGTTCAGCTTCCGGTCGGTCGCGGCCTTCGAGGAGTGGCGCTCGGTCGAAGCGCTCGGTCCGTTCAGTCTGGGTCCCGAGCGCACAAAGGATGTCGTTGACGAGTACCTGGACACCGGGCGCCGCGACTGCATGCACGGTGGCTATGCCTGCCGAATGCGGCGGTCCGGCGGCACAGTAGTGGCAACGCTCAAGTCGCTGGCCGACGCCGATCCAGGCGGCGAACCGGGTGTCCGCAGACGCGAGGAGCTCGAGGTACAACTCGACGCTCCTGCCGAGTCGATGCCTGGTCGTGAACAGACCGGCGATGCGACCGCGGACTGGCAACAGCCGCACGCGTGGCCCGATAGTGATGCACGTCGCCTTGCCGTTGCGCTGGTGTATGCCCGGCCCCTACGTCACCTGGTAACGATTCAACAGCGCCGTCACGAACGCGACGTGATCGATAACGGCCGAACCGTCGCCGTGATGAGTCTCGACGAGGTCCGATTTAGCGACGGCCGGCCACCGATGCACGAACTGGAGGTCGAGCTCACGCCCGCGGGCACCAACGCCGATCTCGCGCTGATCTTCGGATCCCTCTCCGGCAACCCGTCGTTCGAGCCTGTGCACCGTTCAAAACTGCAGCGGGCGTTGGAGGGCGTCGGTCAACCGGACGCCGCAGTTGCTGGCATGAACCCGGCCGGAACGGCGGAGCCACGGGACCGGACCAGTCGGGCCGTCGAATTCGCCGTCGAACTGTGTAACGCGTTGCCGGACCGCTATAGCACCGCGGTCCCACGCCGACTGATGGACTCCGCTGCCGCCCGGTGGGCCGCAGCCGATAGGGTCGGGCACCAGAATTCGGCCGCGGTGACCCGCGATCTGCTGCTCGCCGGCCCGCAAGCCGGGATCACGGAGCCGGACCGGTTACTGCTCGGCGTCGTGTTTGACTTCCTGGCGGAGGCGGTCCGGAAAGAGCAGGACGGCGATCGATCACCGAGTCCGGATCCCGGCCACGGACCGATGGCTCCCGAATTGGCGGCTCTGACCGGCGCCCAGCTCGAGCAGGCGCGTGCGTTGGCGGCGATCCTCTACCTGTCGTTCGCGCTGGACGCCGCCCTGCCGTTCGGATCAGGTATCGCCGCGATCACGACGACAGAGCGACGCACCGTTCTTACGCATGGACGTCTCGCAGAAGACGCCGCTCTGCCTGGTCGCGCCGGCACCGACTTCTGGAAAGAAACGTTCGGTAGCCGGCTCAAGCTTGTCGCGTTGAAAGATGGCGACGAGCCACCAATGGGCCTGCGCTTCGATCAGTCCTTGGCCGGGGCGGGCCGGCTGCTCCTTCGCCGCCAGTTCAGACAGTTATTGCGCTGCGAGCCGGGCGCTCGCCAGGGCGACGAAGAGGCGCTGCACGACGCACGCGTCGCCGTTCGACGCATGCGAACCGCGCTGCAGCTGCTGCAACGGGCATACATTCGCCGTGAAGTGCGCCCGTTGCAGACCGGACTAAAGCGGGCTGGAGACGTTCTGGGAGCAGTGCGCGACCCGGACGTCCAGTTGGAAGCGCTCCGCGAGGGCTCCAAGCAGTTCGAAGGCGGCGCTGCCCTGGACGAACTGGTAGTACAGATCGAACGCAAGCGCGACCGGGGACGGCAACGGCTGCTGAAGTACCTGGACGGAGAGGAATTTACTGTCCTCAGCGACCGTTTCAACAAGTTCGTGGACGAAGGAGGCAGCGGCGTTCGCGGTGGAAGGCGCGTATGCGACGTGTTGCCGCAACTCGTGTGGAGGCGTTACGCCGCGATCCGCGCTTACGAGCCGGCGATTTTGGCCGCGGGCTTCGCTACCCTCCACGAACTACGCAAGGACGCCAAGCAGCTACGCTACCTGCTCGAATTCTTCGAAGAGCTGCTCGGGTCACGAACCCCCGAACTGATTGACCAGGTGACGGCCATGCAGGATGCGCTCGGTCTACTGCACGACGCCGTCGTGATGCGCGACTTGCTTGCCGAGCAGCCAGCGACCGCCACCGGCGAGCTGCCTGCTGTCGTCGCGGCATTTCGGGACCGGACGCTCGCCGCGATTACCGAGCATAGGCGCGCCGCACTTGAGCTATGGCCGGATCTGTCCGGCCGCCGGTTCCGTCGCCGCCTGGCGCAAGCGGTGGCGGAGGCGTAGCTGCCGTCGGCGTCAGACAATAGGGCGCTCAGCCGGGCCGCCGATCGTGAAATGGGTAGCAGCGCCAGAATCCAGGAGAGCGGCTCCCCGACGGGGAACCGCTCTCCTCCGCGACTGCCGACTGCCCGCCGGCAAAGCCGGCTACTTCGTCATCTCCTGGTTGCTCTGATTGACCGCCTGGTCGAGTAACTGTTTCACGTTTTTGCTGGTATCAGAGATCGCAGCGACGATCGTGTCCGCGATGATGTTCCGTATTGCCTGGTTTTGGCGCACGTTCGGCTCGGGCCGGCCGTACTGCTGGTTTTGCAGCGCGACGTTGTACGGCGCCGAAGCCGCAGCCTTCGTCTTCACGCGCTCATCGGTAAGGCCGGATGTGCGCACCGGCAGGTAGCCCGTTGCAGTGCTCCAATCGGGGTTCACCTCTTTGCTGGTGAAGTACTTGATGAACAGCCACGACGCGAGCTGCTTCTCCGGGGAGCTCTTGAACATCGTCACGTTGGCGCCGTACATGACCGTCGAGGGCCCCTGACCGGTGCCATGCGGCGGCAGTGCCACGCCCCAATTGAACGTGCCGTCGTCCTTCACTTCTTTCTCGTAGAACGGGATGCCGGCGCTGCTGCTAAAGGTGAACACTGCCTGCTGATGACCGAAGTCCGTTTGGTCGGCGAATTGCTTGGCGATCTGGTAGGCTGAGCCATCTTTGATCATCTGCTGCCACTGCGACAGCGTATCCAGGCCCTGCTGGTTGTTGAATAGCCACTTCTTTTCGTCGTCGCTGATCAACTGGCCTGCGCGTGAGTAGATCGAACCGTTGAACAGCGAAACGTCGACGCCGAACGCCCAGCCCTTGACGTCGCCCTTGGTTACGGCCTTCGCCGCCTTCTGGAAGTCATCCCACGTCTGCGGCACGTCCACGCCCGCCGCCTTCAGCTTGTCGGCGTTGTAGTACATCAACTCGATGCTCTTGGTGAACGGGAATGAGAGCATCTGGTTCTTGTAGGCGGCGAAGAAATTGTCGTAGCGATAGGCCGAAAGGATATCCGCGTAGTCGTCCTTCGGCAGCCCGTACTTCTGGCTCTTGATGTAGTCGTCCAGCGGGATGATCACGTTTGCCTGCTGATAGTCGGCAACCTGGTTCTCATACGCAACGGCCACGTCCGGTGTCTGGCCGCCGGCGATGGCGGTCTGAATCTTCTGATAGAGCGGGTCGTAGCTGCCGACGTATTGGGCGTTGACGGTGATGTTCGGGTTCTTGGCCTGAAAGTCCTTGACCAGCGCCGCCATCTTGTTCCCCTGGGCGCTGCCGTCAGAGTAGACGTGCCAGAAGTTGATCTCCACCGGCTTGCTGATCGTAACGCTGTCGACCGCGCTGCCGGTCCCGGCAGCCGCGCCAAGCGTTTTGTCGGCGTTGACCACGCCCTGCGACACGGCGACATTGCCGCCCGCCGCTTCCGCCGTTCCCGCGGATGCCGCCGGGCTGCCGGAGGCGGTTGTGCCGGTGGCACGGGCCGCCGATGGGCTGCCCGCGGGGGTTGCTGCCGCGCCCGCCGCCGTCGCTGCGGCCTTCGTTGCCACGGGGGCGGCAGCGTTGTTGGCGCTATTATTATTGTTCGAGCTACAGGCCATCGCTGCCGTCAGCGCAACTCCGAGCAGTACGGGCGCCATTAATCGAATCCGCGGTGTACTCGCCATAGATCCTCTCCTTCTAAAGTCTGCATCCAAAGTCTACCCCTACGCCTAACCGGGGGGTACTGATACCCCTACGCCTAACCGGGGGGTACTGGTACCCCTGCGCCTACCCGGGGGGTACTGTTACGACGGTCATCGGGGGCTCTGTCCACGACGCCTACTGCCCCCACCTTAGCTCCCGCCTTTGAGCCCCGATGAAGCAAACCCTTCCATGAACTGGCGCTGCGCAACAAAGTACAGCAGCACGATCGGCGCAATTGTAAATGCTGACGCGGCCATTAGTAATGTCGGTTCATTGGCGTCCTGGTTGATGAAAACTGACAGTCCGAGCTGAATTGGCCGCAGCGACTGGCTGTTGGTAACGATCAGCGGCCACAAGAGGCTGTTCCAGGAGCCGAGAAAGGCGAACAACATCACTGCCGCCAGTGGCCCGCGCATGAGCGGCACGACGATACTCCACAAGATCCGCAGGTGTCCCGCGCCGTCGAGCGCGGCCGAATCGAAGAGGTCCTGCGGCAACTGGCTGATGTACTGGCGCATCAGGAACACGCTGAACACGCTCGCAATCCAGGGAACGATCAACGCTGCATAGGTGTTCAGCCAGTGCAGGTGTTTCAGGATGATGAAGTTTGGAATGATGATCGTCTCAAATGGGATCATGAGCGTTGACAGTATGAGCACGAAGATTACGTTGCGGCCGTAAAAGTCCATCCGTGCGAACGCATAGGCCGCCAGTGTACTGGTGATCGCTACGCCGACTACCACAACAAAGCAGATAAAGAACGTGTTGAGGAAGTAGCGCTCGAACGGGGCCGCCCGCCACGCATTCAGGTAGTTATCGAAGTGCCAGACCTTCGGCAACAGGGTAGGCGGATCGCGTAACGCCTCGCTGCGGGTCTTCAGCGACGTGAGCAGCATCCAGACGAACGGGAGCGCGGCGTAGACGGCGCCCAGGATGAGCACCAGGTACAGAATCGAGCGGCGGAGCAACCGCCTACTGCTGCGCATATCGCCCCCCGACGCGGACCTGCACCAGCGTCAACCCCAGGAGGATCGCAAACAGAATGAATGCGATGGCTGAGCCATAGCCGAGCCGGTGGTTGATCTGGAACTGGTTGAAGACGTTCACCATCACTGTCTGCGTGGTGCGCAGCGGCCCGCCGGGGCCGCCGACATTCGAGTTGGTGGACATGATGTAAATGGTATTGAATGCCTGGAAGGAGGCGATCGTGGAGATGATGGTCAGAAAGAAGAAAGTCGGCGTCAGAAGAGGCAAGGTGATGCGGAAGAACACCTGGGTCTCGCTGGCGCCATCCATGCGCGCCGCTTCGTAGGTTTCACCGGGGATGTTTCCAAGACCGACGAGGAAGATAACCACTTGGAAGCCGAGATCGTGCCAGATCGTCAGGATGATGACTGCAACCAGCGCCAGGCTTGGACCTTGCATCAGGCCGGGGACGCTCAGGTGTACCGTACCCGCCAGCAGCCGAACGACACCGGTCGGCTCCTGCGTCCAGCGCTGGTGTCCGATTCCGATGTGACTGAGCAGCGAATTCGCGAGCCCGGCCCGAGGGCTGAAGATCCACAGCCAGATCGCTGCCGCCGCCACGGTTGAGGTGACGTAGGGCAGGAAAAACAGGGTGCGGAAAACACCGAGAAAGCGCACCTTCTGATACAGCAGATAGGCGATGACGCAGGCTGCGGCCATTGTCACCGGCACGGTACCGACGGCGTAGTATAGCGTGTTGCCGAGCGACTGCCAAAAGGCCTGGGTATGCAAAGCTTCGTTGTAATTCTTGAACCAGACGAGGCCGCGATCGGCGACACCCCAGTTCCGCATGCTGATCCAGAAGGCATAAAAGAGCGGGAAAAAGTGGAAGACGCCGATCACCGTCAACGCCGGTGCGAGAAAGAGAAGCGCAAGCGGTGTTTGGCGTAATTTTCGCCGGTCGATCCGGCCGCGGCGCGGGGCGCCGATATCGCGGGACCGCGGCAGTTGGGGGTGCGTCTCGATCGATACCGCCATGCCCGTACTCAGGCTCCCCGTCGCCGCCACAGAGCGGCGGCTTCCGCCGCGTTCGCGGAAGCATACTAGCATGCCAGCAGCGGTGAGGGCAGTGGGCCGGCTGCGCCGGCGGGCAGTGGGCAAAGTGGGCAGTGGTGGGTGTGGCGGGGACGGCCGCCGCCCACGGCCCCGGGGAACCTCACCCCCGGCCCCTCTCCATCGACCGCGATGGAGAGGGGAGCTTGCGGTCGGCAGTCAGCGGAGCATCTCCCGAAATGTAGGGGCGCAGGGCCATGCGCACGGCTGCAAGCCACCGGTGCATCATGCCCGAACCAACTCGCCAACGATCGCCCCTCTCCGTTGTGGCTGCAATGGAGAGGGGAAGCAACCGTCTTAATGGTAGGTGTTCGAACGATGGTTGGT
>DAINSK010000040.1:0-9025 GCA_036741355.1 Chloroflexota bacterium
TGGTGCTTGAGTCCGCGGAGGATCCGTTCCTGCTCGCGGGCAACGTCGTCGTCGGTGAGCGTCTTGTCCGGCGACTGGTAGAGAAGCCTGAAGGCGAGCGACTTCTTCCCGTCTGGTACCTGGCCACCGACGTATTCGTCGAACACTTCCGCAGCCGCGATCAGCTTCGATCGCGAAATGGCGTTGGCCAGGTCTGACGCCGCCACCGAACGATCGACGACAAGGGCAAGGTCCTGCTCGACCGCCGGATAGCGCGCGATAGGCCGGAACTTCCTGACAGGCTTTACCAGTGGCAGGAGTTCCCCAAGGTTCAGTTCGTAGAGGAAGACCTCGGCATCGATATTGAAGCGGGCCAGCACGTCGGGATGCACCTGTCCGGTAATGCCCAGCGTCTTTCCGCCCACCTTCACTTCGGCCGTTCGGCCCGGGAGCAGGATCGGATCCTCAACCGACGAATAGGCGAAACCGACCCCCAGTCGGGCGTCAACGCATTCCAGGTAGCCCTTGGCGTCGAAGAAATCGAGGGAGTCGCCCGAAGCGTGTCCCCAGCGGTCGCGACGCTGGCCCGAGATCGCCCCGATTAGCATCTCTTGCTCAACGGGAAGCTCCGCGCGGTTCTCGCCCGGCACAAACACGACGGCAGCCTCGAACAACGAAATCGATGGCCGCTTCAATTTCAAATTGGACGAGACGGCTTCGAGCATGCTGCCGCGCAGCGTCGTGCGCATGAGCTCGTGTTCGCCGCTGACCGGGTTCACAATACGTAGCGGCTGCGTAATGGCGAGGTCCTCTACCGGCAGAGCTTTGCGCAGCACATCTTCGCTGACCGCCGAGTAGGTGATGATCTCCTGACCGCCGGCGGCCACGAGCAGGTCCTTGATGCGGTCACGGAGCTCCCGTTTCGGCTGCGGCAAATATGGCGGAAGACGGCCGGCGACTGTCGTGGACGGCAGCCTGTCGAATCCAAGGATACGTATCACTTCTTCGGTCACGTCCTCCGGGATGCTGACGTCGGTTCGCCAATACGGAACCGTTACCGAGTAGCGATCCGGAGGTTGCCACTCGCACTCGAAGCCGAGGCCGTGCAGCGTGTTTACGACATCCCGCGTCGGAACATCGATGCCGAGCACCCGCCGCAGGCGGTCGGCAGTCACATCGATCCGGACCGGTGGTTGTGGTAACGGGTATGCGTCGACAAAGCCCGCCCGGGCACTACCACCCGCGTATTTCACCAGTAGCTGGACGGCGCGACGGGCCGCTCGTTCGGCCAATTCGGCCGGAAGCTGCTTCTCAAAGCGCGCTGACGCCTCGCTTCGCAGTCCCAGCAGCGTGGAGGTGCGGCGAATGTTGGTGCCGAGAAAGTTTGCGGACTCAAGTAGAACATCCGTTATCCTGCCGCTTACCTCGGTTTCAGCCCCGCCCATCACGCCGGCAAGGGCCACCGGGCCCGACGGATCGGCGATCACCATCATGTCGGGATTCAGTGAGCGGTCGATGCCGTCCAACGTCGTCAAACGCTCGCCCTGCCCGGCGCGCCGCACGATGATGTGATGGTCGCTTATACGGTCATAGTCGAACGCATGCAGCGGCTGGCCGTACTCCAACATCACGTAGTTTGTAATGTCCACGACGTTGCTGATCGGCCGCATCCCCGCGGCTATAAGCCTGTCTTGCATCCATTGCGGCGAATGCCCGATGGTTACGCCTTCGATCACCGCGCCGATATAGCGGGCACAGAGATCGGGAGCTTCGATTTCGACCGAGAGCGAGTCATGAACATCGCCCGCCGTCGCCTGAAAGTTGAGGTCGGGCTCGCGGGCGCTGGATCCCGTTAACGCCGCCACTTCCCGAGCGATGCCGAGTATAGCGAGCAGATCGGCGCGATGCGCCCAGGCGCCCGCTACCAGCACCGTTTCGCCAAGATATTCGCTGAGCTGCCTGCCGATCGGCGCAGTCTGCGGCAGGACCAGGATGCCTTCGTGTTCGTCCGAGAGCCCCAGCTCTCGCTCGGAGCAGATCATTCCATTCGAATCGACGCCGCGAATCTTCGCCGCCTTCAGCGTCCGCAGTTCCCCGGTTTGGGCGTCTATTAGCCGGGCTCCGATCCCGGCGTAAGCAATTCGCTGACCAGCCGCGACGTTCGGTGCACCACAAACCACGTGGAACTGCTCGTCGTCGAGCTGTACCGTCGCGAGGCTGAGATGATCGGAGTTGGGATGGTGGACGACCTCCAGTACCTCCGCGACGCGAACGTTATTCCAGTCGCGGCTGCGCTCGATCGCCTCTATCTCCACCGTCGAGAGCGTCAGCCGGCGCGCGAGATCCTCGGGCGAAAGATTGACGTCGACGTATTCGCGGAGCCATCCCAGCGGAACGCGCATCAAAACTGCTCCAGGAAGCGAAGGTCGTTGGCATAGAAGAGGCGGATGTCCTCGATGCCATGGCGCAGTAACGCGACACGCTCGACGCCGAGTCCCCAGGCGAAGCCGGTGTAGCGTTCGGGATCGTAGCCGACACCAGCGAGGACCTCGGGGTGAATCATGCCGGCGCCGAGGATCTCGATCCAGCCGGTCTCCTTGCACATGGAACAACCAGCGCCGTTACAGACGAAGCAATCGACTGCCATCTCGACCCCGGGCTCGACGAAGGGAAAATAGGAATGGCGCAACATGATCTGCCGTTCCAGACCAAACATGCGCCGCGCGAGCTCGGCCAGCGTGCCTTTCAGGTCGGCCATCGTGATGTTCTCGTCTACCGCGATCCCTTCAATTTGCGTGAGTTGCCACTCATGGGTCGCATCGGTCGCTTCCTTCCGGTAGCACTTGCCCGGGATCGCCAGCCGGATCGGCGGCTCCTGCCGCTCCATCACGCGGATCTGGTTCGGAGAAGTATGGGTTCGCAGCAACAGCGGGTGGCGTCCGTTTTGCAGCGGGTCCAACCAGAGGGTGTCCCACATATCGCGAGCCGGGTGGTCGGCGGGGATGCGCAGCATGTCGAAGTTGTAGTACTCGGTTTCGACCTCCGGCCCTTCCGCGACCTGAAAGCCCATGTCCCCGAGCGCGGCCAACAGGTCCCGCAGCGTCTGGGTCACGGGGTGCAACCGGCCGACGTCGCGCCGCCGGCCGGGCAGCGTCACGTCGATCCGTCCAGCCTGAATCGTGCGCTCCAAGCCGCGATGTCGCAGAGAGGCCTGGCGGTTTTCGTACGCCGCCTCGAGCTCGCTTTTGATGGCGTTCGCGATCGAACCGACCCGCCGCCGTTCGTCCTCCGGCAACGACGCCAGTGACCGCATGATCGGCGTAAGGCGGCCGGACTTGCGGCCCAAGTACTCGACTTTCCAGTCGTCGAGGGCGCGCTCGTCGTCGGCCGCTGCCAGCCCGGCCAGCGCCTCTTTGCGGAGCGATTCCAGATCGTCGGTTCTAGCCGTCATAACCGGTCTCCGGGTCTATGTTTCGCTCTTCGCCGGGAGAACAGCGGCCGGGACGCACGCGCCCCGGCCGCCCGCCATCGCTCTTGGCGTCTATTGTAGGGAAGCCAATCAGGCGCGATCAACGCGGACCCCTATCTCTCCCGACCTCGCTTTCCCTCAGGAGGACACGCTTCGCTACCCCGATGCAGGGAAAGAAAGGAGATTGGGCGTGGCACGATTGCTGGTAACAAGCGTTGATGAATAGCGAGGCAAGGCACGCAAAGCGTGCCGGAGTCATTCACAAAGCCGCGTATTATCCGGCCAACGCCCGCTGCGGCACCGCAGGATCGCCCCTTTCCCTGCATCGGGGAAAGGGGAGGGGGATAGGGGTTGGACGCGTATACTGGCAGCATGTCCACCACCGCGCCCGAAGACGGCGCCGCCAGCGTGACCGCCGCCTCACCACCTACGCCGGCATCTGATGCGGCGAATGCCACGGGCTCATCCGTCTCCGGTCCCAGCCGTACCACCTGGCGGGCTCGTTGGAACGGGTGGCGCGGCGACGACGACACCGACGCCCTCGTAGGGCTGGTCGTGCTCGGCGTTTTCATCGAGATTTTCCTTGTAGTGCTCGTCGCTCGTTTCCCGTTGACCAAGTTCTACCCGGGCCCGGGCGTGTCTCTCGGCTTCCCGCAGATGATGTCCGGCTCCTGGGATCGTGATTTTCGGTGGCTGGCGATCGTCCTGGCGGTGCCGTTCGCCGCATTCGTCCCGGCGTTATGGTTGGCGCGCAACCTACGCAGCCGCGCCGCGGTCGCGATCGTGTTCGGCTTTGCCGTCCTGTTCGGGCTGACGCTCATACGGTTATACCCGATCACCGCCGCCGACCTGTTTCACTACCTGGCCGACGCACGCACATTGTGGGTCTACCACCAGAACCCGATGCAGGTGCCGCCGCAAAATCACCCGTTCGTCATTGGCATCAGCTGGGCCCAGCAGCCTTCTCCATACGGTCCTTTCTGGCAGTTGTTGTCGATCATCCCCGTGATGTTCACCGGCGACCACTGGGCAGCGTCTATTTACGGTTTGAAGCTGCTGTCCATGGCGTTTTATCTCGCCGCTGGTGCCCTGGTGTTCCTCACGGTGCGCCGAACCTGGCCTGGGCGAGAGCTGCTGGCAACAATGGTGTTCGCGTGGAATCCGTTTGTCGTTTTTCGCACGATTGGTAACGGTCACAACGACGTGGTGATGATGGCGTTCGCACTATCGGCGTTCTACTTCGTTTCTCGCGGCAACTGGCTGTTAGCACTGCCGCTGCTCGCCCTTTCGGTGTGCATCAAGTACTCAACGGCGCTGATCGTGCCGCCGGTGTTGCTGTACGCATGGATGACGGCTGGCAGAGAAAACCGGCGTGAGCTTATCCAGGGAGCGGGGATCGCGGCTGCAGTTACCCTGCTGGTGTTTGTGCCGTTCTGGCGAGGCTTTGACACGTTCAAGACCTTCGTTCAAAACGCGAACATGACCATCACGTCTGTGCCTCAGCTTGTGTCGCTCGAGCTTCAACCGGCGCGCGCACCCGAGGATGCGGATCACCTGGTTCGCCAGATCGGTTTTCTGTTGTTCTTCCTAACGTACGCGGGAATGCTCGCCGGCCTCTATTTTCGCCCGTCATTTCGAACGCTCATTGCGGTGTCCAGCCTCGCCTTCATCGGATACCTGGTACTCGATACATGGTGGTTCCGTCCCTGGTACTTCATCTGGTTTCTCTCCCTCTCCGCGTTGCTGCCGTCGTTTTGGTGGACGGCTCTGGCGGTTGCCGCCAGTTTTGGAGCGACTTTCTTCGACCTCATTGAGCAGTATCGGAGTCACTGGGACTGGGTATGGTCGGACTCGTTCCGCGGATATGCGGCACCGGTTGTCGCGGCGTTTCTGCCGTTGTTGTTACTTTTGGTACTGGGGCTTGCCATTAGCGGTGCCTGGACTATGTTGCGCGATCCGGTGAGGCACGAAAGTTCCGCTTGACGCTCACCGGCGTAGCGCTATGATCGCCGAGAACCAATCCCGCCGTTTTACAAAGTATGTGAACGAGGTGACCGATGGCGATTCGGGGCTACGTCCTCATCGAGACCGAAGTTGGTAGCGCCCGATCGGTTGGCGAGCAGATGCAGCGCCTACAGCACAAGGACGCTACGCTCGTCGCGGTCGACACGGTAACTGGACCGTTTGACGTGATCGTCCAATTGGAAGCTCCTGACCTGGACAAGCTCGGTAACTGCATCACCGAAGGCATTCAGGGCGTCCCCGGCGTCAAGCGGACCACCACTTGCCTTGCGGTCCGTCTCGGATAAGCGGGTTGTGGCAATGATCAGCGTCGAAGACGCCCTTGAACGCGTTCTTTCCTACTGCAAACAGCTCGAGCCGGAAGAGAAGCCCGTCCTGGACGCGCTCGGCCAGGTTCTGGCTGAAGACATCGTCGCGTCGTTCAATATCCCGCCGCTCGATAACACGGCGATGGACGGTTACGCCGTCATCGGGGCCGACACCGAAGGCGCAAGCCATCAATCGCCGGTTAGGCTAAAGGTCGTTGGCGAATTGGCGGCCGGCTACGTCTATGACGGACTTGTTGAGCCGGCCACTGCCGTCCGGATCATGACCGGAGCGCCGATTCCCGCCGGCGCCGATTCGATCGTTCCGTTTGAGGAAACGGACGAGAGCGGCATGATCGCACCCCAAAAGACGGGTCACCTCGACGGGTCGGTTGCGGTCTTCAAAGCGGCCCGGCCGGGAAACAACATCCGTTACAGCGGCGAAGACGTACGCGAAGGCGAGACGGTGTTGACCCGCGGAACGCTGCTACGGCCTGCTCACATTGGAGTGCTTGCCTCACTTGGTCGGGCACGCGTGACGGTCATTCGACGGCCGGTGGTGGCCATCCTCTCGACGGGCGATGAGATCCTGGAGCCGGGTGAACCCCGCCGACCCGGAACCATTTACGATAGCAACGCTTACAGCATCGCCTCCCAGGTTAAACGCTTCGGCGGCGTGCCGCGCCTGCTCGGCGTCGCCCGCGACACCATCGAGGACATCACATCAAAGGTCCGTTCCGGACTCGACGCGGATCTCCTCATTACTTCGGCCGGTGTCTCGCGCGGCGACTTTGACGTCGTCAAAGAGGTGCTTCGCCGCGAAGGGAACATCGACTTCCATCTGGTGAATATGCGCCCGGGAAAGCCGCTGGCATTCGGCGCCTTCCCCCACCGCGGGCGCCAGGTGCCTCATATCGGCCTGCCCGGGAACCCGGTCAGCTCCATGTTGGTCTTCGAGCTTTTCGGTCGTCCGGCGTTGTTCAAAATGCTGGGAAGATCGATTACCTCTCGGCCGACCATCATCGCGACGGTGCGCGACCCGCTGCGCATGTCGGACGACCGCCGCTTCTACGCTCGGTGTGTCGTCTCACGCGAGGAAGGCTGCTGGGTTGCGTCGCTCGCGGGCTCACAAAGCTCGGGTGTTTTGACGGCGATGGCGAGGGCGAACGGGCTGGCGATCGTCCCGGAAGGCAGCCCCGACGTGAAGCCGGGCGAGCAGGTAACCGTGATGATGCTCGACTGGGAGATGGATGCCTGAACGCTGCTTCGACACCGCGCCTCATCGCGGATTGCGGAAGGAGACCCGGGCCAACAGGCGTTCACCGTGGCGCCGCGGGTGGTGGCCCGGCAAACGGGGGTGATTGGGGAGGCGGTGGCGCGGTGACGTTGACTACGGGCGGAGCAGGCGGCCCCGAGCTACGCTGAGTCGGTTGTCTCGCGGGCGCTTGCGCGGGGGGATTAGAACCTCCCACGGCAGCCGGTTGTGGATTTCTCGGCTGAGCCGGTGCTGGGGCGGGTTGTCGGGTTGGTTGGTCTTTCGCTTGGCGGCGTGCCAGTGCCGCGGTGTCGGTGAGAGTCGCGACGACCGGGAATGCTGTCGCGATGGTGCCAGGCTCCAACGAAGACGGATCGAACTCTACCTGCACCGCGTCGCCGTCGCGAAGGTCCGCCCACGATATGCCGGTTGGGTTCAACAATGATTTCGCAGGCACGCCGGCCCCGGTTGAACCGGAAGAGCAGCGAATGATGAGCAGCGGGTCGGTGCCGTCCGTGGGTATCCCTCGCGTCGTGCCGGCGCCGATGGTTCCGCGGTCGCACGTCGGCGACAGTCGCCGGCTGGTCACGCGCGCCTCAGCGTCTTCGAGGCTGACCGTCTGCGTGAAACGCCCGATCGTCACCGGCGCGCCCGCCAGCGCAGACGGGACGCCGACGTCCTCTGAGATTTGTATCTGATTGCTGTTGCGCAGAATGCTGCCGTTCGGCCCGGTGCGCCAGTCGAAGCGGATGGCGGCAGCGTTGCTCGTGCTATCCCAACCGACTACCACCATCCTGGTGCTCGTGTCCGCGTAGGTGACGCCGAGCAGCAGCAGGGCTTTCCCCGAAACGCCAGCAGGCTCGGCAGAGAAGAGCCGGAGTTTCGGGAAACAACCAGAGGCCGCCTGAACGGGATCGGTCAGCGCTGCGCCGTACTGATTGTTGGGATCTGAGGCAGCGAAGACGCGCGACCAGGATCCGGCTACAAACGAGAAGACGTCGGCAAAGACGGGCTGACAATCAGGTGTGACGGTGTAGCGGCTGCTAACAGCTATCTGTCCCGTTGTCGAACCGTCCAGCGAAAGGTCGGTGCGCGAAACGATCTCTGCACCTGGACGAAGCAAATTAATCGTGGACGGGCGGATTGCCTCGGCGGGGTTCTTCGTTCCGCTTGCAGACGAGCCGGTCAGCGCCGTCGACGAACTCGGTACGATACTTGCGGATTGGGAAGGCTGTTCCGAGTCAACAGACCGAACGAGGACCTCAGTTCTATCTCGGGAGGGACGGCCGACGAAGCT
The DNA here is from genome assembly GCA_036741355.1 of Chloroflexota bacterium. Classification (GTDB taxonomy): domain Bacteria; phylum Chloroflexota; class Dehalococcoidia; order CAUJGQ01; family CAUJGQ01; genus JBBRGK01. The sequence goes on from DAINSK010000040.1 coordinate 8,328, forward strand.
ATACAGAGCGACCGTCGCGAAAGCGCCAACCGCAACCAGCGCTATTGCAAGGGCTCGGCGGGCAGGGATCTTTAGCCGCCGCTGACGGCGCCATGTGGGAGATCTTTTGCTCCGCCACCAGCGGGAGGCCATTGCTCTCTCCTGCGCCGGTTAGTAGCGAACTTCGAACCCCCGGGCTTGGTCTGGAGACGTGGACCATTCTACTTCCACGTCATACACATGCGCGAAGCGCGGTCCCTCGCGAAGCCAGTCTACAAGCGTTTCCAGTACCTGCCGGGGACCACTGGCCGAAACCTGTACTGAGCGCCCGTCAGAGAGGTTTCGTACCCAACCGGTCAGGCCCAGCGCGCGTGCGTGTCGCTCCACGAAGTCGCGGTAACCGACGCCCTGCACGCGTCCGTGCACGATCGCGTGCAGCGACTGCGGTTCTCGGACATCAGCACGATCGGGCGGTTTAGCCACGGAAGTCAGCGATGGCAGAATGCCGCTCACAGTTCGAGACGGGCTCGATGTCATTTTGCGTGAATGAGATCGTTCCATAGGTGAACTCCTTCGACGCGCCGAAATCCTCCGTCGAAAGAAGCGAGATCTGTGACGCCGGCATTCAAAGCGCTTGCCAGGTGAATCGCGTCTTGACCACTGAGATTGTACTGCGCGATGTAGTCGATCGCGCGGCGGCGGATCTCCGGCGTGAGGTC
>DAINSK010000040.1:9125-32326 GCA_036741355.1 Chloroflexota bacterium
GATTGTACTGCGCGATGTAGTCGATCGCGCGGCGGCGGATCTCCGGCGTGAGGTCGATTTCGATCCACGTAAACTGTGTCAATATCGCCTCGAGCCTCCTGACGAACGAGCGGATGTATGCCTGGCGAACCAGCGGCTCGTTCCAGCGACGAACTCGTAACTGGCGCTGGAGATCATCCGAAAGGTTCCGACGAAACCTCTCTCGCGAGACGACGTGGATAAACTCCACCCATGATAGGCCGGACAGGTAAACGGTAGTACGGTCGTAGGTTTCCAGATTGGCCAGAAAGGCCTTGCAACGTTGGTGGTCGGGTTCTGTCTCGACTAAGAATGAGACGATGAGATCCGTATCGATGTATCGATCTGAGGGCGGGTCTTCAGAGAAGCGATGTTCACTCGCCGGCATGCGGGTCTTGGCGCTCGTCTTCGTCGTTACCGATGAATTGCTTAGACGGCGCGGGGCCGGACAACCGAATTGTGCCTGCCAGCTTTAGCAAATTCTCGACGCTCGCCTCTGGCGATCTAGGGTGGAAGTGTACGCCGGGTTTGTTGTGTCCGGGCGGGCCAGATCCAGGAGGCGTCGGCGTGTTGGACATCGAAGTTCTCTTTTGCTCTTCTAGTTTTGGGCGGCGCCGATTCAACTGACATTATATGCGGCGACCAAAGCTGGCGATCCAGCGCAAGCAATCACGATCCTTGATTCTGACCGTTCATTGCGGGGCCCGGCCGTTCCGCCGCGCCTTCGAGGCCGTCCATCGTCGCCGTTGGTCATCGCGAACGGACTCCTCCACGGGACGGTAGCGCAGCAGGAAATCCGTGGCCTGGGACTCGAAGTTTCCACCGACTATTGCAGCGCGCAAGTTTTCCATCAGCCGGATGACGAACCGCAGGTTGTGGATCGACGCCAGGCGGAAGGCCAGCAACTCCTCGCACCGGAAGAGGTGGTGCAGGTAGGCCGCGCTGAAATGGCCGCAGGTGTAGCAGTCGCAGCCTGGTTGCAGCGGCTCGTCGGCAATCGCGAAGCGCGCGTTGGCGATGTTGATTCTGCCGTCTGGAGTGAACAGCGCGCCGTTCCGCGCCAGTCGGGTCGGCAGCACGCAGTCGAACATATCGACGCCGCGGCGAACGCCTGCAACCAGATCTTCGGGTGAGCCGACGCCCATCAAGTAGCGCGGTTTGTCGGCCGGCAGGCCGGCCACGCTTGCTTCCAGCAATGGCCAGGTCAGCGCCTTCGATTCGCCGACGCTCAGGCCACCGATGGCGCAACCGGCAAAGCCAAGCGAGCCGATGAACTCCGCCGACGACCTGCGCAGGTCTGCGAACATGCCGCCCTGGCAGATGCCGAAGAGCGCCGAGCCAGGGGTGTGGGATTCGTGGCAACGGACGGCCCAGCGGTGCGTCCGATCCGTGGCGGTTTCGGCGATCTGGCGGCCGGCATCCGCCGGCGGGCACTCGTCGAACGTCATGATGATGTCGCCGCCGATCTGCTCTTCGACTCGCATCACGCTTTCGGGCGTCAACCGGTGTTCCGAGCCGTCGAGGTGCGAGCGAAAGGTAGCACCGCCGTCATCGACCTGCCGCAGACCGCCAAGGCTGAAGACTTGAAAGCCCCCGCTGTCGGTGAGGATAGGACCGTCCCAACCCATGAACCGGTGCAGGCTGCCTGCCTCCGCGATCCGCTCAGTTCCGGGTCGGAGATACAAGTGGTAAGAGTTACTGAGAATGATGCGGACCCCGAGAGCGCGAAGCTCGTCCGGCGTCAACGTCTTTACCGTCGCCTGGGTGCCAACCGGCATGAACACGGGTGTCGGGACATCGCCATGCGGGGTGGAGAGCAAGCCGGCGCGGGGACCGGTGCCGCCCACTTCAAGCGTGAACTGGATCATTCGCGGATCAACTCGGTGACGACCTCACGCACCAGATCAGCCGGGACGTCGTCTCGTAGGACCGTACGGCCGATTTCCACGAGCAGCACCCAGCGCTGCTTCCGGGCGGAGACTTTTTTGTCGAGCGTCATCGCGCTAAGCACCCTGTCCAGGTCGACTCCCGGCGAGCGCAGCGGCAAGCCAAATTGTTCGAGCACACGTTGCTGATGATCCGCAGTTTCCTGGCTCAGCAGCCCCATTCGCACGGCGATGGTCGCCGCGCCCTGCATGCCGACCGCGACCCCCTCTCCATGGAGAACTGCGATGTAACCGGTTGCGGCCTCGATCGCATGGCCGATGGTGTGACCGTAGTTGAGCGCGATCCGCGGGCCGCCTTCGCGTTCGTCCGCGCTTACGACGCCGGCTTTCAGTTGAGCGCTGCGTCGCAGGACCGGCGTCACGGTTTCGGCGTCGAGCGCGAGGATACGTGCCGCTTCTTGTTCCATGGTTTGCAGGAGATCCGCGTCCATGATCAGGGCGTGCTTGACGACTTCCGCCCAGCCAGCGGTCAGCTCGCGCTGTGGAAGCGTGGATAGGACGTCGACATCAGCCACCACCAGGCGTGGCTGGTAAAACGCGCCGATCAGGTTCTTGCCGAGAGCATGATCGACCCCCACTTTGCCACCGATCGAGGCGTCGACCATGCCGAGCAGGCTGGTGGGAACGTGGACAAGCGGCACACCGCGCAGATACGTCGCAGCGACGAAGCCGGCCAGGTCAGTAACCACGCCGCCGCCTAACGCGACGACGGTGTCGCCGCGCTCGCTACGCCGGTCGATCAGGCGATCGTAAACGCGCGCGACCTCGCCCAGGTGCTTGTTTTGCTCGCCACCAGCAATGGTCACCAATTCGGCATCGAACCCCTCAGTTCGCAGCGCTGAAAGTACCAGTTCGCCGTAGAGTGGCGCGATGGACGCGTCGGCGACGACCGTGGCCCTGCCTTTGAGTCCGACGGCGCGCATGCGTTCGCCCAACCGTGAAAGCTCGCCCGGTCCGGTGTAAATGGAGTATGAGCCCGAGGGAGTGGAAACCTGGGCTGCCGCGGAACCACCACCGTCGGTGTCAGTCTCGATCCACGCACGCTCGCGTCCCTGCCGTGCCGCCAATTGTTCACCCAATCGCTGATGGACGTGAAGGATCTCTTCAGCTACCTGGTCGGGGTAAAGGGCGTCGGTCTGGATCGTCCAGTCGGCGAGGTTATACAGCGGACCACGCTGTTCATCTAGCTCCAGCAATCGGGCGAACTGGTCGTTTCCGCCGAGCAGCGGTCTGCTGCCGGCATTGGACCCAGAGCCCATGACGCGGCTCGCCAGCGTTTCAGGACGAGCCTTTAGATGCACCACGAGCGCACTTTGCCAGAGACGCCTCCGGTTGATCGGATCCAATACTGCGCCGCCGCCAGTGGCGATCACTGTGTACTCGCTGCGCTCTTGCTGCGCGATCGCCTTGCGTTCGACGTTTCGAAACGCCTCCTCGCCACTATCGCGGAATATCTGCGGAACGGAACGTCCGTCGAGCGCGACGACTAATTCGTCGGTGTCCACGTACCGCCAGGGACGGCCGAGCCGGCGGGCGAGGACGCGTGCCACCGAGGTCTTGCCCGAACCGGGCAGGCCGACGAGGGCGATCCGCCGCGGCGCGTGGCGATTGTTCACCGTTTCGGTCCTGGCGCCGTCGATCCTGCGGTTACGCGGTCGGCGTCGAGTCTTTGCTGGTTACTTCGGATTCTGTCGCTGTCGATAAGCGTTGCGGGATCTCGTTTCCCGCGTCGTCCTCGTCATCTTCTTCATCGAGGACCGGCCCCGGGTCTATGGGGGTAAGAGCGCCGTTCTCGCTGAGACGAAAGCGGCTTTCGAATCTACTGATAATCTCATTAGGCCGTAGCTCATCCCAGGGAAGTCGGTCTGCAACGGAGCGCTCGCCAACGGTGCTAAGGATGCACTGCTGATCGGGCGCCCCATCCTCCCCGCGAAAGGTCGTATAGACGTCGACGCGAACCACAGATAGGCTCACATTGGGCACGTCGTAGAATAGGCGTTCCAGCAATGCCGCGGCCAGTTTCATTCCTTCGTCCAGCGGAGAGCTTACTTCGGCCCGCCGTCCCTCAACGACCCGGTATTCGCCCTCCGCACTCGAAATCAGGTTGATGAAGTCGCGTCCAACGCTTGCAACTTCGGTCGTTTGAATGCCGTGCCAGATTGACGCGCTCGTGCCCTTCGGCGTACGCATCTCCCGCCAGCGCTCGATCTCCTGTTCGACCAGTTCGCGAATCGCCCAGCGGTCTCCACGATTAACCAGGCCGCGCCAGTGTCGCTGCACGAACATCTCCTGGACAATCACAAACCCAAGGAAGAGCCCCAATAACGAGACGCCAAGGATACCCCAGCCCAAATCCGTGTCCTACTTTCCTGCACCCGAACGTTAGCGCATCGCCATGCTCGCAGCGTGTAGCATCGTATCCACCGGCGCCGTCTCTCCGGTCCACTGTTCGAACGAGGCCGCTCCACCGTACACCAGCATCGGCAAACCGCCGACGCAACCAGCGCCTGCCACGCTGGCGTCGTGAAGCAGTGGCGTCACCAGTGGATTTGCGACGATGTCGCACACGTACAGGTCCGAATGCAGCGCCTCACAGGGGATCGGCGATTCGCGAGCCAACGCCGAACCCGCCAACCCGAGCGTCGTACAGTTTATCAGAAGGTCCACGCTCGCCACCGTCAGCGCCGACGTCGCCTGCTCCCAGGGAATAGCAATTAGCCCTGGACCTGCATTCGACCGAAGGTCGCTTACCAACCGTTCCGCCCGCGCTAGGTGGCGATTCGCAACGGCCACGGAAACTGCGCCTTCCTGTTCTAACGCCAGAATCACCGCCCGCGCCGCCCCACCCGCGCCGAGCACCAGGGCGCGTTTGCCAGCGGCGTCAAAACCGCCGGCTTCGCGCAACGCCCTCCGAAACCCCACGATGTCCGTGTTCGAACCTGAGATGCGGCCGTTCGTGTTGACAATCGTGTTGACCGCGCCCGCGCGCCGCGCCATCGGATCCAGATCGTCCAGCAACGGGAGCACGGCTTCCTTATGAGGAACCGTTACGTTCGCACCGAAGTAGCGAGCGCCCCGCAAGGCTCGAACGCGCGTGGCCAACCGGTCTGGTGGCGTATCCCAGCGCTCATAGGTCGCGTGTATGCCCAGCGCATCAAAAGCAGCTTGCTGGAATGCGGGTGAGATCGAGTGGGCAACCGGATGGCCGATCAGCCCCGCGAGTCGCGGCCCTGCTGTCATCGTCCCTTTTGATACTTCTGGATATTGGCGTTGTGTTCCTCCAAGGTGGCGGCAAACGCGTGACTGCCGTCACCCTTGGCCACGAAGTACAAGAAGTTCGTCTGCGCTGGATGAGCGACTGCGGCGATCGCGTCGCGACCGGGGTTACAGATCGGGCCCGGCGGCAGACCCTTGTTCGTGTAGGTGTTGTACGGAGAGTCGATCTTGAGGTCGTCCACGGTCAGGTCGCGCTTCCACCATCCATTCGCCGCGACGCTCGCCGGGTCTTGCGCCACTGCATATTGAATCGTGGGATCGGCTTGCAACGGGATGCCCTGCTTCATGCGGTTGAGGAACACAGAGGCGATGATGGGCCGCTCCGAAGCAACCTGGGCTTCGCGCTCTACAATCGACGCCAGCGTCAATGTCTGGAAATCGGTTAGTCCCTGCGCCTGTATCGCACCGCGCAACTCCGGGTCGAAGCGGTCATCGAGCGCGTGCAACATCTCGTTGACAACGCCGTCGGCGGTCGACTTCTTCGGAAAATAGTACGTGTCGGGAAAAACGTACCCTTCGAGGCTCGAGCCCGGAGGTCGGTCGGTGAGCAGGTCGCCATTGAACTGACCCCCCTTCATCTGGTCTAAAAGCGCCTGTCCTTGGAACACGCCCTTCTTCTCCAGAAGGTCGGCGACTTGTTCGATGCGTAGACCTTCCGGAATGGTCACCAGGATCTGTGGCTCGAGGATGCCGACCTTGACGCGGTCCAAAACAGCCTGCGTGTCAGAGTCCAGTTGGAAGGTATAGTTGCCCGCCGCCAGGTCATTTTCGACCCCTTCGATCTCGGCCAACATGCGAAACCAACTGGCGCTTCGAATCACGCCGGCAGTTTGCAGCTTTGCGCCGATTGAACGGGCATTCTCTCCCTTGTTTATCGCCAGGCTCGTGGTGCGGGAACTGTCCGACGTTGGATCGATCGGAAGCTTCTGCGCTGACGGCAACGCCCATCCGGCGACGTTACGGCTTGCCTGGTAGCCGATGAACACAAAGGCGAGCGCGATAGCCAACCCGATGTATGGCAGGACGCGACGGCTCAATTGGGCTTTTCCGAATCTACGTGGGATTGCGAATCCATGTAGGACTGCAAGATCACTGCCGCGGCCAGATCGTCGACTGGGCGGCGCCGTCCGCCACGTTTGGTCAGTTCATTCTGTTTCTGCTCCGAAATGAAACTGCTCATGCGTTCGTCCCACCATTCGAGCCGCAGCCCCGCCGCCAGGGCGATCTTGCGACCGAGTGACCTTGCCTTTACTGCCTGGGGGCCGAAGGTACCATCCATGTTCAACGGCAGGCCGACGATAACGGCCTCCGCGCCGCACTCGCGGGCCCGAACGGCGACGGCGCGCGCAGCCCAATCTGCTCCGCGCCCCTTCCGAGTAATGATAGCGAAGGGCACTGCCATGCGTCCTTCGTCGTCGCCGACGGCGAGTCCGATCCGCTCGTCACCGGCATCGACACCGAGGAGGCGGGTCATCGCTTTGACTCCCGGACAACTCGAATATACGTGGCTTTACCGTGCAGCCGGTGTCGGCGTCGCGCCGGCGGACGCTCCGGCCGAATCACCAGACGCGTTCACGGTCACCTGGCTAACCTTGACCGTGATGCGGCTGGTAAACCGAGGCAGCCATGGCGCCCAGCCCGGATTGAGCTTGATCGTTGCCGGCTGGACCTGGTCCACGCGCTCCACCACCGCCTGTTGGGCGTCGCGAATGCCTTTGCCCGATACGGCCTGCTGTAAGCGCTTGAGGCTAAATGCCCGCGTTACACCTTCTGAGAGCTTGACACGTGTCTGCAATCGATTATTGGCCTTATCGAAGTTGCCCGCAGCCAGCGGAGTCGCGGTAAATGTCTCCGGCACGAACATCTGGCTGCCATCTACTTTGCCCTGGAGCGCTCGTTTCAGGATCGCCTGCAGCGACTCGTTGTCCGCGCTGAGCATCACGACCTGCCCGGTCGCCGTGATCTCCAGCAGGTCGGCTGGTTCGTTTGCCTTGACGTTTGGCTTGATGTCCAGGGCGCTAACGGACGCGGTCTGTGGGAATAGAGTCTCTCCGGTATAGCGCGCGGCGAGCGCAGTTCGACCCTGATCCATCAATACCTGCTGGGCGAATTGAGCCCCTTGTTTAAGGTCATCATCGGTCGCAGCGGGAACATTCTGATCGCTGCCGTCCGGGCCTTTAACCGTGGCCTGGCCGTGCACCGGAAATGGTACGGTTCGCGTGATCGTCGTGTTGCGCCGGTGAGCGGGCACTTCACCGCCCGCGGCGTTGACCACGGTCGCGTCGGTTGAGAGCAAAATGTCGGATGTGGATGAGAGCAATGTCAGTTGCGGGTAGACCTGCACGGTCGCGGTAGGCAAGTACAGTAGTACGACGGCCGCCAACGCGACGGTGCCCGCAGCCAGACCGCAAAACCGAATAAACATGCCGAGGCCGGGGAGCGGTACCACCACGCCGCCGACTTTTACGCCGTTGCGGCCATAGCGTTCGAAGTCTACAGCCTTGGTGCTGCCCACCACGGCGAGACCGACTTCTCGGGCGCGAGCACGCAGTGCTCCGGCATGGGTGACCAGTATCACGTCCTTGCCAGAAACGTCGACATGGCGTCGCAGCCGCCTCATGCCAAGCGGTTTGGACAGTTCCTGATTGCCGCGCGGCAGGACCAGTGCAACGCACGGGCTATCAGCCGCGTCAAGCTTGCCGAAGATGGCGGTCAGGGTATCGTCTCGATGAATGGTTGCGGCGGCAAAGTCACGGCCCCATGGCAGCGGTTTCATCGATTTGCGGGTCTTCGGCGGCGGCGTCTGCTCGATCGGTTGTAAATTTGGTGTATACGCCGCGAGCGTGGTTCCAGGAACGTTCTCTACGCCGTCACCTTCGTAGTTTGTCTTCGAACCGCTTCGCGACCGTCGGAAAAGCTGTCGCCAGTCTCGTTTGTGCGCCCGCGAATCAACCCAGTCGGGCATTTCAACCGGCATCGATTCACGAGGCGGTGTGCGGGGCAGCGGCCGCGGTACGCGCGGTAATTCCATCGCCGGCATGATGTCGTCGCGGAGAGCCATCGGAGTTGGATCCGCGCCGTTGGAACCGGTGCCATTTGGCTCCGATGACACCTCGAACATGGGTTGGTTCACTGTCGCCGGGGTCTCGCCCTCGGTTGCGGGAGGCGGCGGAGGTGCGGCGGATTGCCGCCCCGCCCGCTGCGCTGGCGCGGGGTGAGTCATCTCCTGCTTCGGAGGCGTGCGATTTTCGGGCGACCGAACGCCATTGCCTGCACTATCCGCTATCGGCGTTTTACTCGCAGGTGGCGGTTTCGGGCGCGCACCTAGTGGTGAAGGCCCAATTTGTTCTTTATCGCCCGTAGCATCAGTCAGAGAGCAACTCCTTGACTAACCGCCTGGCATCCTCGAATGCCCGGTCCAGCGCGGCCGGGTTGTTGATTCCGCCTTGGGCAAGTTCAGGTCGCCCGCCGCCCCTGGCCTCGGCCGCTACCAATCCTTTGTTTAGCACATCCGCGGCCTTCACCTTGTGGCTCAAATCAGAAGAGACCATAACCACAGCAGGCGGCTTCTTACCCGAAGCTCCTGTCAGTACGACGACGGAACTGCCCACCTTCTGCCGGACAACGTCGCCGATCTGACGCAGGGATTCTACGTTCGGAGCGTCAACGCGGGCGACAATAAGCGCTGCGCCCCCGATGCGTTCGGCTGAGGCCACCAGTGAGTCGGCATTTTGCCGTCCCGCTTCGCGTTGCATTAGTGCTTGTTGGCGACGTACCGCTTCGAGCTCGGCGACGAGGCCCTCCACGCGGGCCTCCAGCCCGGTTGGAGGGACGCCGAGCGTCCGAGAGAGGCGATCGATCCTCGCTAGCTGCTCTTCGACATAACGCTCGGCCGAGGAGCCGGTCAGTGCCTCCACACGGCGCACTCCCGCGCCAATACTTGCGTCGTTTACCAGCAACAGCAGGCCGATTTCGCCGGTCTCGTCTACGTGCGTGCCGCCGCAGAGCTCGGCACTGAAGCGGTGTCCGCTGTCCACCATCTCCACGACACGTACTTCATCACCGTATTTGTCTCCGAAGAATGCCAGCACGCCCTCGCCGAGCGCCGCCTCTTTGTTCATGACCTTTGTCGCGACGGGTATGTCGTCGCGGATCTTCTCGTTGACCAGGTGCTCGACCTCGAGCCGCTGTTGGTTGGTCGGCGCCTGGGGTTGCTGGTAATCAAAGCGCAGCCTATCCGGAGCGACAAGCGAGCCCATCTGCCGTACATGCCGGCCCAAGACCTCGCGGAGCGCCGCGTGCAGGAGGTGTGTGCCGGTGTGATTCCGCGTCGTGTTCCGGCGGCGGATCGGGTCAACAGTCGCCGCCACCAGCTGCTGGACGGCGATCGTGCCATCTACGACGGTAGCTTCGTGCAGGATCAAACCTTCATCACGCTGCGTGTCCGTCACCCGGGCTACACCAGATTCGGTGCGAATCTCGCCTGCATCGCCGACCTGTCCACCGCCCTCGGGATAAAACGGTGTTGCGTCGAGCACGACCTGGATCTGCCGGCCAGCGTTCGCACGGTCGAGAACCTCTGAACCGGCAAAGATCCCGGTGATTGCCGTATCGACTTGCAGCGACTCGTAACCGATGAACCTGCCGCCGCGGCCCGTTCCTGCGAGCTCGAGCCGGGCCTGGCTCGTCGCTTCTGCCAGAAATTCGCCGCCGGCTCGACCGCGCTCCCGCTCGCGTTCCAACTCGCTCTCGAAACCTTCGCGATCGATGTTCAAACCGTGCTGTTCGGCGATCTCCTCAATTACCTCCAATGGCACGCCGTAGGTGCTGTAGAGACGGAAGATCTCGTCGCCAGGAAGCGCGTCGCCCTGACCACGAAGGCTCGCGATCAGCCCGTCAAGCCTCGTTACACCGGCTTCGAGCGTGTCTCCGAACCGCCGTTCCTCACCGGTGAGTGCAGAGTGAACGTTGGTTCGCTGTTCGTCGAGGAACGGGTAATACCGTTTCATACGATCGATGACGGCGTCCGCGACCTTGGCCAGGAACGGGCCTTCCGCTGCCAGTACGCGCCCGTAGTAGACGCTGCGGCGAATGAGCCGTCGTACGACGTACCCGCGCCCCTCGTTGGTTGGCAATACGCCATCGGCGACGAGAAAGGTGACCGCACGCGCGTGATCGGCAATGACCCGCATCATGCGCCTTGACTCTTCGTCCTTGCCGTATTCCACCCCGATCGCGTCCGAGATCGCCCTGAGGATCGGGTCGAAGAGGTCAGTCTCGTAGCTTGACGCGCTGTCCTCCAGCACTCGCGTTATCCGCTCCAGGCCAGCGCCGGTGTCAATGTTGGCTTTTGGCAACGGCGTGCGCTCACCGTTCTCGTCCTGGTACATCGACATGAAGACCAGGTTCCAGATTTCCAGAAAGCGGTAGCAGTTCTCGTGGGCCGGCTCGCAATCGGGTCCGCAGCCGATTGCTTCGCCGAAGTCATAGAAGATCTCGGAACATGGTCCGCAAGGGCCAAGGTCGCCCGAAGTCCAGAAATTGCCCTCTGCCTCGCCGTAACGGAAGATCTTTTCCGGCTTCTGGCCCTGGCCTACCCAAAGGTCGAACGCCTGATCGTCGTCCGTATAGACGGTGTTCCATAATCGCTCCGCTGGGATGCCGAGCTCTTTGGTCACGAACTCCCACGCCCACGAGATCGCCTGGTCCTTGAAGTAATCTCCCACGGAAAAGTTGCCGAGCATCTCGAAGAACGTGTGGTGGCTGACGTCGCCCACACTTTCGATGTCGCTTGTGCGGAAGCAACGCTGGACCGACGTCATACGCAAGGCAGGGGGCGAATCCTTGCCGGTGAAGAAGGGCTTGAACTGCACCATGCCGGCGCTCGTGAAAAGCAACGTGGGGTCGCCCCACGGCACCAGCGTCGCGGACGGTATCTGTTTGTGGCCGCGTTCAATGAAGAAGGTGAGGAAGCGTTCCCGCACCTGATCGCTGTTCACGAGTGACCTCGACCGCCGTTCCCTAAGTAGTTCCGTGCGCGATGTCGACCGGGCCGCCAGGCCCGGGATTGGGCCCGATTATACCATGGGGCCCATCGGGTCACTGAGATGGAGATATAATGATCGAAATCATCAACCGGTTGGCATTTTCACCCGGCCGCGGAAGGAGCCGTTCGTCCGCTTGGACGTAGATAGTTGGTTGGGCGTTTTGCTCTTGCTGGGCTGCGCTCTCGGGCTCTTCCTCACCGCCGTCTCCTCGGCGGCCGGAATCTTCAACCGAAGACCGTATCGCCCGCCCGTTGGCCGCGGGGCCGCGCGTCCCGAAAATCTTCATCAATTCCTTCACGACCGCGAGAGTTTCATATCCAGCCTGGTATTCGCCCGGACGGTCAGCATCGTCACGGGCGGGATCACCGCCTGTGTTATCGTCATGCAGCGCACCGGCGTATCAGCGCGGCCTGCGATCGTAACGATTGTGCTGGTGACGCTTGCGGCCGGATTGATCGAAGGCATACCGCGGGTCGTCGTCTCGCACAACCCCGAACGGTGGCATGACAGAGTCGTCCTCATTACCGTGGCAATCCACGGCGCTTTCTTTGTCCCCGCGATGCTTATCGATTTGCCCGGCAAGGCGTTATTGCGCTTCGCGCGCTTTCGTCCGAATGCAGACGACGACGACCAGGATGAAGAGATCGTTCGCCTGGTTGAGCTTGAAGAGAGCCAGGGCCGCATCGAGGACGACGAGCGGCAGATGATTCGGGCCGTAATTGAATTGGAGGACACGACAGCGCGGGAGATCATGGTTCCGCGAATCGACATCACCGCGGTGGGGACCGGCGAGTCGATGCAGGATGTTGCAGCCATAATTGCCGTTCACGGCTACAGCCGCATTCCGCTGTACGAGGGCAACATAGATAATATTGTGGGTGTTGTTTACGCGAAGGACGTTCTTGCCCGCTTCGCGCAGGGCGCAGGGGACGTCGATATTCGGACGATCGCTCGCCCGCCGCTGTTCGTGCCGGAAACCAAGCGCGTCGACGAGTTATTGAGTGAGCTGCGCGATCGGCGCATACACATGGCGGTCGTGGTGGACGAATATGGCGGCACTTCGGGATTGTTGACGATCGAAGACCTGGTCGAAGAGATCGTCGGTGAGATCGAAGATGAGTACGATCACGCGGAGCCAAACGTTGTGCTGACCGGCGAGCACGACGCCGTCGTCGACGCGCGACAGCGCGTGGACATCTTGAAAGAACTATTCGACGTCGAGCCGGATCAGGGCGATTTCGACACCGTCGGCGGCTTCATCATTCACCAACTCGGCAAGATTCCGTCGCCGGGCGACACTGTGGCTATAAACGGTCTGAGCCTCAAAGTTCTATCTGTAACGGGCAGGCGCATCCGCAAGGTGCGTATCACCAGGATGCAACCGGACACTGCTGGTCAGAACTGATGCCGGCCGGGGGAGTAACGAGAACGTAACGAAACCCCAGGCGGCAGCCCCTATGCTATACTTGCCGCGCTCACGAGCGCAGGAGTAGGGAATGCGCGGCAGGCACCTTTTGACCGTGGGTGACCTGGACGCACGGGAACTGTCGCTGATTCTCGATACTTCGGCGCGTTTCAAAGCTGCCCCGCCGCCGCCGCTCCTCGCCGGCAAGTCCGTCGCTCTCCTCTTCGAAAAGCCATCGCTTCGCACACGGGTCAGCTTCGACGTTGGCGTATATCGCCTTGGCGGTCACCTCACCTACCTGTCGCCGCCGGAGGTGGGTCTTGGCGTGCGTGAGGCTGTGAAGGACGTGGCGCGGGTACTCAGCGGCTACGTAGACCTGATTGCAGCGCGGACGATGACGCAGAGTACGGTCGAAGAACTCGCCTCGTACGCCAGCGTTCCGGTCATTAACGCTCTTTCAGATACAGAGCACCCATGCCAGGCGTTGGCCGACCTGTTGACCATCCAGGAGAACTGTGGCCGGTTGGCCGGTGTTCGGATCGCGTATATCGGGGACGGTAATAACGTTGCCGCGTCGCTCGTTCAGTCGTGCGCCCTGATGGGCATGGACATTACGCTGGCCTCTCCTGAGGGCTATGATGTGCCCGAAACGGCGCTCGCGCGCGCGCGCGGTTACGCTGAGAAGTCGGGTGGTTCGATTACGATCGTTCGAGAGCCCGAGGAAGCCGTAACGGACGTTCAGGTCATCTATACGGACGTTTGGGTGAGCATGGGGCAGGAAGAGGAGACTGCATCGAGACGCGAAGCCTTTGCGCCCTACCAGGTTGATATGGCGCTGCTTCGTCGGGCGCCAGCGGAAGTAATCGTGATGCACGACCTCCCGGCCCACCGCGGTGAAGAGATAACCGACGAAGTGATGGAGTCATCGCACTCGCGCGTGTTCCAGCAGGCCGAAAACCGCATGTATACCGAACAGGCCGCGATGGCGCTCATTTTAGGCGACTGATCCCATGCCCCAGCCCCCCGAGTCGGTAAAGACCTTCATTGACACGCTACTGCGTATTGATCCGGTCAGCGCTATCGATATCCTCCTGATTGCGGCGATCATTTACGCGGTTTTGGTCTGGCTGAAGGGTTCAACCGGGATGTCGCTGGTGCGAGGGGCGGCGTTCGTCATCCTGGTTGGGCTTGTCGCCGGCAGCCTGCTCAACCTCACAGTCGTCAACTGGCTTCTGCGGAATTCGGTACCGGCGCTGCTGGTGGCCGTGCCGATCGTCTTTCAGCCGGAGATCCGGCGGGCGCTGGAACGCCTGGGGCGCACGCGCGTGGCGTCTCGGCGCAGCCGGCGCGCCTCGGATGTGGTTCTCGGCGCCCTTGTGCAGGCGAGTGCGGAACTTGCAATGCGGCGGTTGGGAGCGCTGATCGTCATCGAGCGCAAAACCGGGCTGGACGATTACATCCGAACCGGTATCTTGATCGAGGGCATACCGACGGCGGCGCTTGTGGAGAACCTCTTCTGGCGGAACTCACCACTCCACGATGGCGCGGTCATCGTGCGAGAAAATCGGCTGATCGCTGCGGCCTGCACGTTGCCGCTCTCTGAGAGCCCGATGCCAGGCCATCTTGGAACCCGTCATCGGGCTGCACTTGGATTGAGTGAACGAACAGACGCGATCGTCGTCGTGGTCTCCGAGGAATCCGGGTCGATCTCACTGGTGGTGGATGGTCAGCTCATCGGTGGTCTTGATGCCGACGGGTTGCGGGCGCTGTTGCGCAACTTGATCGGCCAGTCGGTGGACGAGCCCCTGCGCCTCATCCGGTCGCACGATCGGGCCTACGAGACGGAACGAATGTCGCCTGACGAGACCTCCTCGACGGCCGCAGATACAGACCGCAACATCTCTGCGGGCACAGGCGGAGTTTAGACGGCGTTGGACCAGAAGAGATCGAATGGATACATAGCGCGTGTGCGCGAGGCGCGGCGGTTCCTGACAGAGGGCGGCCGCACGGGCGTTCGCTCACTGCGCTCCAACTCCCCATTGATGCTGTTGTCGCTGGGATTGGCGATTGTGCTGTGGGCATTTGTGACGAACCAGGAGAACCCGTCGCTCCGCAAAGATGTCTCGTTTCAGGTTTCGTCTTTCGATCCGGTGAACGTACCAAAGGGGATGTTGGTCACCCGCGAAACACCAAATGACATAACAGTCACATTAATTGGCCCGCGAACCGCAGTGAACGACGTTCGCACCGAAGACATTCAGATCAACGTCGACCTCTCCGGCGCCGATTCGAACGTCCCAGGGGGTGGCGCCGTCGTCTATACGGCACCGGTGAAAGGGTCAGTCAAGCAGCGCGGAGGCGGCAGGGTTCGCGCCCAACTCGATCCGACGGATGTTCGAGTGACGCTCGAACCGGTAGTGCGCCGGTCGGTCTCGGTAAGAATCAATTCCACCGACGCGCCGCCAATTGGCTTCGAGCTCGAGTCACAACCGGTCGCCGACCCTTCAGAGGCCACCGTTAGCGGCTTGAGGCAGAACGTGGATGCCGTAGACGCCGTGTACGCCGACCTCAAGCTGACCGGTCTATCAGTTTCTACCACCGTGGCACTCCCCTTGAGCGCGCGCAGCAGCGACGGTCGCGCAATTAGCGGCGTTACTGTTCAGCCGTCAACCGCGTCGATCAAAGTCGCGATCAAGCGCACCGTTTTCAATCGCGAAGTGTTTGTTTCTGTGCAAACGCACGGTAAGCCGGCCGTCGGTTATCAGGAAGTCGAGGCTCACTCGGATCCGCCAAGCGTGACGATCGCCGGCAGCCTTGACACGCTAAACAATGTCACGACGATTCCGACCGACGACGTAGAAATTGAAGGCGCTACTCAGGATGTCAAACGGGTCGTGGGGCTAAAGCCACCTCCGGGCGTGACGGTCGTAAGTTCGCGAACCGTCGCGGCCACCATCACCATCGCGCCGGGTCGCGGACAAGGGCAGATGTTGGTTGCGCCGCGCGTCATAGGACTCGCGGCCGGAGTCACTGCACAGATCTCGACGACGGCATTAGTCGTCACGTTCGCCGGACCCCAGCCTCAGCTTCTTGCCCTCAAACCGGCGGACGTAACCGCCACGGTTGACGTCAGCGGCCTTGCGCCAGGAACGTACAGCCTCGACCCGAAGATCGGGTTGCCGCAAGGCATCGACAAGGATTCAGTCACGCCCGCAAAAGTTGACTTGGTGATCGTTAGTAGCGGCTCACCATCTACGCCTGCCCGCTAGCGAGAGCGATTACGCCCCACTTCCGGTAGTTCGCGCGCCCCCTGCATCCGGGCGGCTATGATGGATAGGTGACTAACGAAATCGTCTCCTTAGTATCACCAACAGCCAACGTCGAGTTGCCTGTCGTCGCCATTGTCGGCCGGCCCAACGTCGGCAAGTCCGCGCTTTTCAACCGTCTCGTCGGCGGCAGGGTCGCACTGGTAGAAGATCTGCCCGGCACCACCCGCGACCGGATATACGGTCTCGTTACCTGGCCGAAACGGCCGTTCCGCGTCGTCGACACCGGTGGCCTGGAAGAGGGCAGTAGCGAGCTATATCCAGCGCTCATTCGATCACAGATTGAGCAGGCGCTGCGGGAAGCGGATGCCGTGTTGTTCGCGGTAGATGCGCGGGATGGTCTGACGGCGGCAGATTACGAGGTCGCCGACATTTTGCGCCGGAGCCACAAGCCCGTGGTCCTGGTCGCGAACAAAGCGGACAACCTGCAACGTCGACAAGAGATCGGCCAGTTTTACGAGCTGGGATTGGGCGATCCGCTTCCGGTGAGCGCCTACCACGATTCCGGCATCAACGATCTGTTTGACGCTCTCGAGCTGCTGCTGCCGGAAGCGCAGCTACCGGCAGGGACGCCGGCCCTCGGCATCTCAATCGTCGGCCGTCCAAACGTCGGCAAGTCGGCCCTGCTCAACGCCATACTCGGCGAACAGCGAGTAATCGTCAGCGACGTACCGGGTACGACGCGTGACGCGGTCGATACCACGTTCTCATACGCCGGCCGGGATCTCGTGCTGATCGATACTGCAGGCATTCGCCGGCGCGGACACATCGAACCGGGCGTCGAGAAGCACAGCGTCATGCGGGCACGGGCCGCGATCGAGCGCGCCGACGTCGCCTTTGTTGTCATGGACGCCAACGAGCTGCTCACCGCTCAAGACACGCACATCATCAACTTCGTCGAGGAGGCGGTGAAGTCGATGGTGATTGTCGTGAATAAGATAGACCTGCTCAAACTCGAGGGCGAGTGGAAAGCAGACTTAACGCGCTTGATCCGGCACCGGCTCAAGTTCGCGCCCTGGGCGCCTATTGCATTTGTCTCGGCGATGAAGAAGACCGGAATTGAGGAGATGTTGCGCGTCGCGATCGACGCCGGCGATGCCCGCAACCAGCGCGTACCGACTGCAGCTCTGAATTCGTTGTTAAAGCGTGCAATTACAAAGCACAGCCCGCCTTCCGTCGGTGGCAAGCGACTTAATATCCTGTATGTGACGCAGGCAGAAGTCCGTCCACCGACGTTCGTGATTTTTGTCAACGACCCTGCGCTGGTGCATTTCTCGTACGAGCGGTACCTTGAGAACACCTTGCGCGACGCGTTTGGCTTCCCTGGTACACCGGTCCGACTCATTTTCAAGCAGAGAGGCGGCGCCGAATGATCTGGCAGGTCTCGCTAATTGCGGTGCTCGGATACCTGTGCGGCGCTATCCCGTCGGGTCTGTGGGTCGGAAAGGCTACACGCGGAATCGACATCCGTGAGTACGGGAGCGGCAAGACCGGCTTTACCAACAGCGTCCGGACGCTCGGGAAGGTTCCCGCTATGGCAGTTCTTGTCGTCGACGTCGTCAAGGGCGCCGTTCCGGTGCTCGTTGCGCGGGTCCTGTTCGACGGCGCACCAATTCAGGCCGTGGCCGGGATTGCGGCGATGGCAGGCCATATTTGGCCCATCTATGTCGGTTTCCGCGGCGGCAGAGGTGTATTGGTGGCGTTCTCAGCGACCACGGCGATGATGCCATTATTGGGACCGCTGATGATCGCTATCGGCCTTGCGATCGCGCTGCCGTTTGGCTATATCTCGCTGGCGTCAATCGTCGGCAGCGGCGTCATGGCAGGCATCATCGTTGCACTGGCGTTGGCAGGCCGGGTACCAGCCGCATACGCGGTATTTGGCGGGGTAGCGGCCACGATGATTGCGCTGTTGCACCGCGACAATATTCAGCGATTGCGGGCGGGCACAGAGCCAAAGTTCGGGGATGGCGGTAATAGGCGTACCGATCCGGGGGCGGCAAACAGTCACCCGTAATGCTGAACGACACAAAGCTCCGGGCGATCCTGAATCCAACACAACCGTCCCGGACCGCGGGGCTTACGGGCCTCTCAAATCTCGATGAAGATGAGAGTGCCGAGCTTCGTCGTGTCGTATTTGATGTCTCCGTGGAGCGCAGGCGCTGGGTAGCCCAGAGCCTCAACGATCTGGCCGAAGACAACGCCACGTTTGATTTCGAGGCCGTGTTCACGATCCTCCTCGACGACGAAGACCCGCACGTTCGGCGGCTGGCCATCGATGGATTGTGGGAGGTCGATGATCGACGGCTGAACGAGCCACTGATCCGCATGTTGCAGGGAGACCCGGACGAGGGCGTGCGCGCTACCGCCGCACTTGCTCTGGGACGGTACGTGGTACTCAATGAGTTCGGCGAGGTGCGCGCCCGCGACGCAGACAGCGTGATCGACGCGCTGCGCGGCGCGATCGACGATCCCAATCAACGTCTTGAAGTTCGAGCCCGTGCGGTCGAAGCAGCCGGGGCATCAAGCGCGGCGTGGGCCGAAGATATGATCTGGCGTGCGTTCGATGCCGACGAGCCCCGGTTCCAGGTCAGCGCCATCCACGCGATGGGGCGGAACGCCAATCCGGATTGGCTGCCGACCGTATTCACCGAAATGGAGAGTTCCGACCCTCAACGCCGATTTGAGGCGGCGGGCGCGGCAGGTCGGATCGGCGATGAAGACGCAATACCCCACCTCGTAGATCTGATCGAGGACGAGGATGCCGAGGTGCAGGAAGCTGCAATTGCGGCGCTCGGCGATATTGGCGGCGATGCCGCTGTAGCGGTGCTGCGGTCGCATCTACAGAACGCCGATGCACGTATCCAGGATGCGATCCGCACCGCCATCGCCGAGGCGCTCGCTGCCGAGGGGTTGGCGGGGCCGCCGCAGATCCGTCCGGTTGGCGATGACGATGAAGATGATGATTACGAGTAATCCAACGGGCGGTGTGGCGGCGTGGTAAGACGGTCGGGGCAGCGTCTTCGCATCGAAGACATCGTTTCCTCCGGGGGGATCGTCTATCGAGTAAGCGAATCCGGGCCTGAAGTTGTACTTTGCGGCCGCTCGCTGGAACGAATCTGGGGTCTGCCGAAAGGCACGCCGCAGCCCGATGAGACACTAGAGCAGACGGCGATACGCGAGGTCAGCGAGGAAACGGGCCTCGAGGTAGAGATCGAGCGAAAGGTCGGCGAGATCGAATACTGGTTCTCTCGGGTGGAACAGGGCGTGCGCTTTCATAAGCGGGTACATCATTATTTGATGGTGCCGACGGGCGGAGACACCGCAAATCACGACAATGAGTACGACGTCGTGCGCTGGTTCCCGCTCGACGAAGCTGAACGATTGCTGACATATGGCAACGAGGCGGAGATCCTGCGTCGTGCTGCGCCCCTTATCGCCGTTGAAGCGAATGGTAGGATGTCAGACGGGAAACCGGAGGCAGCCGGAGGGCGAGGCCAGTCGTGACGCTCGAAATCGAAGATGAGGTTGCTCGGAACGGGCTCATACGATTGCGAAGGAAGCGCCGTGAAGACGCCGACGCCGACTACCAGTGGCGTTGCGACCCTGAACTTGCCCGCTATGATGCAGCGACGCCGCTGCGAGCCAGCCTCAGTGATTTCTTACTTACGTACGAGGAAGATCTTCGCTTTCCGAGCCCGTTTCGCCGCGTGTTTGCCATCGAAAGCCTGGACGGACAACACATCGGCAACGTGATGTACTACAACATCGACGAACGGCGGGGCGAAGCTGAGCTGGGAATCACGATTGGTGAACGCCAATACTGGAGCCAGGGCTACGGTCGCGATGCCGTTAGCGCCTTCGTTCGGTTCATTTTTAGCAGTTCGTCTCTGCACCGGATCTATCTGAATACGCTCGACTGGAATGTGCGCGCCCAGCGTTCTTTCCTTGCGGCGGGGTTCACCCAGTGCGGCATCATCAAGCGAGGGCTTCATTCATTCGTTTCCATGGAGATCCGCCGGGAGGACGTTCTCGGTGGCGTTCGGCTGCCGGTGCGCAACGTTGGGTCGTAACCCAGATACCAACTGATGAACGCGCTAACGATTACGGGTGTACTGGGAATAAAGCTAGATACAGAAAGGCCGCCGGCACCAGCCGGCGGCCAATTGAGTGCGTGGTCAACCCGGCTACTTGCGCGATGGCAATATGACCGTCGCGGTGCCCGGAGTGGTTTTCTGGCCTTGCGGATTTTCGGTCCAGATGTCGAGGTCCACGAGGTTCTCGCCATTATCCTGGTGCTTGCCAGTGATAACGCCGCGGCAGGTCATCTCCTGCGCGGGAACGTCCATGCCGCGGTATGAGACGCCGTACTTCTGGATTTTGCCGCCGCTTGGCGTAACCCAGTCCCAGAGCAGTTGTCCGAGGAACGCGTGCTTCAGCGCGCCATGCACGATGATGCCTTGCAAGCCGGTCGATTTGGCGAATTCCGGATCGTAGTGGATCTGGTAAAAGTCGCCGGAACCGGCAGCCCACTGGACAAGCTGCTGGGTGGAGGGGTTCTTCACCAGCTTCGGAATCTCCTGACCTTCTTGGACATCTTCAAAGTAGACCTTGTTTGCCGTCGCGGTCGTCATGATCTCGTGCTCCCTCACACCCTGCGGTTGCTGCTCGTACTAGTACTGTATGCCGGTGCCGCGCATAACGGCCACGAGCTTGCCGTCCTGGTTGGTGTATGACGTTTCGGTCGTCGTAATGAGCATTCTGCCGATGGTGCCCGAACGTTCGGCGATGTCGGCGATCTTTGAGCGGGCCGTCAACACATCGCCGGCGCAGATGTCGCCAAAGTATTCGACCTCGGTGCCGCCGTTTAGGACGCGTTTCAGCGGTGTGCTAAAGCTGCGACGACCCCCGCGCCGCGCTCCAAACGTTGCGTCGGAACCGGTTGGGTTGAATATGGGAGTTCCAAGATAGGCGGGCGGCGCCGGCAGAGAGCGATAGCCCCTGCGCTTTGCCTCCTGCTCGTCGTAAAAAGCGGGATCGGTCTGGCCTACCGACCGGGCGAACATGCGCACCGCCGTCTTGTCCACCTCTACGATCCAGGCCTGTGATTCGACGCCGATGGCGTCCCTCATCTCCTGAGTAACCAGCGGTTCCTCGGCCACGGCCGCCTCCTGGGTGTAGATCTGTCGTTGTCTGCTGGGGTTGACCTCACCATAATGCCGGATTGAGGCATTGTCAAACTAAGTTGTGAAACTCAAGTGACGCCGGATTCGTTCAGCGCAGAATAGCATTGCTGCGCAGGTCAACCGCATAGAAGCGCCCCGCCAGCAGCTCGCGGATAAGGTCGCGCTCGTCGTTTATTATGCGCTCAAAGTAGGTTGCACATTTGCCGACGTCCTGGATCGAGTGCGAGTCGGTCCCCGCCGTGCCGGGCATGCCCATCAGGTCGCACAAGCGGCGTGAAAACGCATTCTCTTTCTCGCTGCCGCGTCCGTTCAGCTCTTCCATGCCGCAGACAAACCTATACGCCGGGTTTTCACTCGCTTTCTGCAGGGAACGCTGGTACTCCTCTTCGTCGCGGATGTACCAGGGCATCTGCCGGCGGTAAGGATGCGCCGCCACCATAGCGCCGTCGTGTGCTTCGACATGGCCCGCGAGCTCGTTGCTGCGATGCATGCCGAACACGTACTTGTCGATTCCGAACGTGAGGATATGGCCGTCGTCGGTGCCGATCTCCACTCCGGCAAGCACAAGGAAGTTGTGTCGTTCGCATATATCGGCTACCGACTTCGCATCCCAGAGCGTGTCGTGTTCGGTGAAACAGATGGCGTCTAATCCGGCTTTCTTGGCGCGTACAACCAGGTCATCCGGGTTCAGCACGCTGTCATGCGAGCGCGGCCATGTGTGATTGTGCAGATCGATCAGCACTTCGTGCTCCGCCAGTAGGCAGTCCGCTGTGGGCAGTCGTCGGGATCGGGTATCGGGGCTGCTGTACCCAACCGTACACGGCAGCCCCGCTTGGGGCCAAGAGCCGTTAGCCGTTCCGCACAAACCGTTCTCGCAACGTGTCAGGGCTGATATCATCTCGGGAACGCCCGTCCGGCGAAGAAGCCCATTTCATGCTCGCTGCTTCACTCGTCCATACTTGGCCTGCAGGGCCGGATAGCACAATCAAAGCTGCAGTTCACCGGCAACGCTGCCCCGGCCAGCGAATCGCCCCTCCTCTTGAAGGCGGCCACCAGTGCGCGCAGCTCGACCACCACCACCACGGTGAGCGCGGCTGGCGTCCGCAACGTCATCAAGCCGGTGGCCGGCGAGTCGGCGCAGTTCGAATCGCAGGTCACGATGACCGCCGAGGCCACCTTTGAGGAGCACGGCTGCATCAGCTTTGACACCGGCTCCTTAAACCAGAGACAAATAGAGCGTGTTCCAAAACCTCGTGCTTCAACCTCTGCTCCATGAGGTAAGAGAGGCTCTTGCGGCCTGAGCAACTGTGTTCGCGCGGCCTCGGTTGACGGCTGGGCGCCGCTGCGCTTAGCTTGCAGCGATGGCGTGGTACACGCTGGCGGAGCTCCAGGATGCCGAGCGAACGGGTGCAGCGGCGTATCGAGCATTTACTCGACGATGCAGACCAGGCGACGGCCGAAGGCAACTGGGCGCTGGCACAGACGCTCTGCCGCCGTGCCTTGACGATCGCCCCAGAAAACGACGATGCGCTCGTGTACTTGGCCGCCGCCGAACGTGGGCTGCGTGAGGCCGCCGAGCGCGGCGAGGGAAGCGATGCTCTACAGCCGCCAAGCGGAGTTGCGACAGCCGCTGCCGACCTTCCTGCTTCGTCTGACGCCCAGCCCGCAGTACCAACCGCCTTCGCCAACGGCCGCTACCAGGTCAAGCGCTTCCTCGGCGAGGGCGGCAAGAAGAAGGTCTATCTCGCCCACGACACGTTGCTCGACCGTGACGTCGCCTTCGCCCTGATCAAGACCGAGGGCCTCGACGACGCCGGCCGCCTGCGCATCCAGCGCGAAGCGCAGGCCATGGGCCGGCTCGGTTCCCACCCCCACATCGTCTCGGTCTTCGACCTCGGTGACCACGACGGCCAGCCCTTCCTCGTGACCGAGCTCATGCGCGGCGGCGACGTCGAAGGGCTGATTGACCAGGCGCCCGAGCATCGCGTGCCGCTCGC
>DAINSK010000041.1:0-31868 GCA_036741355.1 Chloroflexota bacterium
ACGCGTAGGCCGGTCCACCGAGTTGGTTCAAGTGTTAGCCGGACAGGCTCCTAGCTCCCTGCCAGACCGTTTGCGAATCGGTGAACCATTCCGGGCCGCCACACTCGTTCATGACCTAAACTGCCGCTCTTCGCTTCTGTGCCGTCTGCTGATCCAGGGGTGGCTCTGGGGGTACGACCAGCGTTTCGCCCACCGGTGATGTTTGCAACTCGCCCGCCAGCACTTCAGAAATGCTCGTGCGAAGGTCCTCGAGTCCCCAACGCTTCGCGGCTGATATCAGGACGACATCCAGGCGATCCTCGGCCCCGTCCTCGATTTCCAGGACTTCTTCGAGGCTAGCGACCGGTTCGCCGGCTTCCGAGGTCAAAAGATCGACTTTGTTCAGCACGGTCAGCCGTGGCTTGCCCGCCACGTCGAGCGCCGCAAGCGTCTGTTCCACCGTATCGGCTTGTTCCGCGGCGTTCTCGTCGGTTATGTCGACGACGTGCAGTAGCAGATCTGCGTCGGAAAGCTCTTCGAGCGTTGCGCGAAACGCCGCAACCAGGGTCGTTGGCAGCTTCTGGATAAATCCGACCGTGTCGGTCAGCAACGCCTCGTACCCGCCGCCGAGCCGAAAGCGCCGCGTCACCGGGTCGAGCGTAGCGAACAGGCGATTCTCCGCCAGCACGTTTGAGCCCGAAAGCCCGTTCATCAACGTACTCTTGCCGGCATTCGTGTACCCAACCAAAGCAACAACCGGAACGCCGTTGCGGGCGCGGCGCTTGCGATACAGCGATCGATGCGTGCGCACGCTCTCGATTTGCGAATGCAGCCTCGTGATGCGATTGCGGATCAAGCGTCGGTCGGTCTCGAGCTGGGTTTCGCCCGGGCCCCTGGTGCCGATGCCGCCGCCCAGTCGCTCGAGGTGGGACCACTGCCCTGCAAGCCGAGGCAGCAGGTATTCCAATTGCGCAAGCTCAACCTGAAGGCGTCCCTCCCGCGTTTGCGCCCGGCGGGCGAAAATGTCGAGGATCAGCGCAGTCCGGTCAATAACCTTGACCTGCAGCGCCTCTTCGAGGTTCCGTTGCTGCGACGGTGACAACTCATCGTCGAATATTACCAGTGTGTAGTCGACTGCTTGCCGGGCCGACTGGATCTCGGAAAGCTTTCCCTTGCCAACGTACGTTGCGGGGTGCGCGTGCTCTAGCCGCTGGCTCGTCCGGCCCACTACATTGGCTCCGGCGGTGCCGGCCAGCAACGCCAGTTCGTCCAGCGAACCTTCGATGTTCCAGCCGGCGCGACCCTTGACGTCCACGCCTACCAGGTACGCGCGTTCTACAGCCGCTGCCGTGGAATGAAGGCTCGTTTGAGTCGTTTTGTGCATTCGTGCTGCCATTAATCCTCCTGACCGCTATGCCCTGATCACCTGGCTCCGCCAGGCCGCCAACCGACGAAGTCCCTCGTCGACGTCCTCGTCCGGCGTTGTAAGTGAGAGGCGCACATAACCCTCTCCCTGTGAGCCGTAGCCCACTCCCGGCGTCACGACGACGCCGGTGTCGTCGAGGAGGCGGCCGGCGAAGCCGATACTCGTTTCTCCCTCGGGGATTTTCGCCCAGATATAGAGGCTGGCCTTCGGAGCCGAGCATCGCAGGCCGAGGTCGCGCAACGCCTGTACTACTCGGTCGCGACGTCGTTGATAAATCACGTTGTGCTCGGCTACCGCGTCTTGCGGCCCGCGAATTGCCGCAATCCCCATCTGCTGAATCGCCTGGGGAATACCGGAGTCCAGGTTAGACTTGACCCGCGCGAGCGCGTCGATCATCTCGGGATTGCCCACTGCCATCCCAATTCGCCAACCCGTCATGTTGTAGGTCTTGGACAGCGAGTTGAACTCGATCCCCACGTCTATTGCACCGGGTACCTGCATGAATGACGGTGGCTGGTAGCCGTCGAAGGTCACGTCGCTGTACGCCAGGTCGTGCAGGACCATGACATCATATTTGCGGGCGAACGAGATCACTCGTTCGAAGAACGCTACGTCCGCGATGGCGCCCGTGGGGTTGTTCGGGTAATTGATCCAAATCACGCGCGCCCGATGCGCGACGTCGGCCGGTATCGCCTCCAAATCGGGCAGCCAACCAGACTCTTCCTCCAGTGGTAATTCGTATGCTTGCCCGCCGGCGAACAGTGTGCCGGCGGCGTACACCGGGTAACCGGGGTCTGGGATCAGGGCAGTATCACCCGGGTCGATGAAGCAGAGCGATACGTGGCCGATCCCTTCTTTGGAGCCAATCAGCGGCAGGATCTCCTTGGCAGGATTGAACGTGACGCCAAAGCGCCGGCCGTACCATTCGTTTATTGCCTCGCGCAGTTCGGGCAACCCGTCGCTCTCAGGGTAGCGGTGATTTGCCGGCACCTCCGCCGCCCGCTTGAGCGCGTCGATGACGTGAGGCGGGGTCGGCAGGTCCGGATCACCAATGCCGAAGCTGATAACCTCGACGCCCTGTGCGCGCTTGGCCGCGATCTTCCGGCTGATCTCCGCGAACAGGTACGGTGGTAGCTGCTGAACCCGCAGGGCGAAATGCATCGGGAACTCCGAATGGAAATCCTAAGCAGGAAATCACGCATTTGGCCAGCCACTGATGACGTGCGCTGCTGGCCTGCATTAACCCGACGTCACGTAAGCAGCCATTCGCCCTCGAATACTTCCACGGCGGGACCGGTCAGATAGACTTCACCGGTGCCGTCCCATTCGATGCGCAGTGTGCCGCCGGGCAGCAAGACGTCGGTCGAGTCGCCGGTATATCCGTTCAATCGGGCGGCAACACCGATTGCGCACGCGCCCGTACCGCATGCGAGCGTCTCGCCAGCGCCCCGCTCCCAAACGCGTGCACGGACGGTGCCGTACTCGACCGCGTTGACGACTTCAAAGTTTACGCGATGCGGAAACGCGGCGTGGTGCTCCACGAGTGGGCCCAACACGTGTAGGGGGAACGTGGACACCGCCTCGTCGGTGAAATGGACGGCGTGCGGGTTGCCCATCGACAGGCACGTAACCGCCATCGTCTTCCCACCAACTTCTACCGGGAAGCCGAGGATCGGTGGAGCCTGCTCGGCAAACACTGGGATGTCACGGGGATCGAAGCGCGGTTTCCCCATACCCACGCGAACGGCGTCCACCGCACCGCCTTCTCCGCGTATCTCACAGTTGAGAACGCCAGCCAGGGTCTCGACCGTAATCGCACCGTCACGCGGAGCCACGACGCGCCGCTCCACGACGTACTTTGTGAGGCAGCGGATGCCGTTGCCACACATCTCCGCTTCAGAACCGTCCGGATTGAACATGCGCATTCGCAGGTCGGCGTTACTCGACGGCAACGCGAGGAGGATGCCATCGCCGCCGACGCCAAAGTGGCGGTCACTCATTGTGACGGCCAGCCGCACCCAGTCGGCATCGACGGCACGCGCGTCGATCACGATGAAATCATTGCCAGAGCCGTGCATCTTCGAGAAGCGCATGTGGTCCTCAATTAGCCGCCAAAGCGGACGTCAACTGTTGCACGAGAGCTGCGACACCAGCCGCCGAATCCGCCGACGACTCGTTAGACCAATGAATCCGACTATCATCCACCCTGAACCATGTCTGCTGCTGTCGCGCGAGCCGGTGCGTGGCAAGTTGGGTACGGCGAATCGCCTCTTCGACCGGTATCTCGCCACGACGGACGGCCCAAGCATCAGGATAACCGATGCTGGCCATGCTCGGCAGGTTCGATCCGAAACCGGCTGCGTCGAGCCGTGCGATCTCATCCATTAATCCTCCGGCGTACATCGCCTCGACTCGACGATCGATGCGCTCGTAAAGCTCGGTACGCGGTAGATTGAGTCCGACGATCGGCGCTGTCGTTCGCACTTCGCGTCGTTGTAACTCTGAAATCGGCCTACCGGTATGATGGAAGACCTCCAGAGCGCGTATGACTCGCCGCACATTTCGCGGATGAATTGTTGCTGCGGCTGCCGGGTCCGTGTTTTGCAGCCGGGCGTGGAGTGCGGCCGAGCCTTCCGTGGCAGCGAACTCTTCTAGCTGCCGACGGAAACCGATGTCAGGAGGAACGCGGGGGACAGTCCAGCCTTCCAGAAGAGCCCAGACGTACTGGCCGGTGCCGCCAACAAGAACCGGCACCTTGCCTTTCGCACGGATGGCGTAGATCGCCGCCCGTGCCTGCTCCAGGTAGATGGCCAGACCGAACTCCTCGTCCGGAGCAACGGTTCCAACGAGGTAGTGCGGCACGAGCGCG
The DNA here is from genome assembly GCA_036741355.1 of Chloroflexota bacterium. Lineage (GTDB taxonomy): Bacteria > Chloroflexota > Dehalococcoidia > CAUJGQ01 > CAUJGQ01 > JBBRGK01. Next base: position 4,275 of record DAINSK010000041.1, read on the forward strand.
AGTTCAGCTTCCGATGGCTGCGCCGTCCCAATCGCCATGCCACGATAGACCTGGCGCGAATCTGCACCGACCACTTCGCCGTCCAGAGCCATGGCAAGGGCGACACCGAGCGCGGTCTTTCCGGTAGCGGTTGGACCAACCACCGCGATCAGGGGCGAAAAACCGGATTGGGCAGGTTGATCCAGCGACATCAGGCGGATACGGTCGCCCCGATCAGCCGGGCGACCTGGGCAAATGAGGTGGCGTTGAGGCTCGCTCCGCCGACGAGGGCGCCGTCGATCTCGTCTTCGGCCATGAAGTCGGCCGCATTCTGCGGCGTCACGCTGCCCCCGTATAGGATCCGGACCCGTTGGGCAATTTCCGGAGACAAGCACTGGCCAATAACGCGACGGATACATGCCATTGCTGCGGCAGCTTGTTTTGCGTCCGCAGCGCGGCCGGTGCCGATCGCCCAGACTGGTTCGTACGCCATGATCAGCGGCGTACCAGCTGCGGTGCCGGAGAGAGCGCCACGAACTTGTCGCTCAAGCACATCCTCGACCTGCCCAGCGTCCCGCTGCTCGAGCGATTCGCCCACGCAGACGATGGGAACAAGGCCGGAGCCGAGAGCGGTGATTAGTCGCTTGCGCACGGTCTCGTCAGTTTCGCCGAAATACTGGCGGCGCTCGGAATGACCGATGATTACATATTCCGCCAGCGACCGCACCATCGACGCACTGATCTCGCCCGTGTAGGCGCCCTTGCCCTCCCAGAATAGGTTTTGAGCTCCCAGACCGATGCGGCTGCCGATTAGCGCCTGGTGCGCCGCCGCGAGGTTTGTGAACGGTGGGAAGACGACTACCTCAACTCCCAGTTCGCCATTCAGAAGTGACGCGAGCTCACGGCATAGTATCGCCGCTTCGTCTGGAGTCGTATTCATCTTCCAGTTGCCGGCGGCGACGGGCGTTCGCTGCTTCATGCTTACCTCGCTCAGGCGCCGTATTTCGTGAACCGGCCGGCGGCGGCCATTGCGTGCTGCATAACGAATTTCGCCGGAAACGTGCCGAGGCTTCCGCGCTGGCAGGCGGGCTCATTAAAGCCGTCGGCGTCATCGGCACGGATAAATTTGGAACTCAGCAGGAACGGCACCGGATGCCAGCTATGCGATGCCATGATCGCCGGCGTCGAGTGGTCGCCCGCAACCATGAGCACATCTGGTTTGAGGTCCAGGATCTTTGGCAGGTGGTGATCAAACTCCTGCAAGGCATGTACTTTGCCGCTGAAGTCGCCGTCCTCTCCAGCGGCGTCGGTCTTCTTGTAATGGATGAAGAAGTAGTCATATGCGTCCCACTGCTCGGCAACGGTCGCCACTTCGTCCGCAAACGTTTGCCCGGTCGAGAGGATCGTCATCCCGGCAAGCTTGGCCAAACCGCGATACATCGGGTATATGGCGACCGCAGCCGGTCGAATGCCAAACCGGCTCTGCATGGACGGCAACTGCGGGTACTTGGCGAAGCCGCGCAGCAGCGCGAAATTAGCTGGATCCTGACCCTTCAGCAAACGTCCGGCCTGCGCGATCCAGTCATTTAACAGCTTCGCCGTATCTGATCCGCTCAAAGAACGCGGCTCGACCGGCACGGGCTTGAGCCCTTCGCGCTGCGGATCAGTTCCGAGCGATGCAAGGTCGTCAGACAGCTCTTCCCCACGCACTACCAGCACAAAGCGGTGTTCACGCACCGGTTCGATAAAAATCTGAACACCCGGTATCTGTATCTGCTTGAGCAATGCGCACAGCTCGACACATTTTTCGGTCGGAATGCGACCGGCGCGCCGATCGGTAATCATACCCTCGTCGTTCACGGTGCAGAAGTTTCCGCGCGCGGCGACGTCATTCGGATCGAGCTGGAAATCGATGCCCACCGCCTCCAACACGCCTCTGCCTATGTTGTGCTGGAGCGGGTCATAGCCGAAGAGCGCCAGATGACCGGGTCCGCTGCCGGGGGTAATCCCCGGAGCCACGGGAATGGTCAGTCCACAGCTACTATCGGCGGCCAGCCGGTCGAGGTGGGGGATATCCGCGGTCTGTAGTTCAGTGCGACGAGTCTCCGGGTGCGGCAGGCCTCCCAGGCCATCCAGCACCATGAGCACGATTTTACTTTGGGCGGGAGAAACTACCTCGCGTAGCAGCTCGTCTTCCATGTCGCCCCCGATCCCGGAGTGAATTGGGCTGATCACTTGTCCTGCAGCGCCGCAACGCCGGGCAGCTCTTTCCCTTCCAGGAATTCGAGCGCAGCGCCGCCACCCGTCGAAATGTGCGTGATTCTATCTGCCACGCCGGCCTGTTCAACGGCTGCCACGGTCTCTCCGCCGCCGATAATCGTCATGGCGCCGGTCCCAGCCACGGCGTCGGCGATCATCGTCGTGCCGATGGCGAAGTTCGGAAACTCGAAGACGCCCATGGGACCGTTCCACACGATCGTTTTGCAGTCCCGTAACGCCTCGGTGAAATTAGCCACCGTCGTCGGCCCGATATCGAGTGCCATTTCGCCTTCCGGAATCACCGAGCGCAATTCTTGGATATCCGGCGAAAGCTCAACGACTTGCCTCGTCGCGTCAGCGCCAAAGTGATCGGCGACGGCGACGTCAACGGGCAGCAACAACTCGACACCGCGGTCGCCGGCCACCTGCATAATCTCCGTTGCTTTCGCTACCTGGTCCTGCTCCACGAGCGATGAGCCCATGGAGAAACCCTTCGCGGTGAGGAACGTGTTGGCCATGCCGCCGCCGATGATCAGCTTGTCGACGGTGTTGAGCAGCTGTTGCAGGACTCCAATCTTATCGCTGACCTTCGCGCCACCGATGATCGCCACATACGGATGTTCTGGATTTGTCGTAGCACGACCGAGAAAATCGAGCTCGCGCTCCATGAGCAGCCCAGCTACTGCCGGCAATCGGTGCGCTACGCCTTCCGTCGAGGCATGTGCCCGGTGAGCGGTTCCAAAAGCATCGTTGACGAAAACGTCCGCAAGCGATGCCAGCTGCCCCGCAAATTCGGGATCGTTGGCCTCTTCGCCCGGGTAGAAACGCACGTTCTCGAGCAACAACACGGAGCCGGGTTCAAGCCGGTTGACGGCCTCAACCGCTTTCGGCCCGACCGTCTCGCCGACGTACTGCACAGGCTTCCCGAGCAGTTGCTGCAATCGTTCAGCCACCGGCCGTAGCCGCAGCTTGTCGTTCACCTTGCCGTTCGGACGTCCCAGATGGGAAAGGAGAATTACGCGTGCATCATGGTCGATCAGGTAATTGATAGTCGGTAGCGACGCGCGGATGCGCGTATCGTCGGTGATTTCGCCCGTGCTTTTGTCCGTTGGAACATTGAAGTCGACCCGTACGAGCGCTCGCTTTCGGGAAACGTCCACGTCGCGGACTGTCTTTTTGTTCATGCCGCAAGTATACCGGATGGGGTCGCAGGGCCTTCAGGCGTCGCGATCGGCGACGAATTCTGCGAGCGCGGTCAACTCTCGCCGGACCGGCCCCACAAGCGTTGCCTGACTGATCAACGCAATGGCGTCAGTAGCGGCACGCACGGCCTCGGTCTCGGCAGCGGTCCGGATGCCGTGTTCGTCGAGGATGCTCAGCACCTCTTCTACGGCCGCATCGTCTAGTTCGGGTTGCGCAAAGATGCCGAGCAAGCGCGATCTCTGTCCGGGCGAAAGCAGTTCGAGCGCCCTCACGACGGGATACGCCTTTTTACGAGAACGGATGTCGCTGCCGGATGGCTTGCCCGTGCGCGATTCTAGCCCCCAGACGCCGAGGACGTCGTCCTGGATCTGAAAAGCGCGGCCCAGCAGTCTGCCAAAACGATCGAATAGCGCGACCGTAGGCGCCGGGGCATCGCCAAGGAGGGCGCCCAACGAGGCCGAAGCGCCGATCAGCGCCCCAGTCTTGCCCGCTATCATCCGCTGGTATTCATCCATCGACACCGATTCGCGATCTTCGAACGAGAGGTCGAGGTCTTGGCCTTCGCACATACGCTGACCGGCGCGGTCGAAGAGCAGAAATGCATTAACGAGCGTTTGGGGTTGATAACCATGAGCGGCTAGCCGGTGGAGAGCCATTCTGGCGACGACAAACATCGAATCGCCGGCATTGATAGCGCGGGCAACCCCCCACACATCCCAAACCGTTCTCTGGCCGCGCCGGCTTCGGCTGACGTCTTCGATATCGTCGTGCATAAGAGAGAAATTGTGGAGGAACTCGATGGCGGCGGCCGCAGGCAAGGCGCGCTCAGAGTCTCCGCCGACGCCCTCGCAGCAGAGCAGGCACAGCGCTGCCCGGAACATCTTGCCGGTCACGCGCTCGGTAGGGACGCCGTCGGACGCCTGCCATCCGAGGTGGTAGCGCTGTAGGCCGTAGATCGACTGGTCGTGGGTCCGCAGCGTATCACGCATTTCGTGCACGACCGCGTCTCGAAATCGATCGAGAGCTGGGGGAGCGGCTGTGGCCATGGCTGCGGCTCCATGTAGGGGCCGGATGCGCCGAATCTCGGGGCTGAAACCTACGAGGCGGCAACCGGTTCAGCGGACAACGACGGCGCCATGATCCGCTGGACGATGGCGTTGGCGGTGATGCCGTAGCGACCGCGTTGGATATTTTGTGACCCGTGTTCGACGAACTTGTCTGGCATCCCCAGGCAGTCCAGCCGCACGTCGGCCAAACCGGCCTTCTGTAGCTCCACGGCTACCGCGCTTCCCAGCCCGCCACGCATGACATTCTCTTCCACGGTCAGCACGTGCCGCGCGCGGACCGTCCTCGCAGCGTCAAGGAGCATCACGGTATCGAGCGGTTTGACGAAGCGGGCGTTAATGACCTGTGCCGAAATCCCGTGCTGCGCAAGCTCCTCGGCTGCGGCAAGGGCCGGCGGAATCGTAGCGCCCAGCGCCAGGATGGCGACATCCGTACCTTCGCGAAGAACTTCCCAGCTCCCGATTGCAATCGCGCGAAAGCCTGGCTGAATCTCGACACCTGCCGCCGCGCCGCGCGGATAGCGCACGGCAAACGGACCCAGATGTTCCAATCCGGTATAGAGGAGGTCCCGCAGTTCGTTCTCGTCCTTAGGCGCGGCGACCACCATGTTCGGCAGGCACGACAGATAGGAAAGATCAAATGCCCCCTGGTGGGTCCGCCCGTCGTCGCCGACGAAGCCGGCACGGTCGAGCGCAAAGACGACGTGAAGATTCTGGACGCAGACGTCATGCACGATCTGGTCATATGCACGCTGAAGGAAGGTGGAATAGATCGCCACGATCGGCGCTAGCCCCTGGGTAGCCATACCGGCGGCGAGGGTCACGGCGTGCTGCTCGCAGATGCCGACATCGAACGACCGGTCGGGGAACTCTTTCAGGACCGGAACCAGTCCGGTGCCGTCGGGCATCGCGGCCGTTATTGCCGTGACATACCGATCCTGTCGCATCAGCTCGCCAACGGCGGCGCCGAATACGTCCTGCCACTTGGGCGGGCCTCCGGAGCCCCCAGGCGGCGATACTCCATGCAGTTTCACCGGGTCGATTTCAGCGGGTTCATAGCCGTGACCCTTCTGCGTGATCGCGTGGATGAAAACCGGCCGGTCTTCGATCAGCATCGCGCTTTGCAATGCGGCGCGCAGTTCGCCGATGTTGTGTCCATCCACCGGGCCGATGTAATCGAAGCCCAGCTCTTCGAAAAAGCCGCTCGGCATCAGCAGACCTTTGACGCTGCGCTTGACGCGCCGGCTCGCCTCCCAGCCCAATTCGCCCATCGGCATTTTCTTCGCGATCTGGCCCATGGTCGTCTTGGCTGACTGGTACCGCGCGTCGAGTCGGATCTTGTTGAACATGCGGTTGATCGCGCCGACGTTCGGGGCGATTGACATGCCGTTGTCGTTCAATACGACGATCAGTCGCTTGCCCAGGTGGCCGATGTGGTTGATCGCCTCCAGCGCCATGCCGCCGGTGAGGCCCCCATCGCCGATCACGGCCACCACCTGGTGGTGCTCGCCTTTCAGGTCGCGTGCCAGCGCCATGCCGAAGGCTGCCGACAGCGACGTGCTGGCGTGTCCCGCGCCCCACACATCGTGGATGCTCTCGTCGCGCTCGCAAAACGGCGTCAGGCCTTCGTGCTGACGAATGGTTGCAAAGCGTTCGCGCCGGCCCGTGAGCAGCTTGTGAACGTACGCCTGGTGACCGACGTCCCAGACAAGCTTGTCCTCTGGACTATCGAGCAACGAGTGCAGCGCGATCGTGAGCTCGACGGTTCCCAGATTGGAAGCGAGGTGGCCGCCGGTCTCGAAAACAACGCGGACCAACTCGCCGCGTACTTCTTCGGCGAGCGCCTCCAGTTCGCCGGTGCTCATGGAGTGCAGGTCTTGAGGCTGGTGAATTCTGTCGAGAAGAGGAGTCGGTGAAAGGTCGCCGTCGTGTGCACTCATGTGGTCATCCTAGGTTCGGGTTGATCGGCGGGTCAATAACGCGGCGTTGCTTGTCGACGGCAATTTGAGCTTCCGTCGATCTCCGTCAGCCGGCGACCTTTTGCAGCGCCTGGTCGATCTCATCGAGAGTCGTGGGCCCTTCAAACTTAGCGGCGACATTGCCATTCTTATCGATAACGAAGAACCACGGCTCGCTTTGCAGATGCCACTCCTCGACAGCGGGCATGACGACGGACTTCGGCGGGGGCTCCTTGTAAATCTCGACATGGATGAAGTCTGCCTTCCCCGAGTACTTGGGTTCCAGTTTGCGCGCCAGCTCGAGCTCCGGGCCGCACAGCCGGCTGGTGCAATAACCGGGAGTAGCAAACAGCACCAACGCCGGGTGGCCGGCGACGATCGCGTCCGCTATCGTCTCGGTATGCATGTCGGCCGTCGGATGAGCCGACGTATCGATGATCGATAGGTCAGTCACGTCTTTGACCGTCAGATTGCGGCTTCGGGGAGCGGGAGAGCCGATTGCGGGCGTTACGCTCTGTGTCAACACTTTGATCGGAGCGCGAACGACACCGGTGGTATCAGGCGTCTTGCCGGTTACGTCGGCTTCCACGCCCCAATCTCCCGGCTTGTCGAATGCGACCGTCGCTTCGTACACGCCGACCTCGTCACCGCCACTCTGAACCAGGACTTTGCTGCCGTCCGGCCGCGTCACCGTTTCGACAGCAGGCAGTCCGGCTTCACGGTTGGGTGCGCGGAACACCGCGTCGGATTCGGATCGCAACGTCCCCTGGGCCTGGCCAGACGAGCCAGGCGCGCCCGCGAGCTCGAAGAACTTGAAGTGTACCTGGGCGTCGGGAATCGGTTTGCCGCTTCTGTCCAGGATTCCCATCGTAAAGCGATTCTGGCCTACCACCAGCTCGGTAGAGGCGACGACGGGTTGGAGGCTCGCGGCAGTGCGGCCGGCAACGCTTCCCGCCGCCGGCCCGTTGGCGCTCGCCGCGGAGCCGGCGGCACGGGTTGCCGCGCCGTTCGTTGCTGACTTTGTGTTGGAACCGCCGCAAGCGAGGGACACACCAAGGGCGGCGGCGAGGACTATTGCCGGTACGCGCCGTCGCCCTTTGCTAGTAACGCCCACATTCAGAGTGCTGACTTCCAGCCACATACGACCACTCCACCGCACATCACCCGCCCGTTGACCCGGTATCAGGTCCGCGCGGCGCTATTGTACCGTGAGCGTGCCCAGCATTTCTGTAGGGTGAACGTCGCACTGGAATTTGTACTGACCGGGTTTGGTGATCGTAAACGTGACGGACTCGGACTTGCCCGCGTCCAACAATGAGGTCTTGATATCTTTGCCGGAGGCGTCCTTCTGGCCGATGAGGGCCCAGTTATGGATGGCCGTTCCTGTGTTCGCGGCAGTGATCGTCACCGGCTGGTTAGCCTTGACGGTGAACGTGGTGGCGGAGAACTTGTTGTCCGTCATCGTTTCGGCGATAGCTTGAGCGCCGCCCGCGCCCGTTGCGGGCGAAGATTGACCGCCGCTCGACACCGGATTAGCCGGCGCCGCATTGTTCGCCGGAGCAGCGTTGCTATTGTTATTGCTGCTGCTGCTGCACGCGGCGGCAAGCAACATGAGCAAGGGCAACACGACAAATGGAACGAGCTTGAAAGTCTTGCGGAACAAGGCATCCTCCTGAATCGTCTGGCCGGCCGGGTGAGCCGGAACAGCGGGGTACCCGGTTTGTTAATTCTAGCACAATCGACGGCGGCGAGGAGAGGTCGCCGGCGCGTGACGCCAAGTAACGCACTCAGCGACGATGCGTCAGCCGGCGATGTCTACCACCCCACGGAGCGCATCCAAGGGGGTTCCCCCCTGGCGCAGAATGCGTACCGGTTCGAGCGTCGCGTCGACCACGGTGGATGAGACACCGCCCGGGCACGTTCCGCCGTCGAGGAGCCCGTCTATGCGGCCGCCGAGTTGCTCCACTACCTGGGCGGCCGTAATGCATTCGAGCCCGCCGGAGATATTGGCACTGGTGACCGCGAGCAGACCTCCCGCCTGCCGGATTATGTCACGAGCGATTTCCAGCGACGGGATGCGGACCGCTACCGTCGGTAGGTCGTCGGGACCAGGTCTCCGTCTTCGCAGGACGATTGTCAGTGCACCCGGCCAGAACCGTTCTGCAAGCCGAATTGCCGCCCCTCCGGGCGACTCGGCTATTTGCTCCAGGCCCTCAATGTCTGCAAGCAGGATCGGAATCGCCTTATCCAACGGCCGCCGTTTCGCCTTAAACAACCGCGCGATTGAATCCGGATGCGCAGGGTGTGCTGCAACGCCGTATACGGTGTCGGTTGGGAATGCGCCGATCTCTCCCCGGCGTAGTAAATCACTGAATTCAGAGACTTGTGCCACCCGAAATAATTGTGTATTCATCTGAGCCTTTAAGCAATATCGCGTTGACCGTCACGAGCGCGCTTGATACCCTGTTTTTGAGTGAGGAGGTGCGCCATACCGACGTCTCGAACTACCTCAGAGACCAGACGGCGCCCCGCGCAACCTTCTCCGCCAGCGTCCACGGGCGCCGGGCACGACTCGGTCGTGGTCATCGATTTCGGCTCCCAGTACAGCATGTTGATCGCGCGTCGCGTGCGCGAGTGCGGCGTCTACTGCGAACTTCTGCCGCACGATGCACCCCGTGAGTCGTTCGAGCGGCTGCAGCCACGCGGCGTCATCCTGTCCGGTGGGCCATGCAGCGTCTACGATGAGGGCGCGCCGCTGGTCCCCGACTTCATCCTCCAGTCAAATCTTCCCATTCTCGGCATCTGCTATGGCATGCAGGCGCTCGCCTACCAGCTTGGGGGACGGGTTGAGCCCAGTTCCACCCGCGAATACGGCCCTGCAATTGTCCACTCGGATAAAGAGGGCGGACCCATCTTCGCAGGCGTCCCCAACTCCATCCCGGTCTGGATGAGCCACGGCGACCGCATCACGACAATGCCGCCGGGTTTCCGAGCCTTCGGGAGTTCGGATAACTCGCCGATCGCGGCGATGGGTGATAACCGCGGCCGGATCGGTTTGCAGTTCCATCCCGAGGTGATTCACACGCCGCAGGGTAAAACGATCCTCGAAAATTTTGTTCTGCGTGTCTGTGGATGCGACCAGAACTGGAATGCCGGCAGTTTCATCGAAGAGAGCATCGATCGTATCCAGACTCAAATCGGCGATGGCCGGGTTATCTGTGCCCTCTCGGGCGGTGTTGATTCGGCCGTGGCCGCTGTCCTGATCCACCGAGCGGTGGCGGGCCGGCTGACCTGCGTTTTCGTTGACAACGGCCTATTGCGCCTGGGCGAGGCCGAACAGGTCGTATCCACCTTCCGCAACCATATGGGCGTTCCGCTGGTCCACGTCGAGGCGTCCGAACGGTTCCTCGACCGCCTTGCAGGCGTCGTCGATCCGGAAACGAAGCGTCGAATCATCGGCAATGAGTTCATCCACCTGTTTGAAGACGAAGCGGCTAAACTCGGCCGGGTGAATTTTATCGCGCAGGGCACGACCTACCCGGATGTGGTCGAAAGCGCCTCAACCGGAGCCTCGGCGACCGCGAAGATCAAGTCACACCACAATGTTGGCGGATTGCCGGCCGAGATGACGTTCGAGCTGGTCGAGCCGCTGCGTTTCCTGTTCAAAGATGAGGTGCGAAAAGTTGGCCTTGCGCTGGGGCTTCCAGAAGAGATGGTCTATCGCCAACCATTCCCCGGTCCAGGACTCGCAATCCGCATTATCGGCGACGTGACGCGTCAGAAGCTGGATCTCCTCAGGGCTGCCGACGCGATCGTGATGGAAGAGGTCCGCGCCGCCGGACTGTACGGTGAACTATGGCAGGCGTTCGCCGTACTCACCGACACGCGCAGCGTAGGAGTTCAAGGTGACTTTCGCACGTACGGCCACGTCGTCGCGCTGCGCGCAGTTACCGCCGACGACGCGATGACAGCCGATTGGGCCAGGCTTCCGTACGATGTGGTCGCCCGTATCTCCGGACGAATTACCAACGAAGTGCCCGGCGTCAACCGCATCGTCTACGACGTGACGAGCAAGCCGCCCGGCACGATTGAGTGGGAATAGCGAACCCAGCCGTCATCCGTCGTTAAGCGCTTCGGGAGTTCGCTCGTGAACGTGATGATCGTCGGCAGTGGCGGCCGCGAGCACGCACTTGCGTGGAAACTCCGCCAAAGCGACAAATTGACCGATCTTTTCGTCGCACCCGGAAACGCCGGCACAGCGCGTATAGCAACGAATCTCGAAATCAAAGAGCTCGATTTTCCCTCTCTCTTCTCCGCAACCCGCGAACACCGCATCGAACTCGTCGTCATCGGACCTGAAGTGCCGCTGGCAGACGGTGTCGTCGATTACCTCTCAGAACGAGGCGTACTGGCCTACGGCCCGACCGCGGCGGCCGCCCGCATCGAGGCGAGCAAGGTATGGGCCAAACAGGTGATGCTGGCTCGCGGGATACCTACCGCACCGGCGAGCGTCTTCGATGACGCCGCCGGCGCGCGCCGCTTTGTGCGGGATTGCGTCGAGGCGCCGGTGGTCAAAGCGGACGGGCTAGCTGCCGGCAAAGGCGTCGTCGTTGCCCGGAACCAAACCGAAGCGCTAGCAGCGATCGAGCTCGCGATGACCGATCGGGTATTCGGTAACGCGGGAAACAGAGTTTTGCTCGAGCAGCGAATTGTCGGACAGGAGGTCAGTGCACACGCCTTCTGCGACGGGGTTCGTGCCCTCGCGATGCCGTATGCGTGCGACCATAAGGCGATCTTCGACGGCGACCGCGGCCCCAACACCGGTGGAATGGGGGCATACTCACCGCCCGGCTTCGTCGACGATCGCCTGGCAGAAGAGATCGCGCAAACGGTGACACGCGCGACGATACGGGCGCTCGCTGACGAAGGCGTTGCCTACCGAGGCACCCTCTACCCCGGGCTGATGATCACGAACGACGGGCCAAAAGTAATCGAGTTCAACTGCCGTTTTGGCGACCCTGAGACCCAGGTCATCATGCCGAGGCTGCGTTCGGACCTCCTCCCGATTCTGGTGGCGGCTGCTGAAGGCGACCTCTCCTGCGTTTCACCCGAATGGGACGATGGTGCATGCCTCGGAGTCGTCATGGCGTCAGGGGGTTACCCGGGCTCGTACTCGACCGGCTATCCGATCAGCGGGTTGGAAGCGGTCGACGCCGACGTCCTCGTGTTCCATTCGGGCACTGCGGTGGACGCAGCAGGACGCACGGTCACGGCGGGTGGTCGCGTGTTGACCCTGGTGGCACGCGGTGCAACGATCGCGGCTGCCCGGGAGCGGGCGTACGAGAACGTCCACCGCATCTTGTACGAAGGTGCATACTTCCGGACCGACATCGGCCTTCGTGGCGGCGACCAGTGACCTTCGATCATTCCGATAACCGTTTGAAGAGAGGGAATATATGCTGACCCAGCGCAACAGCGTCCCCGCGGTGAAGATGTTCCCTGGCGTGACTCGCCGGACGCTCAACAGCGGCGATCGCGCGACATTGGTCGAAGTGCTCATCGCTAAAGATGCGGTGGTGCCGGAGCACACCCATCCCCACGAGCAGATCGGCTATCTCGCGAAGGGACGGGTGCGGTTTGTGATCGGGGACGAAGAGAAGGTGCTCGAAGCCGGCGATAGCTGGCTGGTTCCCGGCGGCGTGCCGCATGTCGTGACCGGACTGGAAGACTCGGTTGCGGTCGATGTATTTTCGCCGCCGCGGACAGAATACATTTGAGACAGGATCCAGCAACGTGATCGAACGATATGCCCGCCCGAAAATGACCCGTATATGGTCGGAACGGAACAAGTGGGACAAGTGGCTGGCCGTCGAAAAAGCGGTGGTGCGCGCCTGGGCGGAGATCGGCGAAATCCCCGCTGAGGATGCTCGCAAGATCGAAGCTGTTACGGTCGACGAGGCCAAGATCGCCGAGTATCTCGTCGAAATGCACCACGACATGAACGCGTTTTTGCGTTCGGCGGCGGATAGCCTCGGCGACGAGAGTCGCTGGATACATCTTGGTCTTACGACTTCGGATGTCTGGGATACGGCGACCAGCTTGCAATTGGTCGAGTCTGCCGACCTAATTCTCCAGGGGCTGGCTCAGCTCGAGCGCGTTTTGGGACGTCGAGCGATCGAGTTCAAAGACACGCTGGTCATGGGCCGGACGCACGGCGTACACGCCGAGCCGATGACGTTCGGACTCAAGCTGGCCCTCTGGACGGACGAGGTGCGTCGGAATATCACACGATTGCAACAGGCGCGCGAAGTGATCGCCGTCGGCAAGATCAGCGGTCCAGTAGGTACCCACGCTTCCGTGTCCCCGAAGGTCGAGGAGATCGCGCTGGGTAATATCGGCCTCGCCGTGGCACCGGTGAGCAACCAGGTAGTGCAACGCGATCGCCACGCCCAGTTCATCACAACGCTGGCGATCGCCGGCGCGTCACTGGAGAAGTTTGCAACCGAGATCCGGTCGCTCCAACGCACCGAGATCCTCGAAGCCGAAGAGCCATTCGCGGCCGGGCAGACCGGCTCGAGCTCAATGCCGCACAAGCGCAATCCAGAAAAAGCCGAGCGCGTAGTCGGCCTCGCCCGCGTTCTCCGTGGCTTCGCGGTAACAGCGATGGAGAACGTTGCGCTCTGGCACGAACGCGATATCAGCCACTCGTCGGCGGAGCGAATCATCCTTCCCGACGCCTGCGGGCTGCTCGATTACATGATTTACCTGTTCAACGGCATCGTCGACGGACTGCTGGTGTACCCAGATCGCATGCGCGAAAACATGGAACTCACGCATGGACTGGAATTCTCGCAGCGGGTGCTGCTCACGCTGATCGAAAAGGGGTTGTCGCGACAGGAGGCGTACAAGGTCGTCCAGCGGAGCGCCATGCAGGCGTGGCAGGAGCGCCGATCGTTCCACGACCTGCTGGCAACCAACCCGGAGGTATCCGACCGCCTGTCACGGCAAGAGCTCGACGAGATATTCGATTACGCCTATTACGTGCGCTACGTCGACTCAGCCTTCGAAAGACTGGGGTTACTCGCGGCGCGACCGGGGGACAAGTGAACGCGCCGGCCTGCGCGGCGCCGCCACGCGGCGCCAAGAGCCTGCCGGACATCATCTCCTTGGCGTTCACGATCTATGTCCGAAACGCGAAGCAGTTCCTGTTGCTCGGATTGCTTGGGGCAGCGCTCTCGGTGCTGGAGTTTGCGTTGGTTCAGTGGGTCGGTACTGCTCTTGGTCTCAAGGTTCTGAGCAATACTGACAACGCGCAGACCAGCCACGTATCCGCGGGCCCCGTGTTCCTGGTGCTGAGCACGGTGATCCTGTCTACAGCACTCATCAATTTCTTGGCAGATGCGCTTGTCGTTCCGGCCGCTTTTGACGCCTTGTTGTCACGGCGGTTAGACTTTCGCGCAATTTGGATCATGTTCGCAGCGTCGCTGCAGTCCGTGCTCCTCGCCTGGATCGTCGTGGGTGTCGCGGCCACGGTCGGCATCATGCTCGTCATCGCTATCCCGCTCGTGCTGTTCTGGATGGTACGCATAAGCCTGGTCATCCAGGTCATCGTCCGCGAGGGGCTTCCGGCAATGCAGGCCCTCTCCCGCAGCTCGCAGCTTGTAAAAGGGATGTGGTGGCGAGTGTGCGGCATCCAGGTCGCAATCATCTTCCTTAGCGCCCTCCCCGGTATCGCCCTCCGCCCCTTGAGCTCGGGGATTAACGGCTCGGCTGTCGACTACGTCATCGTCGGGTTGTCTCCGTGGCTCGCGCTGCCGTTTGCCGCAATCGCCCGCACCGTCCTTTACGCCGACGTCAAACTGCGAAAGGGCGAGCAGTTAGACACAACATCTCCGGCGTCGGGCGGGGTTCGCTGACATGACGAGCGAAACGGCCGGCGCACTGATGCAGGCAACCATACCGGGCCGGAAGCCGCTCCACCGCGGCAAAGTGCGCGATACATTCGACCTCGGCGACCGGCTGCTCATCGTCGCGACGGACCGTGTGTCAGCGTTTGACGTGGTGATGAATCAAGGCGTTCCCGGCAAAGGGAAGATCCTGACGCAGCTTTCGGCGTTCTGGTTCGATAAGATCGATTCCGTGGTGCCCACGCATTTTATACGTGTAGCGACCGGGACCCCAGAGGACGAACTGCCTTTTGACCTGCCGGCGGAGTTGACCGGGCGCTCGATGATCGTCCACAAGGCCGAACGGGTGAACGCCGAGTGCATTGTGCGCGGGTATCTGGCTGGGTCCGGTTGGTCGGAATATCAGAGCACGCGGAAGATCTGCGGTATCCGGTTGATGCCGGGACTTGAGGAGAGCCAGGAGCTCCCGGAGCCGATATTTACGCCGTCCACCAAGGAAGAAACCGGGCACGATCGCAATATCAGCTATGAAGAGTTTGCGTCCCTCGTCACGCCTGAAGCAGCAAACGTGATCCGGCTGCGCAGCCTCGCAACGTATCGATTCGCCGCGGAGTACGCGCGGAGTCGCGGTCTGATCGTCGCAGATACCAAGTTCGAGTTCGGCCGCCTGAACGGCGAGCTAATCATGATCGACGAGGTGCTCACTCCGGACTCCAGCCGATTCTGGCCGGCAGCAGGCTACCGTCTCGGCCGAAGCCAGCCTAGTTATGATAAGCAGGCTCTCCGCGACTGGCTTTCGGCCACCGGTTGGAACAAACAGCCACCGCCGCCGCAATTACCGCACGACGTGATCGAGAACACCGCGCGGCTTTATCGGGAAGCGTTCCGACAGCTTACCGGTGCTGAGCCCGTGTAACGCTGGTATGGAGCCGACATGCAATTTCTTGCGCGGGTCTACGTAACCCTGAAGCCAACGGTCAACGATCCCCAGGGGCTAACCATTCGGGGCGCGTTGCACTCACTGGGGTATCCTGAGACGGAGTCGGTTCGCGCGGGGAAATACCTGGAGATCCGGCTCTCGGCGACCGATGAGCCCCAGGCCCAAAGTCGCGTCGAGGAGATGTGCCGAAAGTTGCTGGCTAACCCGGTGATCGAGCAGTATCGGTTTGATGTGGCCGCCGACGCGAGCACGGCGGCATCAACCCACGGATAAGCCCGACTGCCGCACAATCGCAAGCATCAGGTCGCTGAACCGTTGACGGCAAGTGGGCAAGCCCTCTCGACAAGAGAATTCGTACCTTGCCATAGGTTCAACGCGCTTTCGATTCTATCCCCTGACCAATCAACACTGTAGGCAAAGTCTTTAGCCGGATGCCTTTCTTTTGCCAGTGAGATTCAACTTTACGGCCGCACGGATGAGGTCCTTCAAGCCGGACTCGTCGATTCTGTCACCTTCTCGAATGTCGATGGCACGCCTTACCTTTCCGTCAAGGCTTGAGTTGAACAGGCCGGATGAGTCCTCCAGGAACGCACCTTTGAAGAACGTCATCTTGACGACGTTCTTGTAGGCCTCGCCCGTACAGACACCACCGTTATGAGACCAGACGGGAGTCCCCCTCCATTTCCATTCCTCGACAATCTCGGGGTCCACTTGCTTGATGAGCTCGCGCACTCTCCTGAGTGTCATGCCGCGCCAATCACCAAGTTCCGTTATTCTTCCGTCAATCAAAGCAGACGCTACTTGTCCATCATGTCGGCGCTCGCCCATCGCGCGGTATGGTTCCGGCGGGGTCGCGATCTTGGCAAGCACGGCCGCCTCGGCGTCCGCCTTCTTGGCCGCCTTCTTGTCGACTACTTGCATATAGGATTCCTTTCTATTGCAATTATTAATGTTATTGTATAATCAGTTTACATGATATCAAGTTAAAGTCAATGAGGCCCACGAGAACGAGATCGACGTGACTGGCCGCAAGTTAGCGTAAAGAATCATTGCGGCCGCCGCGTGGCTCTAACGGCGCTCACGGCACAAGTAACCGGAGCGAGCGCCCCACCGCAAGCAGTGCGTCGCGCACCTGATCGGTGTGACGCGGCAGACCGACGCTAATACGAACGCACGATTGCAGGGGTGGTCGGTCAAAATACCGGGTGAATACGCCCTGCTCACGCAGCCTGTCGCGAATCTGGCGCGCGTCTCCTTCCAGGACGTTGCATAGGATGAAGTTCGCCTGAGATGGAATGGGTTGTAGGAATGGAATCGCCTGCAGGATGTGGAAGAGTCTCTCCCGTTCGGACACGATCGCCCGCACGCGCTCCATCAGGACCTCGGTGTCCTCCAGCGACGCCAGCGCCCCGACTTCGGCGGCGATGTTCACGTTGTACGGCTGCTTGATGCGGAACAGGCACGCTGCCAGCTCGGGCGCCATCGCGGCGTAGCCGATCCGAAGCCCTGCCAGGCCGGCCCATTTGCTGAACGTGCGCATGACGATCAGGTTGGGACGGTCGGGAATCAGCGCGACAAAACTGCCTTCGCCCGCGAACTCGATATACGCCTCATCCACCACGACCGGCAGTCCCAGGTCCAACAGCCCTTCGAGTTCGTCGAGGCGCAGCAGGTTTCCGGTCGGATTGTTCGGCGACGTCGCGAAGATAAGCCGCGTGCGGGCATCGATCACTTCCGCGACCGCGTTCACGTCGACGCTGAAGTCTTGCCTGCGCTTCACTTGTACTGTTTGGCCGCCGGCCACGTCCGCCTCAAACGAGTACATTCCGAAAGTCGGTACAAGGTCAATGACCGTGTCGCCAGGTCGCAAAAAAACGGATGCCAGCAACTGGATCAATTCGTCGCTGCCCGAACCGGCCACGATGTATTCCGGTGGCACTCCCAGGTGCTTCGAAAGCGCCGCGCGCAGACGGCGCTGGTCGGGGTCCGGGTAGATGTTGTAGTCCCGGTAGCTCGAAAGCGCCTCCAACGCCCGCGGCGACGGGCCGTAGGGGTTCTCGTTCCCGTCCAGTTTCGCGATTCGCTCCGGGTCGATGCCAAGCCGCTCCGCCAGAAGGTCAACCGGCTCAACGGCTTCATAACCGGGCAAGGCGTGCACTTCCGGCCGCACCAGTCCCATCAGGTCCACCGAGCGTTCATTTGCCGGCATCAGCGCGACTCCAGCCGCACTTCAATGGCGCGGGCGTGGCCGCTGAGTCCTTCAGCGTGCGCGATGCGGGCTGCCGAAGGGCCCAGCGCCTCGAGGTCGGCGTCGCCCAACGCCACCACACTCGTAACTTTGAGAAAGTCTGACACAGTCAGCGGGGACGAATAGCGTGCGCTGCCGCCCGTGGGCATAACGTGGCTAGGTCCGGCGATGTAGTCGGCCAGCGCCTCCGGCGAGGATTCGCCGACGAACAGGCCTCCGGCGTTACGGACTTTATCCACGAAGCTCCATGCGTCACGCATCAATAGGCACATGTGTTCCGGCGCATACTCGTTGGCGAGATCGAACGCTTCGTCCAAGTCGGCAGCGATCACCGCTCCGCCGCGGTTCTCAAAGGCAGCGGCCGCGACGGTGCCCCGAGGAATCAGTTTGACCTGACGCTCGACCTCGGCCGCCACTTTTTCAGCAAGCTCACGAGAGTTGGTAATCAGAATCGGGCTGGCGATCTCGTCGTGTTCCGCCTGAGCAATGAGGTCTGCAGCGCATAGGATCGGGTCGGCCGTGTCGTCAGCAATCACGACCGTCTCCGTCGGTCCGTAGAGCGCGTCGATGCCGGTGACGCCGATGATCTGGCGCTTGGCGAGCGTCACGAAAATGTTGCCTGGACCGCAGATCTTATCCACGCGCGGCACCGATTCGGTGCCGTAGGCCATGGCCGCGATCGCCTGCGCCCCGCCGGTGGCGAATACTCCCGTGCAGCCCGCGATATCGGCGGCCACGAGCTTGATCGCTGGTACTTTGCCGTCGGGACCGGACGAGCAACACACGTAGATTTCGTCGACGCCTGCCACCGATGCGGGTATGGCCGTCATCAGAAGCGATGAGGGATAGATGATCGCACTACCGGGCATGTACACGCCGGCGCGCTTCAGGGGACGCACTATCTGCCCCAGCCCCGACTCGTGGAAGTTTCGCACAGAATGAATCAGCTGTAACTCGTGATAGGCGCGGATTCGGGACGCTGCCTCGTTCAGGGCGTTGACAAGCTCGGGGGTGATAGCTGGGTCGCCGTACGCGGCTTCAATCTCGGCGCGGGTGACACGGATGGGACGCTCCAGAGCCCCGTCGAGCGCAACGTTGAAGCGTTGGACGGCCGTATCGCCTTCGTCGCGTACAGCGTCGACGATCCGCCTCACCGTCTCTTCCACCGAAAGACCCGGGCCGAACAGCACCCTGTCCCGGCTGCGCAGATGCTCCGGTATCTCTACTGAGACGAGGGCAGTTCGACGCAGAATTGTGCGACGCGCCTCATCTTTGCCTGTTACTATCCGCAACCCAGGTACCTTTCGACAATCCGCTGAGCACGCTCTTTGGACGCCTCCAAGAAGGCGTCGACTTCTGCCGTCGACACATGCTCAATGGTGCGCTGCAGAAGATCGGGAATTGTCTTCAGGAACTCTTCGTAGGCACGCGGGTTTTCTTCCCAGTCCTGGCC
This sequence comes from Chloroflexota bacterium, assembly GCA_036741355.1. Taxonomy (GTDB): domain Bacteria; phylum Chloroflexota; class Dehalococcoidia; order CAUJGQ01; family CAUJGQ01; genus JBBRGK01. The sequence continues at coordinate 23,286 of DAINSK010000041.1, forward strand.
GAGATGTCGCCCGCCCTGATTGCGGAAGCGGTTCCAATCTGGCGGGTGCCGCGTCTGGTCGATCGCGACCTCCAACCAGCGATTCAGCGTCGCGCTATCCAGAAAACCCACGTTCAGCGAGAGCGAACACCCGGCAAGCGCCTCTCGAATCTCGTCAACTTCGTGGCCGGCCTCGCGACGCCGCCGGTCGAGCTCGTACTGGAGCAGCCGGTCCATCATGTTCGCGTTGAGGTCGCCACCGAGCGACGAAAGCTGGCCGAAGAACGGCCGGTACATCGAAACGATATAAGACTCGTCGAGCACGAGGTGCGTAACATAGCCGGAAACAAATGCGGCTGCCTGCGGATCCAGCTTGTCCGCATCGGCCAGGTGCTTGTGAGTGCGGAAAAACTCCTCGACACTGTCCTGGTGCTCCAGCGAGTCGAGATCGAAAAAATGCGTATCGCGCCGGTTGCCTCGCGTCAGGACACGAATGTCGGGCGTCGTGGCGCCGAGGTAGTAGGCGCCGCTTTCACCATCGACGAGATCGGAGCCGAGGTCGCGGCCAATATCCCTGGCTGTGGCCATGTGCATGAAAATCGGAGGCACTTAGCTTTGCCCCTCTGCAGACATGGCAACCGCTCGCCTGAGCGCCGCGATGATCTGCTGCGACAACGCTCGCCGCGGTTCCGCGAGCGCGCGGCGTCCGGCGATCATGCAGTTGGTCGATTCGAAGAGGGAATCAATGATCTTGAGCTTGTTGGCGACGATCGACTTGCCCGTTTCAGAGCCTTCGATCAGGACTTCCGCGTCCTCGGGCACGAACGCTTCGGAGGCGCCCGCGATCGGCATCACCCGATAGCGGCCGAAGTGGTGAGTTCGAGCGTAGTTGTCGGCGATGTTCGGATACTCTGAAGCGATGCGGATGCTCTTGCGACCGCTACGCCGCCAGAAGTCGAGCGCCTCGCGGATCGTCGTCGCCGGCAGGCCTTCGTCGACAACGGCAGCGATGCCGTAGCCCGAGCGACCGAGGTCCACTACTTCTTCTACGGGGCTATCGGGAAACGCGAGCAGGTGATCGCGCAGCACGTCACGGCCGGTCATTGCGAGGTCAAACTTGCCGAGCGCAACCTGGGCCGGCATGTCCTGCGGCCGAATCACTTTGACGTCGAGACCCGGAACGCCGGATTTCGGGCGTCGCACGTAGGTTTTTTCGGTATACCCGTCGAAGCGGAATCCCGCCTCTTTGAGACTCTCGTAGGTATGTCGCTGCTGGTGGCCATCGGGCAGGGCCAGCCGAAGCACCGCGGCATCGCGTTGCCAGCCGTGCCACAGAGCCGCCTGCAGCGCGGAGCGGAGCCGCGGCAGATTAAGCCCGAAACCGTGCGTCGAGGACGGCGGTAGGCGCAGCAGCGGACCGAGGACAGCGCTAAGGTCTTGGTATGCCAGGCTACGGCGATTGGCGATTAACCACGCGCTACCGGTCAACAACGTCGCCATTGAAACGAGCCCGCGCTGTTCAACCGAAGCCGCAGACGAAGCCTGGAGTACTGCGAGCTCTGCATCCTCGGGCGGGTAAGCATCGGCCGAACCAAACACCGCGGTCACGCGGGCTCGAGGTAGGCGCGCCGATAGCGCGAAGCTTTCAGCGATCGTGGGAAGGTCACTGACGATCCGAAGACCTATGTGTTCGGGCCACGTCTGCATCGGACCGAGACAGCGCGCGGTCTCCGGATCGGTTGCCAGGTGGACCTCGACATTGCCGAACGGCAGCGGTCGTAGCATGACGATCTCGTCCTGCGGAAAGCGCAACCGCAGCTCCTCGATCGAGGCGAGCCCGCAGATGCCGATATCATAGTTGCCGAGCGCGATCTGAATCGGGATGTCCCGCTCACGGAAGACGCGAAGCGCCGCATCGCCTGCACACTCCAGCGTGAGCCGCAGTGAGCGCGAACCAGAAGCATACTCGAGGTTCGGCAGCCCCGCTTCGGCGAGCAATGCAGCCGCCGGTTCACGAAGATCGCCGGTCGGTAATGCGATTTTGGCCATAGTCTATGACCTCCGCATTGCCGCGATCACCTGGTCGATTGAGTGTGCTTCGACGCGATTACCCCGCTCACGGTCGTCGAAGCGAAAGTGGGGTTGCCCGGCGCGGGCGTCCACAGTCAAGCACCAGCGGCAGGCCGGCTCCGCGTCAACCAACGCCGCTCGGAAGCCGGCATTTTGGAGTTGCTCGGCGACAACCAACGCCGTGGAGAGCGTCTTCGCGGACATATCCGCGGGCGTCACCTGGATAATTCCATGCGATGAATCAGCCGGCGGCTGCACCAACGGCAGAAGTGCATCCACGTGGAGTGCAAAGCCGCAAGCAGCGAGAGGTCCTCCATTGGCGTCGGTAATCAGTCGATCGTAACGTCCACCGCTCGCGAGCGTCACATCGCCGGAAACGAGCCGAAATACAGGGCCCGTATAGTACTCGAAGTCCCGGACCTCGGTCACGCTCACCGTTACGCGCGCGCCGAAGGCGGTCGCGGTGAGGGCGATCAGATCGAGCTCATCCAGCGGCACGGCCATTTCCGGAACGCCAGGCAGAAAGGCGCTTCGCAGGTTCGCGAGAAACGCGCTGCCACCTTCGCCGACGTCGGAAAGGAGGCGCAGGCCTGGGCCCAGGTCCGGAAGCCGTGCTTCCACGTCGGCGACGACGTTGCGGTCGCCGTCAAGCAGCCGGTCATACAGCTCGGCTTGCTCATCGGACGCAAAGCCTGCCCGCTCGAGCAACGCCCGGACAACACCGGAGTGTGAAAGGCTGATGGTGGCGTTTGTAACGCCGGCCGACCGGACGATGTGCAGGGCCATGGCGATCTGCTCGAGATCGCCGTACGGCCAGCTCTCACCGATCAACTCCGCGCCGCACTGCCACACCTCGCGCGGTTCATCACCCTGAGCAAACCGAAAAATATTGGTGACATACGCAAGTTTGGCAGGCGAGCTACGGAGTTGTTCACGAAATAGTCGCGCGACCGGAATGGTAGCGTCGGGCCGCAGTACGACACGCTCGCCCGTCCAGCCATCCCAATCGAGAAAAGAATAAACTCGACCTAATAAATGCGGTGAAAGCGTGCCGAAACTGGTGAAAAGATAGAGATGCTCGAGTGTCGGCGTCCGAATCTCTGAATAACCCCACGATTGACAAGCTTTACGAAACGTCTGCTCAATGCGCCGGAAACGAACCATTTCGTCCGGCAGCAGATCGCGCATGCCACGACACAATAAACTCTCCGCGGTCTCAATCATGAAGTTAGGACTCGCATAATCTCGTCCAACTATTCTATCGTCTGCCATTTTAGAGCGGCAACCGCGTCAGGTCCGGAGCGTCACTTCGCCGGCAGGAATCGAAACGATCGAGCCGTCGTCCCGGCGCAGCTTCAGCGTTCCTTCTTCGGTAACGTCTTCGACAACGCCGGAGTGAACATCCGCACCGCTCCGAACGTTGACGGATCGCCCGAGGGTGTTGAGCCGCGATTTCCACAGGTGGTGCACGGCGGCGCCTGATTCCACGGCAAGGCAATGTTGAGCCAATCGCGACAGGACCGCACCAAGCAGATCTTCCCGGCTAATTTTGCATCCCGCGCGGTTTGCAATGCTGGTCGCAATTCCCGCCAGTTCTGGCAAGCGACCCGGGTCGGAGTTGACGTTGATGCCGATACCCGCAAGACAGAACCGAGGCACATTGCCTTGCATTTCAGAATCAAGCAACACGCCGCAACACTTCAGGCCGTCGATCTGAACGTCGTTGGGCCATTTGATTTCCGCCCTGAGCTTGGTGACCTGTTCGATCGCCTCAGCCACCGCCAGCGGGGTCAACATCGCCAGCCGTGAAAGCAAGGTCAGCGACGGGCGCAGTACAACGGTAAAGTACAGGTTGGTATCGGGCTCGGAAACCCAACTCCTTCCCAGCCGCCCGCGGCCGGATGTTTGCGCGCCTGCCAGAGCAACGGTGCCGTGGGGCGCTCCGTCCACCGCAAGCTGCCGAGCGACATCCATCGTCGAGCTGACTTCGGCCTGGTAGTGGATGTCCCAGCCGGCCGCCGGCCCGGTCAGGGCATTCTTCACACGCGCGAGATTCATTGCCACGTCCGCCGACCCCGTTTTTCCGGACAAAGATTAAGGCCAGGGGCGGTTGCCCCTGGCCCATCGAGCGCGTTGCGAGGACCTCGGAACCCGACTGGAGCTATACCGCAGCTACCCCGTGGGAGCTGCGATGCAAACGGACGGGCCCGAGGCCCCTACAACTAAAACTATCCATCCACATCACCTCCTTTCAATGACGCTAACGTTAGCAGCACCGTCGTACCTAGTCAACGGTTATGCCGGAGTCGCGCATACCACCGCTATTCAGGAGCTCACGCGCCACTGCAACCTCGTCCCATGGAACGCGGCCGGCCGCCGTTTCGATCGAGTGCTCGTGTCCTTTACCGGTCAGAAGCACCAGATCTCCTGTACGCGCAAGGTCGAAGGCGCGCGCGAGAGCTTCGCGTCGGTCGATGACGCACTCGAAATCTCTCCCCTCTTCCGCACCGTGCTCCACCATCGCACCGACGATCTGGTCGATGATCGCCTCGGGGTCCTCGCCTCGCGGGTCCTCGGTAGTGATGACGGTGTAGTCCGCGTCCCGTGCGGCGACCGCACCCATCCCCGTCCGCCGTTCGACGCCGCGCTCGCCCGCACAGCCAAAGACCGCAATCAGCCGGCCCTTCACCAGCGGCCTCAGCGTGGCCAGAACCTTGGCAAACGATGCCGCGGTATGCGCGTAGTCCACGATAACCGTGAACGGCTGGCCGGCGTCCACGTGCTGCATTCTTCCCGGCACTCCGGTTGCGCGGGACAGCCCCGACGCTATCGTGCCCAACGGCAAATCCAGGCTGATGCCAACCGAAGCGGCAGCGAGCGCGTTGTAGACGTTGAAGCGGCCCGGGAGCGGCACAAATAGATCGATGCGCCCGCTCGGAGCCGCGAGCACCATCTGCGTTCCATTCGGGCGCTCGTCGAGGTCGACCGCCATTACGTCAGCGGCGCTGTCAATGCCAAAGTAGAGCTTTCGCGCGAGCGTTCGCGACGCCATATACGGCGTGTTCGGGTCATCAGCATTCAGCACGGCCGTCTTGACAACTCCCTTCGCTTTCGCAAAGTCGAGCATCTCAAACAACAACCCTTTTGCTGCACGATATCGCTCAACCGACTCGTGGAAGTCAAGGTGGTCCGGAGACAGGTTGGTAAACACGGCGACGTCGTATTCACAGTGGTCCAGCTTATGCAGGGCAAGTCCGTGACTGGTCGATTCAAGCACCGCGTGCGTGACGCCCGCATCGAGCATTCGCCGCAGCAACGCCTGGACTTCCAGCGCCTCTGGTGTCGTTTGCCGCGATTCATTCGGCTCCCACTGGGAGCCAACCTTGTTCGCGACGGTCGAGAACAGGCCGGTTTGGAGGCCCGCAGCCTCCAGTACGGCACTTGTCAGATAGCTGGTACTCGTCTTGCCGTCGGTACCAGTGATGCCGATGGTGCACACACTCCCAGCGGCACGCCCGAACCATTCCGCGGCCAGCGCGGCCAGGGCCCGCCTTGCATCGGGTACGCGGATCAGCTTCCCCGAGGCGGCGGCTCCGCTGACGGCGTCCACAGGTGCGTCGTTGGCCACCACGGCGGCAACGGCTCCTTTGAGGATCGCTTCAGAGACAAAACGGGCGCCGTCGACATGGAACCCGCCTATGGCGACGAACAGATTTCCCGGCTGCACCCGCCGGGAATCGTATGAGATACCCGTGACGTCAGCGCTCAATGGAACTGAAGCGTTGGCCGACTCTAATGCGGAGATGAGCTTCGACAGCCGCACATCAAGACCTTCTCACGGTAGGCAAACGATCGAATAAGGTTCCGGTCAAGCGTACCGCATGACCGCTGGGCTGCGGTGCGGCCACGGCCGCCGGCAAAATGGGTGAGGCTTCTGGCGACAAGCAGCGCCAAAACGGTTACGATGCTCCGAGTGAAGGCACATCGCTTGCCGGCTCATTATCAGGGAGACACTCTTGGCGACATTTGCATCGGTGCGAGCACGACGAGCCCCGGTCTTTGCTTTATTAATCTTCGTCACCTGCCTCGCACCAATTCTTCCGCATTTCGTCCAACCAAGCGTTGCCCTCGCCGTCGCAAACTGTTCGGGACCGCGAACTGACCTGACACCCGACGGCGAAGAAAAGGCGATGCTGCAACTGATCAACGACTACCGCTCGCAGTTCGGCCTTGCGCAACTATCGGTTTCGCCGGCCCTGACCGCAGCCGCGGCTTGGAAGAGCAACGACCTCGGCGCAAACGAGTACTTTGCCCACGATGACGGATTCCGCACCTGGACCCAGCGTCTGATCGATTGCGGGTACGCCGGAACGCCCGGCGTCGCGGAGAACCTTGCCGCGGGTTTTGCCGACGCAGCCGCCACCTTCGACCAGTGGCGAACATCCTCATTGCATAGCGCCAATCTGCTGGACAGCAGCATGCGCGCTGTCGGCGTGGCGCGTGCACGCGTCCCTGGCTCGCCTTTCGGATGGTATTGGACGTCTGAATTCGGCAGCGTATTGGACGCCTCGCCTCCGACGCCGCCTGCCGCAGTCCCCGTGCCCGCTGCTGCTACCGCCTCTACCCCTGCATCGGCGCCGCTCCCCGCTGCCGCCTCTTTGTTCGCAGGTGTTACGGCCTTTGTGACGGGCACAGGTGGGAACGATTGTCTCAAGGTACACGACGGCCCGTCGTTATCGGCGGGACTCGTGGCATGTCTGCCTGACGGGTCGGCGATGGTCGTGACCGGAGGACCCGTAATCGCGGACGGCTACACCTGGTGGCGTCTCGGCGACCTTGGCTGGGCAGTCGGCGCCTACCTGATTGCATGGAATCCGTAAACGACGGCCCGGTCGACGCGACTGCGCCGCTCATCCTGGCGGTTTACTGCGTCAAAAGGCGTAGGAGAAGAGAGATACCGGTTCCAAAAACCGCGGATGGTGCTCAGCGCGGCCTGTAAGCCGGGTTCTGTCTGCTCGGCAAAGCCGAGGAGGCGGCCATCTATCTAGCCCGTGCGTCGCCGCACGGATCGCGGCGCCGGCCGCAAAACGACCCAACGCCGATAGCGACATACCCGGGGGCTGGCCGGGCGACCTATTCCCGGCCCCGCGCTGTGCGAGGGGACCAGGCTTGCGCCCCCTGTTTGTCTTGCTCCGAATGTGGTTTGCCCGGCCGGCGCGTTACCGCGCCGCCGGTGGGCTCTTACCCCACCATTTCACCCTTACCGGCCCGAAGTCCGGCGGTATGTTTCTGCTGCACTTTCCGTCGGGTTTCCCCGCCCGGGTGTTACCCGGCATCCTCGCCCGGAGGAGCCCGGACTTTCCTCTCCACTTGCGTGAAGCGGCCGCCCGGCCGCCTGAGCACCACCTGTAATTATACGGGATGCACCTTTTGTGTGCGTGAGAGCGAGTGCTCAAACCCGATGGCCTTGACGCCGAAGTAGCGGGGCCGTATGACCGTCTGGACATTGGCAAGGAACTCGGCGTGGAGTCGTCGCGCAAGATGCCGACCTTTAACCGGCGCTGGATAGTAATTCTGGTAGTGGTAGCCGTCGTTGCCGGCGGCGTGGCCTGGATGCTATTCCCGTCCGCGAACCATGGCCCCCTACACGTCCTCCTGGTGGACTCGCCACCTCCTACACCCGCCCCATCGGTGGCATACATCACCGGAGCCATCGAGCAACCGGGCGTCTATCCGCTGAAGAGGGGTGAGCGACTTTCTGACCTCGTTTACGAGGCCGGAGGGCTCACCACCGACGCGGACGTTCGCCGGCTCAACCTTGCCGCGCGCGTCGCCGACGGTGAGCACATCGACGTACCGGCGCTGGCGACAGCGCCCGAATCGGCGCCCAAGGTTCGTATGAATCATGCCAGCCGGGCAGAACTGCTATCGCTACCGGGACTGAGCCTTCAACAAGCAACCGCCATCCAGGAGTCGGTCCGCAAAACAGGACCACTCACCTCTGCCGACGATCTGATACAACGCGGACTCTGTACTATCACCCAGGCTTCTCGGTTCGCAGCAATGGTGGACTGGTCGCCATGACATTGCTCGCCGCGGCGATCGCATGGCTTGCGTCTGCTTTTGCGATCACAGCCGGAGCTCATCCCGTTGTGGCGGCGCCAGCCGCCGTTGTTATAGCAGTCCTGCTTCCATCACGCGGGTTACTGCGGCGGACGCTCCACGTTGCCGTCTCGCTGTTCATCGTCATCATTGCTGCAGCCTGGAATTCGCCCCCCAGTAAGCAATTACCGAGTGACAATGCGGGCCGGGCTATCGGCCAAACTGCCCGGGTTCTGGCGCGTGCAGACGCGTACGGGGACATGTATCCGGCGTCGGTTTCGGTCACTGTTACCGTCCTGGCGCGTGAGGTCGATGGTGACTGGCAGCCGGCGAGCGGCCGCCTCGGACTTGTTTTGCCCGCCAGCGCGAAGGTCACCGAGGGCGACGAACTCGAGCTTTTTGGGCGAATCGATCCGCCCGGCGGCTATACCG
>DAINSK010000042.1:0-3973 GCA_036741355.1 Chloroflexota bacterium
CCGCTCCCGCTGGCGATAGAGACGCCGGTACGATACGCTGCGAACGGTGGGGTCGGTTGCTATTCCCCGGGTTTGTCCACGCCACATTATGAAGGAGCTCTCCTTTGCAGGTGATCGAGTATGCGTCGCCGAAGACGCTTCACGAGGCAGTCGAGCTACTAGCCGGAGCCGGCGAAGCCGGTCGAGTGCTGGCGGGGGGAACCGACGTGATCGTGCAGGTGCGCGAGGGCCGCAGGCCCATGGTACGGATGCTAATCGATGTCAAGAAGATCCCCGAAACCAACGAGCTCACGTTCGACCAGCAGAAGGGGCTGCGCATTGGTGCGGCCGTTCCCTGTTACCGGATCTACGGAAATGAGCTGATAGCGCGGCTGTATCCGGGGCTGATCGACTCGGCCTCGCTGATCGGCGGCACCGCGATTCAGGGGCGCGCGAGCCTCGGCGGCAACCTGTGCAACGCCTCGCCGGCCGCCGACACAATTCCGACGATGATCGTGCTGTCTGGCGTCGCCAATATCGCCGGACCAGAAGGACAACGAAGCCTTCCGGTGGAACGGTTCTGCGTCGGGCCGGGCCAGTCGGCGCTGCAACAAGGCGAGATGCTGGAGTCGATCCAGTTTCCGGCGCCCGCGGCGCGCTCCGGCGCCCGCTTCCTCCGCTTCATTCCCCGTAATGAGATGGATATCGCCGTGGTCAACGCCGCGGCGCACGTGACGCTGGATCCGACACGCACGAAGCTCGAATCGGCGCGTATCGCGATCGGAGCCGTCGCGCCAACGCCGCTGCTGCTCGACGAGGCCGGTGAGGCGCTTGCCGGTATGGAGGTCGGCGAGGAAGCGTACAAACGGGCCGCTGCTATCGCCTCCGAGGCGGCCCGGCCGATATTCGACATGCGCGGCTCGATCGGGCAGCGCCGCCACCTGGTGGGAGTGATGGTCCGCCGCGCCCTGGAAGGTGCAATTGAACGAGCGAGGAACAGCTAGAACATGCCGCTACGAACGCACGTCGAAACCCGCATCAACGGCGAGGACGTCGAATTCCTCTGTGAAGCGCGCCAGAGCCTCCTGGAAGTGCTGCGCGACGTCCTGGGGCTAACAGGGGCCAAAGAAGGCTGTAATAACGGCAACTGCGGCGCTTGCTGCGTGATCATGGACGGCAGGCTGGTCAACTCCTGCTGCGTGCTGGGTCCTGAGGCCAGCGGCGCCGAGATCACGACGATCGAGGGCGTGGCCACACCGCAAGGGCTGCACCCGGTTCAGCAGGCATTCCTCGAGGAAGCGGCGCTGCAGTGCGGCATCTGTACACCCGGGTTTATCGTCGCCGCAAAGGCGTTGCTGGAACAGAACCCACATCCCGACGAGCATCAGATCCGCTACTGGCTGGCCGGGAACCTCTGCCGTTGCACCGGCTACGACAAGATCGTGCGGGCGGTGCAAAAGGCGGCGGATATGATGGACTCGTCGAGCGGCGCTCAGCCCGCGCGACAACCTGCTGCGGCGGAACACTGAGCCTGCACTGGCTTACGTCGTTGAGAGCGACCCGACACGGCCCGATCAAACGAGGAGTACGCCGCGATGGTCATCGCTGATCGCGAATCGAAATATAAGGTCATTGGCACCCGGCCCATTCGCCACGACGGTGTCGACAAGGTCACCGGACGGGCCCAGTACGGTGCCGACGTCACGATGACGGGCACACTGTTCGGCAAGGTGCTGCGCAGCCCGCATGCGCACGCCCGTATCCTTTCGATCGACACCAGTGCCGCCGAGGCGATGCCGGGGGTGAGGGCGGTCATCACCGCGCAGGACCTGCCGGCGGCTGAAGACAAAGTCCAGGACCTGGGCGAAGGCGTGGCCAACCTGAAGGAGCTAAGCCACAACATCCTCGCGAGCAGGAAGGCGCTCTACCGCGGGCACGCGGTGGCGGCGGTCGCCGCGATCAACGCTCACATCGCCGAAGAGGCGATCGGGTTGATTGAGGTCGAGTACGAGGTCCTGCAGCCGGTAATCAACGTCCGCGATGCGATGCGTGACGACGCGCCGCTGCTGAACGAAAAGCTGAGAACGAAGTCACTGGCCGGGCTCGCGGACAAGCCGAGCAACGTCGCCGCGCATCTGCAGTTCAGCAAGGGTGATGTGGACCAGGGCTTCGCGGAAGCAGATATCGTCGTGGAGCGTGAGTTCACCACGCAAATGGTGCACCAGGGCTACATCGAGCCGCACGCCACGTCGGCCTTTTGGAACGCCGACGGCAACCTGATTGTTTACACCTGCACGCAAGGCGCGTTCCCGGTGCGGGCGCAGTTGAGCGAGATCCTGCGGTGGCCCGTGTCGAAGATCAAAGTCGTGCCGACCGAGATCGGCGGCGGCTTTGGCGGCAAGATTTCCGTGTATCTGGAGCCGCTGGCAGCCGTGCTTTCACGGAAGACCGGCAAGCCGGTGAAGCTGCAAATGAGTCGCACAGAAGTCTTCGAGGCGACTGGTCCCACGTCGGGCAGCTACATCAAGTGCAAGATGGGCGCAAAGAAGGACGGAACCCTGCTCGCCGCACAGGTCATGCTTGCCTATGAAGCCGGAGCGTACCCGGGCTCTGCCGTGGGTGCCGGCTGCACCACGATCTTCGCACCATACGACATCCCGAACATCAAAATCGACGGCTACGACGTGGTGGTGAACAAGCCGAAGACGTCGGCCTACCGGGCTCCCGGCGCCCCCGCGGCGGCCTTCGCCGCCGAACAGGTGGTAGACGAGCTGGCGGAGCAGACGGGCGTCGATCCGCTGCAGTTCCGCGCCCGCAACGCTTCTCGAGAAGGGACGATCCAGGCAAACGGCGGCGCTTTCCGCCGCATTGGCAATGAGGAGTGCGTGCAGGCGGCGCTGGCCTCGCCCCATTACAACACGCCGCTGGAAGGCCCCAACCGCGGTCGCGGAGTATCGTCGGGTTACTGGATGAACGTCGGTCTCAAGTCGAGCGTCTCGACCAGCGTCAACCCCGATGGCACCGTCAGCCTGGTCGAGGGCTCGACAGACATCGGCGGCACGCGCGTCTCGATCGCGATGCAGCTTGCCGAGACGCTGGGAATCGCGGCAGAGGCGGTCAAGCCGAGCGTGGTCGATACCGATTCGGTTGGCTACAACGACGTGACCGGCGGCAGCCGCACGACCTTTGCGAGCGGCTACGCCGCCTACGAAGCCGGTCTGGACATCATTCGACAGCTCAAGGAGCGGGCGGCGAAGATCTGGGAAACCGATGTCGATAAAGTGACCTACGAAAGCGGTTCGTTCAGCCTGGACGGCGACGATTCGAAGAAGATGACCTTCAAAGAGATCGCGGGCCAGATCATGAAAACCGGCGCGCCGATCATCGGGCGGGCAACCGTGGCTCCAACCGGCGTTGGCGGGGCGTTCAGCACACAGATCTGCGACGTCGAAGTCGATCCGGAGACGGGCAAGGTTGAAATCTTGCGCTACACCGTCGTCCAGGATGCCGGCACCGCCATCCACCCGGCGTACGTGGAAGGGCAGATGCAGGGTGCAGCCGCGCAGGGAATCGGCTGGGCGCTGAATGAAGAGTACTTCTATGACGACTCGGGCCGGATGGTGAACGCCAGCTACCTCGACTACCGCATGCCGACCACGCTAGACCTGCCCATGATCGAAACCGTGATCGTCGAGGTTCCGAACCCGGGGCATCCGTACGGCGTGCGCGGCGTGGGCGAGGTGCCGATCGTGCCGTCGCTGGCGGCGGTCGCGAACGCGATCTATCGGGCCACCGGCGTGCGCTTCCGCGACCTGCCGATCTCTCCGAAGCGGATCCTGGAGAACACGGTAGGGCTGTCCGAGTAGTCGACGATGGCGCTTGTCCGCATTCCGTCGCTTCTGCGCGATATCAGCGGAGGCCGCACCGAAGTGGAGGTGCAGGGACGGAACCTGCGCCAGGTGGTCGATGCGCTGGACGCGCAATGTCCCGGTAT
>DAINSK010000042.1:4073-31143 GCA_036741355.1 Chloroflexota bacterium
AGGGACGGAACCTGCGCCAGGTGGTCGATGCGCTGGACGCGCAATGTCCCGGTATGAAGGCGCGTCTGATGGAGGACGGCAGCCTGAGGCCGGAGCTCGCATTTGCCGTCGACGGCGAGACAGCCGAGCTCGGACTCCTCCAACCGGTGGGTGAGCGCAGCGAGGTGCTGATCCTGCCGGCCATGTCCGGGGGCTAATATCCCATCACCGATCGGCCTTCCGCTCTGCACCCCCGCGCCGCCCGGCGACCGAAGTCGTCCCAGTTCCAGCTCTCGACCAAGACGACACCCTCATGTCGCGGGAGCGGACCCGCCCGGCGACCGAGGTCGCAGGCTCATGCAACAAAATCCGCCTGTGCGGACTGCTGTTTAGCTTCCCCGCCGGCAGACGTGGTCGGCTCGCTCGGGCCGCACCGCTGGCCAGCCTCAGAACCGGCGTAGGCCGGTTTTGTTGTGTAAATCTGCGGTTTTAACCGCCGGGCGATCGGATGCGCCGCACATGTTGGGCGACCGCGCGTGCTAAAACCGTCCGACGATCGGGCGACCGGCCGTTTGTTTGTTTCTCAGCCGCTTACGGCATCGTTGAGCGCCGCCGCCAGGCGGAACGGATCGCTGCTGACGACGCTGGCCGCGTAGAGCTCCATGGCGCCGATGTCGGCCGTGCGGGCGGTCGGGTCGCCGCGATCGACGATGCGTACGACCACGGGGAAACCCGCCCAGTTTTCGGTGGTGGATCCCAGCGGCGGCATGTAGATCACCAGGTTGAACGAGGTGACGCCGATGCGGTCGCGGAAGCACGCCAGCACGTCGTAGATGCGGTCCTTGAGCTCGTCGGAGAGCGAAGGCGCCGTAAGCACTACCTCGTTTTCTTTCTTCGGCACGAGGTTCGCGATGATGCGCACGTCGCCGCGCTGGAACGCGCAGTTCAGATCCGCGTGTACGTCGTACAGGTCGTCGAAGTAGTTGCCGCGGTAGTTTGCCTGATAGAGCAGCGCGGCGCGCCGCAACGCCTCCACGGCGGCGTAGTGCATGCCGCGGCCAAGCATCACCTGGGCGTGACCATGCAGCAGCGAGGCTCCCGCCCGCCACAGGCAGTTCCAGATGTAGAGGTAGTACTGCGCGTCCGCGTCGATTGAGTTTGCGGCCTCGGCCCAGCGTGTGCCGGTGTCGATGTAGTCGCGCAGCATGTCGCGCGTCCAGCGCAGCGGGTGCCGCTCCTTGTAGACGACCAGGCCGTGAAAGCCGTCGAACTTGGCGATGTTGCTCGCCGTGACGCAGTAGCGTCCCTCGATGCGGCCGAAGACATCCTCCGGGGTGCCGTGATAGGGGTCTCCCAGCGGATCATTGGCGTTGATCTTGTCCAGCTCTCCATCGAGGTCGAGCGCGGGCGCATTCCACATCGGCCGGCTGGAGCGGAGCCAGTTGAACAGCACGCCTTCCAGCGTGATGTTGTTGGTGATCCGGATGATCTTCTGATCGACGGTCGCCTCGAGACTGCCGAACTGCTTGAGGATCCACGGTTCCATCTCGGCAGGCGGAATCAGCCGCCCATGACTGGATTGCACGCTGAAAATGCGCTCGAAGAGGCTGCGTGGACCATGCGACATGTGTTGCACGGCCTCGTCCAACTCCGCGATTGTCTGCTCACGGGTAATGGCCAACGTTTCACTCCATCCCTCCCTTACTGCGGGGAGTCCTGCCAATTATTGTCCTGATACAAGGCGTCCTTTTCACCTTTGCGGCTTGCAACGCGTGCTAATGCCGGAAGTGCCTGACCCCGGTGTGAACCAGGGCGATGTCCGCGGCGTTACAGACAGCGATCGTTTCAGTGTCGCGAATCGACCCGCCCGGCTGGACGATGGCCGTTACGCCTGCATCCGCCGCGAGCTGCGGGCCGTCCGGGAATGGGAAGAACGCGTCCGACGCGAGCACCGAGCCCTTCGCCCGGTCGCCAGCGGACCGCACGGCGAGGTGCACGCTCACCACGCGGTTTGGCTGGCCGGCGCCGATGCCCACGATCGCCCGGTCCTTGACCAGGACGATCGCGTTGGACTTGACGTGCTTGACGGTGCCCCACGCGAAGCGCAGATCGTCCAATTCGGCCGGGGTCGGCCTGCGCTCGCTCTGCGTCGTGAACTCGATTTGCTCCTCAGGGAATTCGTCGGGCGTCTGCAGCAGCATGCCGCCACGCACGCGACGGTAATCGAGCGCGGCGCCGTCTACCTCGGCGTCCACTTCGAGGATGCGGAGGTCGCGCTTCTTTCGCAAGGTTGCCAGCGCCTCGTCGGTGTACGACGGCGCGATGACGATCTCGTAGAACACCGGTCGCATCGCCTCAGCCATCTCCCGGTCGAGGGGACGATTTACCGCCACAATGCCGCCGAATGCCGAGACCTCATCCCCCGCAAAGGCGCGACGGTAGGCTTCCGCCTGGTTCTCATGCTCGGCCAGCCCGCATGGATTCGTATGCTTCACAACCGCGACGGCCTGTCCGGGGAACTCACGTACGGTGTTCCAGGCGGCGTCCGCATCCAGGATGTTGTTGAACGACAATTCCTTCCCGTGTAGCTGGCGTGCGCCCGCGATTCCGGCCGGCCGCGTGGAGAAGACCGACTGTTCGACATAAAAGGCCGCCTGCTGATGGGGATTCTCCCCATACCGCAGATTGAAACGTTTTTGGTATGCCTTTGTCAAGTACTGCGGGAAAAGCTTTACAGATCCGCGCAGGTATTCGGCGATCGCCGTGTCGTAGCTTGCGACGTGTTGGAACGCTTTCTGAGCCAGCCGTTGCCGCTCTTCGAGCGGCGGTCCCCCTGATCGCAGAGCCTCCAGAACCGGGCCGTAGTCGTCGGAGTCGACGATCACCACGACGCTCGGAAAGTTCTTGGCGGCGGAGCGCAGCAAGGTCGGACCGCCGATATCGATGTTGTCGAGAGCGGCCGTCAGGTCGGCGCCGCCCGCAACCGTCTGCACGAATGGATAGAGGTTTCCCGCGACGAGGTCGACTGTTTGTAGGCCGTTCGCCTCCAGTTCTCGCATGTGCTCAGGCAGGTCGCGACGCGCCAGCAGGCCGCCGTGGACGGCCGGATGGAGCGTCTTCACGCGTCCGTCGAGGATCTCTGGAAAGCCGGTCAGGTCGGAGATGCCGTGTACGGGCACTCCGGCCGCGGCGATCGCCGTCTTGGTGTTACCGGTGCTGAAGATCTCGGCGCCTAGTTGGTTCAGGCCCGCGGCAAACTCCGCGATTCCCGTCTTGTCGTACACGCTGAGGATGGCTCGCATGATCGCTTCGTCCTCTCTACCATGCCGTCCGAGCGGCGGACATTAAAAGACGGCGCCCCACAGGGTGCCGCCGTCCGTCATCGGCAACCCCGTTCGAGCTGTTAGCGCAGCAGAACCCGCGGGCCGTCGGCATTGTTGGCGATGACGCATCCCACTTCCCAGGCGTCGGGGAGGCGGTCATGACTGAGGATCACATCGCGGGACGCGGGGTCGACGGCGAGCACCATTCCCACCCCCATATTGAATGTGCGGAACATCTCCGCGTCGAGTACGTTGCCCTCGCGCTGAATGTACCCGAAGAGCGGCGGCACCTTCCAGCTTGTGCGGTCGAACTCGGCCGCGACACCGTCTGGCAGAATACGTGGCACGTTGTCGAACAGCCCCCCGCCGGTGATGTGCGCCATCGCCTTGATGTGGCGCAGCACCGGCCTCAGCTCGTGCAGGTAGCAGTGATGCGGCACCATGAGCGCCTCGCCCAGGCTCGTCGACGTGCCGGGGACGAGCCGCGCCAGTTTTTCTCTGTCGGCCGCCTCACGCTCGGCGCCGCCACGGGCGACGTCGAACACGGTTCTGACCAGCGAATAACCGTTCGTGTGCAGGCCGTTTGATGGGAGCGCCAGCAACACGTCGCCGGGCACAATGCGGCTGCCATCCATGAGCGCGTCTCGCTCGGCCACGCCGACAATGAAGCCGGCGATGTCGAAGTCGCCCGGCTCGTAGACGTCCGGCATGTCGGCGGTTTCTCCGCCGACCAGCGCACAACCGACGTCCCGGCATGCGCCGGCCATCCCTCCGACCAGCGCTACCTTCTGATCTTCAGTGAGACCGCTATTGGCCAGGTAGTCGAGGAAGAAGAGCGGCTCGGCGCCGGCGGTCAGGATGTCGTTGACGCAATGGTTCACGAGGTCGCGGCCGACGGTGTCGTAACGGCCGAGGGCGCGCGCGAGCTTCACCTTCGTGCCGACGCCGTCCGTGCTGGAGACGAGCACGGCGTCGCGATAAGTGCCCATATGGAACATGGCGGCGAAGGGGCCGATCCCCGCCAGCACCTCCGGCCGCGACGCGCCGGCCGCGAGCGCCTTCATGCGCTCGACCGCGCGGTTCGTCGCGTCGATATCGACTCCGGCGGCACTGTACGAGGTCGTCACCTAACCCCCGGCCCCTTCCCTAACCAGGGAAGGGGAGCTAGTAATCGGTATTCGGTGCTGCATTCCGTCGCCGTGAAGTAGCCCATTTCCATGCGCCCAGCCAGGCGCTTCACCCAAGCCCGTAAACGGTACCCCTAGATCGCCCCTTCCCGGCGTTAGGGAAGGGGTAAGGGGTTAGGTATCCCCCAGCTCACCGGACCCCCATCGTGCAGGTGGTCGGCGTCGCAGGCGGCGACGGCAAGGGGGTGGCGGCAGTTAGGTCTCTCCAGCGCTAGCTTATCGAACTCCAGTTGCACCGGAACGGGATAGTCGCCGGTAAAGCATGCCAGGCAAAAACTGCTCTTCGGCATGTTGACCGCGCGGAGCAGTCCGTCGAGGCTCAGGAAGCCGAGGCTATCGGCGCCGGTCTGGCGCTCGATCTCTGCCAACGAGATCTGCGCCGCGATCAGCTCTTTTTTCGTAGCCATATCGACGCCGAAATGGCACGGAAACTTGATCGGCGGCGCACAGATACGCAGGTGTACCTCGCGGGCGCCGGCATTGCGGATCATCTGCACCACGCGCCAGGTCGTCGTGCCGCGGACGATCGAGTCGTCGACCAGCACCACGCGCTGACCCTCGAGCACATCGATTATGGGATTGAACTTGAGCTTTACCCCTGCCTCGCGGAGGCGCTGGTCCGGCTGAATGAACGTTCGACCGACGTAGCGGTTCTTCATCAGGCCTTCGGCGAACGGGATGCCCGATTCACGCGCATAGCCGACGGCGGCGGCAGTGGCAGAGTCGGGCACGCCGATAACGATGTCCGCGTCGACCGGATACTCGCGCGCGAGCTCGGCGCCCATTTTCATCCGCAGTGGATACACGCGGCTGTCGCGGATGATGCTGTCCGGGCGGGCGAAGTAGATGTATTCGAAGATGCAGAACGCGTCGCGTTTCCGCTCCACCGCCTGCGTGCTGTGGAGGCCGCTTGCATCGACGACGATCACCTCGCCCGGCTCGACCTCGCGCTCGTAGACCGCGCCGAGATGGTCCAGCGCACACGTCTCGGACGCGATCACCCAGCCTTCACCCAGACGGCCGACGCAGAGCGGCCGATTACCCATCGGGTCGCGCACGGCGATCATCGAGTCGGGGGTGAGGATTATAAGACAGTAGGCGCCTTCGAGGCGCCGCATCACGGTCTGAATCCGTTCCGTCCAGCTTTTGCCCGGAGCGGTGCTAATCATACGGGCGACCAGCTCCGAATCGGTGGAGGAAGTGAGCGTATGTCCCTGCTCTTCCAGTCGCCGCCGGAGAAATTCGGCGTTGACGAGGTTGCCGTTGTGGCCGAGCGCTATCTCGCCCCGCGGGCCGATGATGTGGATCGGCTGGGCGTTGCCGATGCGGCTGGAGCCCGTGGTCGAGTAGCGCGTATGTCCGATCGCGATGCTGCCGGGCAGGTGCGCCAGGTCCTCTTCCTCAAACACGTGGCCCACGAGCCCCATGCCGGTGCGCAGGTGCAGGTTGTTGCCGTCTGAGGTGGCGATCCCCGCGCTCTCCTGACCGCGGTGCTGGAGCGCGTAGAGGCCATAAAACGTCAGTCGGGCGACATCTTCCCCCGGTGCGTAAACGCCGAACACGCCGCAAGCTTCTTTCGGTGCGTCGTCGCCGGCTGCTGCGGCGCCGAGTACCGAGCCGTTTGTTTCCACGGCGGGGACCGTCGTCACCAGGTAGCCGGGTAGTTCTCGCGGCGTGGAAAGGATCGGTAATTCGGTCACGGCATGGTCGAGATTCGGCATCATCAGCCTGCTCTCTGGGTGTGCGTTACCATGATATCAGCGGGCCGGTGGCGGGTCAAACGAGGGCTTCGTACGAAGGAGGCAGGACGGCCTACATCTCTCGCCGTTCCATTCTGAATGAAGCAGCAGGACAGGAGAACAACGAATCAGGCCAGTGACGTGATTTTTAGGCGCCGTTTGCCGTGTGGAACGGCTACCTCAACGACGTCGCCGACGGCGTGTCCCATCAGGGCGCTGCCAACCGGCGACTCGTCGCTGATCTTGCCGTCTCTGACGTCCACCTCCAGCGAGCCGACGATCTGAAAGCTCTGTTCGGGGCCATCGTCCGGCTTGACGACGACGACGCTGCCAAGCTGGACGCGTCCAGATCGGTGAGCGGCCGATTCGTCGATCACTTCGGCGTTGCCGATCATGTGTTCGAGCTGTGCAATGCGGCCCTCGACGATTGACTGTTCTTCTTTTGCATATTCGTAGCCGGGCTCGGCCTCGGTGCTCAAGCTGCTTTCGCGCTCCTGCTCGAGCGCCTCGGCGACTTCGTGGCGCTTTACGTTCTCAAGGTACTGCAGTTCGTCTCGGAGCTTTTCCAGACCCTCCCGGGTCAAGGCAACCCGTTCTTCGGCCACTGTTGTTGTCCTCAGCAGTTCATTGCTGCTTTTGTTGTAATTGGTCCACGTAGAGTACAACACGGCAGCACACAGTGTAGCCCACCGTCTGCGCTGTGTGATACCGCGAGAGTTACAGCTCCTGTAACACGATCTGGTCCCCTGCCACGGTCTCCGTGTGGGCAATCGTTCCGACCGGCAGCTCGAGAGTGGTTTTCGCGCCACGGGCGGCGGAGAGACGCCACGGTCGCAGATTGGAGACGGTCTTGACAACGCGAAACTCGCGATCGAGGTAAATGATGTCCAGCGCAAAGAGCATGAAAAACATGTGCACGGAGCCGCAGGGGACGATGTGCAGCCCCTCGCCTTGGGCGAGTCCGCGTCTCCCGATTAGCCCTACAAACCGCGTCCACGGGTTATCCGCAACGTGTATTCGGCCGCCGAGCTCGGTGGCGCGGGTCTCATTCGCGATGCGCTGGATCGCTGCCATGATTGCCCCCTCTGACGCGGCACTACGCTACTATCGGGCAACGACAGAGCCCGGCGCAGCCGGGCTCTGTGCAGCATCCATTGCGGCCGGCGTGCAACGCGGCCGAATGTCGGGACAACTACCCCGCGACGACCTCAGAGATGACCTCTTCGGGCAAGCCTCTATTGCGGCGCACCACCCGAACCCGTGTCGCACCGTTCTTGGCTAGTTGCTTGGCCCGCCGATAGGCGGCGGCATATTCGTACGAGTAACCAAGCGGACCTACCTGCTCATCGATCAATCCGACGGCGCCCGCGGGTTCGTCGTATTCAACAAAGAATTTGTTCAAGGGCATTGCCTTCTCCCTTTGTTCATTATCGCCGATTCGGCGCCCTTGGTCAGTACTTATATAGCCCGTACGCATTACGTAATTTAATGTTCATTTATCCGGCAAGCAGCCGCCCGGCCATCTGCTCGCCCAGCCGCAAACTGTAATTCTGGCCGCGGTCCTGCGGGTACACATGCGCCATGGTCGCCAGCAGGACGGCCGGGAGCGGTGTTTCGATCGGCGGCAGCGACGAGACGTAGTTGGTGGTGACGATGGGTTGCGCATATGGGGCACGAAACAGCCAATGGTCGCGCAGCCAGGAAGCTTCGAAGTCGGGGTTGAAACGCTTGAGCGCCGGCAGAAACTCGGCCAGCACCTCAGCTTCTGACTTGCGAAGCAAAGGAGAGTCGTCCGGCAGGTAGTTGCCCAGGTACACGAGATGGCGGCCGCCGTAGTCGGAAGCCGGCATAAAGTTGGTGTGCTCGACAAGCACCAGGAACGGGTAGCCTGGGTCGCCGACGGAGATCCAGTACTTGTCGGTCAGCGGGCGGTCAAGCGCCAGGATCAGCACCTGGGCGCTGTAGAACTCGGGTCCTGGATGGCTCGTAGCGTAGTCAGGTGGTAGACCTTCGGCCAACCGTTCAAATACACGTTGCGGCGCCGTGACCAGCAGTCGCTCGAACGAGTGCGTTCCGTGCGGGGTATCGACCTGCACGCCGCCGTCCCGACTGCGAATGGCGGAGGCGCTTGCGCCGAGGAGGATCTCACCGCCAAGGGAACGGATTCGCTCGCCAATCGCGTCGTAGAGCTGCTGGAAACCGCCACGCAGGTAGCCCAACCGGATCGTACGCTCGTGGAAGCGACTCCACAGCCAGCCCATGCTGATGTCGCGGGCTCGATTCCCGAACTTGCCCGCGAGCTGCGGCTCAATAAACCCATCGTACGCCCGACGTCCGGCCCAGCGGCGCGTCCACTCCGTTGCCGTTTGGCCTGCGAAACGTCGTTCATTTGGTACGAGCTTGAGCCCCGCCACCGTAGCGCCGAAGCGCAAGCGGTCGACGAAGGGAATGGCGCCAAACCGGAGCACGCCGCTTACCGACATCGGATAGATGCGGTCGCCGCGCAAGAGCGAACTGACTGGTTGACCCCAGACGAGCTTTTCTTCGAGCCCAAGCTCCGCAATGGTGCGGATGATGGTGCGGTCAGTCTTGAAGATGTGGTGGTAGAACTTCTCGAGCGAGGCTTTGGAGTCTTCACCGGGCCTGAAGCCCGCGGCGAGCCCGCCGAGTTCGGGCTCGCGTTCGATGATCACGACGCGGCGCCCGGCCTGTGCCAGCCGCAGACCGGCGCCTAAACCGAGCGCACCGCCGCCGATGATGCCGATTTCTGCCACTTGATTCAGGGTCTCCTGTTACGTGGGCTTTGGATGCGCCTATACTATCCCGTTAGCGCGGAGGTGGCTGATGGCCGAACGGGTGCCCCCAGAAGCCAGCGCCTTACTGAACACACGCAATATCCTCGTCCCGTGCGACGGATCTGACATCTGTTTTTCGGCCCTTGCTCTGGCGTGCGACGTCGCGCACCGTAATGCCGGCCGCGTGTACGCGGTCCATGTGATTGTTGTGCGGCGTTCGCTGCCGCTTGACGCCGAAATGGTGGCAGAAACGCGCCGCGGCAACGATATCCTGACGCGGGCCGAGCGGATCGGCGCGGCGATTGGCCAGGGCGTCGAGACCGAATTATTGCAGGCCAGGGACGCGGGGAGCAGCATTGTGGACGAGGCGAGCAACCTGGGCGTGGATGCGATCTTTCTTGGCCTTGAGTTGAAAGAGCGCATCGCCGAGCCAACCGTGGGCGCCAAGATCGACCATCTATTGCAGCAGGCGCAATGCCAGGTGTGGATATTCCGCGATACGCTGGCCGATGAAGACCGCGTCTGACGGCGCACGGCCGGACAGCGTAGGGACAGTGGATGCCCGAAGACCAGCGACCAGAGAATCCGGATCGGCAGCCACCGGCAGACGGCGCCGGCGCGCAGAGACCGCGCGTCATCTCCCAGCCCGGTGCCCGGGCGGCGCGCCGTCCACCGGAACTGCGGGGCCGCGAACCGCGAGTTGAGGCCGTCGAGCAACGGCGCCCTCGCCCGGCCGCGGACGACGACCGCCCACGCACGGGCGGCACGTATCGGAAGCTAAGTCCGGACCTCGAGCTGCGCGAAGTGCGATCCGGCTCACGTCCGGGTTCCAGATACGTGCGTACCATGACGACCCAATCACGCAGTTTCCGTAAGCTTGGGCCCGGCGTGCTGCAGGCGACTGACGAGGCGGGGGCCCCGCGCGGGGCTTTCGGACGGTTCACGGCGGCGACTCGGCGTCGCTTCATCGGCTCGCCGCTGGCCACTTCACAGCTCGCGCACGAGCGCCTGACGAAGGTCAAGGCGCTGGCCGTGTTCTCGTCTGACGCGCTCTCCTCAGTTGCGTATGCGACGGAACAGATCGTGGTCGTCCTTGTCGTCGCCGGGACGGGCGCCCTCGGGAACGTCGTTCCGATCAGCGTCGGCATCGCCGTGTTGCTGGCGCTTGTTGCAATCTCCTACCGGCAGACGATCCACGCATACCCAAACGGCGGCGGGTCGTACATCGTCGCGCACACAGAGCTTGGCGTTTGGCCGGGTCTGATCGCCGCCGGCTCGCTGATGGTCGACTACATCCTGACCGTGGCCGTCAGCATCTCGTCCGGCGTCCAAGCGGTCACCTCCGCGGTAGAGGGTCTTCACCCCTTTACGGTTGAAATCGCTCTCGCCGCGCTGGCGTTCATGGTCGTCATCAACCTACGGGGCGTGAAGGAATCGGGCAGCATCTTTGCGGCTCCAACTTACGTGTTTATCTTCAGCATTCTGCTGATGATCGTCGTGGCCTTCGTCAAGATCCTGCTTGGCCACGGCGGCGGCATTCCGCAGGAACAGCATGCGCTCCAGAGCACGGGCGCAAGCATCGGCATCTTCTTGGTTCTGCGCGCCTTTGCCTCCGGTTGTACGGCAATGACCGGTGTCGAGGCGATCTCCAACGGCGTGCCGGCGTTTCAAAAGCCAGAGTCGGATAACGCACGCTCGACGCTTACCTGGATGGCGATTATCCTCGGCATCATGTTTATGGGCATCAGCCTGCTCGCCAACCATTACGGTATTCGCCCGGACGACCCGACGCAGAGGGGCGCTCAAACGGTGCTTTCCAAGATCGCGCACGATGCGTTCGGCGGTGGCAATAACCCTCTGTACATCATTACCCAGGCCGCGACGTTCTTGATCCTCGTGCTGGCGGCCAACACCAGTTTCGCCGACTTCCCGCGGCTGGCGTCGATCCTGGCCCACGACGGCTACATGCCGCACCAGTTCTCGTTCCGGGGCGACAGGCTCGCGTTCTCGAACGGCATCCTTGTACTCGGATTCATCTCCGCCCTGCTGCTTATCGGCTTTAAGGCGAATACCGACGCGCTGATACCGCTGTACGCGGTCGGCGTGTTCATCTCGTTTACGCTCTCGCAGTCGGGCATGGTGCAGCACTGGCTGGTTCGCCGCAGGACCGGGGGGCCGGGATCTAAAGGGGCCACCCGCAGCCTGTACATCAACGGTACCGGCGCAATCGCCACCGGCATCGTCGCGATCGTGATCGCGACGACCAAGTTCATCCACGGCGCCTGGATCGTCTTGCTGCTGATTCCGATCATCGTGCTTACGTTGCACGCGATCGGGAAACATTACCGTTCGGTGGAACGCGAAATCGAAGTGAGCGATGACGAACTCAAGCGGCTGCGGTTGCAGGCGCCGACCGAGCAAACAGTCATCGTGCCCGTGGGCAGTCTCAATCGTGCCGTGGTAAGGACGTTGGCCTTCGCGCAGTCGATCTCCAAAGACGTTACCGCCGTCCACGTCACGGATGACCTGGAGGAGGCGGAGCACATGCAGCGCCGCTGGGAGGAGTGGGCATCGGACGTGCCGCTTGTCATCCTCGAGTCGCGTTACCGATCGTTCACGCGTCCGCTGCTGTCGTACATCGATCTAATCAGCGAGCAACGCGGGCCGGACCATATCATTACGGTGGTCGTGCCCGAGTTCGTGCCCGAGCACTGGTACCAGCACCTGTTGCACGGGCAAACGGCGTTAAGGCTGAAAGCGGCGCTTTTATTCCGGCCCAACACGGTCGTCGCCGATGTGCCCAGCCACCTCGGTAAACATGCCGAAACCCAGCCACCGGTCGAAACCAAGCAATAGGTTGGGTGGGCGATCGCACACAAGAGCCCCTCTCCCAGAATTGGGAGAGGGGTTGGGGTGAGGGCAACCGGCCATCAGGCTGCGAACGCGGCGGCAACTCGAGCCGTCGATGCGGCCCGCTGCGGAATGGGCACCGGCAGTCGAAGCTTGCGCGTTTGCCGGTGGGACGGCGCGTCGTTCGAGAGCGCCCGGTTCATGTGTTCTCGCAGCAGCCGAACTGCACGCGCGTGAAGCTGACTGACGCGCGACTCGCTGACGCCGAGCAAGTGGCTGATCGCCCGCATGCTCTGTCCGCGGCAGTAATGGGCGTCGATCAGCACCTCTTCGCGCGGTGGCAGGGCTGCAATCGCCTCGACCAGCATCCGGCGCAGCTCACGGGCGTCGAGCCTCGCCTCCGGATTGACCTCGGGATCATCGTCGGAGAGCAGATTGAGCAGGCTGAATCCGGTATCGTCGCCGCTGGTGGACGCGCCGTTGCGGCCGTCGTCCACCTGTTCCAGCGACAGAACGGATTGACCGAGGTCCTGCACCGTTCGGCGTACGCTTTGCAGCGGCTGCCCCAGTACGTCGGCCACTTCTGCCATTTCGGGCCAGCAGCCACGTTCGTGCGCCAGCGCCGCGGATACCCGGTCGATCTCCTTGCCCTTCGCCCGCAGGCTGCGCGGCAGCGGATCCACGGCCCGAAGCGCGTCCTGGATGGTGGTACGAATGTGCATCACCGCCCAGGTGCTGAATTTCAAGCCACGCTCTGGGTCGAACGTATCGACGGCCTCGATCAATCCTTCCACTCCGTAGGAATGCAGGTCGTCAAAGTCGAGTAGAACGCTCTGACCGGCGTGACGCGACATGCGGTTGGCGACGAAGCGCACGAGCGCCATGTGCTTCACGATCATTTCGTCGCGGGCCGCGGCTTCCGCGGGCGAGAGAGATCGTTGCACTCTCTGGCCACGCGGCCGCCTCGCGCCGGCATCCACAGCCGTGTCCGCGTATTCTACGGATCGATGCGAGAGTTCCGTAGGCGGCGTGTATGCGGCCGAACGATCGCCGGTTGCGGCGACGTGATTCCGCGTACTCGTGGGGGAGAGAGAAACCGCGAGTGCAACCATGTGCTGTACCTGCCCGCCCTGATGTAAGTCAAGTGTGGGTCAGGCAGCGTATTGCAAAAATTGGTGGAAACCCGCCTTTTTCACCAATGAGTCCCCCACTATGGCATGGGGGTTTCCCTCATTTTTGTGTCAAAGCGCGATCACGCCTGTTACCGACATCAAACGGAAGGATGTCGCGCGTGCGATCCACATTGATTCGGAATGACAGGACGGTTAAGAGCGGGGCTCCGCGTCATAACGTAGAACGTACAAACCGGAGTTTATGTCGCTCAGGTAGATCAGGTCACCGTCGATATGGACGCCCCAATCGAGTGGTTGGTTGGGGAAGACCGCCGCGCGAGGATTGTTGCCGGCGGGTGGAACATAGGACGTCACTTCGCGCGGCTGCGACGGGTCGCTGATGTCCACGACCCGCAGCCCGTCGGTGTACCACGAGAGGAAGGCGAGATTGCCGGCAACCTCGGGGTTATGGATCGTGTAGGCGCCGTTACCTGGGGGCGGGAACGCGGTGCTGTCGGGCGTTTGATAGAGCGCGATCTGGCGAGGGGCGGAGAGATCGGCGATGTCCCAGACACGCAGGCCGCTCGAATGCTTTTCGGAAGGTAGCGTGATCGGCCGGGCGCCGCCCGCGAGCGCTTGGTGCAACGCCGCAGCGTCGCTTTCTCGGATCGTAACGATCGGTAGGTTGACGTTGCGGCCGCCCTTCTCCGAGACGGGCTCGCCAGACGTAGGAGCGATCATCGCCAGCGCTCCCGCGAGTGCCAGCCGCGAGGCCCGGTCAGCCAGCGTGCAGTTGCCCGCTTCGACCAGCGCGACGCTGCCCGCCGGGTTCGTGGCGAATGGCTGCCCCGGGCAGGCGCTTCCAACCGCGACGACCTGGCCCTCAATCGTGCCCGTCGATACAAGCGGCTTCGAAAACAACGACTCGCAGCCGTACACTTCGCGCGGACCATTTGCCGTCTGGACGCGGAAGTGCAGCTCAAGCGGGGGCTCGAAAACGCCGTCCTCGTCGGCGATAAGCAGCGTATTGCCGCCATCGGCTTCGGCAACCGAATGCGTCTCGCCTTCTTCGCCCGGCGGGTACTGAATGTGACCGATCAGCCGTGGGGTCGTTGGGTCGGAGATGTCCAGCACGATCACGCCTTCGTCCCACCACGACAGGTAGACGCGCTTGCCATCCGCGCTGGCACGGGCGCTATGGTCGAAGATAGCGTGGCTGCAGCCGATGCCGCCGTTCAGGTCTGCTCCCAGTGCGGTGCCGGCGCCCCACTGCGCGATCTGTTTCGGATTACGCGGGTCGGAAACGTCCACGATGCGGAAGTCACCGCCGCTGCCGTAGCTCTCAGAGTAGGGCACCGCTAGCAGCGCCAGGGCCCTGTCTCCCTGCTGGATGAGGTCCAGTTCGTGGACACCCCGCGCCGCTCCGGTTGCAAAGAAACCGAGCCGCACTGGTGCGAGCGGGTTGGTGACGTCATACAGCACCACGCCGCCCTGGCCGCCCGTGCCACACCGCTGGATACCGGCTGCCAGGAGGTCGCCAGTGAAGCCGGCCGTGGTGACGTGGCGTACCCGCACGTCTTCCTGAGAGGTTCCGGCGATCGCGGCCAGCGTGCCTATTGCCTGCGGCTGGGCCGGGTCGTGGACGTCGACGATCTTGATACCCGTCGCCGGGCAGTTTGCGCCGTAGCCGTAGGTGCCGATGTAGGCGAAGCCGGTATACTCCCAAACGTTCGCGTTGAAGCCCTGGTCGAAGGACAGGTGGCCGAGCGGTGTCAGTGTGACGCGCGCCGGCCGGGGCGTTGGCGATGAAGCCGGCGACGCGGGTACGGCGGTCGGCTGTGGAGGCGGCGGCGTGGTCCCGTCGGCGGGCGTCGGTTGGGGCTCCTCCGGCGTCGCGCTTGCCTGCGCGCGTCCGGCTTGGTCGGTGAGTGCGGCGGCCGTTGCTGCAGCCTGCGTGCGAAGGGGCGAGGACTTCTTGTCGCACGCGACCATCGCGATGGCCGCGGTAACGATCAACGCCACGCCCACCCGTGGCCAGTTTCCGTTCCCCACCACTGCCCAGCCCTTCCTGGTTGCGGACCGTCAGGTCCGCCCGTTCCCATTCTCTATCGGGAGGGCGGCACGAACAAAATCGGAGGGCAGGCTCCGGCTACGCCGCCCACTGTTCCGATAACAGCGCGGCCTGTTCGAGCACTGTCTGGATCGCCTTTTCCTGCTTGTCCGGAGGGTACCCGCGCCGCATGAGGACACGCTTGACGATGATGCGCAGCTTCGCGCGCACGCTCTCCTTAACGGTCCAGTCGATCGTGACGTTGGCGCGCACCTTCTCCACCAGTTCGCGGGCGATGTCGCACAGCGTCGCGTCTCCCAGCACCTGCACGGCGCTGTCGTTCGTTCCCAGCGCATCGTAAAAGGCGAGCTCGTCGTCGGTGAGCCCGAGCTTTTCTCCCCGTTGCTGCGCCTCGCGCAGCCCGCGGGCCAGCTCGATCAACTCCTCGATCACCTGCGCTGTTTCGATCGCGCGGTTCCGGTAGGCTGCCACGGAGCGGTCCAGCATCTCGGAGAAGGCGCGTGACTGCACCAGGTTTCGCGCCGTCCGTGTCCGTATCTCGTCGTTGAGCAGCTTGCGCAGCAGCTCGATGGCGAGGTTACGTTGCGGCATGCCGCGAATCTCGGCCAGGAACTGGTCGGAGAGGATGGAGATGTCGGGCTTCTTCAGCCCCGCGGCGGCGAAGATATCGACCACTGCGTCGGCGGAGATCGCCCGCGAGATCAGTTGGCGGATGGCGTGGTCCAGGTCTTCCGGCGCCCGGCCGCCGTTGGGAGACGACTTCGCCAGTGCGCCGCGCACGGCTTGAAAGAAGGCAATTTCGTCCGTAAGGCGCAGCGCTTCGTCGTGCGGCACGGCCAGCGCGAACGCCTTTGTCAGCTCCATGACCGTATCCAATAGACGTTGCTTGCCATCCTTCTGGGCGAGGATGTGCTCCTGCGCGGCCGGCAGCAGGCTGATCCGCCGGCCGGGCGTGCCGGTAGAGATCGCGGAGTAGTCAAAGCCGTGGAACAGGGCGGCGACGACCTCATACTTCTCCAGCATGACCGCGACGGCCTCTTCCTGGCTGACGGCTGCTTGCCCTTCACCGCCGCTATCGGTGTAGGTCGCCAGCGCCCGACGCAGTTGATCGGCGAGGCCGAGGTAATCGACCACCAGCCCGCCCGGCTTGTCCCGGAAAACGCGGTTGACCCTCGCAATCGCCTGCATGAGCCCATGACCCCGCATCGGTTTGTCGAGGTACATGGTGTGCAAGGCGGGAACGTCGAAGCCCGTCAGCCACATATCGCGCACGATCACGATCTTCAACGGGTCGGCGGGGTCCTTGAACCGTTTCGCCAGCGCCTCGCGCCGCAGCTTGTTGCGAATGTGCCGCTGCCAGTCGAGTTGGTCTGAGGCTGAGCCGGTCATCACGATCTTGATTGCACCGGTGTCGTCGTCCGCCGTGTCCCAATTCGGACGCAGCGCGACGATCGCGTCGTAGAGTTCCACACAGATTCGACGGCTCATGCAGACGACGAGCGCCTTGCCGTCGAGCGCCTCCTGCCGCTTCTCGAAGTGCTCCACCAGGTCTCGGGCGATGATGCCGACGCGGTTCTCGTCGCCCACGATCGCTTCGAGCGCCGCCCACTTGCTCTTCAGCCGCTCTTTGTGGGCGACCTCCTCGCCCTCGGTCACCTCGTCGAAGCCGGCGTCCAGCAGCGACTTCTCATCCGCCTTCAGGGCAAGCTTCGCCAGGCGGCTTTCGTAATAGATCGGCACGGTGGCGCCGTCTTCTACCGCGCGCTGGATGTCGTAGATGCTGATGTAGTCGCCGAACACCGCGACGGTGCTGCGATCGTCCAGTTCGATCGGTGTGCCGGTAAAGCCGATATAGGTGGCGTTCGGCAGCGCATCGCGGAGGTGGCGGGCGAAGCCGTCAATGAAGTCATACTGGCTGCGGTGCGCCTCGTCGGCGATGACGACGATGTTGTGCCGGTCAGAAAGCACGGGCATCCGCGCGCCGTGCTCCTCGGGCATGAACTTTTGCACCGTCGTAAAGATCACCCCACCCGAGGCGACGTGCAGCAGCCGGCGCAGGTCTTCGCGGTCTGCGGCCTGGGCGGGAACCTGCCGCAGCAGCTCATGGCAGCGGGCGAAGGTGCCGTAGAGCTGATCGTCCAGGTCGTTGCGGTCGGTCAGCACCACCAGCGTGGGATTCTGCATGGCGGGGTGCAGGACGATCCGCCCGGCGTAGAAGGCCATCGTCAGGCTCTTGCCCGACCCCTGCGTGTGCCAGACCACGCCGGCCCGATGGTTGCCGTCGACGCCCGCGGCGATCACGGTCGTCTCCACAGCTTTGTTGACGGCGTGGAACTGGTGATAGCCCGCCAGCTTTTTCGAGATCTCTGTGCCGTCCTGCTCGAAGACGACGAAGTGGCGAACGAAGTCGAGGAAGCGCCGTTGCTCGAACACGCCCTCGATCAGCACGTGAAGCTGCGACATGGCCGCGGGCGCGAGCGTTTCGCCCTCGATCGTGCGCCAGCGCATGAACCGCTCGCGGTCCGCCGTCAGCGAGCCGATGCGAGCGTCCATGCCGTCGGAAACGACCAGCGCCTCGTTGTACGTAAAGAGCGAGCCGATCTCCTGCTTGTAGGTTTGCAACTGGTTGATGGCTCCCCAGACCGTCGCCTGCTCGTTGGCCGCATCCTTGAGCTCGAAGACGGCCAGCGGCATGCCGTTGACGAACACGACGAGGTCCGGCCGCCGGTTCTTACCGGCTTCGATCACGGTGAACTGGTTGACCGCCAGCCAGTCGTTGGCATGTGGGTCGTCGAAATCGACGAGGCGCACGCGGTCGCCGGCGATGTGGCCGTCCGCGGTTGTGTACTCGATCGGCACTCCGTCCACGATCATGCGATGGAAGGCGCGGTTCTCGACCACGAGCGACGCAGACTCGCGCCGCAATAGCTTCTTGAACGCGTCGTCCAGCGCGGAGCCCGGCAGGCGCGGGTTCAGGCGGGCGATCGCGTCCCGTAGCCTGCCCGCCAGCACCACGTCCGTGAAATCCGTCCGCTCGGCGGCCGGCTCGCCCAGTGCGATATCGGCGCCGCGCAGCACCGCATAGCCCAGCCCCGCGAACCACTCGAGCGCGGCCTCTTCCACGGTGGACTCGGCGAATGTGACGCTCATTGCTTCACCGCTGCGCAGGGTTAGAGCGCTGCTGGATTATACTCGTTGCCACGTGCAGCCGGCTTCAGTTGGGATATGATGTGGCCATGACTCAGTAGACGTGTAAGCCTGGGAAATGATACAACCTCAGCTACTCAGGCGAGGCCGGTGTGGCGGGATGACGGAACCTGATGAGGCAATTGAGATACCGCTCTTTCTCCGCGGCGCCGAAGAGACAACGGTGCTCTTTGCTAATCACTTCCTAATCCAGGAGTACCAGGGCGTCGATACCGGGTGAACCGAAAGGAGGCGGCAACATGGTAGCAACGAACAAGGCCGCCGAAGCGTGGTCCCGTGCGGACGAGGAACGCGCCTTTTGGCGGGACCATCAAGGCGACTACATGGAGAAGTATCCCAACGAGTTCATCGCATTGAGGGATGGGCAGGTCGTCGCGTATGAAAGCAGCCTGGACGATCTGGTGGCGGAGCTGACGAAGCAGGGGCTTGAGTCTACGGACGTTCGAATCCGTTACATCAACGCCTGCCCTGGCAGTTCCTTTCTTTGATTCGCGGTCATCTAGACGGCGGTACTGCCGCTGTTGCACATGCGTTTTGGATAACTATCAGGGTTAGCATTCAGGGGGTCACAGGGATAAGAATCCCCTCCGACCCCATCGATTTTCTTATCGACACCGGCTCCCCCTGGACGATGCTCCACCCGATGGATGCCAGCAATTACGCCGGTATCAAGTTGCCACGCCTACAGAACATGAGGGCACAAGGGTGGTCCGATCTGGTGGATCGGGGTGGGCTGGGCGGTCACGGAGCGTTATTTGCCGTTAAGCCCTGCCGGTACACCTTCCTTCAGGAAGATGGAACCGAACTACATATTGCCGGCACGATTCACATCGGCGAGTCCACGGCTGTCAGCAATACCCACCCTTCACTCCTCGGCCGTGACGTTCTCCAGCACTTTACGCTCTCGGTGACCCCGGGCCGCGACGAGGTGTTATTGGACTACGTGTCTTGAAGTGCCGATAGCAAGCGGCAGACGAACCGGCGCCCCTGTCGATGCCCCGTACGTTTGTCTCGGACGTGGCAATCTTGCGGCGATTGGAGGGGCCTGCGACGGCAAGAACTCCGCATGAGTCTTGTCAGAGAGATACTTCACATAGAGCTCCGCATCAGCAGATCAGCACGCACCTCCTTACCGGCGGCTAAAGCCGGCACGACTATCTATCCCTCCCTGACCCTCTCACCCATGCCATCCGAGTCCTTCCACCTTAGCTGCCAGCGGGCCCTCATGTTCAAAGGATGTTAGAAATAGCCGCGCGATGCGAGTCAAGTCCATGTCGGCGATCTGCGGACTAATGCCATGCGCCAAAAGACGCAGCGCAGCACACCTTTCACATCAAGTGTTCTGTGGTACTTGCCTCGATTCAGTTGCACCTACGCCTGGGCACCACCTAAGGTCTATTTCACGCCTAGTTTGATTTCCCGGCAGGGGCATGATGAGAAACGTAACGACGGAAATGGCATAAGATACCGGTTGACACATTGCGGTTTGCCCCATATAATACTGCCATAGCCAGTTATTGAGGGATGCCGTGACGACTTCAACTTTTATTGTTCCAACCAATCGCCCCTATCCACCGCCGTCAAATGTGATTACGCTGCTCCACCGGCTGCGAACCCGGAACGTACCCGAGCGAATCGACACGGAATTTCTACGTGACATCGGTATTTCTGAGGGTACGATTAACCGCGCCATGTTCGCGCTGCGGTTCTTGGGGCTCATTGATGGAGATGAGCCATCCGCCGCCCTGCGGGCGATCGCGGTGAGCACCGACGAGGAATACCAAGGCATTTTATCGGGGCTGCTTCGCGACGCCTACCGAGAGGTGTTCGAGGCAGTAGATCCCGCCGAGGATACACATGATCGTATCGCCAATGTGTTCCGGCGATACACGCCTGGCTCTCAGAAACCGCGGATGGTAGTGTTCTTTCTTGGCATGTGCCGCGAGGCGGGTATTCCGACGTTGGATGGACCGCGACTCCGAACAAGCCACGCAACGCCGAGTACTAAGCTGCCTCGACCAACGCCGCGTGGTGCCCGACGCGACGGAGTCTCAGGTACTAAGCCGGCGCGGCGACCGCTCGGCAATGGAACCGGGGCAGCGGGTATGATCCCGCCAGCCTTGGAGTTATTGGTACGGAGTCTCCCGCCGATAGGAACGCCTTTACCCCCCTCGCAACGTGAGCAGTGGCTACGGATGGCTCGCGAAACGCTCGCCTTCATCTATCCACATCGGGCCATGGTGGTAGCGGCGCAGATTGGCGACGAAGATGCCGAAGATGCCGAAGCCGACGAACACGACGAAGACGACGAAGAAGCGTAATACCGGGGGTTGCTTTTCCATTGCCTAAATTCCGGCACTCGCCGGTTAGGTCCGTCCGACAAAACGAGGAGGGCGGGATGTATGGAAGGGAAACGCTGGCGGCAAAGCTTGACAGGCGTGCAACCGCCAGCGTTCCCGAAGGGAGGATGTCATCGTGCGTACCGACGCACGCTCATCATGAGCGGCCTTTAGGCTTAGCGCCCATACAGCTTCATCGGCTCGCATATAGCGTTATAACAAGGCGGTTGCCTGGGCGCAACCGCATGGGAGTGCCTAACTTGCCGCAGGTAGCGTCGTTTTACTCGCGATATTCCGGCTAACGAGCGCCGGTCCGGCACGGGCGGTTATCCGTTGTGTCAAGATTGCAGCAGGTTGAACCAGGAAGGCCACTAACATCGGGGTTCCACACCAATCTGCGGCCCCTGGTGGGAGAAATGTCATCTTCCACCAGGGGCCATGAATCTGGACATCATAGCGCCGCGCCGGCCATCGTCTCCGCTTCCTTCACCCGGATATCCCCCGGCAGCAGCTTCGGCAGCAGCGCATCGCGAATTGCGGCGAGCGTTCGATTCTCGTCTTCGTTCATTTCGTTCCGATCGGCCAGCATGCTGACGAGGCGACTAAAGGCATGCGAGACCGCGGGCACCGGCACCAACATATCGCTTAAATAGGCAATGTTCCGGTTCAAGCCGGGGACTGCTGAATCCGCTCCCAATGACTGCAGGTCCATCGCCCTCAGGGCATGGAAGAGGTAATGCAATCCGTCGCTTGGATCCCGCGGTACCACGAAGAACGTTGTATCGATAGGAAAGAAATCCTCGTGCGCCCAGATGACCACGCCAGGATTGCCCTTTCGACCAACGACAATGCCTGGCCCGCGTACCAGCGGCGCATCGTGGTAGCCAATTTGGCCGTTTGATCCATAGACGGGAACGGAGCCCGCCCGCCTCACGCTCCCCCTCAGGGCCTTGCCGTATGCAAGCTCCAAGACTTCGCTGACCTTTGCAATCCGCCACCCTCGCGGTATCTCCCCAAGCACCGAATCCTCGAATGAATCGGGGAACAGCGCCGCCGTCTCGGCGTCCATTCCCGCCGGCGGGCGACCTTCCGCTTTGGCCCGCACCGGGTCTAAGTCCACGAACCACGACTTGAACAGCGCCTGCGCCATCGCCTCCAGCGTCTGGTTCATGCGCCGGTTCAGCTCGATCTTGTCGTCCAGGGCACCAAGGGTGTCAGCAATGGCAATTTGTTCCGAGAGCGACGGCAGTTGGGGAACAGACAGGCTTCGGATATCCGACATGTTGAGGTGCGGAACTGTGGAGCCGTCAGAGTGACTTGAGAGCTGGTGCCGCATATATGGGGTCAGCAACAGGTAAAGCAAATACCGGGAATGCACCTGGGTTTGGTCTGTGCGGATTAGGACGGTCCGCTGGCCTAAGCAGACCCGCTGCCCGGGTGGCACGATACCTACTTCACCGACGGGAGCCTCACGAGCTAGGATCAGGTCACCGAAACGGGGCTCAAGCCGTGCTGTCCACTGACGGTATGTCTCCTCTGACACTCGATTGGCATGTTCAAGATCGAGTCGACCGGCCTTGATATCGGTTGTGCGTATCGAGGGGATGCCGATTGGGGCAATCGGCGCAGTTCGATGTTCGCAGTCAACGATTGCCTCACAGAGCCTGTGCAACGGTGTGCGCTCGTGGTCACTCACCGTATCCCGCCCTCGCTAGGTTTTCCAAGTTTGCCTCGCTTATCCGGTCGCTCTCGCCCGCTCCGGAGTCGCCGCGCCAGGCGTGATACGTTGCGGCGCTGCGGCCGGATCTTGAGATCACAGATTGTGATCTCAACGCGTCTCCACTCCGCAAGGTCGCTCTCGAGCATGACCTTTTGATCGCGGATCAGCAGGATAGACCGCTCGATCCGTTCCGGGGGTATGACCGAGCGATCACCGACCAAAGCCTAGCCTCCGCATGTTTTCCCGGATCGCCGTTTCGAGTCGAGCGCTCTCGGCGAACTGTTCTTCGAGCGTCGCCACAAGGCGCTGCATCTTCTCCTCGAACGGCTCGCCGTCGTCTTCTATGTCCTGGGCGCCGACGTAGCGGCCGGGGGTGAGGACGTGTCCGTGGGATGCGATTTCGGTGGTCGTCGCGCTCTTGCAGAAGCCGGGGACGTCGGCATAATCGCGGGAGTCCGAACCGCCGCGCCAGGCGTGGTAGGTCGCGGCGACGCGGTCGATATCCTCATCGGTCAGCTCGCGGTGGGTGCGGTCGGCCATGGCGCCGAGCTTGCGGGCGTCGATGAACAGCGTCTCGCCGCGGCGGTCGCGGAGGGCCCCGTTGCGCTTTCCGCGCGCCAGGAACCAGAGGCACACCGGTATCTGTGTCGAATAGAACAGTTGCCCCGGCAGCGACACCATGCAGTCCACCAGGTCCGCCTCGACGATCCGCTTGCGGATCTCCCCCTCGCCGCTGGTGTTCGACGACATTGAGCCGTTGGCGAGCACGAAGCCGGCGACGCCCCTCGGCGCCAGGTGGTGGATGAAGTGCTGCACCCAGGCGAAGTTGGCGTTGCCGGCCGGGGGCGCGCCAAACGTCCAGCGGGCGTCGTCTCGCAGCCGCCCTCCGCCCCAGTCGCTAACGTTGAACGGCGGATTGGCGAGGATGTAGTCGGCGCGCAGGTCCTTGTTGCCGTCGGCGTGGAAGGTATCGCCCTCGGCGATGCTCGCCTCGATGCCGCGGATCGCGAGGTTCATCTGGCACAGCCGCCAGGTCGTGTGATTCGACTCCTGGCCGAAGATCGACACCGATCCGCGCCGGCCGCCGTGCGCTTCCACGAACTTCTCGCTCTGGACGAACATGCCGCCGCTCCCGCAGCAGGGGTCGTAGATGCGGGCGTTGTCGTGTGGCGAGAGCATCTCGACCAGCAACCGCACGATCGAGCGCGGCGTGTAGAATTCGCCTCCCTTGCGCCCCTCCGCCGAGGCGAACTGGCCGAGGAAGTACTCGTACACGCGGCCGAGGATATCTTTCGAGCGGTTGTCGGCGTCGCCCAGGCCGATCGTGCCGATGCGGTCGATGAGGTCGCCCAGCCGCTCCTTGTCCAGCGCAGGGCGGCCGTAGTCCTTGGAAAGCACGCCCTTTAAGCGCGGGTTTTCGCGTTCGATCGCGGTCATCGCGTCGTCGAGAAGCGTGCCGATCTCGGGCCTGTGCGCCCGCGACTGCAGAAACGGCCAGCGCGCCTCAGGCGGCACCCAGAAAACGTGTTCGGCGAGGTACTCGTCGCGGTCTTCCAACACGCGGTAGCGCGCGTCCGGCTCGGCCACGTAGGCTTCGCTCGCGGGGTCCGAGACGGCGCATTCCAGCTTTTCGTGTCGCTCGGAGAACGCGTCGGAGACGTATTTGAGGAAGATCAGTCCGAGGACGACGTGCTTGTACTCGCCGGGGTCCATGTTGCCGCGCAGGGTATCGGCCGTCTGCCACAGCGTCGCCTCGAAGCCGAGGTCGCCGCCTTTGCGCTCCTCGCCGTAACGCGCTCTTCGCTTGCCGCCGGTGCCTGACCGAGCCATGGCTCCCTCGTGCCGCCGCAAGGCCGCGAAAGGCATATTACCGCGCCAAGGGATGGGGAGGACAGAGCCGCGACTGATCGTTTTACAAGTTAACCGCACCCAGCAGCGCTAAGAGAGCCGCCGCGAGTGCAAGCGCAGGGTAGAGGCGGCACCCTACGCGGCTACATATTCGCGAACCTCGACGCGGACACCCTGCCGGACAGCCTCCTCTGCGGTCTCCAACAGGTGGCTGGTGATCGCTTCGTCGAGGTACTCTTCGCCGCAGACCTCGCAGACGCGCGCCGGTACGCCTTTGACCACCAGTGTCATGGCATCCCGCTCCAGCGTAACGGTGGCCGTGCCGGGCCGGACTTCACCGTGCTTGCAGATGAGGCATTTCATATCCGCATCATATCGTCTCGCGGACGCGCGCCGGTACGCCTTCGCCCTTCGTAGCTTGACATTGTAAAGCAACCGCCCTACCGTTTCGAGGTGGTACTGATTCAGGAAATGCGGTCGGGCACGCAGGAGAAAGCATTATGGCAGATCCAGCGGCGGTGACGAGGGCCGAGGAGGTCGCGCGGGTGCGCGGCTACCTGACGAGCCAGGCGACGAAAATGAGCCCGGCACAGATCATGGAGAAAGTGCGCGAGTCGCAGGCAGCCGTTATGCACGCTGCCGAGTCGGTGCCGCAGGATCGCCTGTACACGCAGCCGGCTGACGGCGAGTGGTCCGCCACTGAGGTGCTGTACCACGTGCTGACCGTGGTCGGCGATCATTCGCGCAGCGTGGCCAGCACGATTCGCAGCGGTAAACCGTCGCGCGTTCGCCCCGACCGCTTGGAGCATCTCAATGTCCGCATGTCGTTGGACGAGGCGCGCGAGTTGATGGCGACCGAGCGCGACGAGTTGTACGACGCCGTCATCAACGCCGATCCCGACGCGCACCTCGACGTTGCGGTGGTCAGCCACCCGGAATTCGGCGACCTCAACTGGCGGCAGGCGCTGTTGTTCGTCCGCGTCCACGACCTGGATCACGCGCGGCAGTTGGAGAAGATTGGGAGCGCTTTTGGCGCGGGCTAACCTAACCCCCTTTCCCCTTCCCTTACCCCTACGCCTAAGCGCGCAGCCGGGTACTGGAACGCCGGGAAGGGGCGATCTAGGGGTGCCGGGTGCGGGCCTGGGTGCAGCGTCGGCGCGCAGCCGGGCGCATGGCAATGCGCCCCTACAATTGAACGGAATGCTTTACAAAGCACCGACTTCAAGCTCCCCTTCCCTGGTTAGGGAAGGGGCCGGGGGTGAGGGCCGGGCTGCGCGCCCTACTACCCCTCCTCCCCCACAAACGGGTTCTCGCGTACGTCCAAGTCTTGCTTGACGACGACCAGGCGGCGAGCGTCGATGTCGCCGGTCACGACGACGCCGGGGCCGATGAAGGCGCCGTAGCCGATCTTGACGCCCGGGTAGAGCAGCACGCCGATACCGGTGCGCACGCGGGCGCCGATAATGGCGCCGAACTTCTCACGTCCCGTCTTCAGCCGTTCCCCGTCGGCGGTTGAGCGCACCGGCGGCGGATAGAAGGGCCAGTTGCCGGTCACCGTGCCGAAGGCCAGCCCAGCGTGGTCGTCGACCACGCTGTCGCCCACATACGAATGGTGCAGGTGGACGTTGCTGCCAACCCACGATCGCGCCACTTCGCAGCCGTATCCAACCTCCGTGTTTTCGCCGATCATGCTGGCGCGCACCAGGCAACCGTCGCCGACGACCGTACCGGGGCCGATGTAACACGGCCCGACGACGTGGGCGCCGGGGAAGATGCGCACGCCGTCGATCACCGGCGCAGCGCCGGCGCGGGCGAGGTAAAAGTCCATCACGTCGAGCACGTGCCACGGGTACTTGATCGGATGCCACTCGCCTTCGTACGGGACCAACTTGTAGTGTTTACGCGTGAACAGGTCGGCCAGGGCGCGCTCGTAGTGGTCGTCGGTAGCGATCGGCCGTCCGTACTGCTGTCGGATCGCCGTGAACAATGCCTCTGAATCGCGGTGCCAATCGAAGACGAGCTTTATCAGGTCGCTCGGCTCGTTGCCCTCGCCCGGCTTTTCGACGATGCCGCGCAGCCGGCCGTCGTCGTCGACCCGCAGGTACCCCGCCGGGAAATATTCGGAGACCCGCCGGCCGGTGACCAGTCCGTCCGCCACATCCGGCCGCGCGCAAGCCTCCGCAAGGCGTTTGAACAGGTCGGGTTCGACGACGTCGTGCGCCTGGGTAATTAGCAGCGGTCGCGGGCCGGATTCGCCGAGGATGGGTGACGCCGTCAGCACGGCGTCACCCATCCCCGACGCTTCCTGTTGCACCACGACTTCGACGAGTTGTCCGCGGCCGCGATACGCGTCCATCAGGCTGCGAACCCGCCCTTCGGTGCGGGCGTTGGCGACGACGATCACGTCGCGGAAGCCGGCCAGCGCCAGGGCGTCGAGATGATGCGCCAGCAGCGGCCGCCCCATGATCGGTAGCAGCGTCTTGTCACGCAGCGGCTGAAACCGGCTGTTGCTGCCGCCCGCGAGCACGATGACGACGGTGTTCATGGCGCCCTCCGAGCCAGGGGCGCGCAGCCGGGCATAGCGGAGCGCAACCGTCGGAGACTTCCAACTCGGCAGTCGGCAGTCGTGGGGGTCGCTCCTAACCCTCGTATCCCTTCCCGGTGCGGGAAGGGACGATCGTTGGGAGATCGGTTCGGGCTGCGGTGCAGCGTCGGAGCGACCTCACCCCCTTCCCCTCTCCGAAACGGAGAGGGGCGACCATTGGCAGGTGGTACGGGCAGGTGTGCAGCGCCGGCGCGCAGCCGGGCGCATGGCCATGCGCGCCTACAGGCGGACGGACTGCTGCACGACCTGCCGACTGCAAGCTCCCCTCGCCCAGTATTGGGAGAGGGGTCGGGGG
>DAINSK010000043.1:0-6166 GCA_036741355.1 Chloroflexota bacterium
TGCAAGCTCCCCTCGCCCAGTATTGGGAGAGGGGTCGGGGGTGAGGGCACGCGGGGGTGGGGTCGCACCGCGCTGCACTTGCATTGGGTCCTCACGACCGCCGGGCTTCGCGCCCGACTGACGACTGCCGATTGCCCCCGGCGGGTTAGGAGGACATCTCCACCAATTGCTCGATCTGCGGCGCGAGACCGGCCAGCAGCGGCCGCAGCCAGGCGCGGAACGCGGCCGTCGGGCTACTGCCTTCGACGAAGCCTTCGGGCAACAACCGCTCGGTTCGCGCGATTCGCTCCAGATCGGTCAGTCCATAGGTTACTCGGTACTCGTCGCTCGGCTCGCGGTTAAGCGTAACGCAGCGCCCCGTTTCTCCAGAGAGCGCCGTTTGCACGGCGTGCTCTCCCGCCGCGAACGCTTCTCGCCGGTCGAGGTCGCAGGTGGGGAGCAGCGAAACCTTTTGCATCGCGCCCAGGACGTCGAGCCGGCAGCGCTGCTTGAGGTCCGTCTGGACCAGGCTCTGGATGAAGGCGCCGGGGCCGTGGGAATCGTCGTGGCCGAAGGGGTCGACGTATACGTTCTCGCTCTCGCCCACCTGGCGGCCGGTCGCATCGACGGCGTGCTCCGAGACGACCAGCACCGCGTAGCCCGAGCGAGATAGGCCGCAGGTCACGTCGTCGAGCACCTTCCGGTTCTCCAGCGGCTGTTCCGGGACGTAGACGCAGAGCGGCCTGCCGCCGTCCGGCCGTTCAAACGCGGCCGCCGCGGCGGCCAACCAGCCGCTGTGCCTGCCTTTCACCTCGATCACGCGCACCGGCTCTTCACGCCGCATCGCCTGCGTATCGAGACAGAGCAGCCGCGTACTCATCGCGACGTAGGCCGCTGCGCTCGCGTAGCCGGGACAGTGGTCCATGTCGGGCAGGTCGTTGTCGATCGTCTTGGGCACGTTGACAACGTGCAGGTCGTACCCTTGCGCCAGGGCCAGAGCGCTCAGGCGGGCGCTGGTGTCGGCCGAATCGTTGCCGCCGGCATAGATGTAATAGCGCGCGTCGATCGCCCGGAGCCGTTCCAGCAGCAGGGCTAGTTCGTCTGAAGTGGGTGCGAAGCGACAGGAGCCAAGCCATGCTCCTGGGGTGCGGGAGAGACGGTCCAGGAACACGTCGTCAAGGCCGTCGAGCGCCAGCAGTTCGTTTTCCAGCAGGCCGCGAATGCCGTGGCGCATGCCGAAAATCCGGTCAACCTGTCCGGACGCCGACGCGGCGTGGATCACCCCCGCCAGGCTGCTGTTCAAGACGGCGGTGACCCCGCCCGATTGGCCGGCGACGAGGTTGCCGCTCATCGATGGCCCGATCCGGCGGGCGCGGCGGTGCCGACGGTGGCGTGGTCTGAGATGTTGTAGGAGAGCGGCGGCGTGCGTAGCTCGGCGTCGTTACCGATGATGCTGCGACGCAGGCATTGCCCCTCAATCCAGACGCCCTCGCCGACCACAGAGTCGCTGACCACGCTATCCAGGATGACCGTCTTCGGCCCGACAGTGACGTAGGGACCGACGACGCAGCGCTCGAGTTTGGCCGACGGATCGATGAAGCACGGCTCGACGATGGTTGCTACCGGCGTATACGCGGGCTTGCGGCGATGATGTTCCACAAGAAAACGGTGCGTGTCGAGGATCGCGTCGATCGTACCGGTGTCCCACCACTCCGTCGCCGTGACGGCATGGAAGCGGTCGCCCTTGTCGATCATCCGTTGCAGAGCGCCGGCGATGAAGTATTCTCCCTTCAGCTCGTCGGCGGAGCGGATCTGATCGTCGATCGCTGCTATCAGACCGCGGTAGTCGTTGATCATATAGACGCCGATCGTGGCCAGCTTCGTCTTTGGGTCCGGTGGCTTCTCCACGAGGCGAGAGATAAAACCGTCTTTCAGCTCGACGATACCGAACCGCGACGGGTCGTCTACGGGCTTTACGACGATCGAACCGTCAACCGCGCTGTTCGTGACCCTGTCGAGCGGCGCCCGGAATATCGTATCCCCGAAAACGACCAGCAGGGGCTCAGAGATCAGGTCTTCGGCCATTTTAATCGCATGCGATTGGCCTTTCAGCTCGGTCTGTGAGCGGAAGTGCACGGGAACCTTGTAGTTCTCACGCACGTAGCGCTCAATCTGCTCTCCCCGCTCCCCGACGATCATGATCACGCTGCTTGGCTCGAGCTGCATCAGGTAGTCCAGCAGGTGGCCGAGAACCGGCTTGCCGGCAAGGCTCAGCATCGGTTTGGGGCGGACGTGCGTATGCGGCCGGACCCTCGTGCCGAGGCCGGCGATCGGAAGCAGGATCTGCATGCTGTCTCCTGAGCTGGCGGGGTCGCGGCTCTCATACTATCAGAGCCGCTTCCGGAGGCCGGATCGCCACGGCGCGAGGCGGTACGCCCGGATAAGAGCGGCACTGAACCCGTATATTGCTTGGCACCCCGGGGCAACCGGCATAGGATGTGTGGCAGCGAGCTAAACGACCAAGTTGGTACGGGAGGCTGTCAATGGCAACGGCTCAGGACGCGAGCGGCGGGCGGTGGCGAGCCTATGCGCAGGACGTGCGCGGGCCCGGCAGTCGCGGTCGCGGCACCCGACCGGACGGTGGTGGACCGCGAGAGTTTACCTCGTTGGGCCACCAGGGAGAGCAGGGAGATCTGTGGATCGAGGATGGTTCGCTCTACTTCGCCGGACGCGCGGAGGCGTGGAGCATACCGCTCTATTGGCTTGACTCGCCGGAGACCGACCTGGCGGGAGTCACCCACCTATCCATGCGCGCTGCCGATCGGGTACGCAACGTCTCCGTGCGCTTTTTGGGCGTCGATGACGAACGCGGACTCGCGAACGCGATTAAAGAGTCGCGGCTG
Source organism: Chloroflexota bacterium (assembly GCA_036741355.1). Lineage (GTDB taxonomy): Bacteria > Chloroflexota > Dehalococcoidia > CAUJGQ01 > CAUJGQ01 > JBBRGK01. Next base: position 2,883 of record DAINSK010000043.1, read on the forward strand.
GCAGAGCCGGACGCCCGCGACCGTCGCGCCCTTCAGGACCTGCTGGCGCTGATCATGCCGCAGTTGCAGTCGCTTGACACTGCGACTCCCGCGCCCGAGTCCGGGGCGATACCGCCGGCAGCGGCCGAACAGTGCGCCTCGCAGGCATTCGCGGCCGCCAACCGTTTGCGCGCCACCTGGCTGCCATATTGGGGTGGACCGGCCGGCCGCCTCCGCGATGCGACCATAGGCGCCCTCGTCGCCACCGGCGAGGCGAGCATCCCGAACGCGGGTTCAGCCGCCATGCAGCGCCACGAGCAGGCGGTTCGGCGCTGGCGAAACGTCTGCGAAGACCTCCATGAGTGGTGCGGACTGCCCGAGCGGCCCGAGGGCCTGACGGCGCCGCGGTTGCCGGGGACAGCCGCCGCGCCAGCCGCGCCTGTGAGCGCAGCGCCGGAGGAGCGTCCGGCCGGCGCTGCCGTGGAGGCGAAGGCACCGCCCGAGCCCCAGGCCGCGCCCGAGCCCGCGGTTCAGATATCGAAGACGGAGCCCGAGCCCAAGACTGAACCCGAGCTCGAGCTGAAGCCAGAGCTGGAGCCTAAACCAGAGGACGAGGACGCAACGCGGATCGTGGGTGTGCCGCCCTCCCTACGTCCGGCCAGATCCGAGGAGGGTATGCCGGCATCGGCGCCATCACCGATACCCGCAAAGGTTGCAGCGACAGCGCCCGACCCGGGCCGCAAGGGCTCCGGCGGCATGACGCTCCTGTTCCGTCGCGAAGGTGCGGGCGGATCGTTCGCCCGGAAAGTCCTGCAGCCCGAGGGAGTTCAAACTCCTGATGTGGCTGAAACGTTCCTGCGGATTGGCGCGCGGTTTGCGGCAGTCCACCATCCCAATCTTGTGCGCATTCAGGGTTCCGGAACGGGGGATGATGGCGCCCCGTACATCGACATGGAGTTCGTGGACAGTGAGCCGATCAACGTCCACTTGAAACGGGGCACGCTGCCGCGCGAGCAGGCGCTCGCCGTCGTCGAACAGGTCGCCGGGGCAATCGACGCTATACACCAGGCAGGGCTGATCCACGGGGATATTCGTCCACAGAACATCCTGCTCAACCGGGGCGGACGCGCGCTTGTGCTCGAGCCAAGCGTCGCGGGCGACTTCATCCTCGAACAGCGGCGCGGCACGATCTACGGCGATCTTCCTTACCTCACTCCCGAACGCGTGCGCGGAGAGCCATCGGACGCCCGCAGCGACGTGTATGTGCTGGCGATGCTGGCTTTTGCCCTGCTGGCCGGAAGGCCGCCGTTCGAGGGCGAGGCCGAGGACATTTTTGCCGGGCACGTGGAGCAGCAGCCGCCGTCGCTGAACAGTGTTGTGCCGGACATGCCGGCCTCGGCTTCAGCCGTTATCGACCACGCGCTCGCCAAAGTCGGCGCCGAGCGGCCGGCAACCGCTGGCGAGTTCTCTACGGCGCTGCGACAGGCATTCGCGGGAACCGCCCAGAGCCGGCCGGCGCCGGGTCCGCTGGCAGAACGGACTGACTCGATCGAGCGGCAACGTCCGCCACCGTCACCGGCTCCATCGCCTTTATCGGGACCGAGCGCACCCAGTCCGCTCGGACGTTCGGCACCCAGCCCGCTCGGCGGCGTTGAGCCGGCGTCCGGCTACGAGGAAGAGCCTCCGGACGACATGGACAAGACGATTATCGTGCGCCCGCGGCGCTAAGAGGCGACAGGCGACCGGATTCTGGCCCGCCGGCTACTGTCCCAATCCGGATATTCCTGGTGGTGTGCGCTCGTGCACTGCCTCGGAGGGGCTGCTACTATAGGACGGATGGACGACATCGAGCTGATTCGTCGTGCCCAGGGTGGGGACCGGTCGGCGTTTGGAGCGCTGTTCGACGCGTATTATCCCTGCGTCTACCGATATTTACGCGACCGGTTGGGCGGCGCTCCGGAAGCCGAAGACCTCTGCCAGGAGGTCTTCCTGACGGTGCTCGGGTCGATCGACGAGTATCCCTGTGGCGCGGACATGGCGTTCGACGAGTGGCTGCTTCGCGTCGCTCACCGGCTGGCCACCGAACATCATCGCAACAGCGTGCAACCCCGTCAGCGGCGAAAACTGGAACCGGCCGTGCCGGCGCCCGCCCGCCTCAATCCGGTGGCGATCGAGCTGCTCTCCGAGCAGCAGCGGCAGATCGTCGCCTACCGTTTCAATGCCGGACTCAGCGCCCGCCAGACCGCCGCGGCACTGCGGTTGGAAGCGTCAATGGTGCGGCGGATCGAACGCGCCGCGCTGGAAACCTGGCTGCAGTACGCCCCGGCTGTCGGCGACACGCCAGACCACAACTAGGCTGTTAGAACCGGTGCAGTTTGTCGTTCGCTTCGACCGGCCGCGTGGCTCTACCGGTCCCGACGCCGTGGTCGTGACGGCCGATAGCTGGGGCGAGAGCTACCGTGAAGGTCAACTCATTGCCTACCAGTTCCTCGATGGAGATGGGGGGCTAGTGGCCATGGTGCGCGCCGCGGAAGTAACCTACATTGCCGTCGCCGGCTACGCGGTTGAACCAGCCCTAGAGCTGTCCTTCGAGTCGCCCCCAGCAGCCGATGCAGATGGGCCCACATCTGGTGATCAACACCGGGACGTCTATCGTCATGTTCTTGATGGTGTTCCTGATCCAGAACAACCAGAACCGGGCATCGCTCGCGACACAGATCAAGCTCGATGAGTTGATTCGCAGAGGTGTCAATGACGGTCTGGATCGGCTACTGCGGCTCGCACGAGCAATGGCCGGCGCCGCGACTCCTGGAATTCGCGGTCGCCGCCGAGCGCGCCGGTTTCGACGGTGCGTGGGTGAGCGACCATTTTCATCCCTGGCAGGACAACCAGGGTCACGCCGGGCACGCCTGGGTGACGCTGGCGGCCATGGGACAGCGCACGGCAGCGATCACGCTTGGTACGGGCGTCACCTGTCCGGGCTATCGCTTCCGTCCGGCTGAAGTCGCGCACGCTTTTGCCTCGCTGGCGACGTTCTACCCGGGGCGGATCTTTCTGGGCACGGGGACGGGCGAGGCGCTGAACGAAGTGCCCGCGGGCGGCGGCTGGGGCCCGTATCGCGAGCGGGCCGAACGACTAGCTGAGTCGATCGAGTTGATTCGCGAGTTGTGGCGAGGAGACTGGGTCGACCACGAGGGCGCGTACTACACGGTAAGAGGGGCAAAGCTGTACGACCCGCCGCCCGCCCCCGTGCCGATCTATGTGGCCGCGTCGGGACCGAACTCGCTTGCGCTGGCAGGGACACA
>DAINSK010000043.1:6266-30896 GCA_036741355.1 Chloroflexota bacterium
TGCCGATCTATGTGGCCGCGTCGGGACCGAACTCGCTTGCGCTGGCAGGGACACAAGGCGACGGGTTGATCACTGATCCGGAAACGGCGCGCAATAGTGGGAAAATGGCGATCTTCGACGACGCTGCCCGCGCCGCCGGTAAGGACCCCGGGAAGATGCCGAGGCTGGTCGAGCTCTACGTCACAGTTGGCGGTCGCGATGATGCTCTGGCTGCCGCGCCGCTCTGGCAGTTCGGGCCGGTCGCCGGGCAACTCCTCGGCGAGCCCGACCCGCGCGTGATCCAGCGTCGCGCCGAGAAGCTGGCGACGCTCGATCAGGTGATCAGTCGTTGGGTTGTTAGCCCCAGGCCGGCCGATCACGTGGACGCGATCCGCGAGCTAGCAGCCGGCGGTGTCAGCGACGTGTACGTCCATTCCGCCCAACCAGACCAAGCGGCCGTGATCGAGTTCTACGGCCGCGACGTGATCCCCGCGTTGCGGGGAGGCGGTAGGCAGTAGGCAGTCGGCAGTCGTTTACCTCACCCCCTACCCCTCTCCGAAGCGGAGAGGGGCGATCCAGGAATGCCGGGTTCGGGTTGGGGTGCAGCATCGGCGCGCAGCCGGGCGCGTGGCAACGCGCCCCGACAGCTTCTGCAGCAGAACGCACCGCATACGAGCTCCCCTCGCCCAGAATTGGGAGAGGTGTCGGGGGTGAGGGCACGCGAGGCCGGGGGTGGGGTTGTCGCGCGGGCTACCCGTGCCTGACTGTCCGCTTCCGATTGCCTACCGGACCCCACCACTGCCGGGCTGCGCGCCCGACTGCCGACTGCTCCCGACAGCGGCCCGCCAGACATGGTAGTGGCTGCGCGGCAGCGAGCTCGCACGGCGCAGCTCCCAGAGGCGGCGGAAGGCGTAGCGCACGGCCGCCACGATCTCGTCCTGGCTGTTATCGTTGTGCAGCACGAGGTCCGCGGCTTTCGCCCGCAGTTGCCACGGCCGCTGGCTTTGGAGCCGCTGGCGCGCCTCGTCCTCGGTGAAGCTGTTGCGCGCCATCAGCCGGCGTAGGGCGGTGTCGTCGTCACAGACAACGAGCCAGGTCGTATCGCACCAGGCCGAGTAGCCCGGCTCGATCAGGTTCACCGCTTCCATCACGCCTGTACCGTCATCGGGAAGCATCTCGCGCCACCGGTCGATCTCCGCCTTGATCGCACCGCTGATATCGCCCATCGCGCCGGTGAGCTTGCGCATGGCTTCCGGATTGCCGAACACCTTGCTGCCGAGCACTTTGCGGTCCACGTATCCGTCGGCGCCCACCACGTCTTCTCCGAACGCGGCCACCACCCGGTCAAAGCCGGGCGTTCGGGGGTCATAGAGGCGGTGTACGAGCTTGTCGGCGTCGCAGTGTACGGCGGCAAGATCGACCAGCGTGCTGCAGACAAGGCTTTTGCCGGATGCGATGGAGCCCGTAACGCCGATGATGAGCGGCATAAGGGAAACCCCCGGGAACCGATTATGCGAGTATGCCGATGATGGGATTGGATACCGTTCTTACTGTAACCGCAACCGCCGCCCTGTCCACGCCTAGATTTATGACGTCAGTTAGGCGCAGAGCTATGTAAACGCCCTGAGAACCAGGCCGGCAGCCAGGCCGGTCGCGAGCAGAGCGCCGAAACGCATGTGGAGTTGAGCGGTCCGGAAGAGGAGCAGATTCAATCGTCGCGGCTCCCGCGTGCGCGCCGTATACGTAACGGCCCGTACCGCCGCCGGAAGCGTCAGGAGCGAAATCAGCACCGGCCAGGGCGCGACGCGCGTCGCTACCATCACCACCAGCGCGACGAAGCTTGCGGCGATCAGCGTGTAATACTCCCAGTTCGCCGGTCGCTGCCCGATAATCGTCGCGAGCGTCCGTTTACCGTGTTGCCGGTCGTCATCGACATCGCGCAGGTTGTTGGCGTGGAGGATTGCAGTCGCGAGGAAGGCGATCGGGAGCGATACGATGAACGGGCGCCATGCCCACTCGTGGACCTGCACGTAGTAGGCGCCTATGACCGTGACCGGGCCCATGAAGAAGAAGACGGTTAGCTCGCCGAGGCCGATATAGGCGAGTGAAACGGGCGCACCGGTGTAGAAGAAGCCGGCAGCCACGCTGGCGAGACCGAGCCAGAGCAGCGGCAGGCCGACCAGAACCACCAGCACCAATCCGCTTGCCGCGCCGCCGGCAAAACACGCGATGCCGAGCTTCAATACCTCGCCGGGCGTCATCAAGCCACGCTGGATCATCTTGCTCGGTCCGAGCGATGCTGGACCGTCTACGCCCTTGACGTGGTCGTAATAGTCATTGACCAGGTTGGTGCCTGCGTGGATCAGGAGCGACCCCGCCAGTGCGAGCAGAAAGTACAGCGGGTTGAAGTGCTTTTGCGCCGCGACCAACGACCCAACCACAACCGGCACAACCGACGCCGTGAATGAAAATGGTCGCGTCGCGGCGAAATACAGCTTGAGTCGGGGCGGCATGCAATGCTCCGATTCACTGGTGCGCTTGGCTTCCGGGCCGCAATACGCAAGGCTTGTGCGACGCCGGCTATGTCACCCGTTGACAGCATAAAAAGGCAAGAGATTTGAAGCGAGCCCGTCGGATCTGATATCATCCACGGGTTGCACGGAGATTTCCTGCTTCATTCCCGCGATACTTTCGGGGGTCAGAGTGGCGGAACGGATCTGGCTTGGCCAGTTCAACATTGTCGCGGGCAAGGTCCAAGAAGACGGCCCTTTCGCGGCATCCGTTACGGATCGAACCGTCGCCGAGTCCACCGCCGACCTCTATATCACGCTTCAACCCACGCGACCCGACACGGACGAGCTGTGTTCCGGTGTCGTGGAGACCGTGCGTCGCATTTTCGGTCGCGCCCAGTATTCGGTAACGGGAAACCTGCTGCTCGCCCTGGGAAAGGCCCACCAGCAACTGCGGGAATGGAACCACGCAAGCCTTGCCGAGCATCGCATTGGCGTCGGCGTCTCCTGCATGGTGGTCGCCGGTGATGACGCATACATCGCCCAAAGTGGCTCGGGAGTGGCTTTTTGCCGCCGCAACGGAAGTGTCGAGCGTCTGGTGCCGTTGGAAGAGAACGCACAGCTTCCGCTCGGTGAAAGCGAGGTAGTGTCGCCGTGGTTTCATCTCGTGAAGCTGGCACGGGGCGACTCCGTCCTACTGCTGAGCGGCGGATTTGGCGCCCGCGTCGACGATCTTTCGATTGCCCGCTGCCTCGAGCTCGAACCAGAGGCCGCACTGCCGGAAATCTTCCGCCTGGCGCGCGACGAGCGCGACTGCGGGGCAGTCCTCATCGGCGCACTGGACGACCTCTCCGCTGACGACAAGGGACCCGGTGAATCGGCGTCCGCGCCGCCGATCAACGGCGGTGGCGGATCCGTCTCGGCGCGAATACCAGCAGCGCGGCCGTTGAACCGTCCTGCCGGCACCGAGGCCCCTCCTCAGCGTGGGACGCCGCCGCGGCCGGACCGAGGCTATCGGTCGCCATCGCCGCTCGGTCGCAACTCCTACCAATTTAATCGGGCCCTTCATCCCGACGAGGGCGGGGGTGTCGTTCGGGTGCTGGGCAGCGAGAAGCCGCGACCCCCGAACAGGGGACCAGCGCACGCCCTGTCCACGCCCCAAGAGGTGCTCGCCGTAGGCCGCATGCAGCAGCGCCCGGACATACGGGTGCGTAACACGCCGCCCGATTTTCGGTCGTCGTTCCACGGTTTCGGCGGGCGGCGGCGCGTTACGCCGCTGGTATTCGGCGGACTCGGCGTCGTTGCCCTGGCGTTGATGCTCTGGTTCGGGCTGCCGGCGTTGGTTGACAGCGGCCGCTCACAGCGCTTCGAGACGCTGGTGAGGTCTACGCAAACTGAGCTCACCACGGCGCAGTCGGAGGCCGATCTGAGTAAGCGCCGAGAACTGTTGAACCAGGCCGTGTCGAACATCGACGAGGCCCGGCGCCTTCGCCCCGGTGACCCACAGGCGCAGAGCGAGGCTACCAGCGTCTCTGACGCACTGACCGTGCTCGACGCCGTCTACAACCTTCCCGACGTGCCAACCGTTGCCGATCTCTCCACCGTAGGGCTGAGCCCATCGTCGGCGGTTGAAGTGGCCGCTGGCGACCGACTCTACGTGTTGGACGTTTCGGGCGGCAAAGTCTTCGCCGTCTCGCGTGACGCATCGGTACCCCCTGAAGTCGTGTTTGAAGACGGCAGCGACGTCGACGGAGTCCACGCGGTCAAGGCCCACCACATCGCCTGGCAGCCGCCTCAGGACCCGGGCGACGATGGCACCCTGCTTATTCTCGACGCCGACCGGCATCTGTTCGGGCTCTCACGCAATGACCTGCGGGCGATCGGCCTGCGCGGCGTTGAACAATGGCGCGGTGACACGGGGATGGCGGTATCGGGTGAGAGCTTATACATCCTGGACGCTGCCGCGGGGCTGGTGTGGCGCTACGCCTCGTCGCCATCGGGCTTCGACAGCGACCCCGCCCCGGCCGTGGCTCGAGCTGACATTCGCGACGCCACCGGCATCTCCGTGGTGGCCGGTATCTTCCTTACCGGCCAGGACTCGCGAATCCGGCGCTTCCTGGACGGCCAGGAGGGACAGTTCAAGCTCGCGGGAATTGACAAACCGCCGGCGGCGCCGAGGCCGCCTCTCTACGACCCGAAAACGGGCCTGATGTACGTCGCGGACCGCGGCAACAACCGCATTATCGTCCTCGAAGGCGACGGCCGGTTCAAGCGGCAACTGGTGCACACTCGATTGGCAGGTCTCCGCGGCGCGGCGGTGGATTCGGATCAGGATCGTCTGGTCGGCGTGATCGGTCAGTCGCTGGTTGCGATTCCGCTGCCAAAATAAGCGGAGCGACGATGTGACCGCGAACCACCCTGCTGGTCCGGAGCACTCCCGTGAAGGATCCAGCCTGCCGGGTTCCGCGGTGCGTCCGAGCCTCTTGGCGCTGACGCGCGCTTTTGGCGTGGTTGGCGTGACGAGTATCGGTGGCGGGCGCTTCACGTACTTCTTCCACGAGTTCGTCAGGCGACGCCGCTGGCTAACCGAAACAGAGATCCTCGAGGCGTTTGGGGTCAGCCAGATGCTGCCCGGTCCGAATATCGGCAACTTCGCTGTCGTGCTCGGCCAGCGATTGCGCGGTCTGCGCGGCGCCGTTCTGGCGCTGCTGGCGCTCCTGGTCCCGGGCGCCGCGATGATGCTCGCCTTGAGCACGCTTTATTTCGCGCGGGGCGAGGTGCCGGCGTTTTCATCGATTCTCAGAGGCGTTGCGGCCGCGGCTGCCGGGATGACCCTGGCAACCGCAATCCAGGTCGGACAGACGCTGGGCCGGTCGTGGCGCGCGATCCCGCTCGCGGTGATCACAACCGTCTCGGTTGCGATCCTGCATTTGCCGACCGTCCTGGTAATAGCCGTCCTTGGGCTGGCCGGCATCTCGCTGTTCCGGCCGCGCGATGCATGATCTCGCAGATCTAATTGTCTTACTGGTTCGGCTCAGCTTCGTCGCGTTTGGCGGCGGCATCGCGATTCTGCCGGAGCTTCAGCGTGTGGTCGTATCAGACCACCACTGGTTGACGTCACAGCAGTTCGCGAGCAGCTATGCGATGGGGCAGCTCACGCCGGGACCGGGCATGCTGATGGTGTTGGCGATCGGCTACAAAGTCGCGGGCGTGCCCGGCGCGCTGGCGGCGATGGTTGCGATGTTCCTCCCGGTTGGCACGCTTGCGTACATCGCCGGTTCGCGCCTCGATAAGCTCAAGGGTTCGCCCTGGCGCCCTGCAATCCAACGTGGTATGGCGCCGGTCACCGTCGGCTTACTGTTGGCCGGAAGTTACACGCTGATTCAGGCGTCCGCCGTCGACGTCATTTCCGGCTTGATCGTGGCCGCGGCTGTGTTGATGCTGTTGAGCCGGCGAATAAACCCGATCGTCATCGTACTGGCAGGCGGCGCTGCCGGCTGGCTCTGGTATCGGTGAAAACTGGGTAACGGTGACGGGGCTATGCGCGTGCGCGTAGCATTCCGGACACGGAGCGCGGCCGTGTGGCGACGGACTCGGTGCGCGAGACGTACTCGGGCCGCTCACGCAGGATCTCCATGAATACGTCCAGGATGCGCGGCTCGAACTGCGTGCCGCGCCCGCGCTCCATTTCGGCGAAGACTTGATCTACAGGCAGAGCCTCCCGATAGGCGCGATTGCTGGTCATGGCGTCGAACGTATCGGCAACGGCGATGATGCGCGAGGCGAGCGGAATTGCGGTGCCGGAGAGCCCGTTCGGATAGCCCTTACCGTCCCAGCGCTCGTGGTGGTGAAGCACGGCATCGCGACCGGCAGCGAAGTCGGGGAAGCGGCTGATCAACCGAGCGCCGACCTCGGGGTGCGAACGCATCTCCTCCCACTCTTCCTCTTCCATGGCGGTTTCTTTGAAGAGCGTCGTCGAGCGAATGCCGATCTTGCCGACATCGTGGACGCGGGCTGCCATGAAGATCTGCTGAGCCTGTTCCCCGCCCTGGCCCAGGCGTAGCGCGAGGACCTTCGATAGTTCCGCAACTCGGCGGGAGTGCTCGAATGTGAAGCGGTCGCGCATGTCCACGATGTCGGCGAGCTCTTCCACCGCATCACGCGTCTGCACTCGCAACGCCACGCCGTCGCGCAGCGATCGGTAGACGATGAATGTGGGCGCAATCGCGAACAGGAGCGCCCAGGGGTGTTCGTGGCCGATGAGTGCGGCGAATATTCCCAGGAGGTACAGGGTGACTTCCTGCGGCAATACCGGCCGTATCTGCTGCCAGCAGCCCGCGAAGGCGTTGCGGCGTTGGTGCAGGCTTGCCATGATCAAGACCAGCACGACGTTGGTGCTGTACGTCGCAGCCGCGGCGATGAATACTGCCGCTCCGGTGTTCAGGTCGGGGCGGCTCACGAATTCGTAGGGAGCGTAGAGCTTGAGTATCGCTCCGGCCGCGAGCGCACCAAGCGCATGTAAGGATGTATTGAAAGCCGATTGCCCGAACCGAGACCTAAGCAGGACTTCTCCGGCTGCAACCCCCAGCGCCACGGCGCCGGCTGCCAGCGGCAGCGGCAGAAGCAGGACCGCCGTGAACGCCGATACCTGGGTCACTCGGACTTTGACCTTGGGCCCGAACTCAACCGGGTAGCGCCAGGCAAGTGCGGTCAACACAGTCAGGAACAAGAACCACTGGACCGAACTGCTATTCAGTACCGGCTTGTCCCGAAAAGCCAGAACGAAACCGGCCACCGCGGCGGCGACAACCAGGCAGATGAACGCCCGCGCTTGGAGCGGCAGCGAGAGTCGCGGTGCCCGCGCCCCCATCTTTGGTGGCCGCACTGCAGCTATAACCCTCTTCATTTGCCGCCCAGTCCGAACTTAATGCTCATGAGCTCATTTGTCTGGCGAACGGTCAAATGCGCGAAGTTCCCAGTGTGGAGGCGAGTACCGATGCCCGAGTCACCGCTGATAATCGAGAACACGGTCACCCGATTATCGTGGCCGTGGGAGAGATCCAGGGATGCAACGGAAACGCCGAGGAACGCCGCGGCGTCCGCCGCGTGGTTGAGCGTGAAGAACTGGACCTCATCCGTGAAGAATGGGCCGGGAACAGTCTGGTTGGGTGAGTGCGAGGTGCCGTCGGGAACGACAATTGCCACCGGTACGGGTGAAATTACACGTCCGGCTCCGCTGAGCCACATGGCCACGGTGATGTTTACGGTGTGGCCGTTGATTTGCACCACCGGGTCGTCCCAGCACCACGCCAGATCGCCATGCGCCACCGGCATGATGTTGCTCAGACCATACGTGCTCGCGACCATGACAATGGCGGCGAGTACAGCAAGTACACGGCGCATTACAATTTCCCCTGACTCGTGCACCGCGCCGTTAGTAGGCTCGGCACAATGCCGAGACACGCCCATCCACTTCTGCATAGTACGGACATCTATCGAAGTTGCAAGCGTACGCCGACACCTGACTGCAATTGTTACCGATGCTGTACGGTTTGTCTATGACTGGAGGGGCCTATTGTGTCGAATTTGCTGCACATTGCGCCCATTGGAATTGTCCGCAACGGCGTGCGACAACCAAAGACGAGCGGATGGGAGGGGGTCGAATCGCGAATCGAGATCGAGCATCGACTCTCCGAAGCGCTCCGGGGGATTGAGGGGTTCTCGCACATTATCGTGCTGACGTGGCTGCATCTCGCTGCTGAAGAACCGCGCGATCAGTTGTCGATACACCCGGGTGGAGATGCGCGTCTGCCTCTGATCGGAGTGTTCGCGCTGCGCGTCGCGGGCAGGCCAAACCCGTTGGGATTCTCGGTCGTCCGCCTGGACAGGGTGGAAGGCGCGACACTTCGCGTACGCGGGCTTGATGTCCTGGATGGCACCCCGGTGCTGGACTTGAAGCCGTATCTGCCGCTTTATGACTGTGCTTCGGATGCTCGGTTGCCGGGTTGGGCGCTGCCGGGCTGAAGTGGGTCCAGCGATGTAAGAGGCTCCAGGTGATTGGTGAGAATGGTGAGCCGGTCCGCGGGATGGCGTCGCTGCCAGTCCTCGGCGAACCGAAATGCTTCGTCATACTGCCTGATGTGCAGTAGCACGCCATCGTCCGCGCACTGACCGGAACAGATTGCGACGAGGAACGACATCCGTTACGTCCGGGGGCGCCCGCCCTGGGAACTGGCGCACAGGTTTATTCATTCTGAGTATCGGCAGCACGGGACGCCGCAAGAGCACTTCCGCTTAAATGTTTCCTTTCGGAAGGGGCGGCGCTGCTGCCTCGCGGTGCGGTTTGTTGTTTGTGTACCTGGGCAAAGCCGAGCGTGTAGAGGTCGTAATAGGCACCCCTCGCCAGTAGCAAGTCTTCGTGAGTGCCTTGCTCCACGATCTTGCCGTGCATCAGGACGACAATCTTGTCGGCATTGCGCACCGTCGCCAAGCGGTGTGCGATCACAAAAGCGGTTCTGCCCTGCAATAGCACCCCCAGCGCCTTTTGCAACCGCGCTTCAGTTCGCGTGTCGATGTTGGCGGTGGCCTCGTCGAGCAGCAGAATGCGGGGTTCCCGCAGCAGCGCCCGCGCAAAGCTGACCAACTGCCGCTGGCCGACAGATAGGTTGACGCCGCGTTCGCGTACCGGCGTGTCGTAACCGTACTCCAACCGCATGATCAGTTCGTGGGCGCCCACCGTTTCGGCGGCAGCGCGCACCTGTTCGTCGGTCGCATCATGTTTGCCAAAGCGGATGTTCTCGGCGATCGTGCCGCTGAACAGATACGGCTCCTGGAGCACGATGCCGATCTGACCGCGTAACGACGCGAGTGTCACGTCGCGGATATCGTATCCGTCGACCGCGACGCGGCCGCCGGTCACGTCGTAGAATCGCTCCAACAGGCTGATGATCGTGCTCTTGCCGGCACCGGTCTGGCCCACCAGCGCCACCGTCTGCCCGGGCTCTGCCACGAGATTGAGGTCTTCGAGCACCGGCACATCCGACAGGTAGTGAAAGTTTACGTGTTCGAATGAGACGTGACCCTGCACGGGCGGCAGCGGGATTGCGTCCGCTTTATCCGCAATCGGCACCGGCTCGTCGAGGAGCTGAAAGACGCGCTCGGCCGCGACCGTGGAGCGTTGCAGCGTGCTGTACTGCTGCGTGATCTGCTTGATGGGCTCGAACAGGCGGTTGATGTAGACGGTGAATCCCACCAGGGCGCCGATCTTCATGTCGTGCGAGAGCACCAGCGTTCCACCGGCGACGACCGCGATGCCGATCGCCAACGCGTTCACCAGCTCGACGATCGGCGTAATGATCGCCGAGACACGGCTGGCCTCGAGGTTGGCTTCGAAATTACGCCGGTTGATCGCGCCAAAGCGGCTGCGGTTCACATCCTCTCGCGTCAGGCTCTGGATGATGCGGACGCCGGAGACGTTCTCCTGCAAACTTGCGTTGACCAGAGAGATGGCGGCACGGGTTCGCCTGAAGCTGCGTTGAGCAAATCGTTGCCAGATGCCGAGAACGATCGCCATCAGAGGAATCGTGATCGAGACGAGCAGCGCCAGCTTGAAGTTGAGCAGCAAGATGCTGCCGAATATGCCGACGATCGTCAATGAGCTGGCGATAAGACTCAGCAGACCGCTGCTCAGCAACTGCTGCAGCACCGAGATATCGTTCTGGGCGCGCGACATGATGCGGCCCGTCTCATTCTGGTCGAAAAACGCGATCGGTAGCTGCTGCAGGTGCCAGAACACGTCGGCCGAAAGCTGGAAGAGCGCCCACTGACCGGCGTAGGTCATGAGATAGGTCTGTCCGTAGGTGGCCAGCCAGTCGACCACCTGGGCGACCATGAAGACGCCGATCAGCACCACCAGACCGGGGAAGTTCCCCTTGGCGATGAAACCGTCGATCGCCAGCGCCAGAAAGAACGGCGAAGCCACGCTGGCCACTGTGTCGGCCAGCATCAAAGCGAAGGCGACGATAGACCGAGTCTTGTAGGGCCGCAGATAGGGCAGCAGCCGGGCAAACAGTTTGCCGTCGAACGGCTTGCCGAAATCTTCCTGGTCGAGGCCGCTGTCCATGCGGGCCATACCGCCGCGCCCGCCGCCCGGTCCGCCCATCCCCATGCCGCCGCCCATGCCGGACATTCCCATTCCTAGGCGCACGGTCGCTCCCTTCGGTCGCTCCGGGCAGTAGGCAGTCGGGCGCGCAGCCCGGCAGTGGTGGGGAAGCTCCGCGTGCCCTCACCCCCGGCCGCTCTCCCAATACTGGGAGAGGGGAGCTTGGATTCGCTCCGGCGTGCTGCAATCGCGGCCGCTTGCGGTGGCATACTCGCGATCCAAAGACGGTCTTTAACCCGCGATACTAACGTTCTTGCTGTCAGCGGTTGCCCCCTTCGCCCAGTATTGGGAGAAGGGGGACAGGAGGATGAGGGCCCGCCCCCATGGTCTGAGCGAGCTCTTCCTGGTCGCGTAGCTCCAGGTCGTAGATCTCGCGGTAGATGCCTTCCTTTTCCAACAGCTCGTCGTGGCGGCCGCGCTCGACGATCGCGCCGTCCTTGAGCACAAGGATCTGGTTCGCGTCGCGGACGGTCCTGAGCCGCTGTGCGATGACGAACGTCGTGCGGCCTTTCAGTAGCTCGTTCAGCGCCTGCTGAATTAAGAACTCGGTCTCCATGTCCACGCTGCTGGTGGCGTCGTCCAGGATGAGGATGTGCGGATCGAGCAGGAGGGTGCGGGCGATGGCAACGCGCTGGCGCTGACCGCCGGACAGCGTGACGCCGCGCTCGCCAACCCACGTTTGATACCCCTCGGGCAGCGACGAGATGAAATCGTGCATTCGCGCCGCCTTGGCGACGGCGATCACCTGTTCGGCCGTTGCGTCGGGAACCCCGTACGCGATGTTGTCGTGCATCGTCGCCGAAAACAGGAACGGATCCTGGAGCACAACGCCGACGTGACGGCGCAGTGAGGCGACCGTGATCTCGCGTATGTCGTGCCCATCGAGGGTGATACGGCCGCTGGTGGGGTCGTAAAAACGCGGTAAAAGCTGGGTGATCGTGCTCTTGCCACTGCCAGAGGGACCGAGCATGGCGATGAGCTCGCCTGGAGTGGCGTCGATGTCGATATTTCGTAAGATCGGACGGGCCGGGTCATACCCAAACGAGACATTTTCAAAGCGGACGTGCCCGCGCGCCTCCTTTAGGTCGATCGCCCCCGGCTGCTCTTTGACCTCCGATTCGGCGTCGATGATCTCGAAGATGCGCTGTGCCGAAGCCGCGGCGCGCGACCACATGTTGAGCATAAAGCCGACGGTACGGACGGGCGCCGCCAGGCTGGTGCGATATTCGAGGAATGCCACCAGACCGCCGAGCGTCAGCGCTTTGTGAATGACCTCGTAGCCGCCGTAGAGCAGGATGGCGGCGGTGGCACAGCCTAACAGAAAGAGCATGAACGGCTGATTGAAGGCCGAAATCCGGTTTGCCTCCAGCGAATCGACGCGCACGATCTTGTTGGAGCGGTTGAATTTCTCCAATTCCGCCTTTTCGTGCACGAAGGCGCGGACCACGCGGGCGCCGACGATGTTTTCCTGCAAGACCGTCGTGAAGGCGCCCTGGGCACCCTGTACCCGCTGCCACAGAGGTCGAAGCCGTTTGCTGGTGATGTAGGCGCGGAAGGCGATGAGCGGCATCGACCCCATCATGATCAGACCTAGTTGCCAGTTGATGCGGAGCACGACGACGACCGTGACGACGAACAGCAGGATCGTGTAGGTGAGTTGAAGCATGCCCGCCTGGACGAACTGTCGCACCTGCTCGACGTCTATGGTGGCGCGCGACATAAGCTGGCCGGTCTCGTTGCGGTCGTGGAAGGCGAAACTCTGTCGTTGCACCGTGTCGTACAGGTCGTTGCGCAGGTACATGGCGACCGTCTGCGACAGGTACTGGCCCAGGTAGCTCAGAAAGTATTCGAAGAAGCCAAGCGCTAGGGCGACCACGACGATCAACCCTGCCGCGACGACGAGGAACGGCCTATCATTATGTGCGATGCCGGCGTCGATAACCTGCTTGATCACCAGCGGCGTCAGGATGCCGAACGAGACTGTACCGGCGAGGCTGATATATGCGAGGACCGTAGCGCGCCAGTTATAGCGCAGGTAGGTAAAGACGCGTAAAATTATCGCCATGCTGGGTTGACTGTACCGGGTATACAACGTTAACGTCAACGTCAACGTGGGCAGTCGGACGACGCGGCTCGCTGCTTCCGCCGCCCTCGGAGGCGGGCCCCCTATCTCCCCAACCCTCTTTCCCCCAATTCTGGGGGCAAGAGGGAGCTTACACGAAGGTTGGTGGGGCAACCAGGCGTAGGGTTAGACTTTAGATGAAGACTTTAAAAGGAGTAACGAGACGTGCCAGGTAAGTTGGAAGGCAAGGTTTTTGCGGTTACCGGTTCGGGCCGGGGTATTGGCCGCGGCGTCGCGATGCTGGCGGCGCGCGAGGGGGCGAAGGTCGTCGTCAATGACGCCGGCGTCAACGTGGATGGAACGGGCGCCGACGCCGGACCGGCGCAGCAGGTCGTCCAGGAGATCAAGGGCGAAGGCGGCACGGCGGTGCCGTACGTCGGCGATATCTCGACCGTCGAAGGCGGCGAGGCGCTGGTTAAAACGGCGCTAGACAGATTCGGCAAACTCGATGTGCTGATCAACGTCGCCGGCATCCTTCGCGACCGCATGATCTTCAACATGTCCGAAGAAGAGTGGGACGCGGTGATCCGTGTTCACCTGAAGGGCCACTTTTGTACGATCAAGCCGGCGTCGATCCTGATGCGCCAGCAGCGTAGCGGCCGCATCATCAATTTCACCTCCGTCTCAGGCCTGATCGGCGCGGCCGGCCAGGGAAACTACGGCGCCGCGAAGGCGGGCATCGCCGGCCTCACCCGCGTGGTTGCCCGCGACCTTGGTCGCTATGGCGTTACCTGCAACGCGATCTCCCCGGGCGCCAGCACCCGCATGACCGCGACGGTCACCGACGACGCGCGCCAGAGGCGTGCTTCGGCCGGCATCCAAACGGGGTCGATGATCACACAGCAGCCGAACCCGGCGCTTGCGATGCGTGAGCCGGAATACGTGGCGCCGATGACCTGCTTCCTGGCGACCGATGCCGCCTGGAACATCAACGGACAGATCTTCAACGTGAACGGCGGCACGGTGGCGCTCCTGCACCATCCCACGCCGGTGCGCTCGATCTGGAAGCCGGGAATGTGGACGCTCGACGAGCTTGAGACATTCGTACCGTCGCAGCTCATGGCAGGAATTCAGAATCCCGCCCCGCCGCCACCCGATCTGGAGGTAGCCGGGCGCTCCGCCGCGCCGGTGGCCGCGAGGGCGTAAGCCTGCGTCACCGGATGGCATCCGCCAAAGTTCACATACCACGCAAATGAAGGCCGGCTCCCATTGGGAGCCGGCCTTTTCTTTCCATCAATCGCGGCAGCCCGATCGGTTCGACGGTGGCGTCGTCGCCGCTCCAGTCGACTTCCATCAGACGGCTCATTCTGAAGTCGATCCGACCGAATAGCGAGTGGAAGCAGCCAGGTCGCCTACCGAGTGCCCCTTGGAACAGGCGCGAGCTGTTCGACGCGGGAGAGGAAGTCTTCTACCTTGAAGGGCTTGGTAATGATCTCGGTGAAGCCCTCGGCCTGGACTCGTGTGGGATTCCAGTGATGGTCGGTGAACAGCACCACCGGCGTGCCGGTAGACCGCCGTAACACCGGTCCTAGAACACGCATCGTCAGGTCGAGCGTCGGGCCGAAGCTGTCGGTCAGGATCAGGTCGAAAGCGACGACGCGAAGGATGGTGTGGGCTTCCGGGGGATTGCGGACCAGCACCACATTGTAGCCTTCGCTGGTGAGCACGGCTTCCGCCGTGCCGGCGAACTCTCCGTGTTCTTCGATGAGCAGGATCAACGGCCGGCCGCGACGACGGCGCTGCTCCCAGGCATCGGCGAGCCGGTATGCGGGTACGTTGCCGCGGTAATCGACCAGCAGCAGGCCGGCGCGATCGAGCCAAGAAACGAGACTGTTTCCCTCATCGGCATCGACTCCGGCGAGCGCGCGGACATCCGCCCGGGTCAAGATCGCACCCGGGTTCTCGGCCATATGGCGGAGCACAAGAGCAGAGAGTCGCGATACACCGCGCGTGCCGCCAATCCCGTTGGAGGTAGTCACTACTGTTTCTCCCGTTTTTTTCGGTCTCGCGCACCCATGCGTCCGCGTGTCCCGAAACCTAGATTTAGCATTACCAGCGTAGCGGTCCGCAGCAGTGAACCAAATCACACCAAGTGGGTATTTTTGCCAACGTACTCCTAACATGTTCAATCACAGGTGAGATACGAATTCGCACTGTGTCGAGAGCGACATAAGACGCGGTGCCCGGCCCGTGGCCCCTGGTGGGTCGTACGCGATCGAGGTCGAGACGGTCCGCGCGGGATGCCCGCATTTGTCCGAACCAAGCAACCACAAGTCGCCCTTCTCCATCCGGATGGATGGAGAAGGGAAGGGGATGAGGTCCCCGTTACCGACCCCTGCCCGTTGCCGAAACAGGCTCCATGAATTGTGGCGCTACGTCGGAGACGAAGGCGTCGAGCGCCTCCCAGTCCACCGGCGGGCGAATGGCGATGTTCAGACGCGTGGCGCCCGCCTCGGCGTACTGCGAAATCCGCTCGATCGCTTCCTGCGGAGAGCCGGTCAGTTGGCCCCCGCCGCGATCGGCTGCCTGCGGACCCCACTGCTGCCGTAGCTTCTCGGTGTGTGCGGCGACCGTGGCGACGCTCGGCGCCATGTAGAAGCCCAGGTTGATGCCGCGCTCGATCGTCCCGGGATCGCGGCCTTCGCGCTCGCACCAGCCGTCCAGCACCTGGCATTTGTGCGTGAACTCTTCCACGCCGATGTAGGGAACGTTCCAGCCGTCGGCGTGGCGGGCGGCGATGCGCAGCGTCCGCTTTTCGCCGCGGCCGCCGATCCAGATCGGCACGTGGCTCTGCACAGGCTTGGGAAAACAGGCGGCATTTTCCAGCCGGTAGTACGTGCCGGAGAAATCCGATCGCGGCTGGCTCAGGAGCAGCTTTATCGCCCGCGTTCCCTCCTCCAGCATGTCGAGCCGCTGCTTCGGCGGCGGAAACTCGTAGCCGTTGGCAGTGAATTCCTGCTGGTGCCAGCCGGCTCCGAGGCCGATCTCCAGCCTGCCGTTGCTCAGGTGGTCGATCGTGACAAACTCTTTGGCCAGCAGCGCGGGGTTGCGATAGAGCATGCAAAAAACGAGGCAGCCGATGCGCACGCGTCGCGTGTCGGTCGCGATTGCCGCCATCATCGTCGCCGCCTCGAACTCGGGGCTATTGCCGTCGATGTAGGGCGCTTCGTAGAAGTGGTCCCACACAGAGATCCAGTCGAGGTGATCGTCGGCGAAGCGCCACAGGCGTCGCAGATCGCTCATCTCGATGTTCTGGGGTCCGATATGGATGCCGAGCCGTAATTTATTCATATAGAGTCTCCATTTACAGTCTACCCCTACGCCTAACGGGGGGTACTGGTAACCCTACGCCTAACGGGGCGTACTGGTACCCCAACGCCTAAGCGCGCAGCCGGGTACCGGTCCGACGGTCATCGGGGGCTCGCCCCCGTTCACTGCTTTCGGGCTGCGTTGCCCGTACACGGCCCCCTAACCCCCGTCCCCTACCGCCCCAATTCTGGGGGGAAGGGGCGATCCTGGGGTGCTGGCTGCGGACCATATCCATCATTCTGTGTTCCCTCTGTACCGAACTGGCCCGCAATCGCACCGCCCAAGCTCCCTCTTGCCCCCAGAATTGGGGGAAAAAGGGCTGGGGAGATAGGGGGCCGCGTTCCCACGACCGCCCCGCCGCATAATGCCGCAACGCCGCCACTGCTGCAACTCGCCCATGGGAGGAAACCGGAACATGGGCCGCATCTAGTGGCGTCGCGGTGCCCGGCGTACCATGGCCGCATGTCAGGATCTGGAGCTTCCTTCGACCTGGACTCGGATGGTTTTGGTGACCGGGGAGATCAAGCGGAGGGCTCGTCCCGACTCTTGCTCCTGGTTGGGGCTGCTACACCGCTGCTAATGATCATGGTGGTTACCGCTGTTCTGTTCGGGATCCGGCTGCCCGTTAATGGCGCCGGAATAGCGCAGGTGGCACAACCAACCGTGGTGATATCGATCCAAGCGCAGCGCCTGCCGCCGACGGCTACCCCATTTGTTTTGCGTCCGCATGCGCCGCCGATCCTGAGCGTCGTCGTCCCCCAGCCCGGCAGCGCAGAGGCGGACGTCGCTACCCTGCCGGCATGCGTCGCCTTGCGCACTGGCCGGGCGCCTAACGGTGGTCGTCTTGGCGACGGGCTTCTGGACCTGATCGCCTGCGCCCATCCTGAATGTCCGTGAGACTCTGCCCCGAACGGAGACGCTATGCTCTTTCTCGTCATCAGCACCCCACGCCCGGACCATCCCTCGGCAGTGCGAAACGCGCGTGAACAGTTCTGGGGGTGGATCGACCCGCTGCTGGCCAGCGGGATGGCTCGCTTCTGCTACCCGCGCGCCGGGCGCGGCGTCGTCGCGTTGTTCGACGTCGATTCTAACGAGACCCTGCACCGTCTGCTCAACGAGTGGTCAGAAATTATCCCAGCCGGCTTCGACCTCTACCCACTGATCGACACCGCTGCCGCGCGGGCGTTTCTCAAAACGCAGCCTTAGGCCGGAGCACCGCACGCATCCTGATCTGCCAGTCGCAACGAGATAGCGCGGTATCATGAGTTGAGAGAGGGTGGAACGCCGTGATTACGAAGGGACGCAAGACCAAGAGCCGGATTCCCGAATTTGCCAGTATCGAAGAAGAGGCGGAGTTCTGGGACACACATGATCTGTCTGACTACTGGGACGAGTTCAAGCCGGTGCAGGTTCGCTTCGCCAAGAAGCTGTCCGACGGCGTCAGTGTGCCCCTGGATCCGGAGACGATGGGGCAGCTACAGGAACAGGCGCGCGAAGAGAGAACGGTACCGGCCATTCTCGTCCGCAACTGGATCGTCGAGCGTCTACTGGATCAGCGCCAGCACTCGACTTCCACGTGAGCGGCCCAATTCCACTGGTTGCGGACATAGTTGAATCACGGTGTGAAGGGTGGATTGGGCAGTGAAACGGGCGCCGGCTCAGTACCAGGCGACGGCGATGTCCATTTGATCCATCGCCAGCGAGCCCTCAATTAGGTAAAACACCTTCCAGTCGGGGCGCGTCTGGCTGAAGGATCTCCCCGCGGAATCCTGCCCGAAGCGCTTCAACGCCGGCGACATCAAGAACCGAAGCGGTAACCATGATGTGGCTCCATTCGGCCAGCCGGCCGTGTAATCGAACGCGCGATTTCTGATTGGCACCGACACGACCGCCACTGCATGTCCATATCTGCATCGCGTCAAGCCAGTATCTGCCGGCGTTGCCGCGTAGAGCGTTCGGGGCAGCGCCCGGCGGTTGAAACCGCAGGCTCATGCTACGAAACCGGCCGCGGCCGGTTCAGCAGCCCGCGTCGGATGGCGACTCGCGCCGATTGGTAGCCCGCGCAGGCGGGCTTCGTTGATCAAGCCTGCGACTTTAGTCGCCGGGCGGCGGCGGCGGTGCATCACCAATATCGGCCCCGCAGACGAGCTCCCGCCTAAGCGCCGCGGCGCTGCCGCGTTGCTGGCGGGCCGCAGCGCCAGTGCGTAGGATGCAGAGACTACTGTCTGAGGAAGCCCATGCAGAGCATCGTCGTCATCTACGCCACGCTGCGCGGCAACACCGGCAAAATGGTCGAGCCGGTGGCCGAGGGGATCCGGTCGGAGGGGGTCGACGCGCGCGTGCTGCCGGTGGAAACGGCGACCATGGCGGACCTGCTGGCGGCGGATGGGCTGGTGGTCGGCTCGCCGACCCGTTTCGGCAGTGTAGATTGGCAGATCAAGCGCTTCTTCGACGTAGTGACGAACGAAGGCTACCCCGGGCCGCTTGACGGCAAGGTGGGCGGGGCGTTTTCGGCCGGCAGCCGGGCGGGAAGTGGCGCCGAGCTAGTGCTGCTCGACATCATTCACATGATGCTCAACCACGGCATGGTCGTGCAGGGCGAGCCGTTCGGACCCCACTACGGTCCGGTGGCGTTGCGCGAGCCCACCGAGGAGGTGCTGCATTATTGCGGTACCTGGGGCGCTCGCTGGGCGCGGCTGGTGAAGCGCCTCGCCGTTCCTTCGCCGCACTGAACCGATGAGCGACGCACTGTTCCTCCGCGGCCGAGTAGCGCTCGTGACCGGCGCGAGCCGAAACCGGGGGATCGGCGCCGCGATCTGCCGCGAGCTGGCGACTGCCGGAGCAGATGTCTTTTCTCCTACTGGCATCTAATCGAGCGCGCCGCTTACCACCACCGCGACGATCTCGTCGTCGCTCATGCCGAGTAGTTCGCGCAGTACGAGCTCGTTGTGCTGGCCGAAGGCAGGGCCGGGTGTGGGCGGCCGCGGCGGTGTGTGCGAGAAGCGCAATCGCGACGTCTCCAGTGGAACTGAGCCTAGTTCTGGGTGATCGACCCAGGCGAGATGGCCGCGCGCCACGATCTGCGGGTCGGTCAGCAGGTCGGCACTGCTCGTCGCGCGATGCACGGGCACGCCGGCCGCCTGCAGCAGTTGCTCGACGTCTTCGACCTCCCGCGTCGCCGTCCACCGCGCGATGAGTTCGTCGAGTGCAGCGTGGTTGGCCAGGCGGGCGTCGAGTGAACCGAACCGTGGATCGCTTCCCCACCCTGGATTGCCCGTCGCCGCGCAGAGCGCCTGCCATTGTGCTTCACAGGTACATGCGATCGCCGCCCAGCGGTCGTTAAAAGTCTGCGACGCTCTCCCCTGGGCTTCGCCCGAGGGTCCCCCGGGAAAAGTCTGCGACGCTCTCCCCTGGGCTTCGCCCGAGGGGCCCCCGTGGCGGGGACCGGAAGGGGACTCCGCCTTACAAGGGTAGACGCCGTGTGGGGCGAAATCTGCCGATGCGTTGCCGCGACGCTTATCGACGCGGCCGTTGACGGTGTAATCGAGAAAAGCTGGCGCCAGGAATTGCATGCCGACCTCCGCCTGCGAGAGGTCGATGTATTGTCCGTGGCCGGTTCGGCGCCGGTGGTCGAGCGCCGCCAGCAGCGCCGCGGCAATGTACTTGGGCGACGTGTAGTCGGTATACGCAACGAACGGCCCCGCCGGCGGACGGTCGGGCCAGCCCGTCAGCTCGTGGAAACCGGAAAGCGCGGCGCCCATGGTGCCGAAGCCGGCCAGCCAGTTCTCGGGCCCCGTCTGTCCGTTGAGGCAGGTGCTGAGCATCACCAGCCCTGGATTGACCTCACACAGGGCGTCGTAGTGCAGACCCCATTTGCGCATCGCCCGCGGCGAGTAATTCTCGACGACGACGTCCGCCCAGGCCGCCAGCCGCAGCGCGATGTCGCGCGCCCCTGGCTGGGCCAGGTTGAGCGACAGTCCCAACTTGCCCGCGCAGGCGTTGTGATAGTTTGCGGATCGCTCGACGCCGGGCAACGCGTCTTTGAACGGCCCATAGCCGCGCAACGCATCTGGGTAATGACTGCTTTCAATGTGGACGACGGTAGCGCCAAGGTCGGCAAAGTAGCGAGCCCCCATCGGCCCGGCGTACACCCAGGTGAAGTCGAGCACTTTCAGACCGGCAAGCGGCGGCTCCCCCGACCGTTGTGTATGTTGCGTGTCTGTGACAGCGGCAGCCGAGCCGGTCGCGGTAGCGCCCCCCCGGGGCAATGACGTAAAGATTTCCGCGTTGTGTTCGCCGATGCGTGGGGCCGGGCGGCGGAAGCGGATCGGCGTGGCGCCGAACTTGGCGAACGGGCCGGGGTAGAGGCCGCCCGCGCGGCCTCCGTCCGTGCCGCTTCTCGCTGCCCCCATCTTGCTGCCGTCTGCGACGGCTCCATTCGCGGTCATCCAATAACCGCGGTCGTTGTACTGGGGCGAGGCGAGCAGGTCGGCCGTCGTGTTGGTCGGCACGATCAGCAGCCCGCGTTCCTTCGCCAGCGCGGTTAGCTCGACTTTGGAGTGACTGAGCGTAAAGCGCTCGATCGCCGCCGTGCATCGCTCCATTTCGCTGACCGGCTCGACGCCGGAGATGACGAGCGGGACATAGCCCACCCAGTCCTTGTCGCGCGTGGCCTCGTCCACGAAGCCTTCTTCATGCATCAGCGTGAAGAGACGCTTCGTGAACGGGCCGATCGTGTTGCCGAACAGGAAGGTCACCGACACGTATCCGTCTTTGCAGGGATAGACGAAGCGAATGCGCAAGGGTCCCGCTACCACCCCCCCAGCGATCCGTGTCACCGGATCGCCGCGCCAGCCGTCCGTTAGGATGAACGACTGCGTGGCCATCATCGCGGCTGTCTGCATAGAGACGTCGACGTGCTGGCCGTGGCCGTCGCGGTCCCGCGCCGCCAACGCCGCCAGGGCGCCGACGGCTGCCTCACCGCCGGCGTGCAATGCTGCCTGACCTCCGGGCACCTGGACGGGGGGTCGGTCGCCGTCACCGGTGATCAGCAGCACGCCCGATGACGCTAGCGCCGTCAGATCCGTGGCGGCCCAGTTCGCTTTCGGCCCTGTCTGGCCGAACGGCGTGATCGATACCAGCACCAGGCCTGGATTGATCGCGCTCAATTGTTGATAGCCGAGCCCAATTTGGTCGAGGTAACCGGGCTCGAAGGACTCGATGACGACGTCGGCAGTACGAACCAGGTCACGGAAGCGCTCGCGGTCGGCGTCATCGTTTTCCAGGTCGAGCATTATGCCGCGCTTGTTACGGCTATACGCCCACCAGTAGAGGCTTTGCTCGACATCGCGCTGGTCCCCGGCGAATGGCCCCAATCGCCTGGCAGAGGAGCCGCCGGGCGGCTCCACGGCGATGACGTCTGCGCCCAGGTCCGCCAGGATCAGGCCGCATGATAAGCCGCGCTCGTTCGTGAGGTCCAGCACCCGATATGGTTCAAGCATCGCTCCAACCTCGCCGACGGCAGCCATCGCCGTCTCATGTCGTGCCCGGTTGCGCCTTCCGCGCGCCACAGTATACCCGGTCCCATCGCGCCGTATACTGACGTGCGGACGATTTCAAAATGAGGGACGACGTAAAGCGATGTGTTACCCATTCGACGCGCAGCCACCGGAGGCTCCCGGCAAGAAGGGCGAAGCTAGTACATAGGACCTCATCCTGACGTCGGGCGACGGTGCACGGTTTGCCGCATTCGCCGCGAAGGCGGCAATTCCGAGCGGAGCGGGAGTTGTCGTAATGCCCGACGTGCGCGGACTGTTTCGTTTTTACAAGGAGTTCGCGCGCGGCTTTGCCGAACAGGGCATCAACGCCGTGGCGATCGACTACTTCGGCCGCACCGCCGGCACAGACGTAGAGAAGCGCCCCGAGGACTTCGCCTTCATGGATCACGTGGCGCAGACCAGGGCGCCGCAGATCTCCGGCGATGTGGGAGCCGCGGTGGCGTACCTGCGGTCGCCGGCCGGTGGCTCATGCACGTCCATCTTCACTGTCGGTTTCTGCTTCGGCGGGGCCCAGTCGTGGCTCCAGGCGGCCAATGGTCACGGCCTGGCGGGTGCAATCGGCTTCTACGGCCGGCCGGGCCCGGGGCGAGATGGTGCTCCCGGTCCGGCGGGACGGGCGCAGGAGCTGAAGGCCCCCATTCTGGCGCTGATGGGCGGCGCGGATCAGGGCATCGGGCCCGATCAGGTCCAGGAGCTACGCGACGCGCTGCAGGCGGCGGGCATCGAACACGAAGTGATTGTCTACCCGGGTGCCCCGCACAGCTTTTTCGATCGCACCTACGAGGAGCATGCCGATGCATCGGCCGATGCCTGGCGCCGGGCACTGGACTTCATCAGCTCACACCACCGTGTGCCGGCCGGGAGCAGGTGATCGACGAGGACGACATCAAGGACGCCCTCAACGGCGAGACGCTGGAGGCGAGCAGGCTCGCGTATGGCGTTCTCGGGCTAGCCTTTTAGCTGTGCGCCCGTTCACGCATTGCTTGTCGAAGCATAGTCGCCAATCCACTTTACGAACGGGAGCCGGCCCTGCACGGCGCGCAGCATTCGCCGGTCATCGACCCAGAGTTCGCAGCCAAACAGGTATGCAAGGGCAACGTAGTGAGCATCATGGGCCCCGAGGCTATGCGCAGCTGCGAAGGTTAGCGCTTGGTGGTGGAGGCCGGGTGGGTCAAGCAGAGTGATCGGTAGTAGTAGGAAATCATCGATTGGGGCTATCCCTCGTGCAAGTGTCAGCCCCTCGCTCACCATTCGTTTTCGAACGACGTTTGTTATCTCGACCGTAAGCAGCGGCGGAGCCACGATGCGCTGCCGAGTTCCCGCTGCATCCTGAAATAGCTGCTCGGTCTTGTCGCTGTAGATCTCGGCAAATAGTTTTTTTTTTGCGATGCTCGCATCTACGACTACGAGGCTCAAGGCAATTCGCGAGTGCGCTCCTCTTGAAGGTCGTCAAGCAATTGTCCGGAAGGAGAGAACAGTCTCCCGCCGCGCGCCGCCAAAAGCTCGGCCCGATGCCGAGAAACCCGCTTTATCGCGGCGAATGCCTCTCGCTGCTCCTCCCGTGTTATGGGTGGCGGAACGAGAATATCCATGTCGACTTGTCGCGCCATGTCAATGTACCTCTCAGATTGATTTTCGCACGCCTGGCCAATAATAGACAGGGGCAGGTGTCGCTTGCCGTCTATCCTCGCCGCGGCTATCCTCCAAGCCATGTCCGCTCGTCAGACGATCGCCATCGTGGTGCCCACACCGGGCGAGTTCGAGCCGTATCGGGCGCTGCTGCCCGACCTGCGCCGGTTGAACGACGCCGGTGCCTGGGATGCGTTCGAGGCGTCGGCCGGCGGCCGGCGGCTGGTCTTCATCCTCTCGGCGGCCGGTCCGGTGAACGCGGCCGCGGCAGGCGAGCGGCTGATTGCGCAGTATGCTCCGCGGGTCATGCTGCACGGCGGCTCTGCCGGGGCGCATCATCCGAACCTGCTTCCCGGAGACGTCGTGATCGGCTCGCGCTACGTGATCGCAACGTCGCGGGCGGTGCAGCAGGCGCGCGTCGCGCGCGGGCTGCATCCCTCGCTCATCCGCTTCCGCCGCCACGGTCAGACCCTGAACCTCGACTACATCGACGCGCACGTGGAACTGCTCGCCTGCGCCGAGCGGCTTGCGCGGCAGACGACGGCGGGCTTTGGTGAATGGCAGTCGGCGGGCTGGCCGGCGGAGATGTCTCGCCGGCCTGGTCACGTCGTCACCGGTATTGTCGCATCCGCGGACGCCTGGACCGTGGACCCGGACGAGCTTCGCATGCTGCACGAGGATTTCGGCGCCGAGTGCGAAGACATGGAGAGCGCCTACCTCGCGCAGGTGTGCGCCATTCACGAACTGCCGTTCGTCGCGGTGCGTGTAATCTCCGACAACGAGGCTGCGTGCCAGCTGACAGCGGCCGATGTGGCGCCTGCCGTTGCCGAAGCCGGCGCACGCGCCGCCGCGATCCTGACCGCGCTGGCGTCAGAGGCTCCGCTCTAAGGGCACCGCACCGATTTGGCGGCCGTCCAGCTAATGCCTCGTCTCTACTCACCACCATCATTCGCTATCTGGCCCGCCGTCATGCCGCCGTCGATTACCCAGTCGTGGCAGTTTATGTAGGCGCCCTCGTCGCTCGTGAGGTAGAGGACGGCGTTGGCGATGTCCAGCGGCATGCCGGCGCGATGCAGCGGCGTGGCTTTGCCAAGGTTCGACGTGAGTTTGCGCATCTTCGCCGCATCGTGAGCCGGCTCCAACCGACGGGCTGCCGCTGCGCCGCCGTAGAAAATCGGCGGCGCGGTACGAGACAGATCAGCAACCGGCCGTCGGACCAGCCTCTCGACAACCGATCGGCGCGTCAGGCGAGTACGCGCGCCGTGTAGAGCTCGTCGATCGCCGGCTGCTCCATTCCGAACAGACCGCGCAGCACCTCGTCGGTGTGCTCGCCGAGCATTGGCGAACGGTAGACCGGTTGTT
>DAINSK010000044.1:0-13726 GCA_036741355.1 Chloroflexota bacterium
GTCTGGCTGGAGGGCGGTTTCGAGCCGGGCCGAATCTATGAAGTCATCTATACCGGAGCAGAACCGCTGGTCGCCGGCCTGGGATTCACCGCAACACGCGACTACGTCAGCTTCCTTCGCAACGCCGCCGCGGACGCCCGCGGCAACGCGAACCCGCTATTCGCGGACGGACGGTCGTCGATTGGACACGCCATCGGCTACGGCGCGTCCCAAAGCGGCCGCTTTCTGCGCCAGTTCGTCTATGAAGGTTTCAACCGTGACGAGCAGGGCCGCTCCGTGTTCGACGGCATGTTTGTGTATATCGCCGCGGCTGGCATGGGGTCCTTCAACCACCGCTTTGCGCAGCCGTCGCGTACCCGTCCCCACGCCAACGGCATCTATCCGATCGAACTGTACCCGTTCGCGGATGACCCTGTTCCAGACCCGTTGACGGGGCGCAACGAAGGGCTGCTCGATCGGGCGCGGGCGGATGGGACCGTGCCGCGGATCATGTACGTCAACTCTTCGGCTGAATACTGGGGCGGCGGCGCGTCGTTGCTGCACACGGACCCCCTTGGCGCTACCGACGTCGAGCCACCGGAAGAAGTGCGCATCTATCACATTGCCGGTGCCCAACATGTTGCCGGGCCGTGGCCGCCGCAAGAGGCAGGCTACATGCCGCTGCTGCCGTATCCCACGGGCAGGCACCCGCTGAGCCCGGTCATGGTGCAGCCGGCACTGCGCGCTCTTGAACTCGCGCTGGAACAATGGGTGCAGAACGGGACGCCTCCTCCGCCGAGCGCCTACCCCCGCATCGCGGACGGCACCTTGCAGTCGCATGAGCGGGTTGTTGCCGCTTTCCCGGCTATACCGGGAGCGAAGCTCCCGCGTGAGATCGGCGTGCCGCACGTGCTCGACTACGGTCCGCGCTGGTCGGAAGGCATCATCGACCGCGAGCCGCCGGGATTGGGGCGGGCGTACGGCCCGCTGGTGCCGTCGGTGAATGAGGATGGAAACGAACCGGCCGGGGTACAGTTGGCAGAGCTGCGGGCGCCGATCGCAACCTACACGGGCTGGAACCTGCGTCACCCGGACACGGGCAGACCGGATGCGATGGTCGTGATGCTCGGCGCCTACCTGCCGTTCCCCGCTACACCGGAGGCTACAGCCGCAGGCGGTGATCCGCGCACCGCGATCTCCACCCGTTACCGCGACGGCGAGGCGTATCTCGCACGCATCGAGGAAGCGATTGTCGACCTCATTACCGCTCGCCTTTTGCTCGCGGAAGACGCGCCGGCCATTCGCGAGCGCGCTGTGGCGCAATGGGAAGCCCACGCTGCACCGGTTGCATCCGAAGCGACGCCCGCGTAGCAGGTCCGAAACACGGGCCAATGTCCAGCAACTCTGACATGAGGGGTACCTCTGGTTCGTGCTGTGCGGCCTGTCCGTACATGCGATCGGGAGGCCCAACAGTCGCGGGCCCCCGATCGCGCGTCGGTTCGATTAACCTGCCTGAAGCGGTTTCCCGGTTTCCAGCAGAGTCTTGAGCCCGCTGAGCACGAGACTCCAGCCCCCGGCCACTTCCTTGAACGTGGCCGTCTCGCCGTCGAACTGATCGTGTACGGCCGTGAGCTTGGAGACGCCGCCTTCCATGGGCTCGATCTCCCACGTCATCCGGCTCGGGGCGTCGGCGGCGAGCGCGGGGTTGTAGAGCATCCGCCAGGTGTGGACCAGCCGTCGCGGCGGATCCGACTCCAGCACTTTTCCCTCAATCGTGGGGCTCGTGGGATCGTCTCCGTAATAGTTGAAGGGCGTTCCTTCTTTCAACGTGGACTTCACGTGGGTGCCGTAGAAGTAGAGCGACGTAAACGCCGGGTTGGTGATCCCCTCCCACACCTGCTCGGGGGTCGCCTTGATGTACACCTGGTAGACCTGCTGCGGCTTGGTCGCGGTCGTGCTGTTCATGTTCTCCCTTTTTTCTTCGAGCGCTGCCTTGAGATCCACGGTTGGGACCGTGCCTCACTCCGTTATCCCGAGCTGCCGTCTGACGGCGACCTTGACTTTACGCGGCGTGTAGATCGAGGCCAGCGCACCTTCTGAATGCGCTCCAGCAGGGTGGCGGATGCGGGCAGCTGAACCCGGAGGAGTTGCTTCGCTAAGGCGGAAATGACGATCCAAAGATGGGTGACGTACGCAATAGGCCAAATCCGGACGTCCAGGGTGGTAGACTTTCTCGAATAGGCGCGTAACGCCGGCACAGGCAATGAGCCCGGCACGGCGGCCGCCACGCCAAGATTCCGGCCATTGCCTGGAGGCTTCCATTGAGATCGAGCGTATGGCCGGATCAGGGTGTCGGGGAACCGGTCGCATACCGTCACCGGCCGGCGCTGGACCACGAAGCGCTTCAGCGCCTCTTCGAGCTTGCCTGGGGCTCTGGCAAGCCCGATTACGAACGGGTGCTGGCACGCAGCTTCACCTGGGTCGCTGCCTACGCCGGTAGCGCGCTGGTCGGCTTTGTCAATATCGCCTGGGACGGCGGCGTCCACTTCTTCCTGCTCGATACCACCGTACACCCGGACTGGCAGCATCGCGGTATCGGTAGCCGGCTGGTCTCCGAGGCGATCGGCGATTGCCAGGGATCGGGCGAGTGGGTGCACGTGGATTCGAGTGCCGAGCTCATGGAGTTCTACCGTCGCTGCGGGTTCAGCGACAGCCACGCCGGTATCCTCAGGCTCGAGGGATGAGCGAGTCGGTCTTGGTCTGTACTCTCGCCTTGGCCAGCCGCCCGCGGATAGTCGAGTTCGTCCCAAGAGCGCGGAACCTGTCAACCATGTTGAGGCACTCAGACTGGCGCAATGTCTAAATAGGCGGCACACTTGAGTAGTACTTTGGCGGAGGACTGCGGATTAATCTCGTGCATATGAACAGGGCCACTCTTGAAGCGATGCAGGGTGACCTACGACGAATCCTTCAGGAGCGTTGCATCCGGCAGGGCACGTTCGTTTTGGCGTCAGGTGTCAGGAGCAACTATTTCTTTGATGGAAAGTTGGCAACGCTCTCCCCAGACGGGTCTATCCTTACCGGGCACCTGATATTCAACCGTCTGCGGGGGCAGGGCATCGAGGCAGTCGGCGGCAAGGAGTTGGGGGCCAATCCGATCGTTACCGCAGTTTCCCTCATAAGTTCTATGCAGAAAGAACCGATGCCGGGTTTTATTGTCCGATCGAACCGCAAGGACCATGGACTGGAGGAGCGCATAGCAGAGTCCTACACCGAGGATGGCAGACCCCTGATATCGCGAGGTCGAATCGTAGCCATAGTCGATGACGTTGCGACATCGGGTCAATCGTGTATGGATGCTGTGAACGTTGTGGTGGCCGAGGGGTGCCAGGTCGCTAAGATCATCGTGTTGGTCGATCGGCAGCAAGGAGCTGCCCAATTCTTTCATGAGCGAGGTTATAACTTCGAAGCGCTGTATGTTTCTAATTTCGATGGCAGGCTCAGCGATTGGGTGCCTACGGTCAAGGCAAGATAGGGTATGCCGACGCGAATCACCGGCTAGGCGAGTCGTTTGAATCGGGTGGCGTGACAACAATTTTTGTGAACGTGCAACGGCTATTCTCGCCGGCCGAGCTGCTGGCCTTCACCCGCAACACCGTGCGCGCCGCGTTCATTTCCGAAGGTCGCCGATACAGCCTGATGGCCGGCCCCGAGAAGTGGGGCCTGCCTACGCATCCTGCGATTGAAATCGGTAGCCGACGCCTGGTTCGGTGATGATGAGGCGCGGCCGCGCGGCGTCGGTTTCCAGCTTCTGGCGCAACTGCGAAATGAAGACGCGCAGGTACTGGCTGTCCTCGTGGTGCTCGGGCCCGCGCAGGGCGCGTAGGATCATGCCATGCGTAAGCACGCGATCCTCGTGTTGCACGAAGTATTTCAACAGGTCGTACTCGATGGGCGTGAGGCGAACCTCCACATCCACCTTCCACACCCGCCGCCGCTCGAAGTCGACGCGCAGGTCACCGCTCTGATAGACGGGCTCGGTGCGGCTGCCGCCGCCGACCGAGTGTCGCAGTGCTACGCGGATCCGCGCCAGCAGCTCTTCCATGCCGAACGGCTTGGTCAGGTAGTCGTCGGCCCCCAGGTCCAGCGCCAGCACCTTGTCGTGCTCTTCCCCGCGCGCCGACAGAACGACGATCGGCGTGCTGAGGTCCTGTCGCACCGAACGGCACACGTCGAGGCCGCTCATGCCGGGCATGATCAGGTCGAGCAGGATGATATCGGGCTGACGCTTGGCGATCGCCGACAACGCCTCCTCGCCACTCGCGGCCGTGGTTACGTCGTAGCCCCGCTCGGTCAACGCCGTTTGCAGCAGGCGGCGCACGCGCTGCTCGTCGTCAACCACCAGCACCCGGGCGCCGCTCATTCGCGACACCCGCGAGGAAGCAATCCGGCTGCGGATATCGTCATCGGGCCGGCTCAGCAGCCGGTGAAGGCTTTGTGAACGTGACCCGCTCGCCGGCAGTGTCCCGCGGCAGCGTGAACGTGAACACCGCCCCATGGTCGCCGTCCATACGGATATGACCACCATGCGCAGTAATGATGCCGCGAGAGATCGCGAGACCGAGGCCGGTGCCGCCTGCCGACGTACTTCTTTGCTGCGAGCGATAGAACGGCTCAAACACGCGCCTCCGGTCCTCGCGTGGGACGCCGCTGCCCTGGTCGCGCACACTGACGCTGACGCGATCGTTTTCGACCCTGGCGCGCAGCTCGACCGGTGTACCTGGAGGTGAATATTTGTCCGCGTTGTCGAGAAGATTGGCAACAACGCGGTCAACCTGCACGTAGTCAAAGCGCAGGACCGGCAGGGGCTCGTCGACCACCAGGTTCACAGTGCGTTCGGGAGCCATCTGTTCGAACCGGTAGATCGCTCGGCTCAAAAGCTCGCCGAGGTCATTCCAATCCAAATCGAGCCGCAGCGCCCCGGCCTCGATCCGAGAAACGTCCAGCAGGTTGCCGACCAGGCGGCTGAGCCGGTCGGTCTCGCCGTCGATCGCGCCGAGAAACTCCTGTCTGGCCGCCTCGCTCCACTCGACGTCGGAAGCCATGAGGTTGGCGACCGATGCCTTGATCGCCGTGAGCGGCGTTCGCAGATCGTGGGATACCGAGGCGAGAAGCGCCGACTTGAGCCGGTTGCTTTCGGCGAGCACCGCGGCCGAGTGCGCCGCCGCCGTTAGCGAGGCGAGGTGCAGCGATGCGGCAGCGTTGGCGCAGAATGCTTCTAGCAGCCTCCCCTGGTCGCCCGTGAGCGGCGTGCCGGCGGTGCGGATGCGCAGCACCCCTACCGCGACGTTTTCTACTTTCAGTGAGAGGAAAAACTGGTCCGATCGCACTTGACGGCGCGGCGCTTCCATGCGTGATCCGGACGCGTCAGTCGGCGCAGGAGTGCTCACTCCGATTGGTCCGCCGGCGGCGACTGCCTGCAGGGCGACGCTGGTTTCGGAGCGACTCAGTACTCTATCGCCCTCGCCCGCGTGGGCGAGCGGCACGAGCTCCCCGCCCTCCAGGCGGTAGAGCGTGCAGGCGCTGACCGGGAAATCGCGCACGATCGCCTCGCTAATCACGGCTGGGATACCTTCCAGCGGCTGGTTGGCGATCGTACGGCTCAGTTCGAGCAGCGTTTCCGTTTCGCGCGCCCGGCGTTCTGCTTCCAGGGCGTTTTGCTCGCTCAGGGCCAGCAGCCGCTGCGCCTCTGCCGCCCGGAGTCGCGCTTCAGTTGCGCTGTCCCGACGTTGCGCTAGCAGTGCGGCGGTGATCGCGGTGACGAGCAGGAAGACCCCGAGCGCCAGTGCGTTGTCAGGGCTCTGGACGCCGAGCCGGTAAAGCGGCGGCACGAAGAAAAAGTTGAACGCGAGGTTGCTGAGGACCGACGTATATAGCCCGATGACCCATCCGCCCGATGCTGCGCCTACCACCGATAGCAGCAGCAACAGCAGCGCCACGTTCAGCAGGCCGAGGTCTGACCGGAACGGTCGCAGCAACGCAACCGTGATCGCAATCATCAGCGTGCTGGCCGCGCAGCCCAGCACCCATCGCTGCCAGCCGGCGCGGAGATGAACATCCAACCAACGCGGAAAATCCCAAAGCTGCATACAGTCCTCGGGATAGGTACAGCTGTTCGACGACTCTAGCGTAGCGCAAGGGCAGCGGCTCGTGCCGCTAGAAGCGGTATCCGTAGAGCTTACTTTATATGGTCCGTATACCAGTCGTCCGGCGTTGCGGACGGGATGGTCCCGCCCGCAATGGTCTACATGCTGAGCGGCGTTGTGGAATCCGAAGCGTACGTGTATAAGGAGCGTATAAATATATCGACGCAATCTGCCGCGGCGGTGGCCGGGCGATGAGTCCATCGCGTGGCGAATTAAGGCCGGGAATGCAGAGTGCGGGTGGTTGGCCCGGCCGATGACCATCTTCCTGCCGTTTGACAACAGCGCCGCGGCGAGAGCGGCGCTCCGTCATGTGACGGACACGGCCCATCGTCGTTGGGCGAAAGGACGCGTTGTGCTCGTGCTCGAGGCGGGACAGAGCTGTGGCATTCTCCGACGCATGGCCGGGGCGCGCATCGTCGCCGGGCGTGACGTTTCGATGTCATACCGGCTGGTCAGACCGGGCGACCTGCACGCCGAATTGACCCGCCTCGCGGCCACCGTTCCGGACCCCGTATTTGTATCGCCGCTGGATTTACGGCAGGTGTCTTACTGGTACGGCTCCGTCGCCCGTTCATTCCTCACCGGGAAATTCGGGCCGTGCGTAGCGGTATCGCCCGCATTGTCCAATTTGCCGCCCCAGCCTCGCCGGTTGCAACGACCCCGCGTTCTGTGCGCAAAGCCGCGTCGGCGGCCCTGCGCGAACCGCGCCGTCGGCAACGCGGCGCCCAGGTGGGATGCCGCACGTCCGGAGGAGGCTTAGCTATGCCGGCAAACAAGCAGCGTGAACAGGATAACCGCGGGCAGCGCCCGGGCCAGGGGAAGCAGCCGCAGCAAGCTGAACCTGCCTTCATCATCGTCAGTCGCTCCTCAGGCTGGCAGGCGGAGCCTCCGCACGAAGACCGCTCTTCGCCGGACGATCCACGTGAACCGGCCTGAGCATGGAACGGCCGCCTGGGGAGGCCAGGGACTCCATGAACAGCGAACACGATCAGGCTCCGGTGGAGACGCGCGGCTACGTTCGGAAGACGCGAAAGCCCGGAACCTCCGTATTCGTCGTTACCGGCCGCCGCGAGCGAACGTTCGAAGAACCGGCCGCCGCGAGCGATGGCGCTTACATCGCAACTCGGAGTGGGTGGTCAGCCGAGGCCGCCGTTACGCGGCCTGCCAAGATCCGGTCGTTGCCCGGCTTCCACGCCGACGCAGACGCCGCGCAACGGCACCACGCGCGCCATTTCTGGCTGTTCGTCCTGTGCCTGACGGGCGTCGATTACTTTTCGACGCTGGCCTACCAGCCGGGCATCGCTTTCAACGCCACCGGTTTCCTCTCACCGATCGCAACCGCGGTGCTGGTGGCGTTCACCCTGGTTGGAGCGCTGACCGTCTACCGAGTGGTCGCCCGCGAGAGCCCCAACGGCCAGGGTAGTATTTCGATGCTCGAGCGCCTGTTGCCGCAGTGGTGGGGCAAGGCGCTCGTACTGGTGCTGCTCGGCTTTGCGGCAACCGACTTTATCATCACGATTACGCTCTCCGCTGCAGACGCTGCCAAGCACTTCGTCGAAAACCACTTCGTCGCACAGCACTCGCCGGCTTTTATCCAGCACCAATTCGCGGCGACGCTGGTGCTGATCGCGGTGCTCGGGCTCGTATTCTGGCGGGGATTTGGCGAGGCCATCAAGGTCGCTGTCGTCCTTGTGGCCGTCTACCTGGCGTTCAACGCGGTCACGATCCTGGTGGCGATCGAGCATATTGTCCGGCATCCGCAGGTCGTGACCGCCTGGCGGACGGGGCTACAGTCGCAGTACGGCAATCCGGTGAACATGGCGCGTTCGGCCCTCGTGAAGTTTCCCGAGCTTGCGCTCGGACTTTCCGGGTTTGAGACCGGCGTGGCGGTCATGCCGCTCGTGATGGGCTGGTTGGGCGACAGTCCGGATAAACCCGCCGGCCGAATCCGCAATACGAAGCTGCTGTTGACGACGGCGGCGCTCATCATGAGCGTCTTTTTGATCACGTCGAGCGTCGTTACCACGATGCTGATCCCGCCTGAGGCGTTCGCCAAAGGCGGAGCGGCGGAAGGGCGTGCGCTTTCTTACCTGTCGCACCAATATCTCGGCAACGGCTACGGCACGCTGTACGACGTCTCCAGCATCCTCATCCTCTGGTTCGCGGGGGCGTCGGCAATGGCGGGGCTGCTGAACCTGGTGCCGCGTTACCTGCCCCGCTACGGCATGGCGCCGGGCTGGGCGGCGGCGCAGAAGCCACTCGTGTTGGTATTCACCGGCATCTCCGTCGTCGTAACCATCGTCTTCGCCGCAGACGTGGAAGCGCAGGGCGGCGCATACGCGACCGGCGTGCTGGTGCTGATGATGTCGGCCTCGGTCGCGGTAGCCATCGCCGCCCGCAAACAGCGAAACCGCCTCTGGTTGATATACGGACTGATCGTCGCCGCGTTCGTGTACATCACCGCCCAGAACGTGCGCGAGCGGCCCGACGGCATCAAGATCGCGACGATCTTCATCCTGTCGATCATCATCGTGTCGCTGGGATCGCGCGTGGTACGTTCGACCGAAGTACGAATCGACGAGGTGGAGCTCGACTCGGTGGCGCAGGATATCGTCGAGCAGGCGGTCGCCGTTGATGGCAAGGGCCGCCGCCGCCTGCACATCATGTTGCACAAACCTTCGAACGGCGTCAGCGTGGCCGAATATCGGGAGACAGAGAAGCGGCAGCGCCGGGTGCACTACTTTCCGCCCGGCGAGCCCATCGTCGTAGTCCACGTCGAGCGCGCCGATCCATCGGCTTTTTCCGACCGCATGGTCGTGACCGGCCGCAGGATCGGTCCGTACAACGTCCTGCGCTGCGCCGCGCCGGCGGTGCCGAACGGGATCGTAGCGTTGAGCCTCGTTTTGGTGCGCGAATACAACTGCCAGGTTCACCTGAACAGCAGCTGGACCTCCGGCAATCCAGTAGCACGCGCATTCCGCTTCATCGTATTCGGCGAAGGCGACACCGCCCGGCTGGTGGAGTACATAAAGGACCGCGCGCTCCCCGAGCCAGAGCAGAACGATATCATCGTGCACGTTGCCTGATTTTCCATCCGGCTCGCGCGCGCCTGCGCGGTCGTCCGTCCCTCCCCGATTCATTCGTCAGATCGGCTGGCCAACGTCGTACACTCCCTGAAAGCTGGTACTGCATAATCCAGCCCCGGAGGCCGCGATGCTGAAGACGATCTATGTCCTGCGCCGGAAGCCCGGAATGACGCTGGAGGAGTTTCAAACGTACTGGCACGAACATCACGCGCCGCTGGTGAAACGGCACGCCGCGACGCTCGGCATCAAGCGCTACATCCAGGTGCACAGCCGCCCCGGCAGCGAGCCGCGTCGGGCGGATCCGCTCCGAGGCGAGATGCTCAAACCGTTCGACGGAGTGGCGGAGCTCTGGTTCGACGGCCAGAGCGCGACCGGGTCCGAGGAAGAGCGCCGAGCCGCCGCACAGGCGCTCGCGGAGGACGAAGCCAGGTTCATCGACTTCTCAGCCTCGTCGGTCTGGCGGGGTGAGGAGCAGTTCATTATCGAGGGCTCGGTATAGATAAAACAGGTATTCGGACGGTGGCCCAACAGTGCCAGACGCCCTACTCAGAGTCTACATCGGTACCGCTAATCCGCTCAGCCTGGTCGAAGGGAAGCTCTGTCCCGTTCTTCTATGCAAATAGAAGACGATGTATTTCATTCGTGTCGTCGATCGGCAGGGGCCCGGGTATTCTCAACCCGGGCCCCCGCGCTTGAATAGGATGCGCAGTCGTCGGCCTTGCTACATGCCGCCCGCCGGCGAGGGACTCAGCATCGAGCGGCCCTGGCGGAGGGAGTTGAAGACGAACCAGACGACGCCGAGCAGGATCCAGGCGCCCACGATGAGCAGCGCTTTCTGGCCGTCGTCGGCCGTGCTGCCGCCGCTCGAAAAGGCGATGTAGAACACGGCCAGCATCATGAAGATGTTCAATACGGCGCCCGCGAAGGGGACGACTTTGTGGCGCAGGAAGTCGCGGTCGGCGTGACTCCAGAACGCGACCAGCGTCACCAGGCAGGTGAAGCCGTAGAGAATGAACGTGCCGACGTTGGACGCGAGCGTAATCTGGGTCAGGTTGTCGACGCTGCGCACGCCGTAGGCGCCAAACAGCGCCGAAACAATCACCATCACGACGATGCCCCAGTGCGGGGTTGCGTACTTGCCATGCAGGAAGCCCAGCATACCCGGCATCTCTTTGTCGCGCCCCATCACGTAGGTGATGCGCACACCCGTGTTCATGGCGGAGAGGATGCTGCCCACCAGCGCAAGCACGACGGTGACGGCGACGATCGTGGCGAAGGTGATGCCGAGGTTGCTGAACCAGTGGTCGCCCATGAACTTGAGGAAGTCGCCGAGCGGCGAGGAGGACTGGGCCGCGGCCGCGTAGCCGGTCACAATCGCGCCTTTCGCGGCTCCCGCCGAGGTGTCGGCCGCCGAGATCTGATCGCCGATGAAGAAGTTGGCGGCGAAGTACTCGAACAGGTAGGCGAAGATGCCCTGGATCGCGAGCGACAGCAGGATCGCCTGGCGAATGTGCCGTTTCGGATTCTTCGCCTCGGCGCCGAGCGCGGTGACCGACTCAAAGCCCACCAGCAGCAGGATGGCGATGGTCCCCTGGTAGACGATGTTGGTGAAGTCGTGGGGTCGGATGACAGAAAGGATGCTGTTCTGCTCGTAGTGGATACTGCCGTGGGAGGCGCGGAAGACGATCGCCATGAACGAGACGATCACGAGGGTCACGAGCTGGATCACGTTGATCGCCAGCGCGGTCATGGTCGATCCGTTGATGCCGCGCAGCGCGATGAACCCTACCACCGCAGCCGCAACGAGCGCGATCAGCATCTGCACGTTGAGGCTCAGGTTCGTGTCATAAAGCGCGAACACAAAGGCGATCAGCGTGGCAATGAACGCCACCAAGATGCCGGGGTAGACCCAGTAGTAGAGGTGGGAGATCCAGCCGGCTGACATCTTTGCCAGCCGCGCCCAGCGCTGGTGGCGTGCCTTCTCTTTGTCGAGGAAGGCGGCTTCGGCGAAGTAGTAAGACGAGCCGGCGCCCGCCCGCGGGTAAATGTTGGCTAATTCCGAATAGCAGAGCGCGGTCAGGAAGGCGATCGCGATCGAGGCGATCAGCGCGAACCACATGTCGGACGCCGTGCTCTTGCTGCCGTTGACCAGAGCGGATTGCGCCTGGAACGTCGTCCAGAGGAACGCCCCGGGGGCGATAAGCGCCATCGCGTTCACGGTCAGGCCGGTCAGGCCAAGGGTTGGGCGTGGGCCTTCTGTTGCGGGGGCCTCTGTTGCCATGCTCTCCTCCTGCTAATCTGCTATCCGGCCGGTGTCACCGGACCGGGAACGCTCTTCTTCGGATTGCCATCGAAACAATGGGTGCAACATTCGGCCATCGGCCGTCAGCGGGTGGCAGCGCTGCGAAGACGGCGTCGCCGGGCAACGCCGCTGCCAAGACCCGTGCGCGCGACGGCCGGGCGGTCTGTAACTGTCTTTCCGACGGCGGCACGCACTGCAGCCATCGCCAGCACCCGCCCACCAAACCAGACCGCGGTCATACTGGCGATAACGCCAAACCCGGTGGCCGCGAAGCCGGTCGCGCCGTATCCGCGCGTTATCTGCCAGAGGACGACGGCGTAGATGCTCAGCGCCGCGGCTGGCAGATGCTTCCACGTGCCGAATCGCCTGTCGCCCGAGAAGTAGTAGAAGGCGAGCAAGGGCATCGCACCCGCCCATAGCAGCGGATAGGTCGCCGTTCGTACATGAAACAGAGCGAACGACCATGAGATGCCCAGAAGCACCGTGGCGACCGTTAATGAACCGGTGCGTAACGCAAGGATCCGGCGAACAACCATAGCTCACTCCTCGGGGGAAGTAAGTCTATGCTGGCACCGTATGGTTTCGCCCGTGTGACCCGTGTGTGAAGAACGTGTTTCGTGGGCAGACGAGGCATGTATCGCACGAAACGGAAACTAAACGCAGGTTCCCGGTTGTTTCGGCCAGATTTCCGGCAAGTTGCGAGAGCGTGACGTTTACCAGATGGTGGCGCCGCCGTCCACGTTCAACACCTGGCCGGTAATGAAGCTTGCCGCCGGCGAGGCGAGGAAGACGACCACTCCTTTAAGCTCGCCGTCACGGCCGAGGCGGTTGAGCGGCGAGAGCGCGGTCATGCGGTCTTCAACAGTTTTCACCAGGTAGTCGGTCATGCGCGTGGGGAAGAAGCCCGGCGCGACGGCGTTGACGTTGATGTTGTGTCGCGCCCATTTCACCGCCAGGTCGCGCGTGAGTGCGTCGACGCCGCCCTTGCTGGCGTTATAGGGCACCGTGTCCTGCAGCTCTGGGGCCAGCCCAAGCTGACCGGTGATCGAGCTCACGTTGACGATCTTTCCGCCGCCTCGCTCGATCATGTGCGGGGCGGCAGCCTGCGACATCATCCACACACCGGTCAGGTTGATCCGCAGTACCATCTCCCATTTTTCGAGTGGGTACTCTAATGATGGCTCGCCCCACGAAAGGCCCGCGTTGTTGATGAGGATATCGACCCCGCCGAACCGCTCGACCGTCTCGGCGATGGTTCGGCGCACGTCCTCCTGATCGGAGACGTCGGCCTCGATCGCCAGGATGTCGGCGCCTCTCTCGCGGAGCCTCTGCTCCGCGGGGTCGAGCCACTGACGCCGCCGCCCGGTGATCGCCACGGCGGCGCCCGCTTCGGACAATCCTTCGGCGATCTCTAGCCCCAGGCCGCGCGAACCGCCGGTGACGATCGCGGTCTTTCCGCCCAGGTCGAAAAGTTCTTTGACGTTCATCACTTCAACCCCCAATCACCCCTGCAGTGCTTCCCATTCGCGGCGCAGTACCCCCATTTTCAGCCGGTCGTAACGTTCGCCGTCGCGGTATCCGGCCTCACGCAGCCTGCCCTCGTGCGTGAAACCGGCCTTCTCGTAGGCACGAATGGCGCGGGTGTTAGTGCTGTGAACGTCGAGGCCAATGCGGTGCAGGTTCAGCTCCTGGAAACCGTAGCGCAGGATAAGCCGGAGGGCGTCGGCCCCATAGCCTTTGCCCCAGTACTCGCGCTCGCCGATACCGATCGCAAGGACCCCGGCGGCGTTGTTCCACTCGATGTTGTGCAGCACGACGAAGCCGATATAACGGTCGCCGTCCAGCGTGCGCAGGGAGAAATAGGCGGAGTTGGGGCTCGAGCCGTGCCTGCCCGCGTAGGATTCCACCGTCTCCGGCCGCGCCCAGTCCGTGTCCATCAGCCGCCGGTATTCGGCGTCCTCGCTCCAGCGCGACTGCGCCTCGGCGTCGTCGGAACGCGGCGCTGCCAGCCGCACCAACGTACCGCGAAAAAGGTCCGGGCCCGTCGAGTTCTCAGACTGCATCAACTTCCTTGTTTATGAACATTCGTGTTTATGAACGCTCGTGGCTCTCTCCGGCAGTATGGCCGGTAGATCGACCGTCTGGCTACGATT
>DAINSK010000044.1:13826-28238 GCA_036741355.1 Chloroflexota bacterium
CGGGAATGCCTGACCGAGGGTTTGTGCGCGCCTGAGCTATTACGGGGCGACTTCTGTTTCGGTATATGCTCGTCTAAGCGGCAGCACGTTTGCCGGCAGATCGCCGATCGGTTCGGCGCCGCGGCGCGGCTCGACGCTCGCCGGGGCCGCCGGCGCCCCGGGCACGTAATCGACGATCTCGTAGCGGTAGCCCTGCTCGGTCAGGAACCGCTGCCGGTTGGCGGCAAAGTCCCGGTCGCGGGTGTCGCGGGTGACAACGCTGTAGAACCGCGCCTGGCCGCCGTCAGACTTGGGACGCAGGATTCGCCCCAGCCGCTGCGCTTCTTCCTGGCGAGAGCCGAATGTGCCGGACACCTGGATCGCAACGTTCGCTTCCGGCAGGTCGATGGAGAAATTCGCCACCTTGGAAACGACCAGCAGCTTCTCTTCTCCGGACTTGAACTTTGCGTACAGCGTCTCGCGGTCACGGTACGCAGTTTTGCCGGTAATGATGGGACAATCGAGCAGCTTCGCCAACCGGTCGAGTTGGTCGAGGTACTGACCGATGACCAGCACGGTGTCTTCGCGGTGCAGCGCCACGAGGTCCAGGACCACCTGGTACTTTATTGGGTTGGTGCTGGCGAGGCGGAACTTCTCGCCCGGATCGGCGACCGCGTAGGGCATTCGCGCCGACTCGTCCAACGGTACACGTACTTCTATGCAGGTTGCTTCCGCGATCCAGCCCTGTGACTCCAACTCTTTCCACGGAACGTCATAGCGCTTGGGCCCTACCAAGGCAAAGACGTCTTCTTGCTTGCCGTCCTCGCGCACGAGCGTCGCCGTAAGCCCTAGGCGCCGCCGCGCCTGGATCTCGGCGGTGATGCGGAAAACGGGCGCCGGCAGCAGGTGTACTTCGTCGTAAATGATCAGGCCCCAGTTTTCGTGGTTGAACAGCTCCAGATGCGGGAAGTGCTCGCGCCTTTCGGCGTCGCGCTTGACGTGCGTCATCACCTGATACGTCGCGATCGTGACCGGGCGGATCTCTTTGCGTGTACCGGAGTACTCGCCGATCTCGTCCGCGGTCAGCTCCGTTTTGTCCAGCAGTTCTGCTTTCCATTGACGCACGGCGGTAACGCTGGTCACCAGGATCAGCGTTTTGGCGCTCACCCGCGCCATCGCCGCCATGCCGATGACGGTCTTGCCGGCACCGCAGGGCAGCACCAACACGCCGCTGCCGCCGCGCGCCGTGCCACCCGCCCAGAAAGCCGCTGCGGCTTCTTCCTGATACCGGCGCATGGCGAATGGCTGGCCGGCGACGGTATGATCTCGCAGTGCCACCACCAGGTGATCGCCTTCGACATAGCCGGCCAGGTCTTCTGCCGGCCAACCGGCCCGAATCAGCGCCTGTTTTACCCGCCCACGCTCCGCCGCGGGCACCAGGACTTCCCGCGGACCGAGCCGGTCGCGGAACAGCCGTTGCAGCTCTTTGCGGCTCCAGATCTCCTCCATGAGGAAGGGATCGTCAGCGCGGAGAACCAGGTCGGTCCCCTGCTTCTCCAGCTTCAGGCGCCCGTAGCGTCCCGCGTAGTCGCGGATGTCGGCCACGACGCTGCCCGGAACGTCGAACTTGGAGTAACGCTCCAACGTTTCGACCATCTGATCGGGATCGAGGCCGGCGGCGCGGGCGTTCCACAGCGATAACGCCGTGATCCGGTACGTATGAATGTGCTCGGGGCTCTTCTCCAGCTCACAGAAGGCCGCGAGGCCGTCTCGCGCCGACTCGTACAGAGGATTATCGACCTCCAGCAGAACGGTACTGTCCGACTGGACGATCAGCGGATTATCGGGCTGATACACGGTTTACGCCTTCATTACTTGAATAGGGCGGGCTCGCCGGTATACCGCGCCCAGTGAATTCGTTCGAGCTTGAACTCGCGTTCTCTATCTCTCAGGTGGCAGTAGGCCCGCAGGTAGTTTCCGTCAAAGTAGGTGATGTCGATCGTACGCGTGGTTAGCTGCTCGCGCCCTTGAACTTTCACGCGGTACTCCATCTCGACGCTCGTACGGTCCGCATACGCCATCTCCAGCACGTTGCGAATCGCTGTTCGGCTGGTTGCCCTTTCCCTCGCAGCATTGGCCGCCCCCACCCGCTCGTTGCTCGCTGCCCTGGGATGAAACGCGACCACTCGATGATTACCTTCATGTGTAATCGGACC
Source organism: Chloroflexota bacterium (assembly GCA_036741355.1). Classification (GTDB taxonomy): domain Bacteria; phylum Chloroflexota; class Dehalococcoidia; order CAUJGQ01; family CAUJGQ01; genus JBBRGK01. The sequence goes on from DAINSK010000044.1 coordinate 16,022, forward strand.
CGCGCCGGCCCCGGTTGGCAGGAGAGTGCGGCCGGCACCCGAAGGTTGCACCGGTGGTCCGACTTTCTGAACACCCGTCGCGGGCTCATTGCGGTCCTGGACCGGCATATGGCCGGCGGCGCGCAGCCGCTCTAGGATCAGGGAGAGCCCCTCGCCGTGGACCAGCGCGACAGTTGGCGCGATGATCCGTTCGACGAGCCCTGCCAGGCGCTTGTCGGCCTGCAACTCCAGCAGCAGGTGCGGATCGTCCACGGTGAGGTATGTCGAGGCCCTGCCAACGTGGATACGGCCGTACTTCGCCTCGACATCCCCCAGCAGCGAGTCGATGGTGTTTGGCAGCGAGCCGTTGCCGTGCTGCTCCAGGAATGCCCGTACGTCGGCGGCGCTCATGCCGGAATCGATGGCGCGGCGCAACGACCCGGCGCTCAGCTTCGCGGTCCGCATCCCCACCGACGAAACCGGATCGGTAAATCGGCGAACCGCCCGATAGACAGCAGGGTCGGCGTTGGGCGGGGCGAGGACGTCGAGCGTCGGCTGAACGATCAGCCGGTCGCTGCGCGGAATTTCCGCGTCGGGTTTGAAAGAGGCATTGCCGACCAGTAATGCCCGGCCCGCTGGCTTCAGCCGCAACCCTACCGGGGTAGCGGACTTCCCGCTCTGCAGGAGCGGTTCCGCCAGCCCCAACCACGACAACGAGCGCAGAACACCTAACAGCCAGGCCTCGGGTGCTGGGCATTCACGTGCTGCCTTCGGTCGCAAAGGCAAAAACAGCGCAGGTATTCGGTATTTCAAGCGCCTTACGACGGATTCGGTGCTGGCTCCGCCTTCCGGCAATTGTGCGAGCACCTCGACGGTGGCTGCGCGGAACTGAAGCAGTAGCGGCTGCCAATCATTACTACGGGTGTAGCCGTCTTCGCGGTCGTCGCGCCATATGGCAATCCCTAGCCACGCTTTCAGCAAAGCGGAGAGCTGCGCAAGCTCTTCTTCCTGCAGCCAGGCATCCGTCTTTTTGTCGACCCGCAACTGTGGCGCGGTGTCGCTCAACAGCCCGGCCTGTAGCGTCATCGCGAAGATGAAGTCCGCGTAGGGTGACTTGTTGATGGAAAGCCAGCGGGCCAAACGCTTGGCGTCCGGTTTTGCAAACAGACCCTTCTGCGTGAGCGCCGGCCGCATCTCATCCACAAACTGCAGACAATCGACCACATCCAAAACGGGTGCCGGTTGCCCCCCGGCCGGACGCGCGCCGGCCGGGGGCAGCTCGAATTCGGGCTCAATGAGGTCGGTGGCACTGATATTCAGCGGCGGCAGGAGCGCTGTGAGCACGTCGTCGGCGATCACAAGCTGCGTTGCCCAATCGGGTGGATAGCGCAGGACCAGCCCCAGGGTTTCGAGCAGAACGGGGCCATCGTTGCCATCGCCGTGCTGGTAGAGGTTGTAGGGATAATAGCTGAACGCGTATGGCTGCTGCTTTGTGTTGATCTGTGGAAACGTCTGCAAAAGCGACCACGGATCGACGCTGCCGCCCGCGGCCAGTATGTGGTCGAATATGCCCCGCGCCAGGTCAGGCAGCGCGGCTACCCTCTCCTTGATACGCACTGGATGGCTCATCTGTTCGACGATCTGGGCGACGCGGTCGGCTTTCCTGTGCGTTTCTATGCTGGCGCCGAGCTTGTTCGCCATGCGCTGAATGTCTTCGACTTTATACGCGGCCAGGACGGCCGCCGCCGGCCGTGCGGGTCCATTCCGCCCCAGCAGAACGGAGCGGACGCATATCGGGATGAAGAGCGCCGTTCGCTCGGCGTCCGCCGGCAACAGCAGCGCACGGTCCTGGAGCGTCGCCAGGCACTCTGACAGCGCTGTTGGGTTTAGCACCGATGCAAACGCAGGACTGATCGTGCCGGTGCGTACCGCGGGGCCGCTGCGCCAGAGCGCACGTAATACGGTGAGTTCACGCACCGACAATTGGGATATGGCGGCGACGATGCTATCAGCAGCAGTTAACTGCGTGACCGCCCAGGCGAGCGTTCTTGGGTCAAACCCATCTCTGCCTTTCTTCGGCGCCACAGGTCCAATGGAGCGTGCAGCGAAAATTCGCTCTACGGCGGCAGCATCCATCGAGGTCAGCGCATCCGCTATCTCCGCTGTGATCGCGTCGAGCAAGACGCCCGAGTTGCCGTAGACCATTCCGACCTCCGAATGAGCAATCTCCATTGTACCGGAGGCAAAGTTGCTCCTATGCTACGAAGCGCCCACTAACTCGGGCGAAATTGTTGAGCTGAACGGAGCAGAAATGCGCGTGCTCGTCGCGCCGCAAGAGCTGAAAGGCAGCCTCACCGCTGTCGAAGCAGCCGAAGCGATCGCCGCCGGTCTCCTCCGGGGTTTCCCCGCCGTGGAGGTCAAAATGATCCCGCTAGCCGATGGTGGTCCCGGCACGCTTGACACGCTCGTTGCGGCGCGCGACGGCTCGACCCGAACAGTGACTGTTTCGGGACCATTGGGCGTTCCCGTTCGTGCACGATTCGGCATCATCGACGGCTCGGCGGTGATCGAGACGGCCGAGGCCTGCGGTTTGGTCCTGTTGAAGCAGGAACAGCTCGACCCGGCCAGGGCAACGACCTTCGGCGTCGGAGAACTCATTCGCGCCGCCCTCGACGCGGGTCTGCGTCGTTTCATGCTGGGCATAGGCGGCAGCGCGACGAATGACGGCGGCGCGGGACTGGCGCAGGCGCTCGGCTTTCGCCTGCTCGATGCTCAGGGCGGAGAATTGGACCGCGGCGCCGCGCCACTTGCGCTGCTCGATCGAATCGATTCTTTGCAAGCCGATCGGCGGCTGAGCGAATGTACCTTCCAAGTGGCTGTCGACGTTCAGAACCTGCTTTGCGGGCCAGCCGGCGCCACAGCGGTATACGGGACCCAGAAAGGCGTTCGGCCTGAGCAGGCATCTGAGTTCGACGCCGCGCTTCGCCTGTTGGGAGAGGTGATCGAACGCGACCTGGGCTTGGGCGTGCTGAACCTGCCCGGCGGCGGAGCGGCGGGCGGCCTCGGTGCCGGCCTCGCGGGATTCCTCCACGCCCGGCTAAGACCGGGCTTCGCGATCGTGGCCGAGGCCACGAACGTCGAATCAGAGATCGCAGCTTCGCAGCTTGTCTTCACCGGAGAAGGCCGACTTGATTCGCAAACGCCGTTTGGGAAGACCGTCGCGGGCGTAGCCGGGCTAGCCGAGAAGCACGGCATACCGGTAGTAGCGCTGGTCGGCGGAATCGAAAACGACTTCGAAGTAAACAGCGTCAAAGGCCTGACGGCTGCCTTTGCAATTACGCCGCGTCCAATGACGCTCGACGAAGCCCAGCAGTGCGCCGCCGTACTCCTAATGCGCGCGGCCGAGCAGTGCGCGCGGCTGATGCGGCGGTTGGCCGGTACTACTCCCGATCTCTAAAAGTCGCGCTCAATGCCTGCCGTACGAAGCAATTCGAAATCGGTAGCGCAGCCGTTGCAGAGACGAAGGTCGCCATAGATCAACGACCCAGCCGCCGGACGTCGCCTGCCGCACCGGCCGCACTCGAACGTCTCGTCGCCGCCATCGCGAGAGAGGTCGTCGTCCCTAAACGTGCGCATGGCATCGAAGATCGCCTTTACCTGTCCGCCGCTCAAACCGCGCTTGCCGCCACTCTTCAGGGGCGTGAGCTCGCCGGGAATCCGGCTGCTTAGATCGTCTGCAGGCGGCGCGTCTCCGGCGGTTGCCTTACCCGGTATAGCTGAAGCTGCGCTCTCTTTCACGTTGGTCTCCACACCGCCAATGCCGTGTCGATTGACACTTCTATCGTAGCGCGGCCACAGCATAGCGCGCGTTACAGGCTGATGAAAAGAGTGCTAATAGCCAGTTTCGGCTAATCTTCAGGCAACCTCGAATATGAACTCCACTTCGACGCCGCAGCCGAGCGGAAGCTCGTTAACGCCGATCGCGGCACGGGCGTGGCGGCCGTTCTCGCCGAAGATCTCGACCAGCAGGTCACTGGCGCCGTTGACCACCGCCGGTTGCTGCTGGAAGCCGTCGGCGCTCGCCACGTAACCCGCGACACGCACTACGCGCCGGATGCGATCGAGCGATCCGAGCGCCTGTTTAGCGGCGGCGAGACCGTTTAACACGCAGAGGCGGGCGAGCTGTTGCCCCTGCTTGACGCTCAACTCCCTCCCCAACTTGCCGGGCTGCACGATCTTCCCGTTCTCGATCGGGACCTGGCCGGAGATGACCAGCAGGTTGCCCGTAATGACCGCCGGAACATACGAGGCCAACGGCTTCGGCAGGGGCGGCAGCGTCAGATTGAGCTCCTTCAGTCGATCGTCGATTGGCATGGAACGCCCCCAAATCTACCCGTTGGTCAGTACGACTCCTCGTCCGCGAGCAGGCGCTGCGTGAGTCCGTCCAACTCCTCATCGCTATAGAAGTTGATCACCAACCGCCCGCCGCGACGACCACGGTCGATACGGACCGCGGTCCCCAGCGCGCTTTGTAACCGCTCGGCCAGGGCCGCGGTATCGGGATCTTGTCGCCGCGCCTCTTTCGGCCGTTGTGTGTCGGGCGCTCCCCCCTGGGAGTTGCTGTCACGCCGCGCGCGAACGAGCGCTTCAGTTCCCCGCACGGAGAGGCCGCGGTCCACCACCTCGCGCCAGAGCTGTCGCCGTTGCCGAATATCCGCCACCCCAAGCAACGACCTCGCGTGTCCTTCAGTGACCTCGCCCGCCGCCAGGCTCGCCTTGATCTCATTGGAGAGACCCAGCAGACGAAGCGTGTTGGCCACTGCAACGCGGCTGCGTCCAACTCGCCGCGCCAGCGCTTCCTGGGTCAACCCGAACTCGCTGCTCAGACGCTCAAACGCGCGCGCTTCTTCCAATGGATTCAGGTCTGCACGCTGAATATTCTCGACCAGTGCCAACTCAAGCTGTTCGAGCGGCGTCACGTCGCGCACCACGGCGGGAACGCGCTTGAGCCCCGCGGCGCGCGCCGCGTGCAGCCGGCGCTCGCCCGCGATCAACTGGTAGCTCACGCCCCCTCGCGGGGACTGCTGTCTGCTGACGATCAGCGGCTGCAATAGGCCGTGCTGTCGAATGCTATCGGTCAACGTCGCTAACGATTCCGGATCGAAGCTGGAACGGGGCTGCTGGGGGTTGGTAGCAATGAGGTCTATATCCACCATGAGCGCACCGGGCCGCTGGGCGATGCCCAGTTCGCCGGTAGCATCTGAAGCGGCGACAAGCTCCGGCCGCGGCTGCTTCGTGGCATTCGACCTGGCACCCTTCGACGGCGCCACCGTCGCCAGACCTTCCGGGATCAAGGCTCCCAGGCCGCGACCGAGGCCGGCGCGGCCGCGGAATACCCCCCGCGCGGGAGGTATTGTCCCTCCTCCCTTCGTCGCGTCCTGGTCGATCACGACGTCACCCGCCGCGCTAGTAGCTCATCGGCCAGATCGGCGTAGGCCGTGGCGCCACTCGAAGCAGGCGCATAAGCGGCGATCGAAAGGCCGTAAGACGGCGCCTCGGACAGCCGAACGCTGCGCGGTATGACAGTTTGGAAGGCCTGCGGAAAATGCCGGCGAACCTCGGCCACCACCTGATGCGCCAGCGTTGTGCGTGGGTCGAACATCGTCATGACCAATCCCTCGAGACGCAAGGCCGGATTCAACCCCCGCCGCACCCGTTCGAGCGTTCCCGCTAGATGGCCCAGCCCCTCCAACGCCAGATATTCGCACTGCACCGGAATGATCACCTGGCCGGCGGCAGTCAACGCGTTGACGGTCAGCAGTCCAAGCGAGGGAGGACAGTCAAACAGAATGAAATCCCAATCGGTAAGGATAGGTTCGATCAGACGTCGTAGGTAGTACTCGCGCCCCTTTGCTTCAACCAGCTCGATCTCGGCGCCCGAAAGGTCCTGCGAAGAGGGGACCACGTCCAGGCCGGGCTCCGAGCTTCCGACGATCAGGGCGGCGAGGGGCGCCTGCCCAGTAATCGCGTCATAGATACTGCCGCGTTCCGCCGTGACGCCGAGTCCGCTGGTGGCATTGGCCTGCGGATCGATGTCTATGAGCAACACCCGCTGTCCCCGGAGCGCCAGCCACGCGCCGAGGTTAATGGCGGTCGTTGTTTTGCCCACGCCGCCCTTCTGATTGGCGATCGCGATCACATCCGCCATCAAACGGCCGCCAGACGGCGGGCAGCTTGCAGCCGCCTCTGCGGAGCGCAACCCGCGGAAACGTTCATCTCGGCAGTCGTGGACCCAACTCCCGTAGCCGCACGTCCGGATTTGCTGCGAGGCGGTTATCAACCTGCTCACGGGTTGGAGCACCGGCGATGCCGGTCGCTTCGACAACAAAGGCCGCCACTGCGGTCGCGAACCGCGCCGCCTCGCTCGCGTCTGCCGTCTCATGGTAGCGGATCAGAAAGCCCGCGGCGAAGGCGTCGCCGGCACCGGTGGCATCCACCTCCGACGACGGCATGACCCCAATGCTGTACCAATTCCCGTCGACGCTAATCAGCGCACCGGCTTCACCCCGAGTGACCACGAGAATCGAAACGGCTCGTTCCCATGCATCCAGTACAGTCCTTACTGATTCGATATCGCCGCCCACGTCGTCTTCGCTCAGAAAGGCAGCCTGTAGCTTGCTCAGCACGGGCGCATAGTCCCAAGCCGCGGCATCCATGCTCTCAACGTAGCCGTCGGCAGCCACCTGACGCAGCCAGCCCTGGACCGTTGCGCCACGCAGCGCATTCGGGAACGAATCCAGCACGTCATTTTCGACTTCGCCCGTGACGGAACCAACGAGGACAACCGGTGCGGACCTCAGCTGCTGAGGCAAGAGCGACGCGGTGATGATTTCTGCCCGAGATCGAACGTATTGCTCCCGGCGGCGGCCGATGAACTGGTGTTCCATGACCGTCGTGTGCGCCGCGCTCAGGTTATGAAACGCAACGCCGGTCAGTTCGGCCGGCAGCCGTAAGTCGTCGGCGGCGCTGGTGAGGATCGCAGTACGTACCCCCAGTCGTGCCGCTACGACGGCGGCATAGGACGCAGTCCCGCCCAGTCGCAGATCTGCGCCGACGATGTCGTTCGTGACGTGACCAATGACCAGGAATTCGACGGGGCCTGCCGGCTGGCCCTCTCGGGCACACGGCTGCGCGCAAGTGATTGGTGGGCCAAGCCCGGACTTGGTTGCCGGCTGGCCCTCTCGGGCACACGCCAAAGTGATTGGTGGGCCAAGCCCGGACTTGGTTGCCGGCTGGCCCTCTCGGGCACACGCCAAAGTGATTGGTGGGCCAAGCCCGGACTTGGTTGCCGGCTGCTTCGACATAGATCAGCGCTTTGGCGTGATAGCGACCTTGCGCCCTTCGCCTTCGCCGATGCTGATCGTCTGCACGTCGGGGTCGTCATGGAGTGCGATGTGTACGATACGGCGTTCGGCCGCTGGCATTGGCTCCAACGTCATTGCTTGGCCGTTTTGTCGCACGCGATCGGCGATTCGAAGCGCCAGGTCACGCAAGGCATCCTCGCGCCGCCGGCGATAGCCCTCGACGTCGACGCCGAAAATACTGTGAGACCGGGTTTGATGGTTGACGATCAGGTTGAGCATGTACTGGAGTGCGGCCAGCGTTTCGCCACGCCTGCCGATTACCAGGCCCATGTCCTCGTCGCCCACTCCGGCCACATCGAGCACGGCGGCAATCATACCGGCGCCATCGCCCGGGGTGACCGGCTCTCGCGCCTCAACCTCCGAGTCAAAGCCCATCAACTGCAGCAGCGTTTCCAGCACATCCACCGCGGACTCAGTGACCAGATCCAGGTCGACATCTTCGACATCGACAGACGGGGACCTTGTGACACGCACATGGTCGGTAAAGTCGTCGTCGAGGTCCGCGGGCTTCAGCGCAGTCTCGGGTACCCGTGGCGCAGGAGGTTGCGCAACCGGCGCTGCCTTACGAGGCGTGACCAGCACGCGGGCGGGCTGTGCGCCAACCCCCAGGATGCCGGGGCGCCCTTCGGACACGACCGTGATGTCTACCTGGTCGCGAGGTATACCCAGGTCCGCCAGGGCGTGGCTCACGGCATCGTCCACTGACTTGCCGGTGGCTTCAATTCCGTTGCTTTCAGGAGCGTCAGCCATCATTGGACCTCTTCTCTGCTCCCCCTTCACTACCGGCTCCCGGCGGCAAACGTCTGCCGACGGGAGGCGCTTTGGGCTGGGCCTTGCGTGCCGACGGGGCGGCGTTGCGCCGCCGGCTCTGCCCGCGTGCTGCCCCGTTCGACGAACCACCGGAGAAGCGTGTAGCCGGTTGTTCATCCGAGGATTCGGTTTGGCCATTGGCGCTGTTACGGCCACGGTCACGAGCAGGTGGCTGCGGCCGGCGCACAGGTCGGGTTCCCGGCTTCCGCGCGCGTGGCATGAAGATAGAACCGACGTTGCTAAGGCTAAAGTTACGCAGCCCGACGATATCGGCCGGATGGGTACCGTGCCACTCGAAAACGAAGTAGTTCATCACAATGCCGACCACGTTGGTCATAATCCAGTACAGGCCGAGACCGCTGGGCAGGTTGAGCGACAGCCAGGCGAAGATCAGCGGCATGAACCAGAGCATCATCTGGTTCGTCTGTGCCGATTGCGAGTTCCCGGCCATCGCCGTTTGCGTCATGGTCAGCTTCTGCTGCAGCCACATTGTCGCGAAGACCAGGAACGGCAATATAAACGTTTGATCGGCTAGACCAAGGTTCATCCATAGGAAATGGCTGGTGAGCGGTACCGCGTGTTGAATGAAGCTCCAGGGATAGAGGCGATGGGATAGGTCGATCAGGCTCTCGGGCGTGTTCCCAAGCGTCAGCCGAATTACCTGGTAGAGCGCGATCCAGATGGGGAACTGGATCAGCGTCGGGACGAGACAGCCGGCCGGGTTCACGCCCTCCTGCTTGTAGAGCTTCATCGTCTCTTCGGAACGGCGCTTGGGGTCGCTGTATTTCTTTTGGATCTCCTGCATTTTCGGCTGCAGCGACGACATCTTCTTCGACGATCGCATCTGCCGCAGCGTCAAAGGCAGGGTCACCAGGCGGAGGATCAGCGTGAATACGATGATCGCCAGACCGTAGTTACCGAACAGCAGCCGGTCCAGCACAACCATAAAGTTGGTGGCCGGCGCGATCAGAACCTGGTTCCAAATAAAACCGATAATCTCGGTCAAAGACGTCCCGCCTTCTGATGATCCGCTACGCTCCGGAGGTGCCCACGGGAGCGCCTAATTCACCCTTGCCAGTGTACCTTCTTAGCCCGTCACGCCGTCGAAAGGACCGTCACTGTTCCATTTGTCGGGTCTATCTGCACCAGCCGGCTGCCGCCGGTGCCGCCTTCTGTTACGGCAAGTACAGAGCGCTTGTCTGTGGATAGCACGAGGTCGCCCAACGAGGTCGAATTCAGGTCGGCGCTCCACAACGACTTGCCGTCGGCAGGGTTCAGACCTTCCACATGTCCTTTACGGTCCGCAACCACCAGCACACCCTGAGCAAGGGCCGGCCGGCCGCGGATCGCGTCGGTGAATTTAGCTGGAGTCGACCAGTTCATCGCCCCGGTGCGAGCGTCGAACGAATAGACGTTGCCACCCAGTCCGCCGGTGTAAACGGTATCGCCGGAGTCAGATAAGAGCGGTTGCGCCCAGAGCCAGTTGTCGGTTTCCGCGCTCTGCCAGATCTTGTTCCCCGATTGCTGTTCGACAGCGTACACATGTTTGTCGAAGGCGCCAAAGTAGAGCCGTCCGCCATTGACATCGGGCGTACTCACGATCGCGCCGCCGGCAACAGTGTCGGTCCACAGCGTCTTGCCGGTATCCAGAGCTAGGGCGTAAACCTTGCGGTTCATGCAGGTGACGTACACCGCACCGGCGCTGCCGTCGACGACCGGCTGTGACCATATCCGCTCGCCGGTGTCGAACTGCCACCTCTGGTTGCCGTTCGCCAGGTTCAACGCCAGCAACTTTCCGTCCGAGTTGCCGACATACACGCTGTCGCCGTTGATCGCCGGGCTGCCGATGATGCTGGCGCTTGTCTTGACGTCCCACAGCTGCTTGCCGTCTTCAAGCTGGAGCGCGTAAATGTGACCGTTAAAGCCACCAAACACGACGACCTTATCCGTTACGACAGGCGTGCCATAGACGCCTTGCAGGTTGGTCTTCTTGTCGGTGGCGGGAGGAAATTGCCAGCGAATCTCCTTGCCCGTCGGATCGGTCAAACTCAGCTTGCCTTTGTGGAGGCTGGTAATGATGCCGCTCGGCGTATCAACCGGGGCCGCCCAACCCTGTGGACCTGCGATGCCGCGGCACGCGGCGCCGGTAATCAGAACGAGAAGGATGAACGGCAAGACAATTGGGATGTTTCGCATGCGACTCGTCATACCTGCCGCCGGTCCTTCACTGCGCCGGTTGCGGTCGCAAACGGCGCGGGTCGTCCCACCGCTGAAGAATCTGTTTGCATAGCTTCAAGCCCGTTCTTTGCCGGCACGGGGTCATACCCGCCGGCGTTCCATGGAAAACAACGCATCAGCCGCCGGAACGCGAGCCAACTGCCTCGAGCGGGGCCAAAGCGATCGATCGCCTCATATGCATAGCGTGAGCAGGTCGGCTGGTAGCGACAGGCCGCCGGTAACCTCGGCGAGATCGCCCGTTGATAGTAGCGGATGAGCGCGAGCAGTAGCCGCTTCATTGCGGTTTCTGCGCCGTTTGTTCGGGATGGCTATTCCCCGGTTCCGCTCGTCGCGTCAGCCGCGAGCGCTTTAGCAGCCCGCTCAATTCTGCATGCAATTCGGCGTACTGTTTTGCGGCTGAAGTTGGTCGCGCATTGATCACGATGTCCCAACCAGGTTCCAGTTCTAGAGACGTGATTGCCGCTCTGAGGCGGCGCTTCACCCGATTACGAATGACCGCGTTGCCAATCCGCTTTCCGACCGCAAAACCGACGCGTGACTCCGGCAGATCGGTCTTCAAGCTGCGAATCGCCAGCGACCCGCCTGGAGTAGAACGACCGCGCCGATAAACAGCAGCGAAATCAGCAGGCCGGCGAAGCCTTCGCTCGCGCAACATGTAATCTGATTAACTGTCTAGACGACGGTCAAACGCATGCGCCCGCGCAGACGGCGGGCTTTCAGGACGCGCCGGCCGTTACGTGTGGACATGCGTTTCATGAAGCCGTGTTCGCGCTTGCGCGGTATCCGTTTCGGTTGGTATGTGCGCTTCGGCACCGACGGTACTCCAGTTCTCTGTTATTCCACGGCACCAAACCGGGTCGTCCTAGACCGTGAAACGGCGGGCGCGGTTTGCCGGCATCCGCGGAGGTTCAGCGTTCATCGTAGCCGAGCCTCGGAAGCACGGTCAACGAATCGACCCTCGGTATGGTAGGTGAACGGGCTCCGATAGGGAGTGCGGAGTGCGGCTCTGCGTTGACCGGCAATCCAAACGCTTGCTACCATCGGAGGGTATTGCTTATGAACCTGATGCGCTGCACCGTGATCGACGCCTCGGGTGCGGTGAGCTTCATCGTCGATGGCGACGCCATCCCCGCGCTCGTGGCAGCCTGCACCCGCAACCCCTCAAACCTGGCCGGGCTATTAGAACACGCGGAGCCGCTCTACGGCGACCTGAGAGAGCGCGTGCTCAACGGGCTCGCAATGTTCGACGAGCGCAACGTACCCGGCCGGTACCAGGCGATCCACGCCGCGCTCGACATTTGCGCTCCGCACCAGCAGCCGGTGTTCCGAGTGGTGGATGACCGTACGCGTGAGGCCAGTCTGCAGCCGGTAAAGGCCGGCGCCGTGCTGTTCAACCTGAATCGAAAGCGTATCGTTCAACTGCAGAACAGCTACCGGGAAATCACGCGAACCGGCCGCCATCGCGTCTTCGACGGCCGCACTCACACTAACCGCGTGTTCAGCTATCGCCTTCCGCCCGAGTGGGCGATCGTGCCGTGAGGCCGCTTTGCCTCGCGGGCGGAAGCCCCATATCGATGTGGCTGCGGTCGAAGGGTCCCAGCGCTACCAGATCGTCCTCGACTATAAACACCGGCGCTGGCACGCCGGCGTTGTCGTTCGCGGCCACTGGTCGAGCCTCCAACCTTTCGGGCTGAGAACTCCGACCGCGAAAACCTCACCCCCTTGTATCTTAGGTGACCGCTAAAGTGAGAGTGGAAGTACGGCGC
>DAINSK010000045.1:0-27735 GCA_036741355.1 Chloroflexota bacterium
ATCCCAGACGGCGCGCATCCTGTCGATCCCTGTTACTCGGACAGGCTCCTAGTCGGTGGAACGATTACATCAGTTGCGCGGGAGGATGCGATCGGCGGCTTTGCCGAGTCGCTGCGGTAGCGCCCAACCGCTTCTCGCATCGCCGGCGGTATCCGGCAGCCGGTGGCCGGCACAGCGGACTTATCGCTGTGCCGGCCAGCTTGTGACCGATCGCGACCGGTGCTACGGTTTAATCGGTAGCGGTCGCGTGTTCGCGTTAGCGGGGGCTCGGATGTCTCACCACGGCAAACGGCTCGACCTCGAAGCTGCGGCGGCGCTGGTGCGGGATGGTCAGACGCTTGCGTTGGGCGGAAATTTGTTACACCGCGCGCCAAACGCGCTCGCCCGTGAGCTCGCGCGGCAGCGGCGCCGCCGTCTGCACCTGATCAAGACGGCCGGCGCCTACGACGTCGATCTGCTCTGCGCCGCCGGCTGCGTGACAGCCGTCTCTGCAGGGTTCGTCGGCTTCGAGAATGAGTTCGGCATGGCGCCGGGCTACCGCCGGGCGGTCGAGAGTGGTCAGGTGCAGGCGCGGGAACAGGCATGCTACAGCGCGATCATGTCGCTGCGGGCGGCCGCGTATGGATTGCCATTCATGCCCATTGCGGGGTTCCAGGGGAGCGACCTGGTCGCCGCAGCCGGCTTTCGGACCGTGACCGATCCGTACACCGGACAGCCGGTGCTCACCGTGCCGCGCATTCAGCCGGACTGGGCGCTGCTCCACGTATCGCTCGCAGACGCCGAGGGAAACGCCCGCATCGAAGGCACCGAGTTCGAAGACGTTCTCATGAGCCGCGCGGCGCGCGGCGTGATCGTGACTGCCGAACGTATCGCCGAACCGGGTGAGATGGAGCGGCGACCTGAACTGCAGAAGATCCCGGGTTTCCTAGTGAAAGCGGTCGTACACGCGCCGCGAGGCGCCTGGCCGGGGAGCTGTTACCCCTGCTATGACTACGATCCGGACGCGGTTAGCGATTACCTCGCCCGCAGCGCCGAGGCCTGTGATCTGGCAGCGTACTTACGGGAGACCGCGGCAAGCGACCGCGGCACGCTGGCTCGGACTGCGCGTACGCCCTTTTGACACCCAATGGCCCGTTCTGATGGCTCAATCGCCGGCTGATCCGGCCCGCTGCTGGCGCTCGTGCTCGTAGGAGAGCGCCCGATCGACGGTAGCGAAACGGCGCCGCCCGCCCTCGTCCTGCTCGGCGGCAGTGTTGCCGCCCGCCTCACTCATCAGCGCGTAGGTTTGCAGCGCCGAGGTAACAAAGGTGCTGTAGCCCATTTCGTCCTGCGCCTGGTTGACGGAAAGCTTTGCCAGCCGCAACCAGAATGGATCGTTCAAGCTGATCCGTTTCGCCAGCGCCAGCGTTTCGTCTTCGAGCTTCGCCCGCGGCACAACACGGTTGACCATCCCGCTTCGCTCCGCCTCGGCCGCGTCCATGAAGCGGAACTCGAACAGGATCTCCTTCGCCTTGCGCACGCCGACGTCGTATGGCACCGAGAAGTATTGGAAGTGCGATGCGAGGAACTTGGCGTCGTCGGAGGCGATTATCAGGTCCATCGCCGTGGCGATCATCCAGCCGCCGAAGATGCAGTAGCCGTGCACCATCGCGATGGTCGGCTTGGGCAGGTTGCGCCAGCGCAGCCCCATGTCGATGTACAGGTCCCAGATCCGCTTGTAGCGGCCGCGCAGCCCGCCCTCATACGGCCGCATTTCGCGGTCCGCCTTCTCCTCGCGTGAACCGAGGTCGTGGCCGGCGGAGAAGCTCTCCCCCGCGCCTGAGAGAATAATTACCTTGACCTCCGGTTCGTTTGCAGCCTCGGTGAATGCGTCGTCCATCTCCTCGAGCAGGCGGCGGCTCTGGGCGTTCCGCACCTCCGGGCGGTTCAAAGTGACGCGGCCGATGCCACCGTCCACGGAATAGAGGATATGTCGGTACTCCATCGCGCTCCTTCCCTACCGCGGCCTATAGAGGCGCGGCCACTATCACGCCCTCGGGCGGCATATCGCCGGTCACACCCTCGGCGATCAGTTCCGCGTACTCCGACTCAGACACGTCGAGTAAATCCGCCAGCACCTGGCTGCTATGCTCGCCCAGCATCGCCGCCGGTCGGTTCACCGCGGCGGGCGTCCCGGTCAGCCGCCACGGCACTCCCGCCTGGCGGTATCTCCCAGCTTCAAGGTGTGTGACTTCGACCGGGAAGCCCCGCGCGCGTAGCTGTGGATGATGCGGCATATCGAGGATCACCAACACAGGTGCCGCCGTCACGCCGCGCTTGCTCAATTCCTCTGCTGCCTGGTCCGCATCCTGTTCGCGCGTCCATTCGGCAATAATTCCGTCCAGCGCTTCTTCGTTTGCCTTGCGCGCCGGCTGCGTGGTGAAGCGCGGGTCCGCCGCGAGATCGGGACGATCTAGCGTCATGCACAAAACCTCCCATGCGAGATTGTCTTCGGCCGCCAGAGCCAGCCAGCGCCCCTCGCGCGCCGGATAGATGTTGTGCGGAGCGGTGCGCAGGTGATGGTTTCCGAGCCGCGCACGCACATGACCGTCGACGGCGAATTCGAGCAGCGAGTCGCCGATAAAGCTCGCGTTCGCCTCCATCATCCCGACATCGATGTACTGGCCCTGGCCGGTCCGCTCCCGGTGCCGCAGCGCCATGACCATCGCGGCGGCAAAATAGTAACCCGTCACCGGGTCCGGGTACATCTGGCCCGAATTCTGGGGCCTGCCGCCCTCATAACCGAGCAGCGAGCTCATGCCCGACATCGGCTCGATCGTGCCGCCAATGCCCGGCACGTTGGCGTACGGTCCCGTGGCGCCGTAAGCGGAGAGCGATGCCAGGATGATGTCCGGCTTCAGCCGCCGCAACGCGGCGTAGTCGAGGCCGAAGTTGCCCATGACCCGCGGTGTAAAGTTCTCCGCGACGACGTCTGCTGTTACCACGAGCCGCTTGAACAGCTCACGCCCGCGGGCCGATGCGAGGTCCAGTGTAAGACTCCGCTTGTTGAGGTTGACCGAATTATAGAGGCCGCTGGTGTTCCACGGACGCTGGCGATTGCCGGGGTCGCGAATGGCCGTTGGCACGATGCCGTTATAGTCGCCGCGCCACGAATCGAGCCGGCCGCGGGACTCGACCTGGATCACGTCGGCGCCGAGCAGCCCCAACAGCTCAGTGCCAAACGTCCCCGACCACGCCTGGGTCAGTACCAGCGCACGCACTCCGTGCAACGGACCGTGGCTGCCCGGCTTTCGTGGGTTCCGTTCAGCCACGGAGCCGTTTGTTGCGAACGGTACGCCATCTTCTGGCCGAGTGGTTGCGGCAAGCATCGAGGGCGTGGCGGCGTCACTTACCGCCGCGTTTCCGCCCTTTCCAAGCTCCCGTTCCACCTCCGCCTGGTGCTCGCCCAGCCGCGGTGCTGGCCTGCGAAACGACCCCGGCGTCTCCGAGAACTTGATCGGCGTCCCCGGAAACTTCACGCCAACCTTGCCCGCGACGCTCAGATCGACGAAGAAGCCACGCGCCGCGAGGTGCTCGCTCTCGACCACGTCGCGCGTGTCCTGCACCACCCCAACGATGCAGCGCACGGCGTCGAGCGCGTCGAACAGCTCCCATTTCCCGCGCGTACGCACCTGCTCCGCGATGCGGCTCGAGATTTCGTCTCGATGCTGCCGGCGGTACCGCGCCTGGGCGAATCGCTGGTCCTCGGCCAAGTCCGGGAGACCAAGGGCGTTCATGGCGTCGCGCCAGAACTCGCCTCGGCCGAAGTAGACGAAGACGTAGCCGTCCTTGCAGGCGATCGGTCCGCGCAGATAGTCCGGTTCGTGGCGAGGTTGCGCCTGTCCCTCGTAGGTCGCCACTAGCAGCGCCGGCCCCGCGATCTCTGCGATCGACTCGAGCTCGCTGACGTCCACCACCTGCGACTCGCCGGTGCGGTCGCGGTGGTAGAGCGCCGCCGCGGCCCCGACAAACGCGTTCACGCCCGCGAGGTAGCCGACCTGGTTGCTGATCGCCTTTAGCGGAGGCTCACCGGGGTCACC
Source organism: Chloroflexota bacterium (assembly GCA_036741355.1). Taxonomy (GTDB): domain Bacteria; phylum Chloroflexota; class Dehalococcoidia; order CAUJGQ01; family CAUJGQ01; genus JBBRGK01. The sequence continues at coordinate 4,080 of DAINSK010000045.1, forward strand.
GCTCAGGGCGGACCAGCCGGAAAGGGCGCAGGCCGTGAGGTCGTTGCCGCGCCTGTCGCGCATCGGACCGGTCAGGCCGTAGGGAGTGACCGACACCTCGACCGCGTCGCCCCGGGACGGCATAGCCTCCGAGTTGGTCGAAATCACGACGTCGGCCCAGCCGAGAAGCGCCGCGAGCAAGGGATCTTGAGCTGATCGAACAACAGCGGACCGTTTATTGGCGTTGGCATATGCATGCAGCAGTGAGCGTTCCGGACCGGGTTCATCTCCGGCGAATGGAGGCTCGCGACGCAGCACGTGCCCCTCCGGCGGCTCCGCCAGCAGGACGTCCGCACCGAAATCGGCGAACAGCCGGGCACAAAAGGCGCCGGACAGCCGCGTCGAAAGGTCGAGCACGCGCAGGCCAGGGAAGACCGAGGCGGCGGTCATGTTGCCGTCCAAGCCCCTATCAACTTTCACCTTGGTAGATGCGGTCCGGGTTCGGAGTCTAGAACGCATCAAGAAGCGGCAGAATTCCACGTACGGCTCATAGTATCCCGATACGTTCTCTCCCGCGAACCCGCCCGTCGCACGTCTTCTGCCATGTGCTTAACAGCATCATTTTTCTCATCGGAGTATCTTGCTAATCTAACGTCACTACATGAAGTCAAGCTTCGGCGCCGAGACGCCGCCGGCAAGCTCTACGGCCATGCCATAACCACCTGCATGATCCTCCGCTCCTGTGCGAGTAGGATGGGTCGGGGCAGCAACTCCTCCTAACCCCTTACCCCTTCCCGGTGCGGGGGGTTGGTTGCAGCGTCGGGGACCTCACCCCCCTCTCCATCGCTCTCCGAGCGACAGAGAGGGGCGATCGTTAGGAGGTGGGTTCGGACAGGGATACTGCGGCGCGCAGCCGGGCGCATGGCAATGTGCCCCTACAGGAGCTTCTGCAGCAAACACTTCCGTGTACAAGCTCCCCTCTCCATCGCGGGGATGGAGAGGGGCCGGGGGTGAGGTATGGCGCTCGCCATCGAGAACGTGACCCTGATCGACGGAACCGGCGCACCCGCTCGAAGCGGTGTGACGGTGCTCGTCGAGAGCGACCGGATTTCGCGCATTGCACCGTCGTCGGAGGGACAGGCTCCGAGCGGCGTTGATACGATCGACGGTCGCGGCAAGTGGCTCATCCCGGGGCTGATCGACATGCACGTGCATGTCGCGCTCGTAGGCGAAGAGGCGTTGCCCCTCTGGCTCGGGACGGGAATAACCACCGTTCGGGATCTCGGGGGCGACATCGAGCGTCTCCTGCCGCTGCGCGACGCGGTCGCTGCCGGCCAATCTGTTGGACCTCGTATCTTGTCGTACGGACCGATGCTCGACGGCACGCCGTCGATATTTCCGATGGACACGCAGTTGGGGTTCAGCAGGCTGACGTGGCTGAACGCTACCGTCGAGGAAGGCGAATTGTCGATAGACCGGCTGCTGGCCGCCGGAGTCGACGGCATCAAGCTCTACGCGGGGCTTCGGCCCGACTTCGTCGCTGCCATGATCCACCGCGTCGACGGGCGGGTGCCGGTGACCGGTCATCTAAGCCGAACCTGGGCGAGCGAAGCGATCGGCAGCGGCATAAACTGCCTGGAACACGTCCATGCGACCGTCTACCAGGATGTCGCCCCGCCGGAGCACCGTCATCCGCGCGAGCAAGGGAACGGCTATATCCCGAACTACTGGCAGTGGTTGAACCGCGGCTGGGCGGAGGCTGATCTGAGCGCGGATTACGTGCGTGGCTTCGTTGACCAGATCGTGGCCAACGACGTTTGTCTGAGCCCGACTACCGTGCTGGTGACCGGCGGCATGGCCACGCGCGAGGCGCTCGATGAGCCGGGCCTGGCGTACACGACTGCGACGCAGCGGCGTCGCCAGGAGCAACAGTCGCAGCGGATGGCGCAAATACGCGCCGACGCCGAAAAGGCCGGCCGCCCGACCCCGGCGCCTCAGAGTCCCGATCCCGTGATCGGCCAACGTGCGCTTGAGCACGAGCTTGCGTTTCTAAGGATGGTGCACGAAGCCGGAGGCGTCGTTACGCCGAGCACCGATGTCGGCGCGGCGCCCAATCAGGTTCCCGGCTTTTCGCTGCACCGCGAACTCGAGCTGTTTGTCCGCGCCGGCTTTACGCCGCTCCAGGCGATCCATGCGGCGACCGGCCAGGCGGCGGCGGTCCTGCGCCGCTCCGAGATCGGTACGATCCGCGAGGGGAATGCCGCGGACATGGTCCTACTATCCGCCGACCCGCTGGCCGACATCCGTAACACGCGGTCGATTGAAGCCGTCATCCGGGCCGGCCGTCGATTCGAACCGGCGGCGCTGCTGGAGCAGTCGCGGACCAGCGAGCGATAGCATAAGTCCCAGCCGGGCGCATGGCAATGCGCCCCTACAAGGGGAGACCTAACCCCCTTACTCCTTCCCTAACGCCGGGAAGGGGCGATCGTTGGGTGCCGGGTACGAGCGTCGGTGCAGCGTCGGCGCGCAGCCGGGCGCACGGCAATGCGCCAATACAACTGTGCGAGATGCTCCACAACATACCGACTCCAAGCTCCCCTTCCCTGGTTAGGGAAGGGGCCGGGGGTTAGGTCTCCCGCGCCCCCCACTGCCTACTGCCTACTGCCCAACTTGTCGTACCATGGCGTTCGTGCGGGCGGAAGCCGCCGGCAGGGGGAATTCGCGTGCCAAAGCTCACCGGTGGTCAGGCTCTGGTCCAGTCGCTGAAGCGCGAAGGTATCGACACGATCTTCTGCCTTCCGGGCGTCCAGCTCGACTGGGCATTCGACGCACTCTACGACGAGCAGGACCACTTTCGCATCTACCACACCCGCCACGAGCAGGCGACGGCCTACATGGCCGATGGCTATGCCCGCAGCACCGGCAAAATCGGCACCTCGCTCGTCGTGCCAGGTCCGGGGCTGCTCAACATCACCGCGGCGCTCTCGACCGCCTATGCCTGCAATTCTCCGGTGCTCGCGATCTCCGGGCAGATCCGGTCAGACCTGATCGGTGTCGGCCGCGGTGTCTTGCACGAGGTTCCAGACCAGCTCGAGTTCATCAACTCCGTCACCAAATGGGCGGGACGGGCGATGAAGCCGGAAGAGGTGCCCGGCATCGTGCGTGAGGCGTTCCGCCGTCTCACCAGCGGCCGCCCGCGGCCGGTCGAGATCGAGATCCCGCCCGACGTGCTCGAAGCGACCGGCGAGGTGACACTGCTCGAACCGGGGCCCGAGCCCGTCCTGGCACCCGATTCGGACGCAATCGACCGCGCCGCGCAGGCGCTCGGACGGGCGGAGCGGCCGTTGATCTTCGCCGGCGGCGGCATCATCGGTGGGAACGCTTCGTCAGAGCTGTTGCGCCTCGCCGAACTGCTCGAAGCGCCCGTGGTGATGACCAGCAACGGGCGCGGCGCCGTTTCCGACCGTCATTACCTGGGGCAGGGGCCGTTCGCAGGCAAAGACCTGGTGCCCCGCGCAGACGTGGTGCTGGCCGTGGGAACGCGCTTTGTCATGCCGGCAACGCTGCCCTGGGGGGTGAAGCCGGAGCAGACCGTCATCCAGATCGATATCGACCCGGAAGAGGTCGGGCGCAACTACATTCCTCAGATCGGCATCGTCGGCGACGCCCGCGTCAGCCTGACGCAACTGGCTGAGCGCGCTCAGCGCTACAACCGCAAGCGTCCATCTCGCAAAGAGGAGCTGACAGCCCTCAAGGCTCGGCTGACCGAACAGCTCAACAGCGTGCACCCGCAGTCCGACTATGGCAACGTCCTGCGCGACGAGTTGCCGGACGACGGCATCCTCGTCAGCGAGATGACGCAGGTCGGTTACTGGTCGAACCAGGGCTTTCGGGTCTACCAGCCTCGCACCTATATCACGCCGGGATACCAGGGAACGTTGGGCTACGGCTTCGCCACCGCGCTCGGCGTGAAGGCGGGGAACCCCAACACGAAGGTCGTATCGATCAACGGCGATGGCGGCTTCATGTACACGATGCAGGAGCTATCGACGATGGTTCGTCACGGAATCAACCTGGTAACAGTCGTTTTCAATGACAACGCGTACGGCAACGTGCGCCGCATTCAAACCGAACAGTTCAACGGCCGCACGATCGCCTCGGATCTGTTGAACCCGGACTTCGTCAAGCTCGTGGAAAGCTTCGGAATCGAGGGACGGCGCGCCAAGGGACCGGAGGGTTTACGCTCCGCGTTGCGCGAGTCGCTGGCGGCCGACCGGCCGGTGCTGATCGAAGTTCCGGTGGAGATGATGCCTAACATGCAGCGGTTGACCGGGCCGATGAACAATCCGCCTCCGCGGCCGTAGCTTTTCCAAATTAGGGCGTCCCCGGCCGCGATCCGGCGCGTCGGAGGGATAAGGACCGCGGATGGCGCAGGCGCAACGCTGGGGATTCTCGCTGCCGCTGGAAGGCGTCAGCCTGGCCGACCACCGGGAATTGATCCAGGAGGCCGAGCGTGACGGCTATACCGACGCCTGGACCCTGGAGGTGGACGGCGCCGACTGTTTCACGCCGCTCGCTCTCGCCGCCGCGTGGTCCGAACGGCTGCGCCTTGGCACCGCCATCGCCAACGTCTACACACGTACGCCGTCGGTACTGGCGATGTCTGCCGCGGCCATGTCGGAAGCGGCACCCGGCCGGTTCGTGCTCGGCGTCGGCTCCTCGTCACCGGCGATCGTCCAGGAGTGGGGCGGCTTGCCGTTCGTAGAGCCATTTGCTCAGACACGTGACACGGTGCTCGCTCTTCGCGACCTGCTCGCCGGCAAGCGGGTGACTGTCGATACGGAGCGAGTCCACATCCACGGGCTGCGGCTATCCCGCCCGCCTGCCGGGGATGTACCTCTCTATATTGCCGGCTTGAGGGCAGGCATGCTGCGGCTGGCCGGACGGATGGGCGACGGCGTGATGATCAACTGGTTGGCGCCCACGGATGTGCCCATAGTAGTCTCGATCGCGAAGCAAGCGGCGGCGGAAGCCGGTCGAGATCCAGACGCACTCGACGTCGTCTGTCGCATCTTTGTTTTCGTGGGAGACGACGTCGAAGCAGCCCGTACCAGAGGCCGGCGCGAGATCGCGGCCTACCTTACAACCCCCGTTTACGAAGCGTTCCACGTCTGGCTTGGACGAGGCGAAACATTGCGCCCGATGACCGAGGCCTGGCGAGCGGGCGATCGTCGCGGGGCGGTTGGGCAGATCCCGGATTCGGTCGTCGACGAACTGTTGGTGATCGGCTCGGCGGAGCAGTGCCGGCGCCGTATCCAAGAGTACGTCGACAACGGCGTTACCACGCCGGTGCTGCACTTCATGCCGGCCGGCGCAACGCCTGAGACGCTCGGCCGCATGTCGAGCGACGCGCTGCGTGCGCTGGCACCGGCGCGATGGTAGGTGATCGCCCTGGACGCTGGTCGAACCCACCGGCAGGCGGTAGGTTCTCTTGGTGAAGTTGCCGTTTCGACCGCCCCGACCCCCTGCGATCACCATTGAGCGGCTCACGGCGGCGGAGGTGGCGCCGTTCGTAGAGCAGATCGGGGAGGTCTACGGCGCCGCGTTCGCGCCGCCGCCCTACAACCGCGGTCCAGCGCAGGTGCCTGCATTTGTTCGGTCGCTCATGCAGCACGCCCAGAATCCGGACTTCTGCTGCTGTTTCGCGCGTGCGACCGGCGGCGGACGCCTCCTCGGGTTCACCTACGGATACACCGGGCGTCCCGGCCAGTGGTGGCGCGACGTCGTCGCGGCCTCCATGGAGCCAAACGAGGTCCGCATATGGCTCGACGGACAATTTGAGTTCGTCGAGCTCGCGGTGGTTCCCGAGGCGCAGGGACATGGGATCGGCGGCCGCCTGCACGATGCGCTGCTCGAAGGCCAGCGCCATAAAGTAGCGACGCTGTCGACGATCCAGCAGGACACGGCGGCGTTCCAGTTGTACCGAAAACGCGGTTGGGTGGTGCTGTTGCAGGATGTGGCATTCCCATTCGTCGCCGAACCGTACTGGATCATGGGCATCGATCTAAATCAATGGCGCTCACGCGGTAAGGTGTTGGACTGATCAGCGGTTGTGATGGTGCCCCCTACGGAGTGCCGGGATCGCCGAACGAATTCTCCAGACGTGCCCGCATCTCGTCGGCTCTACGTTCGACCTCTGACTCCAGGTCGCGCAGTTCGCCGATGCGCGGCGAAAGGCCGGCGATCGCTCCCAGCCCACGTTGCCCCAACCCTTCACGCCCTTCGCGCAGAAGCTCCGTACTGGTGCCAGTCAGCCGGTCCAATGCATCCAGCACGGCGTCCGCTCCGTGTGGGTTGTTCGGATGGTCGTGCCGCCGGCCGATCGCAACCAGCAGCCCCACCAAGCGATCGACCGCCGTTTCGGTGGCGGCAATCAACTGTTGTGGCACGCCCTCCCCGCCGTTAGCTGCCACCTCGTCGTGTACCACCTGGCCCCACCGGGCCATCGTGTCGCGATATTCGCTCGAAATACGGCGCAGCCAGTCGAAAAAGTCCTTGTCGGCGTGGAGTTCCTGCATGGGCCTGCTTCCGCGCGGCCGGCCATTGTTTATACGCGCCTGGCCGGTCAACGGTTATATTGGCTGTTTTGCTCGGTTGCGGGTTTTCATCGGGTCACACAAAACCCTCGACGAGCGCGGGAAGCTCGGCAAGGTTGGCAATCACGGCCGTTGGCTTCACGTAATCCGGTATCGTGGTCGCGCGTCCGTTGGTTTTCAACACCGCCCGCATGCCGGCATTCAAGCCGCCGCTGATGTCGTCTATCGGGCGATCGCCGATCATTACGCAGTTCTCGTGCGGTACGCCGAGTCGACCGGCGATCGTCTGAAATGCCGCGGCGTGGGGCTTGGAGTGCGGCAGATCAGAGGTGTACACCAATTCGTCCAGGTAACGGTCCAGGCCGTGCGTCGCCAGGTGAGCGTTGTGCCACTCTGCCGCCCACCACGTGTTGGAAAGCAGCCCCAAGCGGTATCCCTTGCTGCGCAGATACTCCAGCGTCGGTTGCGCGTCGGGAAAGGGTTGCGCCCAGCCGTCGAGCGCCCGGGCGCACGCATCGAGGACCTCGACGATTTCGTCCTCGGCGAGATGCCGGCCCATGCGCCGGTAACCGTCGAGGACCAGCCCCGATGGAGGACCGCTCCAGTGATCGGTATCGACTCGGCGCCAGTGTTCGGTTTCGGCGTCCAACAAGGCCTGAACAAACTCCTCTTCGCCCGGAAGGCCGTCTCTTGGCGAGGCGCAAAGCTGCCGGTACGTGCTGCGCCAGCGGACGGCCACCTCCGACTCCCAATTCGGATAGTCGAGCAGCGTTCCGCCCAGGTCGAAAATAATAGCGCGAACGCGGGGCATCGGTTGGCCGCTCCTCTAGTGCCGTGTTGTTGCATCGTGCTTTACTCGGTGCATACCCGCTAGACTGCGGGCCGCCCGAATGCATCGCTACGGCAAAGGGTAGCAGGAATGGCCGGGAGCGAAAAAAGGCCGGCGGCGTGAGCCGCCGGACCTGATATCCCGGCTGCGATCGACGCATCCGATTAGGGCATCAGTTTCTTCACCATGTAGCCGAGCGAGAAGCCAAGGAACAGCGCCCCGGCTGGGTGCTCTCGGCAGAAGCTCATCGTGTCGCTCCACATGTCGGCCGGCGTGTGCTGGTCCAAGTATTGCGCACCCTGCTCGAGAGGCTTGGCGGCCGCCTCGGCGGCCCGATCCACGCCTGGAACCGGTGCATTGCTGGCCTGGTCTCGCATGATGTGCGCTACGGTACGCAGTGTGTCCGCTGCTCTACCCTTCCCGGCATCCACCTGGGACGAGAGGTTGTCCCCTATACTAGCCCGGTTATCGGTCTGTGGTGTCGCCCCCCCGACTCTTTGCATACGGCCGTTCTTGTCTTCCCCGTTCCGCGCTTCCTCAGCCATGTTCTTTGGTCCTTTCGTTGCGACGGGCGGCTGCATGAGCGGCCACCTCTTTAGATACACTCTTTCTAGTATAGGAGTCCGGCGGAGCGGCGCATGCTCCCAACGCAGTATCCCATCCAGTTCACTCTGTAAAGGCGTCCTCTGCGGGTAATACAAAACGCTCAAGCATGACCGCTGCCTCGACTGGGCTCTCAGTGCGCGCTAGCCTGGCCTGCCAGCTTCATCAGCGCGTCGCCGTCGAGTCGGCAGGTGGTCCAGTCGTCCATCATCCGGGCGCCGAGGCCCCTGTAGAACCCGATTGACGGCTCGTTCCAATTGAGCACCGCCCACTCCACTCTGCCGCAGCCCCGTTCCACCGCGGTCTGCGCCAGGCGGCCGAGCAGCGCCTTGCCGATACCTAGCCCGCGGCGATCGGGGAGGACGAAAAGGTCCTCCAGGTGGATTCCCGGCTTCGCCTGAAACGTCGAGTAGTTGTGAAAGAAAAGCAGCAGGCACTTCGTTGCGTGGCGGGGTAAATCCCTTGAACGTTTCCTCTGATAGGTCATACTGGCTTCAGTATCTTTGGCGCTGAAAGGACGAACACCGTGTACGAAGGCCAGCTCGCAGAGACCGTGCGCTATCGCGGCTTCCAGGGCGACGAGATCGAGGCATATTTCGGACGCCCGTTGACCCAGCAGCCGCATCCTGGTGTTATCGTCATCCACCACATGCCGGGTTGGGATGAGTGGACGCGGGAAGTAGTGCGCAAGTTCGCGCACCACGGCTATGCCGCCGTCTCCCCGAACCTGTACTCGCGCGAAGGCCCCGGCAGCATGGACGACGTCGTGGCCAAGGTCCGCGCCGCCGGCGGCACACCAGACGACCGTTGTGTTGGCGACGTCGAGGGATCGGTCAATTATCTGCGTGCCCTACCATACATGAATGGTAAGGTCGGCGTGATCGGCTTCTGTTCTGGCGGCCGGCAGACGTATCTGGTGGCCGGTACGCTGTCAAACATCGACGCCGCCGTGGATTGCTGGGGCGGAAATGTCATCACCAGCGCGGACAAGTTGACGCCGCGCCAGCCCGTCGCGCCGATCGACCTGACCAATAAGATCAGTTGCCCCGTGCTGGGGCTCTTCGGCAACGAAGATGCCAACCCATCGCCCGACCAGGTGAACGCCACGGAGGCCGAGCTTAAGAAGTTCGGCAAGACGTACGAGTTTCACCGGTACGACAACGCGGGGCACGGATTCTTTGCCGTTGACCGGCCGTCCTACCGTCCGACCGCCGCGGTCGAAGGCTGGAAGCAAGTATTCAACTGGTTCCGGACATATTTGAACGGCCCGGCGGGCTGATCCGAGGAGCAACAGAGATGTGTACCTGGATCGTCGAAAAGGCGGAGATTTCGGGCAGCGGCAAGGGCGCCAACGGCTGGTTCACCCTGAATGGCGCGAACGTCTACTACGACCACCCGTATCACGCGCCGCTGGACCACGCGCTCAACATCGATTTCGTGAACGAGGAGCTCGGGCCCGGTGCACGCGTGGCCGTCGAGATGACTGCCGGTTCGGCCAGGCAGCTTGTCCGCGCCATCCTCGCGGCGCTGGAAACCGCCGAGGATGAGCACGGTCTGGCCGCCGAGATACCGGCCGCAAGTCCATCGCCAGTGCCGGTGTAGATGGCCCACGGCCTTGTGCCTCGGCTATGTCGACAGGTCCCCACGCTAAGTGGCGGGATTCGTCACAAGGAGCACCCGCATGGAGATAGGCATCGGCCTCGACAGCAGCCTCGGCCTTTCGTTTGCCGATATGCGGGCACTCGCGCGCGAAGCCGCCGGCCTCGGGTACACGAGCGCATGGACGCCTAGCGGCGGTGCGGACAGTGACGGATTCCACGTGTGCGCCCAGTGGTCGGTCGCCACGCAAGATCTCCCGGGCGGCAGCCTGACCACCGGCATCGCGGTCATTCCCGCGCCAACTTGGACATCGTCCACGCTCGCGCGACAGGCCGCCACGCTCGCGACGATCAGCGGCGGGCGCTTCATCCTCGGCATCGGCACCGGCGGCATTTACGGCGCGGACTTTCGGCGCAGCTACGCTCTGCCGCAGTACCCGGCGGTCGGGGCTATGCGCGACTACCTGGTGACGCTGCGGCGCCTGCTGGCCGGCGAGAAGGTGGAGTACGAGGGGAAGGCCGTGAGTATGCACGGCCTGCAGATACTCCCCCATTCGGTGAAGGTGCCACTGTATCTGGCCGCGCTCGGACCGCAGATGCTGCGGCTCGCGGGTCAGCACGCCGATGGCGTGTCGTTGAACTGGTGTACGCCGGAGCAACGCAGGTGGTGCCGCAACCGCATCGGCGAAGGCACGAAGCGCGCCGGTCGCGACCCAGGCGACGTGACGGTCATGGAATACATCCGTATCTGCGTCGACGAGGACGTCGCCAGGGCCCGTGGCGCCCTGGCCCAGGCGGTTCTGGGCTATGCGCTGGCCCGTCCCGGGGCTTCAAACGAGCACGGCTATCGCGGCCACTTCGGCAGGATGGGCTTCGAAGGCGTGCTCACAGAGCTCGAGTCCAAACGGGCGGGGGGCGCCGGGATGCGCGAACTGGTCGCGGCCTGTCCGGATGACCTGCTCCTGGCCGTTGGCTATTTCGGCAAGCCCGATGGGGCCGCCGCAGCCTTCCGCCGCTTGGCCGAAGGGCTCGACACCGCGGTGGTCCGCGTTGTCGCCGCGAGGCCGGGGATCGAGGCGACACGCGCAGTCATGCAAGCGTGCCGTCCTCAGTAACTAACGCTGCAGCGACCGTCCCCTCCGGCTCCAGCGGTCACGGCCTAAACTGTTACCGACGCCAGCGCCTCGGCGCAGGCAATGGCCAGTTCCCAGCCGTGGCCGTGGTCTTCGACGCTCCAACACGCTGACAGCACCGCCTGCGCGATTCCCCAGCCGGTCACGCGCTGCCGGTCGAACCCCAGTTCATCCGACAGTTGGGCGACGCGACGAACCATGAGGCGGTCCAGGTGCTGTTCCGATCCGATGAGCGGCCTCGGGTTGCGCAGCAGTGCCCCCGTCTCGTAGGCGGGCTCTCCCACCAGCCCCTTCGGGTCGATCGCCAGCCAGGGCCGCCGCTCGGCCATCAGGATGTTGTCGTGATGCAGGTCACCGTGCAGCAGCACCGGCTCGGCCGAGGATGGAATGAGTTCGACGAATAGCCGTTCCGCCTGCTCGACCAGCCTCGGGGGCAGAGGACCCGTACCGCCCTCGAAACGCAGCCGCAGGCGGGCAATACCTTTGGCCCAATCGGCAACCGTCGGGAAATGCAGGCCCGGTGGTATGGGCTTCCGGTGGTCGCGCATAACCCCCGCCGCGATCGCGGTTGCCCTTACGTCGTCTTCCACCGAGGAGAGCGGCGTGCCGGGCGTGAGCCGTTCCATGAGCATCACGCCGAGGCCGGCGTCCGACGCGATCAACCGAACGTAGCCGTGGCCGTCGTAGGTCCGCAGCGCTTCGATTTCTGAAAGCAACTCAGCACCGGGGAAGCCAACTTTCAGGACAGCGGCTGTCCCGTCAGCGAGAACCACAGGAGCCACATAGTTGTACGACAGCGGTTCGAACGACGGGCAAGCTTGAAGCATCCATCGCAGCTCGCACTCGGCCACGATCGCGGGCAGCCGCTCGATCCAGGCGGCGCCTTCTGCGTCGTATACGTCCACCATGCGGCGCACGAACCCGTCCGAGACAGTAACCATCTGCTTATCCCTGGTTAGCCGGCCTGACCGTGGCCTCGCGCATGTCAGCCATCGTAGAGCCAGCCGGTATAGAATCGGTTCCACGGCCGGCGATGTAGCGACCGATCCCAGGCGACAAGGGGAATCAGGCAATGCAGGTTGCGATCAGTTTCCACCGTACCTCCATCGAAGACTGGGAGACAGCATCGGCCTACGCCATCGAAGCCGAGCGGCTGGGCGCGGCATTCATCTGGGCGGCGGAGGCGTGGGCGCACGATGCGGTCACGCCGCTGGCATATCTCGCGGCGAAAACTACGCGGATTAAGCTCGGCACCGGCATCATGCAGGTCGTCGGGCGCACCCCCGCCCTGGCGGCGATGACGGCGATGTCGCTGGCGTCGATGTCGGGCGACCGTTTTGTAATGGGACTTGGCGCCAGCGGCCCGCAGGTGGTGGAGGGCTGGCACGGAGTGTCGTTCAAGAAGCCGATTCAGCGGATGCGCGAGTACGTCGAGATCGTGCGGATGGCGACCCGCGGAGATCGTGTCGCCTATAAGGGCCAGATCTACGAGCTGCCGCTGCCGGGCGGCGAGGGTAAGCCGTTGCGTTCCGGCGCCCATCCGCACCCCGACATTCCCATCTACCTGGCCACGTTGAGCCCCAAGAGCCTGGAGTTGACCGGCGAACTTGCCGACGGCTGGCTCGGCACGTCGTTCATGCCGGAGCACGCGGACGTCTTCTTCGACCGCATCCGCGCGGGTGCCCGGCGCGCGGGTCGGTCACTTGCCGACCTTGACCTGCAGGCCGGTGGTGCCGTCCAGTTTTCGGACGACATCGACGGTCTGATCGCTCGAAGACGGCCGGGACTTGCATTCACGCTCGGCGCAATGGGCTCGCGCGAGCACAACTTCTACAATGCGGCCTTTCGCCGCGCCGGATACGAGGAGATTGCGGCGGCAGCACAGCGGCTGTGGCTCGATCGGCGGCGCGATGAGGCCGCGGCGCTGATCCCGGACGATATGGTGCTGAAGACGAACCTGATCGGCACCGATGCGATGGTCCGCAACCGCATCCGCGCCTATCGAGACGCGGGTGTCACGACGCTGCGAGCTGATCCCGATGGCGAGACGCTCAGCGAGCGAATTTCAACACTTGGTCGCGTAATCGACCTCGTGAACTCCGTCAACGCCGAGGTTACGGCAACTACGGTTTGACCCGGCTTCGACGCTTTACTCAATGACCCACGGGCCGGGCAGGTAGCGGAGCGGATCGACCGGCGTGTTGTTGACGTGGACCTCGAAATGGACGTGGTCGCCAGTGCATGTTCCGGTGCAGCCCGTCAGGCCGAGCTTTTGACCCTGGGTCACCGCCTGGCCCTTCTGCACGCTAAGGCTCGAGAAGTGCGCGTAGAACGTGGACAGCCCGTTGCCGTGGTCCACAACTACGTAGAGGCCGTAGCTGCAGCAGGAGGCACCACCGGCGAACGTCACCGTTCCGGCTGCCGCGGCGCCGACCGCTAATTTGCTCCCGTTCGGGAACTGGTCGATGTCGATGCCCAAATGGGCGGGGCTGAATACGGTCGTGATCTTGCGTGAATCGTTCGGCCAGGCCAGCGAGACGCCAGCTCCCGTGCCGGTGGACGCTGGAACAGTGACAGTCGTTCCGGCGGAAGTTCCCGCCGAAGCGGTTACACTGGCGCCACTGGTGCTGCCTGACGAGTTTGCAGTAATGGTCGGCGCTGCCTGGGAGCTCGAGCCGCTGGCGGATACGTAGGTCGCATTCACCCAGCCGCTCGATCCGTTTACCGAAACCGGGTCCCAGTTGTTCTGCGCTGCGCCGGTAACGGTAACACTGCTGCCACCGGCGAGGACCACAAGAACGCCGAAATTGGAGCCGGGGCCGCTGCGGAGGTTCAGCCCATCAGAAGGTTGCACCGTGGCGCTCATCGCCACCGGCGCAACCGGAGGCACGGGTGTGCCCGCTGTCACGCTCAAGTAATCCCCGTCTGCCCATCCAACCTGGCCGTTGTACTGAACGGGAAGCCAGTTGTCCGGCGTGCCGTTGCCGCTAATCGTGACCACCGCGCCGGCCGGCATGACCGCCAACACGGCAAAGCTGGTTCCCGGGCCACCGCGGAGGTTCAAACCATCGCTGGAGGTGACTGTGGCTGTAGATGAGACAACTGTATCGGCGAGTACGGGGTGAGCCCGGAGCACGGAGAGGCCGAGGACGGTTACCAACACCAGCCATGATGCCGCTTTACGCCGCGTGGCCGATGAGAAGGGTCTATTGGATTCCCGGGATTGGTCTGTGTGTCGGTGTGCCTGCTTGGGTTCGGCACTCCGAAGGTCGAGCATACCGTTAATGCTCTATTCCTCCTTCAGAGAGGTGTCGGAAAGCACGGATACCGTAGCGGCGTTGCAATAAATTCGCTGCTCCTGGAGCCTCGGCTATTGTACAGGCCGGCGGCAAAGGTGCGACTCCTCAAAAACCGGCCAGAGGTGGACGGAACCCGAAAGAGCCAGACATCGGCGCCCGTTTCTTGCGCCTCGACACCAAACGGTCCCGATTGCTCCCGATAGCTCGCGTTTCCGTGCGATCAATCCCCATTTCTGTTGCCATTTTATTTCGAAGTCCTGTAACTATATGTCAAAAGTTCGTCTAAATGCCCGATGTATTGGCTGATCTACCCGGTGTCAGTGCCGCCCCGCCGTCGCGTTTTGGAGGTTCGCCAAACGCCGGTGTCTCGCCATACGAAGGTATGTAATTAGCAATGCTAACCGAGCACGCTCCAATAATTGTCAACTCGTATAGTCAACCAGCGACATTCGGTCATAACAGAAAACGCCGGGCTCATTTGAGTTTTAAAGCCACCGAAAAACCGGCATGAAATGCTCGTTGCAAATATTGTCAAGTGCGACTGTTTCGCGTACGTTACTATGTGACTGTAGGAAGGACTCGTATAGTCATCAGGGCACAACGTTATTATGAAGACTCAGTTGCAGCGACCTTCATTGGTACCCGAACAACGGGCTGAGCCGGGGGGCACGCGAGAGGACTTTTGGTGGTTGCTGATGCAGGTAGGCACACTCAGCCGGCGAGTTGCCGAGCGACGACTGGCGTCCGCCGGTACATCGCCCGACCAGGTGCAGGCCCTACGCGCGATTTACGCACGCGACCGCATGACGGTCGGTGAGCTTGCTCGGTCCATGGGACTAGAGCGCAACAGCGCTTCACAACTCGCCGAGCGGCTCGTACAGCAAGAACTGATCGAGCGGGTGCGGTCCACTGGTGATCGGCGGCAGGTGTTCGTCGCGCTTAGCCAGGACGGCCGGGCGCTGTTGAATGCCAGCGAGCCCGACACAACCGGTCTCACTGATGAACTGCTGGCCGGCTTGAGCCAGTCGCAGATCGACGATTCGGCCCGCGTGCTCGAGACGATCCGTGAAGCTGCGGGTGAGGTTCTACGGAGCGTAGCCGGCCACTAGCCGGCACCTCGACCGCTCTTCTGCTCCCCTATTTCTGATTGTGTCTGCAATAATGCTGCCGAAAGCGTGTTCGCGCGCTCTTGCGCAGGTGCAGGCAGTACCCGATAGTCAGTCAGCGTGCGACCGGCTTCAATAACATGACGGGGGCTCGGCATGGCATACTCCGATCTCGCGGTTGAGCGCAACGACGGCGTGGCGTTAATTACTCTCAATAGGCCAGAGAAGCTCAATGCGCTTGGCGCCGATCTGCGCAGAGAAACACTCGAGGTATGCGCGGAGCTCAACGGCGACGATAGCGTGCGCGCCGTCGTCTTTACCGGCGCCGGTCGCGGCTTCTGTTCCGGTGCTGACCTTACCGGACAGCGCCCCGCGGCCGATGCTGAGTCCGCGCCGCGCCGCGGCGACTTGGGCGATGAGTTTGGCTGGGTCGGTCGCCAGGCGAAGGCGGTATACGGGCTCGACAAGCCGACGATCGCCGCCGTCAACGGCGTTGCGGCGGGCGCCGGAATGTCGCTCGCACTCGCGTGCGACATTCGTGTTGGCTGCACAAGCTCCCGTTTCAAGACCGTGTTCATCGAGCGCAACCTTAGTCCCGACGCCGGCATGACCTATTTCCTGCCGCGGATCGTCGGAACCAGCCGCGCGCTGGATCTGATTATGACCAGCCGCGCGGTGGACGGCGAGGAAGCATTCCGTATCGGCCTCCTTGACCGCTACGTCGCCGATGAGGCGCTGCTCGCGGAGGCAATGGACCTGGCGCGCCGGCTGGCGGCGGGGGCGCCGATGGCGATCATGATGTCCAAGCGAGGGATAAAGCACAGCCTCGACTCGACCTTCGAAGAGCAGCTCAAGTACGAAACGAAAGCGATCAGCCACGCTCGCCGCGCCGTGCACGACTCACAAGAATCCGCGCTCTCATTCCGCGAAAAGCGAGCGCCGCAGTTTACCGGAACGTAAAGGGGCAGCCGGGCGATCGGGAGTCGGCTATCGGGGGGATGCGGTCCCCTGTCTCCACCAGCCCTCGGCGGGAGGCCCCCTATTTCCCCAGCCCTCGGCAGGAGGCCCCCTATCTCCCCAGCCCTCGGCAGGAGGCCCCCTGTCTCCCCAGCCCTCTTTCCCCCAATCCTGGGGGCAAGAGGGAGCTATGGCGGTGGAATTGGGGGCCGTGAATTGGTATTAAGAACACGGCTGCTTCTTGACGAAGTCATCCTGGATCTTGCGCGCGAGGTCGTCCACCTGGCCTTCACTGACCTGCGCGGGAGCGCCGGCAGCGGTGATGACGATGTCCACCCGTCCGCAGCGCCAGTAGACGCCGTGGCCCTCGGCCGGTCCGTTGCCGCCCGTGGCCAGCGGAATGGTGAACTGGTAAAAGACGTGAGCCGACTCCTGGCCGATCTGCGGACCGGTCTCGGGCTTAACACAGATTGTTGCCGAAAACGCCGGACTGTGAACGAAGTTGATCGCACCCGCGTCGGTGGCGAACACCAGGTGATCGACGTAGATCGACGGGATTCTGCCCTGCGTCGTCGGACCGGCCCACGCCTGCTGCCTTCCGCCCAGGAAGCCGATGTTGGTCAGATGCGCTATCGTCGCTTGCGGGTTGGCAGTGGTCTGTGCCAGGTCGGCGGCAGTCAGCCGCGCCGGCGTTGAACGTCCCGCTTCGGCAGAAGTAAATCCAGATGGAATGTACCGCGGGTTCACGGTGAATTCGTTCAGATCGATGTTCGGCCTGGTCGGCTGGGTTCCGGCGACGAACGGCGGTTCGGGTGTAATGGGCGCCGCCGCTGTCGTCGGTGTGGGGGCGCCCGGGCCAGAGACTAGAGTGGCGCACGCTGACGTCGTGCCGGCGAACGGCGTTCCTTCCGGCGAAGGCGTTTGATTCCCGCTCACCGGCGAACCGGCGAAAAACGTACCGGCCGTGGCGGAAGCGGAGGAGCCCTTCTTGTTGTTGCCGCCGCTGCACCCCATAAACACGAAAGCCGGCACGACCGCAATACTCAACAATGTCAGCGGTACCAGGCGCATCGAAGCTCCTTGGCGGGGTTCAGGCGTGTACCTAGCATACGGTCCGCGTGTGATGCGGCAAAGCGCGTTGCACCAAGGAAGAAGCCGTTACGGCGGGACGTCCGGAGCGTTGCGGACGATAATCGTACCCGCGGCGAGTGGCCCAACGAGCGCGAAGTGACGGCCATCCGGCGCGTCGGCTGTCACGCCGATCGAATCCGGCGCTGCAGTGCCTCCGTCGGTCAACTGTCCTGAGACGGTCCAGCCATCCTGTCCGAGGTTCGTGCATTGAGCCGCAAATCGTCGGGCGTTGGGTCCGGCCGTTTCGAGATTGGAGAGCTCTGGACAGAAAAGCATCAAGCCGAGATCGGGGTCATCGTAGCGAAAATAGCCCTGCACCATGTCCATCTGGAGTGCACCGGTGGCGTCGATGACGACAGCCCGGCTGGCCTGCAGTGCGACGGCGGGGGCGTCGGCCTCGATCGACAGCCGGCCGCCGCCGACGGCTCCCGAAACACAGAGCCTGCCTTCAGGCGGCATGAGCTGGATGCATGGTTCACCCTGCTGCCGGCGCTCGTCGCCCGCTACCGTACAGGCGACGGGGATGACCAGCGGCATCAATGGTGCGGAACTCAGGATGATCCCACGGCTGGAGGGCGGATCGTCGGCCCGAAATAGCTGGCCGATCGGGACCGCGGTGGCGGCCGGCGGGCCGACAACGGGCGTTGCGGCCACCGGAGGCGTCACCGAACCGGCCGGCGCGGGGGTCTCCGGCAGCGAGATCACAAACGGCGGCGGTGGGCACGGAGCACCGGATGACGGCGGCGGCACTGCAATGTGTAGGAGGCGGGTTAACGCCAGCGCCAGCATTGCGATGACGAGACCGCCAAAGGACCAGTAGTTCACTGTTGCGTTCTGAACGGACCCGCTTCCGGCCATGCCGCCTCCCTGCGGGTAATTACCCCCTAGAGTTGTCTGCCGTTACCTGACAGATTTGGCACTCGGTACACATTCATCATTGGGTATGAGCTTACCCCGCTTTCGTGGACACCAAAACACTGGGCATGATACCCAGAGAAGGAGGGGTAGCTGTATGGCCGATTATGGTGGAGATAACTATTGGCAGCGGCTCGCCGAGGGACGGCTCAACCGCCGGCGCATGCTGCGCGGTACGGCCGCAATAACAGGAGTTGCCGCGCTCGGCCTTGCGGGCTGCAGTAGCAGCAATAACAACAACAATACGAAGAGCACGGCGCCCACGACGGCCGCCACCCGCGCCGCCACGTCGGCGCCGGTCGCCCCATCTGGGGGCTCGCCGACCAGGGCAGCCGGGTCGCCGGCAGCCGGCGCTGGCTCCCCTGCAGCGGGCGCTGCCGCCAAGGCTCCGCCGCCGGCGGGCAACTTCAAGACCGGCGGCACGATCAACTACGTTACCACCGGAACCACGAACCTCGATCCAGTCGAAAACACCTCGTTCCGTTCGCAGGAACTTGCCGGGCACAGCTACAGCCGCCTGTTCCGTTTTAACTCCGGGCCGGACGTAAATACCACGCTTTCTCGCGAGCCGGTGCCGGACCTGGTTAGCGGCTACGAAATTACACCCGATGCCCTAACCTACACGATGAAGCTGCGGCAGGGGGTCAACTTTCACCCGCCGCTGAGCCGGCCGCTCACCAGCGACGATATCAAGGCGAGCTGGGACCGTTTCACGACCGACGCCAAGAACACCAATAGCAACGTTTATCAGCCGATCGTCGACGGCGTGACCTACCCCGACGCCTCGACGGTCGTGTTCAAGCTCAAGCAGCCGTACGCGCCGTTCCTGAACAAGCTGGCCAACCCGCAGTACCTGTGGATCATGCCCAAGGAAGTCAACGACGGCAAGATCGACCCAACGGCGACCATGGTCGGAACCGGCCCGTGGATCTTTGTGAACTCCGCGCCGACCGGCTTCACCTGGAAGAAGAACCCCGACTACTTCATCAAGGGCCTGCCTTACGCCGACGGCGTGTCACGCAATATAATCCCGGCGACGGCCACCCAGGAGGCGCAGTTCCAGGCCGGCCAGGTTGACTGGCTCGTGGTTCCTTCGTCCGACGTAGACGCGATCAAGAAGGCGGTACCAAAGGCGACGGTCACCGAGTATGCGCCGAACGGCATGCACTTCCTGTTCTTTTACAACGTGCAGGCGGCGGACAGCCCGTTCAAGGACCCGCGCGTGCGCCAGGCCGCGTCGCTCGCTATCGACCGCGACGCATTGATCGAGGCGATTTACGGCAAGGGCAAGGCAGTCTACACCAATATCGTCAACGCGGGGCTGGGCAAGTGGTTCCTGGACCCGCAGGGCAAGGACATCGGCGCCGCCGGCAAGTGGTTCAAACCCGATCTGAAGGCCGCCAAGCAGATGCTGGACGCGGCCGGCCAGAGCAACACCGAGTTGAAGTTCTACTACCCCAATAATGCCTACGGCGACACCTTCAACGCCACTTCCGACGCCATCCGCGGCCAACTGGCCGACGCCGGCTTCAAGTTGCAGGTCTTCACCGTTGATTACCTGAAGGATTGGATCAACAACGGCCAGGGCTACTTCAATAAGGGAGTTCCCCAGAACGGGATCGCATCCGCCCTGCAGACGCCCTTTACCGATCCAGACGACTTCCTCACCGGCATGCTGACCAAGGATGGCAACCGCAACCACGACCTCCTGGACGACCCCGACCTCGCGAAGATCGTCAAGGCACAGCAGATCGAAAACGACGAGAACAAGCGTCTGCAACTGGTCTATCAGGCCCAACAGATGGCCGACGACAAGATGTACTATGTGCCCGTCATCTATACGAAGTTCTACACCTTCGACCAGCCATGGGTGCAGAACGGCTGGGTGGCCGACACCTATAACTTCGGGACGGAGTCCCTTTCGTACATGTCGGTGAATAACAAGTAGGGCGGAGGTCACGGACAGCGCGGCCCGTGTTCGGGGCCGCGCTGTCTATGCCATGACCAGGTACTTCATTCGCCGTGCGCAGCGCCGCCGTCGCCTTCCTGGCGGTCCCGTCTTTCTGGCTGGCGACGCTGCTGATCGTGTATGGATCGATGGGCGTTAACCTGGGGCCGATTTACTTCCACTTCACGCCACCCCTCGGCAAGGAGATCAGCCACGGCCTGGCGCAAAATTTGAGACTGGTCATTCCGCCGGCGATCATTCTCGGCATCGGCCTCACTGGTTCGGTCATGCGGCTCACACGGACACAGATGCTCGAGGTCATGCGCATGACGTCGTACGCGGAGCGTTCTCCGACAAACATGTAGGGCATCATGATTCGGTCTATAGTCACGAGGCCGCTCTCAATCAAGGCCATCCTGGCGTTGGACCAGCAGTACCGCACGGCGCGGCCGAAGCGGCTGCGGTTCGCGATCTTCACGCAGTGCGGGCGGGTGGTGCGCCACGCACGGCAGCTGTGTATGCCGGCTGGAGACCGCCATCCTCGACGCGCTGCAGCGGTCGTTGGGGCGGTTGGTGGGCTGACAATAGGCGTGGCGCTCGCTGGAGAGCCGGCCGGACCGGCCGGCGCGGGGGTCTCCGGCAGCGACATCACAAACGACGGCGGTGGGCACGGAGCCCCGGATGACGGCGGCGGCACTGCAATGTGTACGAGGCGGGTTAACGCCAGCGCCAGCATTGCGATCACGAGACCGCCAAAGGACCAGTAGTTCATCGTTGCGTTCTGGATGGACCCGCTTCCAACCATGCCATCCCCACATGGGCATTTATCCGCCTGGACTTCAATTAACACGCTTTATATCAACGATAGAGAAACCGCGCTTGACTTAACTACACGGAGGCATATGATTGGGCACACCGGATTGAGCCGGCTATTGCCGGTGATGATATCCAGGAGGAGGAGGGGTAACTACATGGCTGATTATAGCGGAGACAACTATTGGCAGCGGCTCGCCGGGGGACGGCTGAACCGCCGGCGCATGCTGCGCGGCACGGCCGCAATAACCGGAGTTGCCGCCCTCGGCCTTGCCGGCTGCAGTAGCAGCAATAACAACAACAATACGAACAGCACGGCGCCCACGACGGCCGCCACGCGCGCCGCCACGTCAGCGCCGGTCGCCCCATCGGGTGGCTCGCCGACCCGGGCAGCCGGATCACCGTCCGCCGGTGGCGCGCCTGCAGCGGGCGCAGCCGCCAAGGCTCCGCCACCAGCCGGCAACTTCAAGACCGGCGGCACGATCAATTACGCCACCGTCGGTACCGCAGACCTCGACCCGGTCGAAAACACTACCTACCGCTCGCAGGAGCTTGCGGGACACACCTACAGCCGGCTGTTCCGCTTCAATTCCGGCACGGACCCCAATGTCACGCTCTCGCGTGAGCCGGTGCCGGACCTCGTCAGCGGCTACGAGGTCACGCCCGACGGCCTGACCTACACGATGAAGCTGCGCCAGGGGGTCAACTTTCACCCGCCGCTGAGCCGGCCGCTCACCTCGGCGGATATCAAGGCGAGCTGGGATCGCTTCACGACCGACGCCAAGAACACCAACAAGGACATCTATCAGCCGATCGTCGACAGCTTCAGCACGCCCGATGACTCCACGATCGTCTTCAAGCTCAAGCAGCCCTTCGCGCCGTTCCTGAACAAAATTGCCAACCCGCAGTACTTGTGGATCATGCCCAAGGAAGTCAATGACGGCAAGATTGACCCGACTGCGACCATGGTCGGAACCGGCCCATGGATATTCCAGAGCTCCACGCCGACGGGCTTCACGTGGAAGAAGAATCCGGACTATTTCATCAAGGGCTTGCCCTACGCCGACGCCGTGTCGCGCAATATCATTCCAGCGACGGCAACGCAGGAGGCGCAGTTCCAGGCCGGCCAGCTCGACATCCTTGGCGTTCCCTCGTCAGACGTCGATGCGATCAAGAAGGCGGTGCCGAAGGCGACGGTCATCGAATACGTGCCCGACGGCATGCACTTCCTGTTCTTCTACAACGTGCTGGCGCCGGATAGCCCGTTCAAGGACCCGCGCGTCCGCCAGGCCGCGTCGCTGGCGCTCGACCGCGACGCATTGATCGAAGCGATCTACGGCAAGGGCAAGGCGGTCTACACCAACATCGTCAACGCCGGGCTTGGCAAGTGGTTCCTCGACCCGCTGGGCAAGGACATCGGCGCCGCCGGCAAGTGGTTCAAACCCGACCCGAAGGCAGCCAAACAACTGCTGGACGCGGCCGGCCAGACCAACACCGAGTTCAAGTTTTACTACCCGAACAACGCCTACGGCGACACCTTTAACGCTACATCGGACGCGATTCGCGGCATGCTGGCCGACGCGGGGTTCAAGCTGCAGGTGGTGACGGTGGACTATCTCAAGGACTGGATCAACAACGGCCAGGGCTACTTCAACAAGGGCGTGCCGCTGAATGGCATCGCCTCCGCCCTGCAGACACCGTTCACCGATCCGGACGATTTCTTGACCGGCATGCTGACCAAGGACGGCAACCGCAACCACGACCTGCTGGACGACCCCGACCTGGCGAAGATCGTCAAGGCTCAGCAGATCGAGAACGACGACAACAAGCGCCTGCAACTCGTGTACGACGCCCAGCGGGCGGCGAACGACAAGATGTACTACGTCCCGGTGATCTACACGAAGGCCTACGTCTTTAATCAGCCGTGGGTACAGAACTATCACCCGGCGGACGATTACAACTCGGCTACCGAGAACCTTGCCTACATGTCCGTGAACAACAAGACGTAGCGCGGAGGTTACGGACAGCGCGGCCCGTGTTCGGGGCCGCGCTGTCCATGCCATGACCAGGTATTTTGTTCGCCGGGCGCTGCTCGTCATTCCAACCGTGGTCGGCGTAACCTTCCTCGTCTTCCTACTCGTGCGGCTCATCCCGGGCGGAGCGACCAGCGCCATCCTCGGCGAGAATGCCACGCCCGCTCAGGCCAAGGCGCTCGAGCACGCGCTGGGGCTGGATCAACCGATCCCCACTCAGTACGTGAAGTGGGTATGGCACGCCCTGCAAGGCGACCTGGGCAAGTCCGTCATCAACGGCACGGTGATCAGCCACGATGTCCGCTCGCGCATCGGCTGGACTTTCGAGCTAGGCGGCTTCGCGATCTTGTTCTCGCTGCTGATCGCCCTGCCTATCGGGGTCCTGGCGGCGATCCGCCAGGACACGATCTTCGACTACATCGCACGCAGCGCCGCCGTCGCCTTCCTGGCGGTCCCGTCCTTCTGGCTGGCGACGCTGCTGATCGTGTATGGATCGATCGGCGTTAACCTGGGGCCGATTTACCTCCACTTCACGCCACCGCTCGGCAAAGAGATCAGCCACGGCTTGGCGCAAAATTTGAGACTGATCATTCCGCCGGCGATCATTCTCGGCATCGGGCTCACTGGGTCGGTCATGCGGCTCACACGGACGCAGATGCTAGAGGTCATGCGCCAGGATTATGTCCGCACGGCGCGCTCCAAGGGCCTGCGCGAAC
>DAINSK010000046.1:0-26553 GCA_036741355.1 Chloroflexota bacterium
CGCGAGGTACTTGCCGTCCGGCGACCACGCTACCTGGCCGCCCGTGACGCCGCGCGGACAGCGCACCTGCCCCGCCTGCACCGCGTAGCCAGCGTCGGCCTGCAGCGACAGCAAGCAGATGCCGAATGAGACCGAATCGCAGCCGCTGCCAATGAGCATGGCGATGCTGCGCCCATCCGGAGATGCGGCCACACCGGCGATGAATCCCTTGCCGTCGGTGCGATTGAGTTCAACCGTGGTCCCCGTATCGATGTCCACGCTGCGCAGGGCGTACTGATTGTTCTGGCGCTCACAGGCGTTGCCCGCCTGATCGTAATCGGTGACGAGAATGTGTTGGGAGTCCGCGGACCATGCCGCAATGCCCGGATTGACCGGCGCGACGATTCCCGGCGGCGGGTAAATAGTACGCAGCCCCTTGTCACGCTCGTAGATCTGGACGTCGGGGCTGCCGCCATCAGTATCGCGCCGCAAGAGCAGTTTCTTGCCGTCCGGCGACCATGCGAGCGACGAATAGAATGCTCCTTTCGATTGTCCCAGTCCGCCGGTGATCTGTATCGGGTTCGCGCCATCGGCGCCGAGGGTCCAGACGTTGCCGTCGGGCGTTGTATACGCCACGCGGCCGGCGTCGTGGGGGCGGCTCTCGAACGGTACTCTGGTCTCGGCCGGGTTCAGCACCGGTGTCAACCCCTCCGGATGAACGTAGCCGCGCCCGGCCAGGTGGGCTACGTCGCTCCCGGCTACGCGCTGCACGTTGTCGACGAAGACCAGCAGCTTATACGGCAGGCAGTCGATTTGCAGCGAGTCCTCTTCGAAGGAGACGCGCACCTTGAGGCAGCCGCCCTGAGTGTTCGACTCGGCCCACTGTCCCGCGGCCACGTGGTCGGGCGGAGCCGCGTCGGGCACGAGCACGTTCGGCGCCGAGGCTGTGCCGGCGCCCACCGGTGTGCTGTCGGCTAGAGCAGGGCCGGCAGTTGGCGTCGGTGCCGCACTGGTGTTCGTCGCGGCCGGCGAAGCCCCCGGTGTTGAGGAAACGGCGGTCGTAGAGGTTGCGGCAGGTGAGACGGCCTGTGTAGCAGCAGCCGTTGAAGTGGGTACCTCGGCCGCCGCGGGCGTCGAAGCCGCCGGCGATACCTGGGAGTTCTTGCCATCGCACGCGGTCACGCTGCATGCAAGCAGCGCGATGACGAACAGCAGCCCGGCCCGTCGATGAACGCTCACGATCGACGTCCAAACGGTCCGGTCGAGCAGATTCCGCCTGCAGTCCATACGCCGGCCGCCATCAATTCGGCGGTAGTTCCGCCCGTCTTCGCGTCCCGGCTCACCGGGTCGGGGTCGCAGGGGCTCCAGGCGGTGCCACGGGCGTACCTGGTACCGGGGTCGGCGTCTGATCGGTTTGCTGGATGGTGATTGAGATGATGCGGTCGCCCGGCGCGATGGCAACCGTCGGGTCGCGCGGCGTCAGCGACTTAACCACATCCATGCCCTGAATCACCTGGCCGAACACGGTGTAGTTGCCGTCGAGCGAAGGCTGCGG
Organism: Chloroflexota bacterium; assembly: GCA_036741355.1. Classification (GTDB taxonomy): domain Bacteria; phylum Chloroflexota; class Dehalococcoidia; order CAUJGQ01; family CAUJGQ01; genus JBBRGK01. The sequence goes on from DAINSK010000046.1 coordinate 1,535, forward strand.
CGCGAGCACGATGTAAAACTGGCTGCCGGCCGAGTTCGGGGCGTCGGTTTTCGCCATCGCCACGGCGCCGGTGATGTGGGTCAGCGGACCGGGCTCGTCGGGAACTGTATAGCCGGGGCCGCCGTTGCCGGTTCCGGTCGGGTCGCCACACTGCGCCACGAAGTCGGGGATGACGCGGTGACAGGTCACGCCGTCGTAGAAATGCTGCTGCGCCAGGAAGACGAAATTGTTGACGGTGATCGGCGCCGCTTTGGCGTTCAACTGGACGACGATATCGCCCTTATCGGTCTTGAGCGTGGCGATATATCCCTTGTTGGTGTCGATCGTAAAGGTCGGGGACTTGGCGAAAGTGCGGTTGGCTGCCGCCGGCGCCGCGGTCCCTTTTGCGCCTGCCGCCGATGGCGTGCCACCGTTCCTGTTCGCGGCGGTTGCCTTGTTGTTATTCGAGCTACACGCCAGGAGCGCGACGGCCACCACACCACAGAGCACAAGGGCCAAACCCCGCCGCCAGCGCCGCAAGTGCTTCACCCTATCCCCCTCGCCCAGGGCCGTTCATCTTCTGGATGACACGCCGCGGGTGACTGCGCGAAGTGCGTCCGCGGCCGGTTCGTCGCCTACCGGCACGTCGATGTTGAGCGTTAGCGCCGTAGCGTTCCATGGCGCCTGGGCGGCCGCCATCCCGTCTACCCGAATCTCGACGACCGCTCCGGGAACGCCGCAGCCCGGCCGCATGCTCGCGGCGGGCACGTAGAGAGCATATGTCGATCCGCCGTCTACAGAGAAGCCGGACGACTGGCCGCATAGCTGCCCGCCGACGAAGCCCTCGACCAGCGTTCCATCGGCCGCCGGCACGCCGCCCCGGGTGAGTGACCCGGAGTAGGCGGCCGGCACCAACCCCAGCGACGCGGCGATGTCCACCGCGCCGGCTCCTGCCCAGCCCGGCGAGGTGCCATCCGCCAGCGGGTGCGCCCCCAGTGTGATCAGAGTTGTGAGCCAGTCGGGCGTCAACAGCAAGTTCTGTGAAAGCAGCAGCGCCGCCTCGCCGGCGACGATAGCGGCGGCGGCCGACGTGCTGGACACCACCCTGTAGTGGTCGTTCGGCGGCTTCTGCCCCGACCGAAAGGGGACGGTGCCGATGACGTCGTTCGCGGGCGCCGCCACGGCGATTTCGGGACCCCAGTTGCTGCCGGTTGTACGCGATCCGCGCCAACGGTCCGCCTCCGGCAGTCGCAGACCGCCAACCGCGAGCGCCCCCGTCGCCGCCGCGGGGTCGTCCACGCAGTCGCGGTTGCGGTCGCCGGCAGCGGCGACGACCAGCACCCCGTGGTCCCGCGCGTATTGAACGGCATCGGCAAGGAACCGGTTCGGCGCTTTGCAGCCGCCGGCCGATGAGCGACTGCTGGGCACCCCCACGACGATAATGCGCGCCCCGCGGTCCACAGCGTAATGAATTGCGTTAACGACCGCGGCGTTTACGGCTCCGCCGCGACAGTCCGCGACGCGAACCGCCATGAGCCCGACGTTCCATGCCAGGCCCGCGATACCCTGGCCGTTGTTGCCGGAGGCGCCGATCACCCCCGCAAGGAAGGTGCCGTGCCAGCCCGTTGGCGTGATTTCCGGCGTATGCAACGGTCCGGTTTCGGCACATGCGGCGGGCGTAGTGTTGGGATCCAGCAGGTTGCAGCCGTGCAGGTCGATGCCGCAATCGCCGGCTCCGGCAAGCGGGTTCGTCCAGACGTTTCGGGCAAGGTCCGGATGCCCAATGTCCAAGCCATCGTCGATGATCGCGACGGTCACGCGGGCGTCGCCGCGCTGAGCGTCCCACGCCTCCGGAGCGCGAACGTAAGCGAGGTAGCCCTGGTCGGTGCGATACAACGGATCGTTCGGCACTGTATCCGCCAGCGCCGAGGGCCGGTTTGACATGGAAAGTACGGCCGCGGCGATAACGAAAGCGCCGATCAGCGCCTGCCAGCGAGACATCGCCATCCGCGTCACCCACTTACGACCTATTCACCGCGATACGCACAACTGCCGGCATTGTAATGAGCCAAGTCAATCATTACAGTGATGAAGCTCCACAAGAGCGTAGCGATCGGAGAGATACGATGGTAGCCGACCCCGCAACCGTCCGCGCAACCTGGGAAGACAGCCACAACAAGACGCGCACGCTGATCGGCGGCATTTCGGACGCCGACCTCGAACGGCCGACAGACAACGCCGGCTGGACCGTTCGTAACCTGGCCGCCCACATCGCCGAAGCGGACGCGCTAGTGGCTTCCAGCGCCAAGCGGCTGTCGCAGGGCAAGAATCCGTTCTTTCTGCCGTTACCGACTCCCATTGCGAACTGGTTGGGCAATATGCGCAACAAGAGCTCGGTCAAGAAGTATCGGGCAGCGACGACCGCCGAGCTCGTCACGCTGGCGGACACAGCGCACGCCAAAGCCTGCGAGGCCCTGGACGGCATTCCCGCGGACGGGTGGCACAAGGCGGCGAAGGTGCCCGCTATCGGCGTCCACACACTGGCTTCGTTTATAGGCCTTTTTGTGGACCACACCGATGAACACTCCGCGGTGCTTAAGAAGGCGCTGCCGCCCTCCGCCTGACCTGCGATGTCATCGCCTACCGCGAACGCATTCCGCTGCAGATCAAGATGGGTGCGCCGGATTACGGGCCAGTTTTACTCGAAAAACTTGACCGTCTCGACGATCCCGCGCTGAAAGCTCTCTAAAACGGCGTCGATATCGTCCAGCCGGGTCAAATAGGCACAAACCCGATCTTCGGGCGTTTCCGCGTCGGGCTGCCTGCCACCGCGGCCGATCGCGGCGCGGAGCTGCAACATCTGGCGGCTTGGCAGACCCCATTGTACGTTGACGAGCTCGATGACATCGCCCAGCCAGAGCTTATACGAGGAGTTATCCGGCTGCAAAGGACGCAGGAAGTTAATCCGCTCGCGCAGACCCTGGATATGCCGCCGCAGGTGCTGACCATCCATCGGCATCGCGTCCAGTATAGGTTATGGCTCCGACGACTACCCGACGCCATTCGTTACGCCCCGCCGCCTCTCCGCCGTACATCCGTCGAGCTTGCTCGCGCGTAGGATAAGTGGAACGCATAGCACCGCATACTCCAAAATCAGAAAGGACCGATCAATGAACAGTGCCCGCGCCCGATCGTTCGTATCCCGCTACGCCGCGCTTCTCGTCATTCCGGCTGCCATAGTGGCGGCAGCCTGCGGCTCCAACAGCTACACCACGTCGAATCCAGCCACCAAAGCGCCGGGCGCCGCGGCCCCGCTGGCCGCGACCGGAAGCGCCGCTGCCGTAAGCGCGAACATACAGAACACATCGTTCCCGGCGACGATCTCAGTGAAACCTGGGACGAAAGTAACGTGGACCAACAAGGACTCGTTCGAGCACACCGTCACCGCGGACTCTGGCCAATCGGAAACCTTCGACTCGAAGAACATCGCCGGCGGCGCCACGTTCAGCATGACGTTTACGAAGGCGGGCACCTTTAAGTACCACTGCAATATTCACCCGACCATGCACGGCACAGTGGTCGTTGACGCCCAGGCGACGGGCGTCTCGACCCCCGACGCGTCGAAGACAGAGGTGCCGGGCTACGGCTACTAACTCGCGCCGCAAACAGGTCCGAACCCAACTACCATGGATCGTCCCTTCCTTTTTAGGGAACCAGTACCCGCGCACCGGCTTAGGCGTAGGGGTAGGGACAGGAGGGTTAGGTCGACGCCCCCATAAACCCCGCGACCTCCCCATCCACGGGATTGGCACCGACCTCAGCCGGAGTGCCTTGCTGGCGGATGAGGCCGTCGACCATGACCAACAGCCGGTCAGCCAGGTGAATCGCCTCCAGCCGGTCGTGCGTGACAAAGATCGTCGTGCTGCCCAGGCGGCGTAGCTCCGCTACCGCGTTACTTACCAGCGACTCACGCGTCGGTTGATCGAGTGCGGTGAACGGCTCGTCGAGCAGCACGATCTCCGGTTCAAAGGCGAGGGCCCGCGCAAGAGCGACGCGCTGGGCCTCGCCGCCGGAGAGCTCGCGCGCCGATCGCTCCGCAAGGTGCCCAATTTCGAAGCGCGACAGCCAATCCCGAGCACGACCCGTGCGCTCTGACCGCACTATTCCGCGCAGTCGCAGACCCAGCTCGACGTTAGCGATTACGCTTCGATCCAGTAGCAACGGCGTCTGCAAGAGCAGGGTCGCCCGCCTTCGCGCCGCGAGCGGCGTTCCCGCAACGGGCGCGCCATCCAACAGCACGTTGCCTGCCGATGGCGCGAGCAAGAATCCGCACACGTGCAAAAGGGTGCTTTTACCCGCGCCGTTTGGCCCCAGCACGGCGAGAACCTCGCCGGCCGCGACCTGCAACCGGTCGACGCGCAAAACCTCGCGGCCACCCCGCCGCACGCAGACGTCCTGCAACACTAGTTTCGGCGGTTTCGCAGGGCCCTCCTAACCCCCAGCCCCTTCCCTGAGAGGGAAGGGGAGCTTGTACTCGGTGCCGAATGCTGCGCCCGGCTGCGCGCCGATGCACCAACGCCGGCACCCACCTCCCCAACGATCGCCCCTTCCCGGCGTTAGGGAAGGGGAACGGGGGTTAGGTCCGTCCGCGTTGCTGCGCCAGGGTGAGCACGAGGTTCACGGCAAAGATCAGCACCATCAGGATGATTGAAAGCGCGATCGCCTGGTCAAATTCGCCGCGACCGTTCTCGAGAACGATCGCTCCCGTCAGCGTCCGCGTCTGGTCCTTTATGTTACCGCCAACCGCGATCGTCGCACCCACCTCCGAGATAACGGCACCGAACCCCGCCATCACCGCCGCCAGCAGACCAAGCCGCGCCTCGCGAAGCAGCAGCCAGAACAGCTGCAGACGCGATGCCCCAAGAGCGAGGATCTGCAGGTGCAGCTTCGCGTCCAGACCGCCGATCGCCGCGAGCGTAAAGCCGCAAACCAGCGGCGTCGCAATGATCACCTGCGCGATGATTATTCCCTGCGGTGTCAGAAATAGCTGCAGGAAGCCGAAGGGTCCATGCCTGAACAAGAACAGCGAGACGACGGTCCCGACCACAACCGGCGGGAAGCCCATGCCCGTGTTGACCAGCGCGATTGCCAGCCGGCGTCCGGGGAAGTGGCTTAGCGCGAGCCCCACTCCGGCAGGAGTGCCGATCAACAGGCTGATGAGCGTCGCGATCCCCGAAACGCGGAGCGACAGCCAGGTGATCCGGTACGTCTCCGCATCGCCGGTCAACAGCCGGTGTATAGCGTCGCGGAAGCCGTCCCAGATGATCTCCACTTAGCCGCCCGAGCCGGGCTTTTGCAGGTCGGCGTCTGACTTACCGGCATCGGGCACAAAAAGGGCCTGTCCGAACTTATCCTTGCCGAAGTCCGCGATAACCTTCTGCGTAGCAGGCGCCACCATGAAATCGGAGAACGCCTGCGCTCCCTCCACGTTCAGGCCGGTGTGGTTTGCCGGGTTTACCTGGATCACGTGGTAGATGTTGAGCAGTACGGGGTCCTTCTCGACCTCGATCGTCAACTGGTTCTGCTTATTCGTCGCGAGGTAGGTGGCGCGATCGCTGATTGTGTAGGCGACCTTCTCGGCCGCGATCGTCAGCGTCGCCCCCATTCCCTGTCCCGATTCTATGTACCAGCTCTGTCCTTTCGGGTCGATCGCTGCCTGCTTCCACAGTTGCAGTTCCAGCGCATTGGTTCCGGAATTATCGCCTCGGCTGATAAACGGCGTCTTTGTGGCCGCGATCGCCTTCATCGCATCGATGGCCGATGGCATCCCTTTGATTTTGGCCGGATCGTTTGCAGGGCCGACGATGATGAAGTCGTTGTGCATCACCAACCGCCGGTTGATCCCCTGATTCTTCGCCATGAAGTCTAGCTCCGCGGCCGGCGAATGCACGAGCAGAACGTCGGCTTCACCCATCGCTCCGAGCTGCAACGCCTGGCCCGACCCGACTGCGGAGGTTTTGACCTCGTAGCCACTCTGCTGCTGAAACAGCGGGATCAGCTCGTCCAGCAGACCGCTGTCCTGGGTGCTCGTGGTCGTGGAGAGCAAGAGCGTCTTGTTCTTTGGCTGCGGTTTCTGGGTTGCGGCGGCGGCAGCGGGCGTTGCCGTAGCCGCGGTGTTGGTCGCAGCGCCAGTCGCCGCCGTAGCGCGGCTCACGGTCGGAGTTGCGGCGGTAGTCGCAGCGAGCGGCGGGCCGTTGATATTGCTCTTCTTATTGTTGTTGCTGCCGCACGCAACCGCTGGAACCAGGACCAGGAGCGCTACCAGGAAGGTGCAACGGGAAAGCGAGGGCATTTATAGCTCCTACCGTCATGCTGGCACCAGCATAACGGTAGGGGATCCTAAACAACAGTCCGCGCACGCGGACTTCGTCTGCCGAGCCCGCGACTTTAGTCGCCGGGCGGTCGTGCGGCGCGCCCGTCAATTTGCTCTGCGTGGGTCCAGCGCGTCGCGCAGGCCATCGCCGACGAAGTTCACCGACAGCACGGTGAGGAAGATCATGAGGCCCGGGAACAGCGTTGCATGCGCGCCCAGCTCGAGCTGGTCCTTGGCGTCGAAGAGGAGGCGGCCCCAGGTTGGGTGGTCGGGCGGAAAGCCGAGCCCGAGAAAGGAGAGCGTCGATTCGGTGATTATCGCCGCCGCGACGGCCAGTGAGCCGGCGACGATCACTGGGCTGAGCGCGTTGGGCAGCATCTGCACAAAGATGGTGCGAAGCCCCGGCACACCGATGCACCGCGCCGCCTCCATGTACTCCTTCTCCTTGATCGACAAGAACTGGGCGCGCACGAGCCGCGCCACCGGCATCCAGCGCAAGAAGCCGATAATCGAGACGATGAGGATGAACGTCCCTGTCTCCACGCCGACGCTATGCCGCAGCTTGTCGCGGAAGAGGTAAATGATCATTAGAAGTAACGGCAACTGCGGCAACGCTATCAGCAGGTCGGTGAACCGCATCAGGATCTGATCGGCCCAACCGCCGAAGTAGCCGGCGATCGATCCAATAGCCGTGCCGAGGGTCACGGCGATCAGCATAGCCGCCAGGCCCACGCTCAGCGTCACGCGTCCGCCGTACAGGATCCGTGCGAGCAGATCTTGTCCCAACTCGTCGGTGCCCATCGGATGGGCGAGGCTGGGCCCGACCAAACGGTGGGTGAAATCGATGTCGTTGATCGGCTTCGGCCAGATGATCGGGCCGAACGCAACCCCCAGCGTCAGCACGATGAGCACGCAGAGACCAACCATCGCCAGACGGTGCCGGCGAAACTGTCGGAAGGCGTCCCCCCATAACGTGCGCGGTTTGTGCAGCAGGAGTGCATCCACCAGGGCCGATGGCGCCGGGGCGAGCGTTGACGGTTGGGTCGCCATGGGGTGGCTCCTGCGTCGGAGTAATGGTGTCTTACGCGTACTTGATGCGTGGATCGAGCACGCCGTACAGCACGTCGGCGATCAGGCTAAACAGCACGACCATCGCGGCATAGACAAGCACGATCGCCATAATGACCGGCGTGTCCTTGCCGTTGATCGACGTCAGCAAGAGGGTGCCGATGCCTGGGACCCGGAAGATCTGCTCCGTCACCAGGGCGCCCGTGAAGATGGTCGGGATCTGGATCGCCATGATCGTCACGACGGGGATCAGCGCGTTGCGCACGGCGTGGGCAAGCGTGACGCGCATCTCACCGAGCCCCTTCGCCCGCGCTGTGCGGATGTAGTCGAGGTGGACGACGTCGAGCACCGACGATCGGACGTAGCGCGTCAGTTCAGCCGCCTGGAAGAGGGCGAGCACCATCACCGGCATCGCGGCATAGCGCGCCGTCTCCTTTAACCGCTCGAAGAATGGTCCAGAAATGTTCGAGCGATACACCTCGGGCAGCCAGTGCAACTTGACGGTGAACAAGAGAATAAAAACGAGGCCGGTAAAAAACGTGGGCAACGAGTATCCCAGGAAGGCCATCGTCGTCGCGACGTTATCCCAGATCGAATACTGCTTGACCGCGGAGACGATCCCCACCGGCAGCGCGATCAGCAACGCAAACAGGTAGGCGGCGCCGACGATCATGATCGTCGTGGGCAGCCGCCCGCGGATGAGAGACGTGACCGGCACCCGGTTGACGAACGACACACCCCAGTTGCCTTTGGCCAGCGACGTCACCCACTTGTAATACCTGACGTAGATCGGCTGATCGATGCCGAGCTGCTTTTTCAGGAGGGCGCGGGTCTCTGGTGGCACGTTGGGGTTGAGGGCGATCTCGCCGAACGGGTCTCCCGGTGCGGCCGAGATGACCGCGAACAGAACCATCGTGATCCCGATCATCGTCGGGATCGCGATCAGCAGCCTACGCACGATGAACTGGGTCATGGGCGGGACCTCTGCTTATCGGCCGGCCGGCGCGCTCCCGCAATTGCAGAGATCCGGGCGAGGCCGGCCCCGCCCGGATCACAAACTGTCCACTTTTTAGCCGCCGGAGAGTGCCGCCGGCCCCTACACTCTGTGCCAGTACGGCAGCCACCACAAGTCGGAATCCCAGCCGGACGAGAAGAGCCCTTGCAGGTTCTTCTTGCCCGCTGCGACGCTATTGCGGCCCACGAGCGGGATAACTACGGCGTCGTCGATGATGAGCTGGTTCATCTGCTTGTACAGGTCGACGGCTTTGACCGGATCCAGCTCCGACTTTGCCTGCAGGTAGAGCTTATCGAAGGCGGGGTTGACGTAGCGACCGTAGTTGCTCAGCGCCCAGTTGTTCGCCTTCTGCGCCACCTCCGTGGAGACGTACTTGCGCAGGAATGTATCCAGATCGTCCGGCTGGCTGCGCGTGGACGTGTACATTTCCAGGTCAGCCGTGAAGGCGCCGATGCTGTCGGGGTTGGTCGGGTCGCCGAAGTAAACGCCTGCGTCGACGCTCTTCAGCTCGACCTCGAACCCGATCGCTTCGAAGTTCTTCTTGACGATCGCCTGCTCGTTCTGGCGCAGCGCGTTGATCGAGGTCGTGTACAGCACATGCATTCGCACGCCGCCTTTGGCGCGCACGCCGTCGCCACCCTTTTTCCAACCGGCGTCGTCGAGAAGCTGGTTCGCCTTGGCCGCGTCGAGCGCCCACTTGGCGCTGCCCGAGTATTTCTGCGGCGCGTAGGCGTAGTACTCAGGCACCACGCCCGTTGGGCCGTATAGCTGTTCCACCACGGTCTTGCGGTCGGCGGCGAGCGCCAGCGCCTGCCGCACCTTCAGGTCGGTGAGGAACGGGTGCGGCGCTTTGAGGCTGGACTTTTCACCGTCCACTTCTTTATTCGGGTCACTGAAGTTGAGGTTGATGTGTTCGATGCTGCCGCCGTTCCAGGTCAGCACCTGCGCCTGAGAGCCCTTGGCGAGCTGCGTAAGCTGGTTGGCCTCGACCTGCAGGTTCCAGGCGTAGTCGTATTCGCCGGACTCCAGCACCGCTCGCGCCGCGCCGACCGCGTCGCCACCGCCCTTCATCTCGATCTTGTCGAAGAACGGCCGGTTTTCGACGTGATAGTTGGGGTTGATGTCGGCGAGGACGTGGTCATTGGGTTGGAAGTCGGTCAGTTTGTAGGCACCGGTCCCGACCGGCTTGATGTTGGCGGGGGCGTTACGGGCATCCTTGCCAACGGCCGCCGCGAATACATGTTTGGGGATGATCATCCCATTCGCGCCCACGAACGGAATGTTCCAGGAGAGCGTAGGGGCCTTGAACGTGACCTTGGCAGTGAGGTCGTCGACTTTTTCTACGCTCTCGATGACCTGATAGACCCCCGCGGTGTTCGCGGTCGTGTCGGGGTTGGACGCGTATTGCCAGGTGAAGACGACGTCGTCGGCAGTGAACGGCTGGCCGTCGTGCCACGTAACGCCCTTCTTCAGCTTCCAGATGACGAACTTGCCGGCCTTGTCGACGGTGCCCTTGTCAACGCTGGGAACCTCGGCAGCAAGGATCGGCGTCAGATTGCCGTCGGGGTCGAATGCGGCCAGCGGCTCGTAGAAGAGCCGCGAGCCGTCGCTATCCTTCGTACCTGGTGAGAGGTGAGGGTTCAAGATCGTCGGCGACTGCCACCAGAAGAGCTTGAGCACGCCGCCGCCGCCGCGCTTCGTCGGCTTGAAGGCATCGGCCGCTGCCGCGGCCGTCGCGCTTGCACCCGCGGCATTTGTGGCCGACGCGGCCGGCGCGGCACCGCCGCTGGTAGCCGCCGCGGCGGCTTTCGTGGCGGCCGAGGTTGCGGCGGTGCTCGCCTTGTTATTGTTCGAACCCCCGCACGCCGCAAGGAACGACGAAATCAGTGGCATACCGATGCCGGCGCTCAACAGGATTTTGATGACCTGTCGCCGGCTCACCCGCCCAGCCTTGTAATCTGCGGCTAGCTCTGTTGCAGTCCAGTTCCCCATTTTGCCTCCCCGTCCTTTCGTCCGCAGGCCTGGCCACGCACCCTTCAGTGTTCGTGTACCACGCGGTCGCTACACGGTACGCGTAGGGCGACCACCCGTCAACAGTTACTCCGAAACCGCACTGCTGCGCAAGGCACCCTACGTAATTACCCGCTTACGGAAGCCGCGCACGCCGAAGAACGACATGGCCGTTAAGGCGCCGAGCAACAGAGCGTACACCGCCCACAACGAAAGGTGGTTGACCTGCGGAGCGAGCGATGAGCGCAATCCTTCACTCATGTACACCACGGGATTGAAAAGGACCGCGATCTGCAGCCACCGCAACGCATGCAGCGTTGACCACGGATAGTAAACACACCCGAGCAGCGTCAGCGGCAGTACCAGCAGCGCGAACACCAGGTTGATCTGGCGCGGCTCAACAACGGTTCCGAGCAGCAGCCCCAGCGACGCGCCGACCAGCGAGCCAAGCACCACCATGGTGACGAGAGTAATCGGGTTGCCGAAGTTGATCGAGACCGCGCGGCCGGTGGCGATCCAAACGATCGGGATGACCAGCACCGCGGCGAAAACGCCCTGGATCGCGCCGCTGATGACTTTGCAGAGGGCGACGACGGCGACCGGCACCGGGGCCATCACCCGGTCTTCGATCTCGCGACTGAATGAGAACTCCTGCACCAGCGGCAGTGCGACGCTCTGGATGCCCTGGAATATCAGCGTGCTGGCCATGAGTCCGGGCAGCAGAACGTTGGCGAACAGTCCGCCGCCGCGACCGTTGCCGCCAATGCCCTGACCAATGCGAGGAAACACGTAGGCAAAAACAAACGCAAACAACGCCGGCTGCGTCGCGGTGCGCACGACGAAGCCGAAAAAGTTCTGAAAGAGCACCGCCAGGTCGCGCTGGATGAGGGCAAGGGCGGTTTGCAGTTGGGCGCGGACCGAGAGGCCCTTCTGCCGCGTCCGAAGCACCGGCCCTGCCTGTTCGATCGCCGTCACTCGCGGTACTCCCTTCCCGTCAGCTTCAGATATACGGCTTCGAGCGTTGGCTCCATCACCGAGAGGTCACGGACGTCGGCGCCCGTCGCGGTCACCGCTTGCACCACGTGTGGCAGCAACCCCTCCGCCACGCCGGCAAAAACGCGCAGCATATGGCCCTCTTCCTGCACGTCATTGATACCGGCCAGTGCGGAAACAGCCTTCAGCACCCTGCCGTCGTCGGGTTGGGCGAGCGTAATCGTCAGGATGCGCTCAGCCGCCACCTGTGCCTTGAGGCGTCCCGGTGTGTCGAGGGCGAGGAGACGGCCGCGGTCCATGATCGCGATTCGTTCGCAGAGCTGGTCCGCCTCTTCCATGTAATGCGTGGTCAACAGCACCGTCTGACCAGCGCGATTGAGCTCCTTTAACATATCCCAGAGCGCCAGCCGAGCCTGCGGATCGAGGCCGGCGGTGGGCTCATCCAAAAACAGTACGGCCGGCTCGTGCAGCAACGCGCGCGCGATCTGGACGCGCTGCGCCAGGCCGCCGCTGAGCGTCTCGACCATCACGCCCGCCTTGTCCTCGAGCCGAAAACGCTCGATCAACGCCCGAGCGCGTCGCCGCGATTCTGAGCGCGAAAGCCGGAAGTAGCGGCCGTGAAAGTAGAGGTTGTCGAATACGGTGAGGCTGCGATCGAGGGTATTGGTCTGGGTAACCGCCGCCAGGAGCGTGCGCGCCAGTGCCGGCTGGGCGACCACGTCGACGCCGTCGACGATGGCGAGCCCCGAGGTCGGGATGACGCGCGTTGTGAGCATGCCGATCGTAGTCGATTTGCCCGCGCCATTCGGTCCCAGCAGGCCGAAGAACTCGCCCCTTTGGATGGCGAGATTGAGGTTGTCGACCGCACGGACGCCGCCCTCCGTCCGTCCGCTCGCGGCCGCAAAACCGTTCGAGGGTGCGCTGCCCACCGGCCGGGCTCCGGGCGGTCCGCCGGGGCCGCCGGCGCCCCATCGGCCGCCGGCACCGGGCGGCGCACCGGTGTAGACCTTGGTCAGGTCCGTACAGATAATGCTCGCCCGACCCGCATCGTTCGCGACCGCCGAACCGGGATCGATCGCGCTGGCTGTCATCGTCCCTCCGCCGTCAGATGTGAATGGGCTCAAATTCGCCGCCTGGGCCGGCGCGTGTACCAGAGGCCGCCGCCCGCCAGCAGCACCAGCACGACGATGGCGGCGGCAATACCAATGATAAGCCCGGTGTGCGATGTGCTCGTCGTTTCAGATTTAGCAGTGATCTGCAGCTTCGCGTCGAGCGGCTTCTGTGCAGCGGTCGGACCGGTGCCGACGTAAAACGCGAACTGACCGTGGTCGGCCTCGCCGTCTTCGTCGGAGACGTTCTTGAACGAGACAACGTATCGCCCGGGCGGCAGGTTGGGCTGCAGCCCCACCGAGAAGTGCTTGCGGTTGGCGTCGTCGATAACCGTGTCGCCGGTATCGACGCGCTGGCCGGGTGTGCCGTTGTCGTTCCGTTCAACCGTTATCGAATAAGCGCCTTGTTGCTTGGCCATCTCCTGGACGGTATAGATGTCCACCCTCGGCGGTGACGCCTGCACGACTTCGCCCTGGCCCGGCGTCGAGTGGTCGTAGCGCGAATGCGCCATCGTGACCGCAACGCCAAGTAACGCGCAGAGCGCGACCAGCAGAAGCGCCGAGATGCGAAGCGACCGGAAGGCGCCCCGTTCGTCCAATCGAGGATTTCTCGCTGCAATAGGCATGGCGCTCCCCTTAGTAAGATCGGATTGTCGGTCCCGGACTACCTCGGGCGAACGCCGGTCTTATCAACTGCAGAGGCGAACGTTCCGGTCTGGGCTCCACGATATCGCCGTCGGGGGAGCCCGAGCAACCTAGGCTGCGCTTGGACGCAATTGCAATCAATTGCGATTAGCAACTATAGTAGGACAGAGTGATGGGTGGGCCGATCATGCCGAATACGTGGTACCAGAAGGGCGCTGACATGAATAGCACATCCGCCCGCCCCAACCGCACTGGTCGACGCCGCCGGCTCGCGATTCTCGCTCCGGCGTTGTTAGCGCTGCTGGTGCTCGCCGGCTGTTCGTCCGGTAGTGGCGGCAAGACGACCGGCGAGGCGGGAACGGATAGCGACTTCTCGTCGAAAGACGGCAAACTGCACGTGGCGACCACCGTGGCACCGCTTACCAACATCGTCTACAACATTGGCGGCGATCGCATCGACATTCATGGTCTGATTCCTGATGGAGTGGACTCACACTCGTTTGAACCGAAGCCCTCCGACGCCAAAGTGCTTTCGCGGGCAGACATCCTGATCATGAACGGCGCCCACCTCGAAGGCTCCACGGAAAAGGTGGCGCAACAGAACCTCAAAGACAAGAGCAAGATCTTCCACCTCGCCGACAACACGCTGTCAAGCGACGCCGACAACTGCGACACCTGTTTCCTTTATGATTTCTCGTTTCCGCGGGCAAAGGGCGATCCAAACCCGCACCTGTGGATGAACCCGCGGTATGCGCTGAAGTACGCGCAGCTGACCGAGGGCTGGCTCGCGCAAAACGATCCGAAAAACGCCGGCTATTACAAGGACAACCTCGACCGCTACGCGACCGTTCTCACGCAACTGGATAACGGGATCGCACGGGCGACGCAGACCGTTCCCGAGGGTCAGCGCAAGCTGCTGACCTATCACGACTCCTGGGCTTATTGGGCGCGACGCTACGTCTGGCAGGTGACCGGCGCGGTGCAGCCGTCAGACTTCAAGGAGCCAAGCGGCCAGGAAGTCGCGGCGCTGATCAAGCAGATCAAGCAGGAGAAAGTTCGGGCGGTCTTCGGCTCGGAGGTCTTCCCAAGCAAAGTTCTCGAGCAGATCGCCAAAGAAGGCAACGCCAGGTTCATCGACAAGCTACGCGATGACGAGCCGCCCGGCGCGAAGGACAGCGTCCAGCACACCTACGTCGGCATGCTGCTGGAGGACATGCGGATCATGTTACCGGCGCTGGGCGGGAACGCGGATGCTCTCAGCGGCATAAAGCCCGACAATACGTTTGCCAAGTGACACGATCGCGTTAGCACAAAGCAGGTCATATGTCCTCGTCCGTTGACCTCAGCCGGTCCGCGCCACCAACCAACGTGCCTGTCTCCCCGGCAGTGCAGCCGATCGTCGACCTTCGCGGCATCTCCGTCGGGTATCAGGGCAAGTCTGTCCTGAGCGATGTGAGCCTCACCATTTGGCCCGGTCAGTTCGTCGGGCTGGTCGGTCCCAGCGGCTCGGGCAAGACGTCGCTGCTCCGCGCGATGCTCGGCGCGGTCGAGGTCTATAAGGGCGAAGTGGTGGTGGACGGCCAGCGCGTCAGCGGGCACAGCCGGGCGCCGGTCGGGTATGTGCCTCAGTTGGAGACGGTGGACTGGAACTTCCCCGTCACGGTGGCAGAAGTTGTGCTCATGGGCCGGACGATGCAGTCCGGTCCGTGGCCCTGGGCACGGCGGCGCGACCGCGATCAGATGCAGGCGATTCTGGAGCGTCTGGGCATCGCGGACCTGCGCGACCGCCACATCCGCAACCTCTCGGGCGGACAGCAGCAACGCGCTTTCCTGGCCAGAGCCCTCATACGCAGCCCAAAGCTGCTGCTGCTCGACGAGCCAACTGCCGGCGTCGACATCCGCACGCGCGACGACATCCTGCACGTCCTGGCGGATCTCAACGCCGACGGTGTGACCGTGATCATGGCCACCCATGAGCTCAACGCCGTCGCGGCCCACCTGCCCTACGTCGTTTGTATCAACGGCGGCATTCTCGCCCAGGGGCACCCGGACGACGTATTCACGCCCGACGTCCTGAGCCGCACGTACAAGGCGCCGATGTTCGTGATCAAGCAGGATGGGCTCACCCTGGTGTCCGACATGCCGCACTTCCTCAAGGACGCGCTCGCGCGCGGTGAAATCGGCATGCACGATCACCAGCACACCCACGTCCACGAGCACCCGCACCTTCTTGACGACGGTCACGGACACGAAGAGGAATGATACCGCTGAGCCTTGCTGAGCCGTTCGACTACGAGTTTTTTCGACATGGTTTGCTTGCCGCCACGCTGGTCGGGGGCATCTGCGGCCTCGTGGGCACCTACGTCGTCCTCAGGCGCATGAGCTATATCGGGCACGGCATGTCACACGCCGTTTTTGGCGGCGCCGTGGTGGGATACGTGCTCGGCTGGAACTTCTACCTCGTTGCCGGCGCCTGGGGCTTCATCTCGGCGCTGCTGATCAACGCGACTACGAAGCGACGTCAGATCGGCGCCGACGCGGCGATCGGGATCGTTACGACCGCGAGCTTCGCATTCGGCGTCGCGCTCATCTCGCGTGCACACTCGTTCACGCGCAACTTCGACGCCGCGCTGTTCGGCAATCTGCTCGGCGTAACGACGTCTGACCTGATGGTCATCGGCTCGGTCACCGGTGCAACCGTGATCGCACTTTTCTTCGCCTACAAGCAGATGCTGTTCCTGACGTTCGACCCCGAGGTCGCGGCGACGTACGGAGTACCCGCTGATTGGATCGACGCGCTGTTCGGCTTGATCCTGGCAGCGACGATCATCGTTTCGATCAACGTCATGGGCGTGACGCTGATCGCCGCCGCGCTCGTCATTCCGCCGGTCATCGCCCGGTTGCTGACCGATAGCTTCGCCAGGATGCTGGTGCTGGCTACGGCCCTCGGTGCCGTCACCGGCTTTGCCGGTATCTACGTCAGCTACTTTGTGGACGTCGCCTCGGGGGCGACGATCGTGTTGTTCGCGGCGGGCTGCTTCGTCCTGACGCTCGTTTTCGTCATCATCCGCAGCCGTTTCCGTCTCAACCGGGGTACGGTTGCCGCTCGTCTTTCCCTGCCGGTCGAAGACGGCGGCCTGTTCGAGTAACGAGGATCAAAGCCCGTCTACAATCTCGCGTAGACTTCCATGACGGCGGAGCCTGGTCTTACGGACCCCCGGAAAGCGTGCGCAGGTAGTTAAGCAGGTCCCACCGCTGGGTGTCGCTGAGCTTCGTCTTCCAGGCGGGCATCGACGTGCGCGGAATCCCATTGGTGATCCAGTCGTACAACTGGGCATCGGGGTGCAGACCCACGTGAACGGTGAGGTCCAGCGGCTTCGGGTTCAGCGCCGCGGCTCCGGGGCCGTCGCCGTGGCCGGTGTTGCCATGACAGACGGCGCAGTTCGCCATATATAACTGCTTGCCCGATTCGACCGAGCGTTGGTCGGCGGGAACAGGGTTTTGCACGTTTGCGATCTGCCTGGTCGTATTGCGCCCCATGATTACCACTGCCACGCCGATCACCACCGCGCCGGAGATGCCGAGCACCCCCGCGGCGCCGAGCGCCGGACTCTGCGCCCACAGCCGGCGCCGGAAGACGAACCCGAGCACGGCAACCCCGAGCAGCAGGCAGCCCCAGAATTGCTCTTCGGTAATGCCATGCGCCGGGAAGATCGTGGCGCTCCTGCTGGTGGCGATCGTGTTCGTCGTCGTCGCCCCGGTCGCGTCCGGCACTTCAACGGTAAAAGCGCCGTTCGCGTCATCGTGGCCGGTTCGGCGAACGTTCACGGTCACGCGCCAGCGGCCGACAAAGCTGAAATTCGCGGCGGTCGCGTCGTAGAGGCCGGGGGTTCCGGGAACAGCGTTCGCGTCGACCGTTGAGCCGCCGACCGGCTGGTTCTCTGACTGGAAACGAAGCTGAACCCGCTCGACCTTGTCCACGTCGGGGCCGCTTAGCAGGACCTTGAAGTCGTTTTCGCCGACGCGGTTGGGCGATACGGCCATGGAAGCGGTGATGTCACCCGCGGGAGCCTGGTTGCGATAAACGGACGACACGGGCGCCGACTGGGAAGCGCTGCGCGTGGCGAGCGACTGCGCCCGTGAATCTTTCGCGGGCACGAGGAAGACGAGGACCGCCGTGACGGCGATCACCGCGGCACCGACCACGCATTCCAGTACGGCGTTACGCGCCAGCCGATCCGCCCACCGGCCGCTGTCCGCGTCCCCTGCAAGCGCCGCCTGCTCAAACCGCCGAGCGACGCGCAATCCGTTCCAGACGGCAAGCGCGAGCAACGGCGCCAGTAACACCAGCTTGACGATGAGCGTTCGCCCGTACGATGTACCCGTCAAGGCACTCCAATTTGGCACCTGGACCAGCCCGTTGAAGATGCCGCTGAACACGACGACGCCGACACAGGCGAAAGCGAGCGTGGAGAAATAACGCAGGGAGGTGCCAAGGAACAGGCCGCGCGAGCGGCCCGCGAGGCCGCGTCGCATGCGCAGCAGCGCCGGCAGTTGCGCCACGCTGCCGAGCCACAGGCTGAGCGCGGCCACGTGCAGGAAGTCGATCGGCACCGACCAGTCCGAGCCGGCGGACGCCGCGGCGTGGCTGGTCAACGACGTGGTCAGAATGATCGCCAGTCCCACCATCAGGCCCAAGCCGAGTAAGACGCGCACCAGCAGATCGCCCGGGCGCGTCTCCTTGCGCGCCAGCCACCAGGCGATGCCACCGGCGATCAGCACGAGCACCTCGCGCGCGATCCAGTAGGTGCCGGTTGTGCCAGAAAGCAGACTGCCGATCGCACTGAGCGATCCGTTCTGCTCGGCCTGCCTGACGAGCACTGCAACGTTCATCACGGCCACGACCAGCACCGCCGCGGGAACCACAGCGCCCAACAACCAGAGGGCGTCCCCGCGCGCCCGGCGCTGATCGTCTCCGGGAAGTTCGTTGGCCGCCGGATAGAGCACCAGGGCCGCAAAGCCAAAGCCGCCGGTCACGCCGATCACCCCAAGCAGCAGCAACCAGCGCAACACGGCATCAAACGGCTGCACGCCGCTCGTACCGCCAGTGGACGACACCACCGTCGCTGGTGCCCCCGAAGGCGCGGAGCCATCGGGGTTGAGCACGGTAAAGGGGAACGTGCCGTCGAGCCGGTGACCGTCGGCCGCGGATACCGTCGTCCAGGTGACCGTATAGTAGCCGGGGTCGATCTGGGGGACGCTGACGACCATTTCGGTGGGATCGGACGTGAAATGAATGTCTTTCTTGTCCAACCGCTGGCCGGAGGTGTTGCGAACCTGCACCGTGCTGAAGGAATGGTTCAACGGTTCGCTGAAGAAGAGGTCTACCTGGGCCGGCGATGCGGCCAATCGCGCATTCTGAGCGGGATCGGAACGGATCAATACCGCGTGGGCGAGCGCCGAGCGTGGTCCGCCGGCACCGATCAGCCCGGCGCAGCCGAGCACGAGCAGCAGGAGTACTATTGACCGTCCTCGGGACCGACGTTCGCCACCCGACCCGACTTTACCTGCCGATGCGTTCAACCGCCCGCTCTCCACGACATCCCCTCCACCACCTGCACAACATTCCGCGGGACCACAAACTGATACGTTCTTCGTCCAACGTACTTCCGCGCCGCAAAACGAAACAAGCGACCACGCATTGCCAGCGTTCGATCGCGGCGTCTACGGGCTCGACAGCAACCACCGGGTGGTACGTAGGCTTGTATGGTGTCAGAGGACATCGACGCCGGGAGGATCGAGGCATGACGGCGAGCGACGCGATCGACTGGCCCGCTGTACAGGACGAGGCGGTCCGGTTGCTGCAGGACCTGATTCGGTTCGACACGACCAACCCGCCGGGAAACGAGCAGCCCGCCGCTGAGTATCTGGCGGAGGTGCTGAGGCGCGAGGGGTTCGAACCGCGACTGCTCAGCTCTCAGCCGGGTCGCACGACGGTCATCGCGCGCCTGATCGGACGCGGCGAACGCGGTCCGTTGCTTATGCAGGGCCACACCGACGTCGTACCGGCCGACCCGGCCGAGTGGGCTCGGCCGCCCTTCAGCGGCGATCTAGCCGACGGCTGCGTCTGGGGACGCGGTGCGCTGGACATGAAGGGCACCGTGGTTATGCAACTGATGGCCCTCGTCCAGGCCCAGCGGCACGGCCTGCGCCCGCGCGGCGACGTCATTTTCTGCGCCGTACCCGACGAAGAGGCTGGAGGGGCGCTCGGCGCTGGTTTCCTGGTGGATCACCATCCCGACCTGATACAGGCAGAAGTCGCGATCGGCGAAGTCGGTGGCTTCAGCCTGTATATGGGCGACGACTGCTACTACCCGATCCAGGTGACGGAGAAGATCGGCTGCCAGGTCCTGCTAAGAACAATCGGCGCGTCCGGTCACGGCTCGATGCCGATCCGCGACGGCGCCATGGCGGCAGCCGGCCGGGTGCTGGAGGTGCTCACGCGACGCCGGCTGCCGGTGCACGTTACTCCGATCGCCGAACAATTCATCCGGACGCTGGCCGAAAGTCAGCCCGCGCTGCTCAGCCTGCTCGATCCCGGCCGCATCGACAGGGCGCTGGCAGAGCTCGGCGTATCGGGTCGGATGTTCGAGGCTATCCTGCACAACACCGCCGTGCCGACAGTCATTCACGGGGGCAAAAAGACCAACGTCATCCCCGGCAGCGTCGACATCACCGTCGACGGCCGCCTGCTGCCGGGTCAAACCGCCGACGAATTCGTCAAGGAGTTAAAGGCGCTGATCGGCAACGACGCAGAGATCACGAACGTCCGTAACACGCCGAGCCTCACGGAGGCGCCGCTGGGACCATTCTTCGACGAACTGAAGGCGATCGTCGAAGAGCTTGACCCCGGCTCGAAGGCGGTCCCAAGTGTGTTGACAGCCGTCACCGACGCCCGTTTGTTCGCCCGGATAGGGATACCGACGTATGGCTTTGGGCCGGTGAAGCTGCACCGCGACATGCAGTTTTGGACGCTGTTTCACAGCGCCGACGAGCGAATCCCCGTCGAGGGACTGCGCTTCGGCGTCGAGGCAATCTACCGCCTGCTGCAGCGATACTGAATCCGCCCACCGAACTAGAAGGGCATATACTGAGGCTGACGGCCCCGTCATAAGATTGGACTCGGAGGCAATAGATGGCTACCGCACGCGAAACTGCCCAACGGCACGCAGACGATGTCGTGGCCGGAAACATGGCCGGTGTCGTGGCCGACTTCACGCCAGAGGCGATGGCGGAGTTCCAGAAGTTTGGCGCAATGCCGCCCCGTCCGACGACGAAGGCGGAGATGCTGAACACGCGCAAAGACGGCGACCAGGAGATCTTCGAAATCAAATACTCCAACGACAGCGAGTCGCTCACGATACGCAGTTGGTGGGAAGACCTGAATGGCACCTGGAAGCTTGTCAAAGCTGAGCCGGTACGTTAAATTCCGAAACCCGTGGCTGATTCAACCGATGCGGTCACTTATCCAGAGCGACGCCCCTCGCTGCTGGTGGTGCTGCGCCACGGCCAGTCATTACGCAACACATTTGACGTTCACGCCGGCATCGATCAGATTCCCGAGGCACTGACCGAGATCCCGGACCATTTAATCCCGCTGACCGCAAAGGGAGAGCAGCAGGCCATCAAAACCGGCCAGGGGCTGCGGCAGGAGTTTGAGAGCTTCGACTTTATCTTCCATAGTCCGTGGCGGCGGACCACCCAGACCGCCGAACTAATCGGGCAGGCCTTCGAGGGGTCGATCCGCGTCCGTCGCAGCCTGTTCCTGACTGAGCAAAGCTTTGGCCAGTTGGACCCGGCGATCTGGCCCAAGCATTTGCGACGCTACGAAACCGCTTATCGTTGGTTCGAGCAACAGCGGGCGATCGTTGGCAAGTTCTACTGCCGCCCTCCCGATGGCGAAAGCTGGGCCGACGTCTGCATGCGGACGCACCAGTTCCTCGACATCCTCTTTCGCTGGGAATTCGCTGGTAAGCGGATACTGATCGTCACCCACGGCGTTACGCAGCAGAGCTTCCGCTACCACCTCGAGCATCCGACGGAGGAAGAGTTGGTCGAACAGTATCAGCACTCCAAAAACCAGAATTGCGGCGCCGGAGCTTACACGTGGACTCCCGAAAGCTTCTGGCGCCTGCTGTTCTGGAACAAGACATACGTATGAGGCGGACCACGTCGACGCCGCTTACCGGGGGGCGCAGTCGTTCGCCTTCCAATACGTGGTCGCGCCGCTGGCACGGTTAGTGCTGAGGCCGGCGGCGCCCCATCGGGGAGTTAACGGCCCGCGCCCTGACTACCGTCTACCGCCCGTGTACGGACGTGTCGGGGATCTCACCGATCACGCGAGAGGCGGTCAACGCCGTGACCTGTCGGTCTAGTAGACCGAGCAGCGACCGGAAGACGAAGTCATTGTGCTCGGCGAACGACGGAGCGTTGATGCGGACGTGGGCGGGTGCATCGCTGAAGCGCCAGACGGGTCGTTCCATCCGCCAGGTACCGGCTTCAGGATGGGTCACGTCCTCGAAGAATCCACGGGCGCGTAGCTGAAGGTCGTCGTCCAGCAGTTGCTTATACGACTCAACGGGTCCCGCGGGTACCTCCGCATCCTGTAGTGCTATCGCGGCGTCCAATGGGCTGTGCTGCGAGGTCCAGGCCGAGATCGGCTCATTCAGCACCGAACGATTGCGGTAGCGCCCGAAGCCATCAGAGAAGCGCGGATCCAACGCCAAGTCGGGGCGGCCTATTACGCCGCAGAGGGCAACAAATTCGGCGTCGTCGCGGACGGCGATCGTCAGCCACTGGTCGTCTCCGGCGCACGGAAAAGCGTCGTGTGGCGCCCAGGCGGGGTGCGAGTTACCCGACGGCCGCGGCAGCCGCCGGGTCATGCTGTAGTGCACGACAAACTCACCGATGAGTGTGGTTAGCGCCTCGCGCTGGGCAAGATCGATGAACTGGCCTTTGCCGGTGCACCGCCGGTACAGTAACGCGGTCATGATCGCGCCCGCGGCGACAGTACCGGATACCGGATCGCCGTAGCTGATCCCCGACTTATGCGGCTCGCCGCCTTCGTAGCCGGTGATGCTGGCGAGGCCGGCGAGCTGCTCGACGTTGGTACCATAGGCGATGTGGCCCGCCTCGGGGCCGGTCTTGCCGTGACCCGGCATCGAGATCAAGATCGTGTCCGGCCGTATCGCGCGAAGGACTTCATAGCTGAGGCCAAGCTTGTCCAGCACGTCGGCGCGAAAGTTTTCGATGACGACGTCGGCGACCTTCACGAGGTCGAGAAACAGATCTTTACCACCCACCGCGGCGAGATCGATTGAGCACCCGTACTTGTTGCGGTTGTTGTGGTTGAAATATGCGGAGCGGTTGTAGGGCTGCTCTGTGCCGGGCGGCTGCAGTCCGAGGGTGCGCAGCAGGTCGGGCGAGCCCGCGGACTCGACCTTGATCACTTCCGCTCCCATGTCGGCCAGCAGCCTGGTCGCATATGGGCCGGCCCAGACGGCCGACAGGTCGGCGATGCGGATGCCCGCGAGCGGTAGCCGCTTTGCCGGAGCGATCGCCGCAAACGCACCGGGCGTCGCCGGGTTCGGATTGCCATCTGTAACCCTGCTTCGTTCCATCCGCTCGCCGGGGCTTCGCTCCGTCATGTTGTCTCAGCCTCGGCCGTTCAGATGACGCCCTGGCCGCTCAGGGCACGGAGGTCCTCAGCACCAAGGCCGAGTCGATCCCGAAGCACCGCGTTCGTATGCTCCCCGAGCAGCGGCGCGCGGCCTACGCGTGCGGGCGACTCGCCCATCTGGAACGGGGCGCCGGGATACGTCAGCGTGCCTGCCACCGGGTGATCTACCTGGTGTAGATACTCTCGCTCAGCCAGGTGTTCAGATGTAAACAGGTCCTCCATGTCGTGGACGAAGGCGATCGGTCCACGCAACTCGCCGGCGCGTCGATAGACCTCGTGTTTCCGCTTATCGGCCGCCCACGCTAGGATCGTCGCCATCAACTCGTCGCCGTGCTGCAGGCGCGCGGCGGGCGAGCTGAAGCGTTCGTCAGTGATCAGCTCTTCCATCTCCATCGTGCGTAACAGCGGCGCGAAGTTGCGGGACATCGCGTGAACCCCCAGATACCCATCGGCGCACGGGTAGATACCGATCATCGCCGACTGCATGTTGCCGCGGCGCGTTGGCCAAATGTCGCGCCCGGTGTAAGCGTACGTGTTGAGCGCTAGCTCGAGCGTGGAGGCCATGATTTCTTGAGCGGAGATGTCGATGTGCTGGCCGGTTCCGGTTTCCAACGCGTCCCACAGCCCTACCAGCGCAGCGCTGAAGCCATTGAGCCCGAGCTGGTAGTCCGCCTGCTCGCCGCCTGATTTCAACGGCTGGCGGTCGGGGTCGCCGGTCAGGTGCATTTGACCGCCGGTCGCGATCGAGACGAGGTTCGTGGCTTTCCAGTTCGCCCAGGGTCCCGTCTGGCCAAAGGGCGTCAGCGAGACGTATACGAGCCGGAGGTTACATTCCCTCAACGAGGCGTAACCGAGACCGCGCTGTTCGAGGTACCCCGGAGAGTAGTTCTCGACGAGGATGTCAGCCTGTTCAACCAGTTTTCTTAGCAGCACTTGCCCCGCCGCCTGATCAATGTCGAGGGCCACGCTCTGCTTGTTCGTGTTCAGATACAGGTACAGAGCGCTCTGCTCGGACTCCGGACCCGAATCGGGGAACGGACCGAGGGAGCGGGACAGGTCGCCGCGGCCGGGAGGCTCGATCTTGATGACGGTCGCCCCGTAATCGGCCAACAGCTTGCCGCAAAACGGCGCCGAGACCTGCTCGCCAAGCTCGATGACAGTGAACCCTTCGAGGGCCAGTTCCACGCGCCTCCTCCGGGGCGGAATCCACCCTGCTGCGCATACCGTAATCGATGCTAACCTCTGCTGCACATTCCGGCGTATCCGTCGATACAATGGGACGAGCGAGGTCGATGGAGCAACACGATGCAGAACGATCAGGAAAACCCAGTTTCGCGAGACGCGGAACTGGATATCGACGAGTGGATCGGAGAGGACGAACTGCCTATCCGCTGGCAGGAGTACATCAGCTGCAACCCGAAGATCCTGGTTGGCAAACCGGCGATTACCGGCACGCGGCTCAGCGTAGATTTCATCCTCGAGCTTCTAGCCGGCGGCTGGTCCGTCGAAGAGATCCTCCATGACTGGAATTATGTAAGCCGAGACCAGATTCGGGCTTGCATCGCTTACGCGCTTGAGCTTGTCCGAGCGAAGTACAAAGCCGGCCGGAGGCGCGGAGCCAAGCGTGCGACTGCGCACGGATGAGAACGTCCCGCCCAGTGTGGTGCGCGCGTTACGTGCAGCCGGACACGATGTCGCCTCGACCAGCGAGGATGCTCGTTCCGCTGATGATCGCACGGTTCTGGACCGTGCCAGACGCGAGCAGCGCATTCTGCTCACTTCAGATCACGGCTTCGGCGATCTCGTATACCTCACTCGGGTGGCTGCGCCTCCTGGCGTCATCCTCATGAGGTTCGAAGGTTCGCCCTCATCCATGATGGCATCCAGGCTGGTCCCGATTCTGGCGAGCCGAGAGGACTGGATTGGGTACTTCGCGACGATTGACCTGACCGACGTGAGGATACGGCCGCTGCCCTGACCATGTCACGGCGCCCTCAGTAACCTTTCTGCTTATCCATCACGCCTTCCAAGGCCTCGTTCGCGAGAAAGTGGTCCAGGTTGCGGCGAAAACGCTCGACGATGCGGTCG
>DAINSK010000047.1:0-25886 GCA_036741355.1 Chloroflexota bacterium
AACAGCTCAAGCGCCAGCTCGGCGACAACCCGCCCGACGCCGAAGGGCCGTTTTCGAAGAATTAATGCGGGTTTACCTCTCTCCCGGCCCCTCTCCGATACGGAGAGGGGAGCTTGTGCGTTGTTTTTGCGAATCAGAGCGCACGCGCCCAACGTGATGAGGCTCTACCAGGAGGTCGACGGCGAGATCGCAGATCCGCTCGACCTACAACAGACGTTCGGCAGCATGGCGAGGCTGGCAGAAGACATCGTCGGCCTTACGTTGGGCCGGTCTCAATAGCGAGCCACACGGCCGGCTCGATCCAGCGGCTCGGACGGTACTTGTCATGCCAGAGCGCCGGTGCGAAGCTTTTCATAGAACCTGAGCCCCGGCGAGCGGCCTGATCGTACGAGTCTGAAGGGTTAGGGAGTCTGGTAGTGGAGCGAGCAACCCGCGTTGAACCCGATCCAGCCGTGATCGACGACCTGGTGCGGCAGATCGTCGAGGCGGTTCATCCGCTGCGTATCATCCTGTTCGGCTCTGCCGCCCGCGGCGAGATGGGTCCGGACAGCGACGTCGACATCCTCGTGGTTATGCCCGAAGGTACCCACCGACGCTTCACCGCTCAGCGGCTCTACGGAGAGATCCGTCGTCTCGGGATACCATTCGACGTACTGGTCGCCACACCTGGCGATCTCGAAAAGCACCGTAACAATATCGGTCTCATTTATCGCACGATTCTCCAGGAAGGCAGGGAGATATATGCCGCCTGAGGATTCCGAAGCAGGAGGCCCTGCCGACTGGCTCCGATATGCGCGGAGCGATCTAGCCTATGCCAAAGTCCCGCGTCCTCCAGGTGTTTTGTGGGAATCGCTCTGCTTTCACGCGCAACAGGCAGCCGAGAAGGCGATCAAGGCGGTACTCGTTGCCTCCTCCATCGCGTTTCCAAGAACTCATAATCTGGAGACACTCGTTGAGTTGCTCCCCCACGAACTGCCAACACCGATAGAACCACTCAAGGCCGTTGGACTGAGTCACTATGCTGCCGTTACACGCTATCCCGGAGAGTTCGAGTCGGTCGGCGAAGCCGAGTACATCGAGGCGATCACCCTTGCCAGTGCTGTGGTTGCCTGGGCCGAAGCCGCTATCGCTGGCGCTTCACATTGATAAGCAGGTAGTCATGGTTGGAGGACGGTTTCCGGGACGCAATCCTGGACCGTGCGAGAACAGCTTGCGCGGAGCCGCTATGGCGAGGGCAAAGAGGACGTTCGCCACTTCGGCTCAATGATCAACGCGGCTGACGCTCCGATCCTCGCGGCAGCAGTACGCAGCAGTGCCGGGCGTGGGCTACCGACCGGTGGCGGCCGGATTCGTCGCATGAACCCGCGGTTCAAACCGCCGGGCGATCCCGGCGCGGCAATCATCGACGTGCTACCGTCGCCCAGCGACCGAGGTCGCGGGCTCATGCAGCAAAGCCCGCCTGCGCGGGCTACCAACCGGTGGCGGCCGGTTTCGTCGCATGAGTCCGCGGTTTAAACCGCCGGGCGATCCGGGCGGGCGTTCATGCCGATCAGATATGTAATGCGGCGATATAGGCGGCCGGCGTGAGAATCTCGATGCCGCCCTCCGGCCGACTTCGGCGGTGAAGGCGGGCTTTGTTTTGTGAGCCCGCGACCTCGGTCGCCGGGCGGCGCTCCTACCTGCGATGCGGCCTCCCCGCCGAACGGCGCCGTCGATCGGCCCATGACACCCGACCGCCGACTGCCTACTGCCGACTGCCCGGCGGCGAAGCCGCCCTACGCCCCCTCGTCCATCGCCATCGTCAGGCCGCGCACGTAGCTCGGCGCGAAGAGCAGGCAGATCAGCACCAGCGGCAACGCTGCCACGCCGATGCCGCCGGTCACCTGGCTGAACTCTCCCAGGTCCAGCGAGACAATCGCGAGGCCGACGGTGACCGTCTGCTGGTTGTGGTGGATGAGGAACGTCCCTGCGTAGAGCAGATCCGACGCCATCATGCCTATGCAGAAGACGCCCGCGGCGACGATCACCGGCCAGCTCATGCGCGCCGTCATGCGGATGAACGCCTGCACACGGCTACCATCGAGTAACGCGGCCTCCTCGGTATCGGAGGGCAGCGTCTCGAACTGGCTGTAGAACAGCCACGTGCAGAAGGGGATCGTCAGTGTCTGGTACAGCAGGATCACGGCCAGGAATGAATCGTCGATCCGGAGCCAAATGAAGAACTGGTAGACGGGCACCAGAATCGCCGTCTGCGGCACGAAGTAACTGGCGAGCAGCAGGCGGGCGATCCATCGGCGACCAGGAACCCGCAGCCTCGCCAGCGAATAGCCGGCGAGCAGGCTCGCCGCGAGCGCCAATATCAGCGCCGCCCCGAAAACGATCGCCGTATTGCCCATCCATGTCCAAAAGGCGTGGTCGGCGAGCGGCTCGGTGAAGCCCTGCAGGCTCGGATGGCGAGCCCAGAACGGGTTGCCGTCCACATTTTCGGCGATTGGCCGGATCGCCTGAATCACTGTCCAATAGATGGGCAGTATGTGGAACGTGGCGACGAGAAGGGCAACAACGCCGCCTGCAATAGCGAGGGATCGCCTGTTCACGCGAAATCGGGCCGGACGTCGTCGCGCTTCATGCCCCGCACCGGCGGCTGGTAACGGCGTCGCGGGATCGACGCGTAACGGCTGTACTCCCCGTTCGGACACATGGGCGGATGGCTCGCGTTCGAAGATGCGGAACGCCCAGAACAGCAGCAGCGCGATGAACGGCAGTTGGATGACGCTGATCGCGGCGCCGAGGCCGGTGCGGCCATCGATGATGCTGGTCGTATAGGCCTCGGTGCCGAGCAGCGGTTGGAAGATCAGCCCTCCCGTCTCTATGTAGACGATCGTGTAGTCCATGAATGTGATTACGAGTGCGGTTAGCGCGGCAAGCACGAGGAAGCGACGCAAATATGGGACGATCACGTAGCGGAACTGCTGCCAGGGCGAGCCGGCCTCGAGACGAGCAAACTCCAGCAATCCACGCGGGATTCCGTTGAGCCCGGCCAGCACAAAGACAGCGATGAACGACGAACAACGCCAGACGTTGAACGTCAGAATGGTCGCAAAGTACCAGGCGCTTGGGCCGAGCCAGCCTTCGAACGCCTCTTTGAGCTGCACTGCCTCGTGAGTGTAGAAGGTGTGGAACGGCGGCTTGAACAGGATGTACCAGGCGAACGATGAAAACGCCGCCGGGAAGACCCAGGGGACGAACACGACGAGGAAGACGAGCGACCGTCCCCAGAATTTCCACCAGAGCAAGAGCGCGGTAAGCACGCCAAGCAGAAGCTCGAGCGCGATCGTGATGCCGCTGAGCACGACGGTATTGCGGACTGCCTGCCAGAATGACGGATCGGTGAGCAGGGCCCGATAGTTGGCCAGGCCCGCGAAGGCCCCGGGGCCGTCGAAGTCCTGGGCGTTGGTAAAGCTGAGCCAGATTGTGTAGCCGAGCGGGTAGGCGACTACCCCGAGCACCAGCAGGCAGGCGGGCAGCAGCAGGGCATATCCTGCCAGGTGTTTTCGCAGCCAACCTGGCAGGATATGCCGCTCCGGATACCATTTGAGGAGGCGCGCCTGCAGCGTAGTGCCGTGCCCCCCTCCGCCTGCGGTCATCGAATCAAACCCGCTGCCGGACCGGACGCCAGTCCGATCAAGGCGACGGCGTACCAGCGACCGGCGTTAGCGAGGTGGTGTGCTTTTGGTAGATCGGTTTTATCTGATCCGTCGCCCATTTGATCGCATCAGCCACGCTGCCGTTGCGCACCTTGGCGACCATGTCCGGCACAATATACTGCGCCAGCACCTCCTCCGCCGCCGGCGTGGGCGGACCGGGGAAGCCGAAGGTCTGCAGGATATCGCCCTGATAGTCCTGCAACACGTTGTACTTCGGGTCTTCGCCCAAGACCGGCAACGGCTTTTGCAGCAGCTTCGAGAACATGGGCATGTTGTAGCCCCCCGAGGCCTTGAACGTCTGCTGGAAGCTGTTCATGTAGTACCAGAGGAAGGCGGTCGCGGCCTCGAGGTTCCCCTTCGGCGTAAAGTCCCACATCGACCAGACCTGCGGGTCCGGCATCGACACCTGGCGCTTCGGGCCTTTGAGGATGGGCAGGATGTCGATGTTGCCGTACAACTCGTCATTCTTGCCCTGCAAGCTCCGCAACGAGCTGATCGCGTCATGGATGAAGAAGCCGGTGCCTGAGCCCAGGTACTGGTTGTCGGAAACGTCCCCCCAGGCGTAGACCTCATCCGAGTTTGCCTCGGCCTGGAACTGCTTCGCCCAGCCCAGAAAGTCCTTCATCTCCTGCGTATCGAGTGCCAGCGTCTTGCCGTCCGCCTGAACGATGCTGGCGCCGAAGGACCACATTATGGCGCGCCAGTTATGATTGGAGTCGTTGCAGTGCGAGATCGCGATGCCCGCCGGATGGCCCGCCGCCCGCATCTGCTTGCCGATCGTCAGCACGTCGATCCAAGACTCCGGCGCCTTGAGGTTCAGCTGCTTCAACAGGTCGCGGCGCACCAACGGCGCGATCAGCACGTTAAAGCTGGGCACACCCAGCCACTTGCCATTCACAAGCGCCACGGCCTTGGCCATCGCGCTCGGATCACCGAGCTGCTTGATCAGGCCGTTCATGAGGTCGGTGAGGTCGACCAGTCGCTTTTCATAGCGGCGGGTCTGGATCTGCGCCTCAAATGCGAACAGATCGTGACCTTTGCGCGCCGCCGCCTCCGCCGCCAGGCGGCCGGGCAACTGCGCGATATCGACGTGGTCCACTGTGACGCTGACACCGTTGGCTTTTCCCCAGTCCGCTGCAAACTGGTCAAAGAAGGTGTCGAAGGCGGGCACGAAGTGGTTCCACATCAGGATCTTGAGCGACGCGCCCTTTGAGACATTGATCACCGGCGTGCCGCCTGCAGGCGCCGCGCCCACCGGGGCCTTCACGCTGGCACCGCCGTTGTTACTGCTGCTACACGCGGCCAGCAGCGGCGCCAGCGAGATCCCGGCGAGACCCGCGCCCAGCCCCTTGATCAGTAATCGCCGATCGAGGCGGTTGGGCAGAACCAACTGCGCTTCTTTGGGGGGCGCTTCTTCCTGGGCTTCTACCTCCACGATGGGAGCCGCCTCCTCCAGATCTGATGCCGGGGGTTCGCTCATACTCTGCCTCCTTGCGATTCAGCCGTGCCACCAAGGGTGACACGGACAGGGACCACGAAACAACGGCGAGACCGAACGCGGGGTAACGGGCGCCTACTTGATGGCCCCCTGGCTAATTCCTTGCACGAAGTGATCCAGGAAGAAGTTGTACAGAATCGCGACGGGAAGACCGGCGAGCAGCGCACCTGCCATCAACTCGCCCCAAAAGTATTCGTCACCGCGGATAAGCTCGGTCGTGATGCCGATCGTCACTGGCTTTTCGACTGAGGCCGAGACGAAGGTGAGCGCATAGATGAAGTCCTGCATGCCGAGCGTGAAGGCAAAGATCGAGACGGTGAGGAGTCCGGGCACGCTCAGCGGCAGCACGATGCGGAAGATGGCCTGCAGCCGGTTGCAGCCGTCGACCCGAGCGGCCTCTTCAACCTCGACGGGGATCGTCTTGAAAAAGCCCATCAGCAGCCAAACGCAGAACGGCGTGGTGAAAGTGGGATAGACCAGGACGAGCGCCCATTTGGTGTCGATGACGTCGATGTAGCGAGACAAGATGATCGTCAGCGGCAGGAAGAGTAGCGCCGGCGGCACCAGATAGGTCAAGAATATGCCGATACCGAAGGTTTCAGCGTGGCGGAAGCGCAGTCGCGCCAGGGCGTACGCGGCGGGGACAGCTAGCGCGAGCGTAATCGCGACCGTGCAGACTGAGATGATGATGGAGTTGATGCACCATCTCACGAAGCTGGTGTGCTGAAATAAGTACTGAAAGTGCTGCAGTGTCGGTTTGCGGCCGAACCAGAAGGGAACGGTGCCGAGGTTGATCAGGTCGCTGTCCTGCTTGAAAGCGGTGATCAACATCCAGTAGATCGGGAACAGCGCGATCAGCAGGAAAATCGCGAGACCCGCGTACGTCAGGATCGACTCGCGCGTTTTGCGGTGCTGCAGTCGCGCCCTTAGAGCCATCGCTTAGATCTCCCGGCGCCGCAGGACGCGCAGCATGAACACCACGGCTACGACAAGGACGGGCAGCATGAACAACGAGATCGCCGCGCCCTGGGCGAGGTTGCCGCCGTTGATTCCGTTCTGGAAAGCAAGGGTGGGCAAGATATGGGTCGTGTTCTCCGGACCGCCGTGGGTAAGCAGATACACCACGCTCAGGTCGGTAAAGGTGAAGACAAGGTCGAACAACAGGCCGATGAATAGGATCGGCGCGATCATCGGCACGATGATGTAGTGGAAGCGGCGAAGGAATCCGGCGCCGTCGACCATTGCTGAGTCGATAATGTCTTGGGGTATGGAGGTCATTCCGGCCAGCAGGATGATCGCCGCGAAGGGAAACCCGCGCCAAATATTCGCCGTCATGACGGCGATCATCGCGGGAACGGGCTCGCCCAGCCAGTTGGGGTGGTAGCCCAGCCCAATCGTGCGGAACATCCAATTGACGACACTGAAGTGCGGATCGTACATCCACAGCCAGCCGAGCGTGGTCAGTGCGACTGGCAACGTCCAGGGCAGCACGAGTAGAGCGCGGATGACTTTCTTCCCGCGAAACGCGCGCAGCAACAGAAACGCAAGCGTATTCCCGAGCAGAATCTTCCCGACTTCGGAACCGAACGTGAAGATAAAGGAGTTGCGGAGCGCGAGCCGGAACGAGTCGTTGTTCCAAAGGTCGGTGAAGTTCGTCAACCCTGCCCAGGAACTGAACGGGTCCTCCACTGAGGCGTTGCTGAGGCTGAACCAGACAGACAGGATCAGCGGATACAGCAGAAACAGCATGAGGTACACAAGCACCGGCGCCATGAGCACGTAGCCGAAGGTTTTTTCCCCGCGCAGCGTGCTGCGGAGGCGGCTGCTTGAAAAGGTCCGGGGCATGGCGAGTTGGTCTGGAGTAGCCACTGCTGCGGTCGCGGGTGATCGCCCCAGCCTCACTTCGCTTTCCTCCCAGCGTGCTCGAAGTCACGACCGGCGGCAGATGGACAGCGGGGGTCATTCCCAGTTACGCCGGGCACGCCGCAGAATAGTCCAGCTTTCGCGTTCTCGCGCATCATCCTTAAGCACTCTACACCTGCCGTCAATACACCGTTTCCTCCCCAATTGTTTCACGTGAAACTCGCGCTGAGGAAGCCATTGGATGCCTGGCCGGTCGGCGAATCAGCGATTAGTGATCCTACCCGGTTGCTTGGTCCGCTTCCTCACCGCCGGCCTGCGCCTCGTGAATCTCTTCCACGGCCGCCGCGACGGCTACGGCCGCGTCGAGTTCGGTCAAAGTCGTCCTCGTGTAGGCGATGAGCGCCATCGCACCGAAGCCCCGGTCCCCGCCAGAGCGCGTAGCGGGCATGACCGAGAGCTGTAGGATGCGGACGTCGGCGTGTGCCGTACACCAGCCGCGCAGGAAATCGGCTAGTCCAACGGCCGCCTCAGCCGCCGATGCGGCCTCCGCGCCAACACCGGCAAACTCGATTTCATGGGCCGGAAATTCCGACAGCATTTCTGCCTCCGCAGGAGTTCGCGCCGCGACTAACCTGACGGTCGCGACCCGCGCCCACACCCAGGCTATTAGGGTAACAGCCTACAGATACCTCGCCCGGTCAGGACGGCCAGCCGGTGCTCCGGTGGAGTCTGCGCAGCAGCGGCTCCAGCGTCAGCCCCTGCGCCAAGAGGGTGAACAAGATCACCCCCGCGGCAAGCCGCAACAGCAACTGCCCATCGACCAGCTCCCCCGGAAGGCTCAACGCGAGCGCAATTCCTAACGCGCCGCGCAAGCCGCTCCAGGCTACCAACAGCGCCTGGCGCGACAGAAACGGTCGCCCGAACCAGCGCAGCAACAACGCAAAACCGTAGACGGCGACGAACCGTGCCACCAGGGTGATCGCGGCTGCCCACAATAGATCGTCCCAGATTCCGCCGAACTGGCGCAGATGTACTTTCAGGCCAATCAGCAGAAAGAGCAGCGAGTTGCCCACGAAAGCGCCGAACTCCCAGACGTCTACCAACAGCTCGCGCGCGGGCCGTGAGAGGCCGCCCCAGCCTTGCGACGCGAATACCAGACCCGCGCTGACGGTCGCGATCACGCCGGAGACCTGGAGCCGCTCCGCCGCCAGAAAACTGCCGTAGGCGATCAGCGCAGACAGCGTGATTTCGGCCAAGTGGTCGTCCAGCAGCCGCACGACCTGTCCTCCCAGCCAACCAAGCGCGGCGCCAACGCCCAATCCCCCCGCCAACACACCGACGAACTGCAGCGGCAGCCGCACAGGGTTAACGGACGCGCCGTTCGCCACGGGTAGAAGCAATGTGAACAGCACCAGCGCCGTGCCGTCGTTCAACACGCTCTCCCCTTCGACGACCATGGCGAGCCTTTCGGGTATCTTCAGCCGCTTGAACGCCGCCAGCACGGCCACCGGATCGGTGGCAGAGATCAGCGCCCCGAACAGCACCGCCGAGCCAAGGCCGATACCGATGAGCAGGTGCAGCCCGACGCCGACGATCATCGTGGATAGCACAACCCCCGGAACGGCCAACACCACGATCGGCAACCAGGCTTCGCGTAAGACGCCCAGGTCCACCCGCAACGCAGCCTCGAACAGCAACAGCGGCAAAAAGACGTGCAGGATCAGGTCGCGGTCGAGGTCGAAGCCGGGACGGACGCCGGCCGATCCGAGCGCCAGACCCACGAGTACGAGCACGATCGTGTACGGCAGGCGCACGCGCTGGACAACCAGCGCACTCGCCATCGCGATTCCGAGCAGAAATAGGATTCCGGCCATCTTAGGATCGTGACCTCGTAGTCATTTCAGTTTGGGGGGCGTGGTGGTAAAGAGGCCAGTCTCCGCGCTGACTCTGGCCCTGGTGGCAGCAGAACACTTCAACACCGGTAGCCGCCAATAGGTCTCGCTACCAACTGCGGCAACGCCTAAGGCCGTAGGACCAGCGCTTGCCGCTGCCGACTACGTGCTAGGATCCGCGTGGCCTCGCCGTCTCAGGAGCCGGTCCATGCCGCCCTACACCCCGATCCTCGCCACTCTCGGCTACGTGCTCTCGCCCGACGGCCGCTCCGTGCTGATGATCCATCGCAACACGCGACCGGACGATCTGCACTACGGCAAATTCAACGGGCTGGGCGGCAAAGTAGACGTGGACGAAGACGTCGTTTCGGGGATGCTGCGCGAGATTCGTGAGGAAGCCGGGATCGAAGTCGAAGAGCTGACGATGCGCGGCACGATTAGCTGGCCCGGTTTCGGTAAGCACGGCGAACCATGGTTCGCCTTCATCTTTCGCATCGACCGCTGGAGCGGTACGCTCCTCCCCGGCAACCACGAAGGCGCGTTGGAGTGGGTGCCGCTGGAAGGGCTAATGCAGGTCAATATCTGGGAAAGCGACCGGCACTGGCTTCCGATGGTGTTCGACCGGTTACCGCGCACGTTTCACGGAATCATGCCCTACGAGCAGGGGCGCATGCTCTCCTGGTCGTTCACCGAGGTGCCCGAGCAGACAGTGGCACCAATCTAACGGCGCCGTCCCAGCCATCGGCGGGCGGAGCAATCGCGGTCAACGACGCGAAACATTTAGTGGCAATATGGCAGCGAGCGTGTTGCAAGTGGCGTAGCGATCAACTAGGGTTGCGTGGCAGGAGCCAGCCAAATCCGCCTGCGTATGGGGCGCGATCGAGGCTGTGCGGTAAGGAGCAATCGATGCCTCAGTACGTCGTTCGGTCCGTTCACACGTCGGATCAATGCCCAGCGTCCAACTCAAAGATCCGGAATCTCGTCGTCAGCGGCGCGGCGACCATTCCGCAGCTGGCCGAGAAACTCGGCGTCAAGATCCTGATAGGTCCACTGGTCCTCGCATCTGAACACGAGGGGATTAGCGTGGTCGAGGCCGCTAACGTCGAGGCGGTTGGTCAGTTCGTTATGCAAAGCGGCATGGCCCAGTGGAATTCCGTACGTGTATCGGCGTCCCAGACGATGCAAGCGGCGCTTCAGGAATTGAGCAGCATGCCGCCACCCATCTACTGAACCGAGCTTGACGTACGCGTCGACCCTCCGCCGGGCACGCGTCGTCAGAGCGCGGTGAGTTCCACGATCGCCAGGCTGCCCGCGGGATGAACCGCGACCACTCTGAGCCCCGACGTTTCGGCCAGAGCGGTGAGCTCGGCAACGCCGCGTTCCCTGCCGCCGAAATAGGCGAGCATCCGTAGGTCCATCCCGGTGCGTAGTGACTCCCCGTCGGCGCCAATCTTCTCCACGACGAACACCGCGCCGCCGTTCACTGCCGCCTCCGCGCAGCGCCGCAGGATTGTGCGTGCCGGTTCGTCGTCCCAGTCATGGACGATAGCCGAGAGCAGGTAGCCGCCGGCACCCGGCGGCAGCGGATCGAAGAAGCTGCCGGGCACGATATCGCTGCGGCCGGCGAGACCCGCCGCCGTCAGCGCCTTGCGCGCGGTCGCGGCGGTGGCCAGCTGGTCGAACACCGTGCCCCGCAAGGTTGGATGCGCGCGCAGCATGGCGGTCAGCAGGGCCCCGTTTCCGCCTCCGACGTCGACCACGTGTCGCAGTGATCCCCAGTCGTAGGCGGCAACGATGGCGGGCGCGTCGGCCGCGACGTCGGCACCCATTTGTGCGTCGTAGGACGCGGTTCGCGCCGAGTCTGCTGACAGGTCGTCCCAGAATGAGCGGCCGAAATGCACCGGGAAGGCGGGCTCACCGGTGCGGACGGAGTGCAACAGTTGGACGAAGGACAGGTCGGCGCGGCCGATTGCGCTCTCGATGTCCAGCATCCTGCGCAGGCCGGCGCGGTGATCATCCCGAAGCGCCTCGCCTCGGGCGGTCAGGGTGTACCGACCGGACGCGTCACGGCTCAGCACTTCCACGGTGGCGAGATGCCGCAGCACGCGATCGAGCGCATCGGCGTCGGCGTTCACCGCCCCGGCGAGGTCCGCGGCGGTGCGAAATCCTCGCGTGATGTGGTCAGCGATCCGCAAGGTTGCCGCCACGCGCACCGCCATGGGCGTCGCCAGGTCTGCCATCGCCCACAACCCGGCGCCGCGCTCGTCCTCGTCTGCCACAAACGTCCTCCCTCGTATCAGTGCTCAGATTCGTGCTCGAGTGGACGCGCGATGTCAGGCGTTGCGGCGGGGAGAGGATTGCCACTGCCGAAGCAGGCTGCCGAGAGCACGGCACGGCCCTTCGCAGTGAACGGCCGGCGGGTTACCACACGGCAGGCGGACGACTTCCGTCCGCTCTGATACTCCCCTCCCACCTGCGCCAACAAGCGGACAAGGAACCGAGCCACAAAGCACTCAAGGTTTACCATCAGCCCCTTAAAACTGAGTAGGCAGATGCGTCTCACAAGTCGTCGGTGCGGACTCGCACCGAGACATAGATTGTGAAACGGGTTGTGCACCGTTGCCCCTCGCCTATTGTGAGGCACGTTCGAGGCAGGTTCGGGATGTATGGCAAGGGTCGTTATCGAGACAGCTGCCAGAGTCGATCACAGCGGTAAGGAGTTGCAGTGAGCTCGCTTGCGGTTCTTGGCCGCAAACGTCCCGCGAACGATCCCCGGTTCCTGTGCTGCGTGTACACTGTACCGCGAGTGGTCGAACCCGCGCCCGTGCGCATCATCGCAGAGAGGACAGCCCCATGCTTCGCGCCTCGCTCTTCGCGCCCCTGCCGATCGCAGTCGCTCTGATACTTGCCGGCTGCGGCGGCGGAAACAAGAACAACACAGCCAACGCGCCCACCCAGGCACCCACGACGCAGGCCGCCGCCGTTGCCGCAGCCGCCGGCAGCGCGCCCGCGACTACCGTGCCGGCTGCGACAGTGGTGACAGGCACGACAGCCACCGGCGTTGCGAGCGCTACTCGGACCGGCAATGCACCGGCGGGAGCCTCTACGGTGGCTGCAACCACGACGGATCCGTGTGCATCGGTCGTGCCAAGTGGCCAGCCCGGAACGCCTGACTCCGGCCTGCAAGCGTCCCTGGCGAAGGTCGCCCTAACCGAGACTGATTTGCCGTCCGGCTACCAGGGCCTGCCCGGAATTACCAGCGCGAGCGCGGCTTCGGCCGGGATCATCTACGCCAACCAGACGGCATCGTATACAAACATCTTCACCAAACCCGGACCTACCAACGTCGCGGCCGCAGCGCCCCCGGCAAGCGATACGATCGTCGAAGGGCTGGAAGGCTTTACCACCAGCAGTGCGGCAGGGGCGGTAATCCAAGACCTGCAAAAGCAAGTGGCGCGCTCCGGTTGCGCCAGCGGCAAAGTCACGGTAGAGCCCGTCGCCGGTGCGGCCCAGATCGGCGACGAGAGCCGGACCGATAAGGAGACCATCACCGTCAACGGGCAGAATCAGACGGTGTATAGCGTCTTCTGGAGGCGAGGCAAAGTCGATGTTATCCTCGCACAGTTTGGCACGACCGACGTCACGAGTCCGAACGATGTATTAGCACTCGCCAAGAAGCTCGACGATCGCATGAAAGCCGGCGGTTTCTAGCGATTGTTGACGCGCACCGCGCCGAATGGGCCCCACTCGCGCGATGTAGGCTTCGACTTCGGTGCGCTGGAGCGCGTCTCGCGTCAGAATCCGCTACGCCTCTGCCGGCGAGGAAGCGGCAGCAGCTCCGCCAGACGTGTTGGCGAGGTTTCATCCGGGTCGTGGTAGCCCAGGTGCTTATCGACAATTAGAGTTGCCGGCAATTCTAGTTGACGTTAGACCGACGGCCGCCAGGCGGCCTCATGCACCGCCCCAGGTCACGACGAGGTCTGTGCCGTAGCCGGCGAGGAAGCCGAGCAGGACACCCCACATCGCAAGCTCACGCGCGGAAAAGCGTCGACCGACGTGCAACAACTCCGCGACCACGTAGAGAATGGAGCCTGCCGCGAGCGACAGGAAGAGGACGAACATTTCCGGAGAGCGCAGGCTGTAGCCGAGCACGGTGCCAAGGAACGTTGGTCCTCCGCCAATTAGCCCAGCGATTCCGAGAAACCCCCACGACGGGCGTACGTTCACCGCGACGAGTGGGGCCGCGATACCGAACCCCTCGGTCGCATTGTGCAACCCAAAGCCAATGATGAGGATGGTGGCGAGCGCGATAGCCCCGGACGCCGCTGATTGCCCGATCGCGAGCCCCTCGGAGAAGTTATGCAGGCCGATGCCGACGGCGATCATCAGGGCCAGTTGCGTGGGCGCGACGTCGCTACCGCGTGCTCGTTGTGCACTGCGACGGATGACGATGCGCTCGAAGTACACAAGGCCCAGCAAGCCAACCCCGAAACCGGTAGCAAAAATGACGAGCAGCGCAACGAACTCACGTGCATCCCCCTGTTTCGCTGCGCTGAGGGCGGTGTCAATCGGCTCGGTAGCCTTGGTGAGTACGTCCCAAAGCAGGAACACCAGAATGCCGGTGGCGAGGGCATTCAGGAACGCCTGCAACGCCGGCCGGGAGTGGCGAATGCGCGCGACGGGCAAGCCGATGTAAATGGTGAAACCGGCAATCGCGCCGAGCAGCACCGTGGAAGCCAGATTCATTGCGGCACCAGCAGCTGAGGTCGGGCGTTCACGCTCCATCGGCCTTGACGGTGTTCAGCCCGGCCCGGGCGCCCATCCGCTGGCCGGTCACCTGGCAGTCGTCCGGAAACGAGCGCCGCGTCCCCACGGCGCGCTCCAAATACTGACGAAGTTAGTATTACCTAACTAGTGGAGTTAGGCAAGCCTGCGTTTGGGGCAACCGGACGCTTAGTACCGCCAGCGTACGCAGCAGGTCAATCCCAGGACAAAATGAATGGCGGCCTCGACCGTCAGAAGCTTGGTCGGACTTAAACTCGTTATCTGCTCCGTTAGCCGAGGGGTAGGGATGGTCGTAATCGTATCGAGGTTGGCAACGCAGCGCCGCGGAAGGCCGTCCGCCGGGCCGAGCTCAACCTCGCTTGCAATATGCCTGATGCGGGTCGTCACCGGCGCTACTGTTGCGATTGGCGCCTCACTCCCACGGCTCCTGCGCCAAAATGGACGCCGCTTGGTCGGCCGCCTCGATCTCTTCGGGCGTTTCCGGTTGAGAGCGACATGCTTCGATGTAGCGGGCCACCGCCTGCCGCTCTGCTTGCTTTGTGAGCCAGGCATCAATCGCTTGCCTGAAAAAGGCAGAGCGCGTTTGGCCGCATTCATTGCGCTCCCGCTCTGCAGCTGCAAGCATATTGTCCGGCAGGCTGATTGTGATCTTTACGACTCTACTGACTGTCTGCTTCCTATTTTGGTAATACTTGCATCATACTCCGGTAGGTCTGGTGATGTTGACCAAACATGTTGCGGGAACGGCCGGCTGTGCCTGATCAACGGCTACTGCCCGGGTCCATCCGGCTGCGGACGCACCACGCCTCCCCGAAGTGGACAAGGTTGTGCCCGGTCGCGGTCATGCTGACGAAGAAGCCGAGCGGCTTGCCGAGCCACGCTTCCTCCAGCCAGTCCGTTCTATCTCCAAGCACGCCCTGGCTGCGCAGCCCCCGCACCCGCGATGCGTCGACCGCCACGTCGAGGTCGGCGCTGCTCAGTCCGCGAAATATCTCCCGCGTTCGTCGCCCCACCGCCACTCGATAGGCGCGCAGAGCGGTAACGTCGATCGCGCCACTGACCTCCACTACGTCCGCGTCCGACATGCCCGTGCCAACGTCGCGTCGGGATACGCCGAGTCTGTCCATCCACGCCTCATCGAGAACCTGCGACCGGCCGGCAACGAAAAGGTTTGCCGCCACATCCTCGATGCGCGCCATGTGCCAGATGAGCCATACCAGCGGGTTTGCGCCGCGAGCGGGCTGGAAACGAAGCTGCGCGTCGGTCATGCCACTGACGACGCGATCCGCCGTCGTCGGTTCTGCGGCCCCGGAAACGGCTGCTTCATGCCCCCAAGCGTGCAGGCTGAGGATCATGTCGAGTTGGTTCACACTTCTTGCCCCTTCAATCCCGTGGCCGTGGATGCAAACGGGGGCTGGAACATTGAGGCTTCGTGAATCAGGCAGAACGATTCCGCCACTATGCTACCTGCACGGCACCGCGACGCGCCTGCGCATTGAGGTGTGTAGCATGTATGCTACACATGAGGTATGGCACGAGGATTTCTGATGGAAGAGCAACCCAGTCGTTTCGATCAGATACGCGAGCGCAGGCTGCAGAGCCCGGAGTTTCGGGCGCGCTATCGGCGGACAAAGGGATCGATCGCGCGGGTTCAGAAATTACTGCAGATGATCGAGGCCCGCCGCCAGGAGACTGGGCTCATGAAAGTAGAGGTTGCAGAGCGCGCCGGCATCAACCCGGCCGCTCTACGCCGGCTGTTGACGTCCGGAACGAGCAACCCGACCTTGAAAACCGTCCTCGATGTCATGGATGCCCTTGGTCTTGAAATGCGCGTCGAGCTCACTCCTGAACACCAGTTGATGGCGGAAAGCGGTGTTCAGTGCCGCTGACTATGCGGGCGTCCGCGAGCTTGGGACCGAATATCGCCGGCATTCGCCGCGCAACCTGGTGTAGTGCCTACGCGGTCGGTTGCGGCGACACCATTGCATCACCGGCCGTATATACTGCTCACCAACATGTCTGACATGGGAGGACGCCGTGAGGGTGGTCGTCGATCCGGACCGGTGTGAAGGCAACGCCCGCTGCCTGGAAGCGGCGCCCGACGTATTTGAGCTCGGAGACGACGACCAGGCGCGCGTGATCGTGGAACGTCCTCCGGAGGAGTGGCGTACAGCGGTCGAGCGGGCCGTGAGGGTATGCCCCCGCCAGGCGATCTCCATCGTAGAAGACAACTAGTCAGCCGCCACAGCACGCGGCACGGAGGCCCTCGATGACCCTAGCCACGAAACCGGGCGTGGACAACGTCAACATCATCGACCCCGAACAGTATGTTCAGGGATTGCCACACGAAAAGTGGACGTTGCTGCGCGCGAAGGCCCCCGTCTACTGGCACGAACCCTGGGGACCGTTCCCCGGCTTCTGGGCGATCACGCGCTACAACGACATCATCCGCGTGTCGCGTGACCCGAACACGTTCATCTCCGGCCTCGGCATCACCGCGGGAGACAACGTCGACCAGCCGGACCCCGAGGCCGGACACGGCACGATGATGATCACCACCGACCCGCCGCGGCACGTCCGTCTACGCCGGCTGGTGAATAAGGGCTTCACGCCGCGAAGGGTCGCTACGCTCGAACCGCACGTGCGGCACATCGTGACGCGCATCATCGACGATATTGCCGGCCGTGGCGGGTGCGATTTTGTGACGGACGTCGCGGCCCTGCTACCGCTCGCCGTGATCTGCGACATGATGGGCGTTCCGCAGCCGGACTGGCCGCTGATGTTCGATCTGACCAACCGGGTACTCGGAGCGGACGACCCCGAGTACCAAACTCCCGGCTCAAACGCGTTCGAGACTTCATATGGGGCGCGCATGGAGATGTTCGGCTACTTCGCGGCCATGGTCGCGCAACGTCGAGGAAAGCCAAAGCAAGACCTGCTCAGCGTGCTGGTCGATGCAGACATCGAAGGCGACGTGTTGACGGACGAGGAACTCCTCTTCTTCTGCTTCCTGCTGATCGTGGCGGGCAACGAGACGACGCGTAACGCGACTTCTGGGGGCATGCTGGCGCTGGCGCAGCACCCCGAGCAGCGGCAGAAGTTGCTCGCCGATCCGGCATTACTGCCCGGGGCAATCGAGGAGATCCTGCGCTGGACCTCGCCGGTGCTGCATATGGCGCGGGTTGCGACGGCAGACGCCGAAGTCGGAGGGCAACAGATCTGCAAGGGCCAGAAGCTGATCATGTGGTATCCGTCGGCCAACCGCGACGAGTCAGTCTTCCCCGAGCCGTTCCGCTTCAACATCGAGCGCAGCCCGAACGAGCACCTCGCTTTCGGCATCGGCGAGCATTTCTGCCTGGGCGCCAGCCTCGCCCGGCTCGAACTGCGGGTGATGTTCGAAGAGTTGACGCGGCGGTTGCCCGACATCGAGTTGGCAGGCGAGGTCGAGCGGCTGCGTTCGAATTTCATCGGCGGCATAAAGCACATGCCGGTGCGGTTCACGGCCCGCTGACCCCTATCCCTGACCCTCCCCCCGAGGCAGGGGAAGGGCAATCCAGGGTTGCCATCTCGGGTAGCCCCGGTAGCACAAATGCTATCGCCACTTCGAGGGAGTGACTGATCCTGATTCGGC
Organism: Chloroflexota bacterium; assembly: GCA_036741355.1. GTDB lineage: Bacteria > Chloroflexota > Dehalococcoidia > CAUJGQ01 > CAUJGQ01 > JBBRGK01. Next base: position 17,377 of record DAINSK010000047.1, read on the forward strand.
CACCAATCCCACCGTCATAGCTCCCCTCCTTCCCTGTTTCGGGGAAGGAGGGGTCGGGGGTGGAAGGGGTAGGCGCCTTGACGCTGCGGCCGGATGCCTGCTACTGTTCGGCTACGAAGTTGGCACGAAGAACGGAAGCTACCGTGCATACCTACCGGTTCGACCACATGGCGATCGTATCGACCGCCGCGCTCCTTATTGGAGCGATGGAGGCGTCCGATTGGACGTTGGAGGACGGTAGCAGCTAGCCCAACTCGGGTTGTAAGCCATCTCAAACGCCACGGACGCCGGGTCCGTGGCGTTTTTGTGTTTTCCCGCTCCATAGGAGGTCGATGTGGACACGATCGTGGTCAACCATTTGAGCAAGACGTTCCGAGCCAAGCAGAAACAGCCGGGTGTGGCCGGCAGCATCCAGGCGCTATGGAAGCCGAATTACACGACCGTAGCCGCGGTGGACGGCGTCAGCTTTCGCATCGGTCGCGGTGAAGTCGTCGGTTTCATTGGGCCAAACGGCGCCGGAAAATCGACCACGCTCAAGATGCTGACCGGCATTCTGCACCCGACGTCCGGCGAGGCGAGCGTGCTCGGGCTTACTCCCTGGCGCGAACGGCAACGATTGGTCTTCCGCATCGCGTCGGTGTTTGGTCAACGCTCGCAGCTCTGGTATCACCTGCCGCCGGCCGACAGCTTCCGGCTGCTGTCCCACATCTACGAGTTAGACCGGCGCGCGTACGATCAGCGGTTACAGCGGCTAGTCGACCTGTTCGCGATCGCGCCTTACATGCACGTTCCCGTGCGGCGCCTCAGCCTGGGTGAGCGGATGCGGTGCGAGATCGCGGCCGCCCTGTTGCACCGGCCAGAAGTGATCCTGCTGGACGAGCCAACGATCGGCCTGGACGTCGTTGCCAAGCAACAGATCCGTGCGCTTGTACGCACGCTGGCCGAGGAAGAAGCGGTCACCGTGCTCTTGACCTCCCACGACGCGGGAGACATCGAGCAGGTGTGCAGCCGCGTGCTGGTGATCAATCACGGCTCGCTCATCTTCGACGATAGCCTCGAACGGCTCAAAGGCGCGTTTCTGCGCCACAAAGTGATCGATCTCAAGCTCGCAGAGGCCGCGGCGCCGCCCGCCATGACCGGCGTTACGGTCATCGAAGCCGGCCCGTTCCGACTCCGCCTCGAGGTCGATACCGATCGGGAACCGATGGAGCGCGTCATCGGCGGGCTGGTCTCGGCCTATCGCATCGCCGACCTCACCATCGAAGAGCCGCCGCTCGACGAAGTGATCGCCGCGATCTACGCGGCGGGCAGTCGGGCGCGCAGCCCGGCAGTCGTGGGAGACCTAACCCCTAGCCCCTCTCATGTGTGACGGAGGAAGGGGAGCTTGGATTCGGGCTGGCGGCCCAACGGTGATAAGAGGTCTTTGAATGGCGACGTTACGCAAATACGGCGAAGTGTTGCTCGTTACCGCCCAGAGCGGGCTGGCGTATCCGCTGGATGCGTTGTCGCGCGCCGGCTTCATGGCGGTCGTGATCTTCGTCTTCATTCAGCTATGGAAGGTGACGTTCAACGTCTCGTCGCAGAGCTAATTTGCGGGGTACGACCTGCCGCGCATGGTCTGGTATCTCGTTCTGACCGAGACGATCGTGATGAGCAGCCCGCGCACGTTCGACAAGGTAGACCTGGAGGTCAAGAGCGGCGACCTGGCCTATACGCTCGCGAAGCCCTATAACTACGCGCTTTTCCACTTCGCCCAGTACCTGGGTAACACGGTGCTGCTACTGCCGGTCAATTTCGCCGTCGGCGCCTCGCTCGCCTTCGCGCTGGCCGGCAAGCCGCACCTGGCGATCGGCGGCTGGCCGATCGTTGCGGTCGCGGTGCTGCTCGCCATCTGCCTCAACTTCGCCGTCGAGCTGAGCATCGGACTGCTCGCCTTCTGGTTCGAGGATACGTACGCCTTTTTCTGGATCTACCAGAAGCTCACGTTTACCCTTGGCGGGCTCTTCCTGCCGCTGGCGCTCTTTCCGAATGGGCTGCGCCAGGTCGCATCGCATCTGCCGTTCAGCGCTATTGCTTACGCGCCCGCGCGGCTGACGACCGGTTTCGACGCCGGGTTGGTAGCAGGCACGTTGGTCACGCAGCTTGCCTGGCTTGCTTTGCTCGGAGGAATTGCTGCGCTCGTCTACCGCGGCGGCGTGAGCCGGCTGAACATCAACGGAGGGTAGATGTCATGGGGCGAACCATCGACTTCGTGGCCGCTTACGTACGGCTGAACCTCTCAGCCGCAATGGAGTACCGCGCCGCGTTCCTCTCCCAGACGATCGGGATGATGCTGAACGACGTCATCATGATCTTTTTCTGGTGGCTGTTTTTCCTGCGCTTCCCACACCTGGCTGGTTGGCAGCTTGCCGACGTGCTCAGGTTGTGGGGCGTGGTCGCGGTCGCTTTCGGGCTGGGTACCGGCGTGTTCGGCAACTGCCAGCGGCTGGCGATGCTGATCAGCCGCGGACAGCTTGACTACTACCTGGCGCTGCCGAAGAACGCGCTGCTGCACGTGCTGGTGAGCCGCATGAGCACATCGTCGTGGGGCGATGTGCTGTTCGGGTTGATCGCCTTCCTTGCAGCCGGCGCCCTCACGCCGCTGCGGTTGCTGCTGTTCCTGGTGGTCTCGCTGACCGGCTGCGCCATCTTCGTGTCGTACATGGTTATCGTAGGCTCGCTCGCGTTCTGGGCAGGCAATGCGGAAACGTTCTCGACACAGGCGGGTGCGGCGCTCATGAACTTCAGCACCTACCCCGGAAGCATCTTCCAGGGCTGGGTGAAAGTGCTGACGTTCACCGTGATCCCGGCCGCGATGCTGGGCCATCTTCCAGTAGACGCGATCCGCCACCCGGGCATCTTGCCGGTGCTCGGCATTCTGGCCGTCGCAGTCACAGCAGTGGTTGCTGCCCGCGCCGTCTTCGCACTTGGCCTGCGGCAGTACCAATCGGGGAACCTGGTGCAAATGCAAGGGTAATGCGGTTTTCTCTCACCGCTCCCCTCGGCTTGCCAAAATTGTCGCCCGCGTTATGCTGCGCATCTTGAGCCAAGACCAACCTAGCAGGTTCTACTCGGCAACTCCCTGGTCAAACAAGGTCTGGACTTCATCAGACGATAGCCCCATCTCAAGCAGTACCTCTCGCGTATGTTCTCCCCAGCCGGGGGCGGGCCGCCCCCGCCGCATAATCTCTGGCGAAAACGAACTGGTGGGCCCCACGTTGCCGAGCTCACCCCACTGCTGGTTGATGCTGGTGGCATAGATGCCGGCACGCTCGAGACGGTCCTTGACTTCGACATGGGTCGATAACCTGACCGCGACCCCGTTCGCGTCCCGCGCAGCGGGGACCAGAATGGGGTTGATCCCGGGTACACAGTGAGGCCGCCTCCGTAGGCAAGATCACAGTCCCCGCGTGCAACCGGGTACAGCGGCCGTTCGTGTTAGAGTGGGATGCTCGCGGCAGAAGCTCCGGGAGGCTCGAATATGCGACGGCTCGCTCTTGCGCTACTTATGTTTACCCTGGTCGCGGCGGGGTTGAATAAAGCAGCACCGGCTGCCCGCGCTGCCGCGGCGGTTCCGCAGGTCGTCGTGGTGACGAAACAGTACGGCGCAGCGCTCCGTAGGCAGCCCTCGTCCGAGGCGACGATCGTCTACCTCGCCGCGTGCGGCGAGACGCTGTCGGTCGCCGGCTCCCAGGACGGCTGGTACCGGGTCTATTCACGCGCCAGCTATCTTTGGGTGGGGGCCGGCCGCGTCGCCGACGCCGACAGCCCGCCGTCATATGATTGCAGCAACGCGGTGACGTTCGAACCAGCGCAGGTCGTGTTCGCCAGTGTGCCGACGGGGTGCCTCAGCCTGCGCGAAACGCCGTCCCGCGACGCCTCGTATAGCGCCTGCGTGGATTCGGGCACGCCATTCCAGCTCGAAAACGGTCCGATCGAAGTGGCCGGGGAGGACTGGTTCCAGGTGTCGAGCCCGGTGTTCGGCCAGGGATGGATGCTGGCCGAGTTCCTCGCCGGCACACCACTTGCTTGATAGGGCCTCAACGCGGGCGGTCGCCCGCAACGAAGAATACGGAACGGACGCCGATGTCATCGGTGTCCGTTTCGCTTTCGACCGCACAATTCCAAGTGATCGTGTATGAGGTTCAGGTTGCCTTTTCTTCAGGGGCCTTGGTGAGGGCAGCCTGGGCAACGACCATGACTTCGTCGCCAATGCTGCGGATGTCCGTGGCGGCGATAGTCACCGTGGTGGCGCCGATACCGAGCACGCCGCCTTCGTGCGTCTCGACTTCGATGATCTTGCCGGTCTTGACGTCGATGTCTACGTCTTTCACCCCGCCGATGTAGTTGCCCGCTTCGTCGACGACCTTGAGCTTCCTCATGCGATCGATACCGGGCATTGCCGCGAGCGCGCTCTCCGCTGAGCTGGCGCGCATCGCGGCGTCGCTCTCCACCGTGATCGCGTCGCTGCCGATACTGTGGACCTCGGTCATGGGTAGAAGGGATTGGTGGCCATCCCCTTTGACGTGAAAACCGGCCACCGCCAGGTTTTCGGTGTCGAACAGCAGGTCGCCCACATATCCCAACTTGGCGCCGCTATCGATGCTGACCACGGCCAGTTTCTTGAAATCTTCGACCTTCATGGCTTCCCCAATCTTCTACGCCGCTTTGCGGGTAGGCTGAGCAGCGCACACTTCACGGCACGACGGGATCACCGCATCTACAAGTATCACGGAGATCTCGCGTCCTGCATCATCCTTACGGGCATTTCCTATGTGCGGGGATGCTTCTTTGTGTCGCTAGACGGAGGAATTCTCGCCTGGCGCGTCCGGGATGACAGCAATCTTCAATCGTCCGATACTGGCGATGGTCGAAAGCCACTCTCCGAAATCGCCCAGCCTGCTTGTAGGAGACCTGGATGACCCCTTTCATCTGCCGCACCTGTGGTGTGCAGGCCCCGCCGCGCGACACGCCGCCGGACCGCTGCCCCATTTGTGAGGACGAGCGCCAGTACGTCGGCTGGGGCGGTCAGCAGTGGACCACCAGCGAAGCGATGGCCGGCGACGGACGGGCAAACGAGATGCAGGAAGAGGAGCCGGGGCTCATCAGCATCGGCACACGCCCCTCGTTCGCGATCGGCCAGCGAGCGCTGCTGGTCCGCACGCCGGCCGGAAATGTGCTCTGGGACTGCGTCAGCTACCTCGACAATGCAACGGTCGAGGCGGTGCTGAAGCTGGGGGGTGTGCAGGCGATCGCGCTCTCGCATCCTCACTTCTACGGCAATATGATCGATTGGAGCGACGCTTTCGACTGTCCGGTGTACGTCCACGCCGCCGATGAGCAATGGGTTCAGCGATCGTCGCCGGCGGTCGAGCTGTGGCAGGGAGCAGCGCGCGAGGTCCTGCCAGGCGTCACGCTCCTGAATCCGGGCGGGCACTTCGAAGGCGCGGCCGTCCTGCATTGGGCGGCCGGAGCAGACGGTCGCGGCGCGATCCTCAGCGGCGACACGATCACCGTCGTGATGGATCGGCGCCACGTCAGCTTCATGTATAGCTATCCCAACCTCATTCCCCTTTCGGCCGCCGCGATCGAACGGATCGTCGACACGGTGAGGCCGTACGACTACGAGCGCATCTACGGAGCGTGGAACGGCCGCGTCGTGGCGCTGGACGGCGCCCGCAGCGTCGAGCGCTCTGCCGAGCGCTATCTGCGTATGATCCGCGGGCGGCAGTAGCCACATCGCGGTATGCCGCCAGCGCTGCCCGCCATCCGCCGTCGGGTTACCCCCAGGAGGCACCAAATGTCCCGGCAGTTTCGACGTGACGAGGCGCTGCAGGCGCTTGTCGACCAGCTCCTAGCGCAACTCCAGCAGGCAAATCTCGGCGCCCTGCAACTGCTGGACGTCGCCCACGAACTGGAGAAGGTGGGTATTTTGCGCCTGGCCGACGAGCGGCTGGACGAACAACTGATCCGCCGCGACGCGCTGCCGAAGCGTGGCGGCCACAAAGCGCAAGGGCGTTAGTACGTAATGGGGGACCCCATGTTGCCACTGAGCGGCGTACGCGTCGTCGCCCTGGAACAGGCAGTCGCTGTGCCGCTGGCGACCCGGCACCTCGCCGATCTGGGCGCCGACGTGATCAAGATCGAGCGGCCCGACGGCGGCGACTTTGCCCGTTCTTACGATTCGGCGGTGCAGGGTTTGAGCGTCAACTTCGTCTGGTTAAACCGGGCAAAGCGGAGCGTGTGCCTTGATCTGAAGGATTCCGCGGGGCTCACCGCGGCGCTGAAGCTGGCTGCCTCGGCCGACGTATTCGTCCAGAACCTTGGACCCGACGCGGCCAAACGAGCAGGGCTGGGCGCAGATATGCTTCGGAGCAAGAATCCGCGGCTCATCTACTGCAGCCTCACCGGGTACGGGGAGTCGGGACCGTATGTGACGCGCAAGGCTTACGATCTGCTCATTCAGGGCGAGACCGGCGCCGCAAGCGTTTCCGGCACGCCGGAAGAGCCCGCAAAGATCGGCATTTCGATCGTCGATATCGCCGGCGGAATGTACGTGTTTTCGTCGGTGCTTGCCGCATTGTACGAGCGGGAACGGACCGGCCAGGGAAATGAGCTTTCCATCTCATTATTTGACGCGACCAGTGAGTGGATGGGCGTGCCGATGCTGACGACGAAATACGGAGGCGAGTACCGGCGCACCGGCCTCTTTCACAACTATATTGCACCGTACGGTCCGTTCCGCTGCGGTGAGGATGGCGCGGTCGGCATTGCGGTACAAAACCAGCGTGAGTGGGTTCGCCTGTGCGAGACGGTGCTGGAAGGTCCCGAACTGGTGAACGATCCGCGCTTCGCTACCAACGAGCTGCGTTCGCGTAACCGTGAGGCGCTGCGCGAGATCATTGAGCAGGTGTTCGGCCGCCTGGGAGCCGCTCAGACAATCGCGCGACTGGAACGGGCAGGGGTAGCGTTCGGCGAGTTCCGCGACGCGGCCATGCTCCACACTCACCCGCAGCACGCCGCCCGTCAACGATGGATGAAGGTCCCCAGCGAGGCCGGCGAGGTCGAGCTGCTGAAGTCGCCTTTCGACAACATCTCGGGTTGGGAGACTCCGTCCGGTGCCATCCCCTCGGCCGGCCAGCACACCGCCGAAGTGCTGGCGGAGTTGGGCATCGATCTTTGGAGCGCCTGATGGCAGAGATCCGCCCCAATGTTGGGGGAGAGGGGCGATCTGTGGGTGTGGGTGCGGACCGCGTGGAGCGTCCCGCAGTCCTGCCACCTCGCGTACCGAATCGCGATCCTAGCGCCATCCTGCCCTTAGCATTCGGGAAAAGTATGCCGTACGCACGGACCGAGATCGCATTAGTCGAACGCCGGGACTTTCCCGTGTCGCACGAAGATGGCCGAAGACACGGTTCACGCAACCGCGGGCGTCAGCCAGGCGGGGCGCTTCTGCTCGAAGGCCGTGATCGAGGGGTCGCGCTGGAGGGTCATGCCGATCTCGTCGAGGCCCTTAAGCAGGCGCTCGCGGACAAACGAATCGACGTCGAACGACGTCTGGAAACCGCGACTGTCGTCAATCGTGCACTTTTCGAGGTCGACTGTTAGCGAGTAGCCGGGATTGCCCTGGGCGTTCTCGATCAGCGTCTGCACCTGCTCTTCGGGCAAGATGATGGTGAGGATGCCGTTTTGGGCGCAGTTGTTGCGGAAGATATCGGCGAACGATGGCGCGATCAACACGCGGAATCCGAACTCCTGCAGCGCCCACGGGGCGTGTTCGCGCGACGACCCACAACCGAAGTTGCGCCCCGCGACGAGGACGCTTGCGCCCTTGTACTCGGGCTGGTTGAGCTCGAAGTCCTGGTTCAGCGAGCCGTCCGGCAGGTAGCGCCAGTCGTTGAAGGCGAATTCCCCGAAGCCCGTGCGCTCGATCCGCTTCAAGTACTCCTTGGGGATGATCTGGTCGGTATCGACGTTGGGCCGGTCCAGCGGCGCGACCAGACCCGTAAAACGAACAAATGGCTGCATTGGTTTACCTCTCCCCCGGCCCCTCCCCGATGCGGGGAGGGGAGCTTGCATACGTAACCAGTTGCTGCAGAAGCCGCTGCATCCCTGCCCGCTCGCTGCTTCCAATCATCGCCTCTCTCCGTTTCGGAGAGGGGAAGGGGGTGAGGTTCGCCGACGCTGCGCCCCAACCCGACCCCATCTGCCAACGATCGTCCCTTCCCGCACCGGGAAGGGATAAGAGGGTTAGGCGAACTACCTCCACTCCCGTATGTCGACGAAGTGGCCGGCCACCGCCGCCGCCGCGGCCATCTGCGGGCTGACCAGGTGGGTCCTGCCGCCCTTACCCTGCCGTCCCTCGAAATTGCGATTGGAGGTCGAGGCGCAGCGCTCCCCCGGCTCGAGGATGTCCGGGTTCATGCCGAGGCACATCGAGCAGCCCGCCTCGCGCCATTCGAAGCCCGCCT